>JADZCA010000101.1 GCA_020851795.1 Planctomycetota bacterium | reverse complement strand
GTGGGGCCCTGGCCCGGCCGGGGGGGGCCGGGCCCCGACTCCGGGCACCGACTCGCGCCCCGACTTGCGCACCCCTCGGGGGTATGATCGTATATCGACGATGAACGAACGACCCCGCCGCGCCCCGCGCTCCTGCTGCCCGTCGGCTGCCGAGGGCGACGACCTGCGCCCCGTCGAGGGCCCGCTCGCCGACGAGGAGCTCGCCGCGCTCGCCAAGGCGGTCGCGCACCCGGCCCGCCTGCGCATCCTGCGGCTGCTCGCCCGCCGGGACACCTGCGTCTGCGGCGAGATCGTCGCCGACCTCCCGCTCGCCCAGTCCACCGTCTCGCAGCACCTGAAGGTGCTCAAGGAGGCGGGACTCGTGCGCGGCACCATCGACGGTCCGCGCGTCTGCTACTGCCTCGAACCGAAGGCGCTGCGACGCCTCAAGTCGCTCGTCGCCGCGCTCTGAACCCGGAGACCGCCCCATGCCCGTCCGCATCGACGTGTACGACCCCGCCCTCTGCTGCCCCACCGGCGTCTGCGGCCCCACGGTGGACCCGGTGCTGCCCCGCTTCGCCGCCGACCTCGACCGCCTCCGCCGCGCCGGAGTCGCCGTCACGCGCCACAACCTCTCGCAGGACCCCGCCGCGTTCGCCCGCGACGCGACCGTCCGCACGGCGCTCGAGCGCGAGGGCGTCGCCTGCCTCCCGCTCGTCCTCGTGGACGGGCGCGTCCTCTCGCGCGGCACCTACCCCGACCGCGCCATGCTCGAGCGCGCCGCGGGCCTCGCGCCCTCGGCCCCGACCCGCACCGTCGAGGTCGAGCTGCTCGCGCTCGACCTCGAGACGTGCGACCGCTGCTGCGGCACCGGCGCCGCGCTCGACGCCGCGGTCGAGCAGGCCGCGCAGCGGCTGCGCGCCGACGGCGTCGCCCTCAGCGTGCGCAAGACCGTCGTGGCGTCGCTCGCGCAGGCGCAGGCGCTGCGCTTCGCGTCGTCGCCCACGGTCCGCGTCGGCGGCCGCGACCTTCCGGTCGAGGCCCGCGAGACCCCGTGCGGCACGTGCAGCGAGGACGCCGGCGTCGCCGTGGACTGCCGCGTCTGGGTCGAGGACGGCGTCGAGCGCGTCGTGCCCACCCCGAGCGTGCTGGCCGACGCGATCGTCCGCGCGGCGCTCGCGGCGCTCGCGCCCAGCGCGTCCGCGGCGGACCGCGCCCCGTTCGTGGTGCCCGAGAACCTCCGGCGCTTCCTCGAGGCCCGCGCGAACCGTCCCGTCCTCGCCTCGTTGCCCGTGGCGAGCGCGTGCTGCTCGGGTGCAGCGGCCCCGAGCGAGTCTCCCGCCTCCGAGGGCGGGTGCTGCTCGAGCGCGGTCGCCCCGAGCGCGCCGCGTGCCTCCGCGAGCGGGTGCGGCTCGAGCACGGTCGCGCCGAGCAAGCCGCGCGTCCCGAAGGGCGGGTGCTGCTGACCATGGGCCCCGCGCTGGCCCCGGTCCTCGACCGCGCCGCCCGCGCCGTCTTCGTGACGGGTAAGGGCGGCGTGGGCAAGACGTCGGTCGCGTGCGCGCTGGCGCTCGCGTGGGCCGAGCGCGGCGAGCGCACGCTGCTCGTCAGCACCGACCCCGCCTCGAACCTCGACGAGGTGCTCGGCGTCGCGCTGTCGCCGACGCCCACCGAGGTGCCGGGCGCGCGCGGGCTCGTCGCCGCCAACCTCGATCCCGTGGCCGCCGCGCGCGCGTACCGCGAGCGGGTCGTGGGACCGTACCGGGCGCTGCTCCCGGCCGCCGCGGTCGCGAGCATCGAGGAGCAGCTCTCGGGCGCGTGCACCGTCGAGATCGCCGCGTTCGACGAGTTCGCGCGCCTCCTCGCCGACCCCGCGGTCACCGCCGGCTACGCCCGCGTGGTCTTCGACACGGCGCCCACGGGGCACACGTTGCGCCTCCTCGAGCTGCCGGCGGCGTGGACGCACTTCCTCGAGGCGAGCGCGGGGACCACGTCGTGCCTCGGGCCGCTCGCGGGGCTGTCGGCGCAGCGCGAGCTCTACCGCGCGACCCGCGACGCGCTCGCCGACGCGCGCCGCACCTCGCTCGTGCTCGTCGCGCGCCCCGACGTCGCGGCGCTGGCCGAGGCCGAGCGGACGCGGAGCGAGCTCGCCGCGCTCGGCGTGGCGCCGCTCGCGCTCGTCCTCAACGGGTGCTTCCGCGCCGATCCGCGCACGCGGGCGGCCGACCCGGTCGCCGCGGCCCTCGAGGCGCGCGGGGCCCGCGCGCTCGCCGCGCTGCCGCCCGGGCTCGCCGCGCTCCCGCGCGCCGACGTCCCGCTGCTCCCGAGCGCGGTGGTCGGCGGCGAGGCCGTGCGTCGGCTCGCGGCGGTCCCACCGGCGCCCGCCGCGCCGCAGCCGCCCGGGGCCGCGTCCGCCACCGCGCGACGCGACGAGATCGCCGCCGCGGCCGACGCGCTCGCGCCGATGATCGACGCGCTCGCCGCCGCGGGCCACGGCGTCGTGTTCACGATGGGCAAGGGCGGTGTGGGCAAGACGACCGTGGCCGCCGCCGTGGCGCTCGGCCTGAGCGCGCGCGGCCATCGTGTCCACGGGACGACGACCGACCCCGCCGGCGCCGTCGCCGACCTCGCCTCCGACGCGCCGCCGACGCTGCGCACGAGCCGCATCGATCCCAAGGCCGAGGTCGCCGCCTACACCCGCGAGGTCCTCGACGCCGCGACCGGTCTCGACGCCGCCGGCCGGGCGCTGCTCGAGGAGGACCTGCGTTCGCCGTGCACCGAGGAGGTGGCGGTGTTCCGCGCGCTCGCGCGCGTCGTCGCGGACGGGGTCGAGGGCTTCGTCGTCGTGGACACCGCGCCGACGGGCCACACGGTGCTGCTCCTCGACGCCGCGGGCTCGTACCACCGCGAGGTCACCCGCACCGCGGGCGACGTGCCCGACGCCGTCCGCGCGCTGCTGCCGCGGCTGCGCGACCCGGCGTTCACCCGCGTCGTGGTGGTGACGCTGCCGGAGGCGACCCCCGTCCACGAGGCCGCCGCGCTGCAGGCCGACCTGCGCCGCGCGGGCATCGAGCCGTGGGCGTGGGTGGTCAACCAGACGCTCACGCCGCTCGCCGTCGCCGACCCCGTCCTCGTCGCCCGTCGCGCCGCCGAGGCGCGCCGGCTCGACGAGGTCGAGGCGCTCGCGCGGCGGGTCTTCGTCGTGCCTTGGCTCGCGCCGCGTGCGGTGTCGCCCGATCCGGTGGGGGCCCGATGACCGCCGACCCGACCGACGCACGAGACCCCCGTTCCGGCGCGGGGCCCGGGGCGACCGCCGCGGAGGCCTCCTGCCGGGCGCGCCTGCCCTGGTTCGACCGCTGGCTCACGCTGTGGATCTTCCTCGCGATGGCGGTCGGTGTCGGCCTGGGCGCCGCGTTCCCCTCCGTCCCGCGGCTCGTGGACGCGATGTCGGTGGGGAGCACCAACGTCCCCATCGCGCTCGGCCTGATCCTGATGATGTGGCCCCCGCTGGCCAAGGTGCGCTACGGCCGGCTCCCCGAGGTGATGCGCGACCGGCGGCTGCTCGCGCTCTCGCTCGTCCAGAACTGGGTGGTAGGGCCCGCGCTGATGTTCCTGCTCGCGATGCTGTTCCTGCGCGACCGGCCCGAGTACGCGACGGGCCTGATCCTCGTCGGGCTGGCGCGCTGCATCGCGATGGTCGTCGTCTGGAACGACCTCGCGCGCGGCGACCGCGAGCTCGCCGCCGGGCTCGTGGCGCTCAACAGCGTCTTCCAGGTCGCCCTCTACGGCGTCCTCGCGTGGGTCTACGTCACCGTGCTGCCCACGTGGTTCCGGCTCTCGGGCCGCGTGGTCGAGGTGGGGGCGGGCGAGATCGCCTCGAGCGTGCTCGTCTACCTCGGCATCCCGTTCGCCCTCGCGGTGGCGACGCGCGTGCTCGCGACGCGCGCGCGGGGCGAGGCGTGGCTGTCGGACGTGCTGCTGCCGCGCCTCGCGCCGGTCACGCCGGTCGCGCTCCTGTTCACGATCGTCGTGATGTTCAGCCTCAAGGGCGACGCGATCCTGTCGATCCCCCTCGACGTGGTGCGGGTCGGCGTGCCGCTGCTCGCCTACTTCGTCGTCATGTTCCTCGTCTCGTTCTGGAGCGGGCGGGCGGTGGGGGCGGACGGCCCGCGCAGCACCACCGTCGCCTTCACCGCGGCCTCGAACAACTTCGAGCTGGCGATCGCGGTCGCCGTCGCCGCCTTCGGCGTCCACTCCGACGTGGCCTTCGCGGCCGTGGTCGGGCCGCTGGTCGAGGTGCCCGTGATGCTCGCGCTCGTCCACGTCAGCGACCGCCTGCGGCGGCGGGCCCCGGCCCGAGAGGAGGCTGCCCGATGACCGTCCCCGTCCACCTGCTCTTCGTCTGCGTCCACAACGCGGGGCGCAGCCAGATGGCGGCCGCGTTCGCGCGCGTGCTCGGCGGCGGCCGCGTCGAGGTGTGGTCGGGGGGCTCGGCGCCGGGCGACGCGGTGCACCCGGTCGTGCGCGAGGCGATGCGCGAGGTGGGGATCGACCTCTCGGCCGTCGCCCCGCGGCGGCTCGACGAGGCGCAGGTGCGCGCCGCCGACGTCGTCGTGACGATGGGCTGCGGCGACGCCTGCCCGATCTTCCCCGGCAAGCGCTACGAGGACTGGAAGGTGCAGGACCCCAAGGGGTTGCCCCTCGAGCAGGTGCGCGCGATCCGCGACGACGTGCGCGACCGCGTACGCCGCCTGCTCGACGACCTGCTCGGCGGGCCCGCGGCCCGCTGATCGGATCGGCGGGATCGGCGGTGCCAGGAAAGTTGTTTTCACGCGGCGTGAAAACAACTTTCCTGGCTCCGCGCACCCGGACGCAACGCGCGAAGTTCTCTAGCCGGCCGCGTCGGCGGCGAGGCGCTCGCCGGGCTTGGCGCGTCGGAACGGGTAGACGAGCTGGGCGAGGAAGCGGGCCGGCACGGGCTCGCTCGGCGCGCCGAGCGCCTCGGGCAGGCGGCCGACGGGCAGGTGGTAGGTGCCGAAGAGCACGTCCCAGAACGCGAAGAGCCCCGCGAAGTTCTTGTCCCACGCCTCGCGGTCGGCCGCGTGGTGCCAGCGGTGGAACAGCGGGCTCGCGACCACGCGGCGCAGCGGGCCGAAGTCCCAGCGCACGTCGGCGTGCAGCAGGATCGCGTAGACGGTCAGGAACGGGGTCACGACGGCGAAGACGCGCGGGTCGAACCCGACGAGCAGCAGCGTCGAGCCCTCGACGGTCTTCGTGAGCACCTCGTTGAGCGGGTGGACGCGGATCGAGGAGAGCCAGTCGAGGCGCGGGCTCGAGTGGTGGACGGCGTGGAGCGGCCACAGCGGCCGGCGGTGGAATGCGCGGTGCATCGCGTAGCCGAGGAGGTCCACGAGCAGCAGGCCGACGAGCACCTGCACCCCGAGCGGCCACGCGCGCAGCGTGGGCCCGAGCCCGAGCACGCCGAGGTCGGGGAAGCCGCCCGCGTCGGTCTCCGCGCGGATCGACGCGACGCTGCGCCCGGTGGAGAGCACGACGATCCCCACCGTCACGACGAGCGCGACGAGCGTCATGGCCCGCGACAGGAACGGCGTGGCGACCCACCACGCGAGGTCGGTGCGCACGTCCTTGCGGCGCCACCAGGGCCGCCGCTCGCGCGTGCGGAAGAGGCCCTCGAGCACGGCGAAGAGCGCCGACAGGACGGCGAACCCGACGACGATCCCGACGGGGGAGAGGGGCTTCATGCGGGGTGGTACCGCGGGCGCCGCCGCGGGTTTCGCGCCCCTCGCCGGCGGGCCCGGCCCCGCGCCGCCGTCGAGCCTGGCCCGCCGCGACGCTGCGCGGCCCCGACGGGGCGTGCGACGATGGGAGCGCATGCCGCTCTCCCCTCGCGACCGCGCCCTCGTCGCCGCCGCGGAGGCGTTGATCCGCGCGCGTTTCTCGCCCGAGCGCCAGCACCTCGCGGCGGCGGTGCGCACGGCGGGGGGCCGCGTGCACGCGGGCGTCAACCTCGACACCTACGTGGGCCGCTGCGCGACCTGCGCGGAGGCGGTCGCGCTCGGGGCGGCGGTGGCGGCGGGGGACCGCGCGATCGACACCGTGGTCGCGGTGCGGTGGGTGGGTCGGGGGCGGGCGCGGGTCGCCAACCCCTGCGGCGTGTGCCGGGAGATGCTCGTCTCGTACGGCGATCCGTGGGTCGTCCACGAGCGCGCGGGCCGCCTCGTCCGCTCGCGCGCCTCGGCGCTGCTCCCCGACCGCTACCGTCGCCACGGCGAGCCCGACGTGCGCCGACGGTCGTCGCGCTGACGGCTGCCGTCGCCCCGGGGCCCGCCCCGGCGCCCGGTCGGCCTACTTCGTGCCGCCGTCGCCCGGAGTGGTCTCGCCGTCCTTCTTCTTCGGCTTGCGCTTCTCCTTCGCGGCGTCCTTGGCGGCCTCCTTCGCCTCCTTGGCCTCGCGCGCCTTTTCGCGCTGCTCGGCCGCCGCCTCGAAGTCGAAGTGCACCTTCGCGTCCTTCCACCACGAACGCCACGCGTCGGCGTCGTTGCCGAGCTTCGCGCCCGTCGCGTAGTAGAGCGCCTTCGAGAGCACCGCGCGGATCCCCGTCCCGTCGCGGTGACGGCGCCCCATCAGGTCGATCATCCCGTCCACCGCCTTGACGTCGGCGACGTTGGCGACCGCCATCGCGCGCGCCTCGACCACCTCGAGGTCCTCGCGGAACTCGATGCCGTCGAGCAGCGGGTCGATCGACGACGGCTGCGCGAGGTCGTGCAGCGCCTTGCACAGCGCGATCATCTCGGGCTTGCGCGTCAAGTCCTTCTCGAGCGTCGCGTCGAGGGGCTTGAGGCGCTCGATCAGCGCCGTCGCCGCCTTCTTCTTCGTCTCGGGCGTGCCGCGCGCGCCGAGCGCGGCCATCGCGCCCACGCGCACGTCCTCCTCGGGCGCGCGCAGGAGCTTGCCGAGCGCGGGCACGAGGCGCGGGTCCTCGAGCACCTTCGCCTGCTTCACCGCCTCGAGCCGCACCTCCGGCGGCTGGTCGTCCTTGAGCTGCGCGAGCAGCGCGACGATCGGGTCCGCGGGCTTCCCGTCCGTGCCCGCCGCGGGCGGGTCGTCAGCGAGGGCGGGCGCGGCGAGCGCGAGGACGGCGAGCGCGACGACGAACGGACGCATGGGAACCCTCCGAGGCTCTCGTTGATACCCCTCGGCCGCCCCGAGGTTGCGCCGAACCCGGGGGGCAGCGCGTCCGGGGAGGTGGGGGGCGCCGGGGGGCGGAGGGGATTGACGCCCGCACGGGGGTCGCCGTAGCGTCCGCTCGCACGTCCCGTGAACGGAACCGACCCGCCTCCTCTCTCGCTTCGCGCGCGCTGGACGCTGACGGTCGTCCGGCCGTTCCGCTGCCTTCCGGCCCTGACGGCCGGCCCGCCGCGGCGTGACGCCGTGTCCGCCGCGCGTGTCCGGGACGCGGCGGCGCGGCGTTGGCCGGGCCTCCCGTGGCGGAGCGAGGCGTGCGTGGTCGAAGCGGGGGCGCCGTCCTTCTTCACGCTCCCCGCCGCGACGTGCGTCCGGGCTGCGCTCGCGCCGCCGACGCTGCCGCTGCTTCCGACGTCGGACGGTCGTGCGGGGTCGTTCGGCGTCGCGAGCGTGACGCACGAGGTCGTGCTCTTCGACGGCGGCGCAGGGGTCGTCGAGACGACCGTCGAGCTCGACGCGGGGGTCGCGATCGAAGTCGGTCTCTCCGAGACGACCGGCGCGACGCTGCTCGAGTGGGGCAACGAGATCGCTGCCGCGGCGAGCACCGCCGACGACCGGGTGGCGGGGCTCGCCGCGGCCGGGGCCGCGGGCGCTGCGCAGGCAGCGCTGCTCCCGTGGTTCGGCGTGACGCTCGTCGCGACGCGCGCCGCCGGCGGCCCGTCGGTGCTCCGGCACGGCACCCTCGAGGACGTCGTCGCCGGGTTCACGAGCGCGGCCGATGGAGCGCGGCCACTGCCCCGTTGGCCCGGACTTCTCCTCGTTCGGGAAGGCATGGGCGGGCTGTTCGCCATGCTCGACGGCGACGTCGACGGCGCCGAGCGGCTGCGCGCCCGCGTCGCCTGGCTGTGGCGCCTCGCCGTCCACAACGTCGCGCGGCTCTGGGCCGTCAACCGCGAGCTGGCTGCCCGGACGTCGGCGCTGCTGGAGGGGTCGCGTCGCCCCGAGCGGCAGCTCGAGGCGCTCCGCCGCGAGGGCGTCGAGCTCGAGGTCGCGGTGCGCGAGTCGTCGCCCGTGACGGTCTGCGCCGACGCGCTCGAAGAGCGAGTCTACGGCGGGTTGTGGGACCGATGGGGCGGCCCCGCCATCGCCGCCGAGATCCGCGAGGAGCTCGAGTTCCTCCAGGAGCACTTCCACCAGACGGCGAGCCTGCTCGAGGCCCGGATGCAGCGCCGCATGGCGTGGATCCTGTTCCTGCTCAACCTCGCGGCGTTCTCGACGGCGATCGCGTCGCTGATCACGACCTACGACGTGCGCAACGACGTCTTCCCGCCCGACACGCGCGTGCAGATCATCCTCGCCGGCACGTTCGGGCTGCTGGCGGTCGCGCTGCTCGTCGTGTTCCTCCGGCCGTGGGACCGCGGAGCGCGACCGTCGCGCGACGGCGCGTCATGACCCGGTCGCCTCGCGTCGAGCACGCCCGGCGTCAGCGCGCGCGGTCCGTCGCCACCGGCAGGAGCGCCCACACCTCGTCGTGGCGGCGGTAGTCCTCGAGCGAGGGGCGGGTGCGATCGGGCATGTGCGCGGCGAGGAGCGCGCCGAACGTCTCGTGGATGCGGTGCGCCGGGCCCTCGTGGCGGGCGCGCGCGTACGCGCCGCCGGGGATCGTGTCCTCCTCGAGCAGGCCCGCCGGCTCGCCGTCGCGGCGCACGACGCACGCGCGGTACTCGCCGTCGCGGAACCACCCGAGGAAGCGTCGCCCCTTCGGCCCGCCGAGCGTCGCCTCGAGCCGCGCGAACGCCGCGGGCGCGCCCGCGGGCCCGCCGTCGGCGCGCACGTAGAGCACCGGGGTGGGGTCGCGATGGACGACGGCGGAGACCGGAGGCATGGGGGAGAGTTCCTCGCGCGGACCTGCGTCCCCTGAGGGGACTGCGAGCCTGACGCGTTGTCCAGGTCGCGCGACCCCGCGTCGAGGCGGCCCGCGTGGGAGGCTCCGGGGCGAGCGTCGCGTTCGACGACGTCGATGCCCTTGCACGCGACTGCTACCCTGAGGCGACGACGGAGGTGATCGCGATGGTGACGGAGGTCGAGGCAGCGGACCGCTGGCGATCGTCGGGCGGCGACATCGGGATGGGGACGGCGACGGTGCGGAGGTCAGGGCGTCGCGCGGGCTGGCTGCCCGTCGCTCTCGGGATCGCCGGCGCGGCCCTGGGTCTGAGCGTGCGCGGGGGCCGAGTGCGTGAGGCTGCCGCGCTCGACGCGGAGCCCTGGCGCGCGTTCCTCTCCCCGTGGGCGGAGCCTGTGGGCGGCGAGCTCGACACGGCGACGAAGTACCCGAAGCGGGTGCGCCGGGTGGCAGACCAGATGGACATGGTGCTGGTGCCCGCGGGGACCTTCCAGATGGGGGCGGTGCCGGAGGACGACCGGAGCGGCGCGCCGAAGCACGCGCCCGAGGAACTGCCCCGCCACGCGGTGACATTGACGCGGGCCTATTACTTGGACGCCCACGAGGTGACCAACGAGCAGTTCGGGCGGTTCACCGCGGCGACGCGGTACGTGACGACCGCGGAGCGGGTGGGAGAGGGGTGGATTCGCGACGAACGGGGAATGACCGTTCCGGTGAAGGGGGCGACTTGGAGGGCGCCGTTGTCGGACGGCGGCAGGCTGCCCGAGTGGGAGCGCCACCCCGTCGTGCTGGTCTCGTGGGATGACGCGGATGCGTACGCACGGTGGGCGCGGGTCGGGCTTCCGACCGAGGCTCAGTTCGAGCGCGCGCTGCGAGGCGGGGCGGAAGGGGCGCTCTTCCCGTGGGGCGGGACGCTCCCACCGCCACGCGGCGCCGGCAACTTCCTCGATGGGTCGGCCAAGCGGGCGTTCCCGAAGTCGCCGTGGGCGCCGATCGACGGGTACGAGGACGGGTTCGCGAGGACGGCGCCCGTGAAGTCCTTCGGCGCGAATCCGCTCGGTCTGTTCGACCTGAGCGGCAACGTGTCGGAGCTGTGTGCCGACCGATTCGAGCGCGGTTACTACGGTCGGAGCCCGCCCTCGGATCCGCTGGGGGGCGAGCGCGGATCAGCCCGTGTGACGCGGGGGAGCAGTTGGGGGGATGTCGTGCAAGGTCTGCGTTTGTCGTCGCGGAAGGTGAATGCGCCGACCAACGTCCTCGACGATCTCGGGTTCCGCTGCGCGAAGACGCTCGACGCTCCCCCGTGACCCGCGACGGCGGCCGCTCGCTCTGACCCCCATCGGGGCCGCTCGCGGAAGCGAGGCGCGTCGTGGGGCGACCCCACCCGGTCGCTGGTCCGACTCCAGCGCCCCGGTGGCGGCGTCCAACTCGGCTGCCGAGGCCGACGCACACGCGTCGCCCGTTCCGTCGGTCGGGGCGACTGGATTCGAACCAGCTCGCCGCTCGGGCCTCGAGGACTCGGCCCGCTCGGCTCGCGCCGCGGCGTGTTCTAGGGGGCTGCGCCCCCTACGGCCCTCGGCGACCTCGCTTCGCTCGGCCGCCCGGGCCTACCCCGGAGGTCGCTGGTCGAATCCAGCGCCCCGATGGCGGCGTCCAGAGACGACCCATAAAAAGGCGAACGCCGGCGGTGGGGACCGCCGGCGTTCAGTTGGTCGGGGCGACTGGATTCGAACCAGCGACCTCCTGAACCCCATTCAGGTGCGCTACCAAATCTGCGCTACGCCCCGGCGGAGAAAGGAGATACGCCGGGGAGTGTACCCTGTGCGCCGGGGACGACGATTTTTGGACGCGCCCCCCCGACTCGGAGGAACGCCCGTGGGGACACCCAACTTGGCCACCGCCGCCCTCGCCCTCGCCGTCGGCGCCGCCGGCTTCCTCGTCGGCCGCAGCCAAGCGCCCCGCACCACCCCCGACGACCCCGGCGCCCTCGCCCAAGAGAACGACGGCCTCCGCGCCCGCGTCACCGAGCTCGAACGCACCCTCGCCAGCCGCCCCGCCCTCGCCGCCGCCGGTCGCGGCGTCGCCGACGCCCCGGGACCCGCCCCCTCCACCCCGCCCGCCACCCCCGCCCGCGTCGCCGACCCCGCCGCCCCGGCGCCCAAGATCGGGCCCGACGGCGCCCCCGTCCTCGACCTCGCCGACGTCAAGAGCGCCGACGAGCTCGTCGCCCGCCTCCTCGCCTACCTCGAGACCGCCCTCGCGCGCGGCCCCGAGGGCCACCTCGACCTCCTGCGCACCCTCGACGCCACGCTCAAGGACGCCGAGAAGACCTTCGAGCGCGTCGCCGGCCGCGACGAAGGGACCGCCGCACGCATGATCTACCCGCTCGTGCGCTTCGCCGTGCTCCACGAGGCCCAGGTCGCCGACGTCACCGAGAGCGTGTTCCGCACGATGGCCGAGCACCCGGCCGCGCTCGCCGATTTCGACAAGAACACGCTCGAGGTCTTCACCGAGGGCCTCGGCGTCGTCATGCCCGGCGTCGTCGGCACCGACCGCCTCGCGCGCCTGCGCGGCTACGTCGAGACGGTGCTCGCCACGCCACCGGGGTCGCAGCCGAAGTCGATCGAAGGCAATCGAAACCGGATGATGCGGCTGCTTCGCGCGTGGGCGCCGCCGATGACCGTGGACGAGGTGATCGCACGCCTCAAGCGCGGCGACCTGCCGCCGGAAGAGCTCGCCGCCCTCGTGCGGCGCGTGCCCAAGGACGCCCTCGCCGGCCTCGACGTCGCGGGCCTGCTCGGGCCCGCCATCGCCCGCGGCGACATGGCCGCGATGGGGGCCCTCCGCGGCGTCGCGCTCCCGCCCGGTGACCTCGCCGCCCTCGACCGCCAGGTCGTCGCCGGGCCCTCCGCCCGCGACGGGAACTTCGTCTACCAGTACCTGTGGGCGACCTCGCGCGGCACGTGGGCGAACGCGGCCTCGTTCGTCGAGGCGTGGTTCGCCTCCGGCGCCGCCGACGGCCCGCAGGCCGCCATGATCGTCCGCAGCCTCGGGGCGCCGGCGGAGGCCATCCGGGACCTCGTCGCGCGGTACCGCCTCTCCGACGAGGCACGCCGCGCGCTCGAGGCGGGGCTCCCCCCGCGTTGACCCCGCCCCGGGTTTGCGCCGATGAAGGAAGAGGGGGCGTGCGGCCCCCGTGAGAGGTCCCCCGGGTGCCCGAGACGATCGCCTGCCCCGCCTGCGGCGCCGCCAACGCCCTGCCCCAAGGGCGGGCGCCGTTCTTCTGCTCGGCGTGCAACGCGATCGTGGACCCCAACCGCGCCGCCACGGCGAGCCGCGGCGCGGGCTCGCCCGACGCGTCGTCGCTCGCCGCCCGGATCGCCTCGGGCGCCGCGACCCCGACGGGATACACGTCTCGCTACGGGACCGCGATGCCGCGCGACCTCGCGGGGCCGGGCGGCGCGGCGTCGGTGGGCGGCTCGCTCGCCGTGGGCCTGCTGCTCGCGGCCGCCGGCGGCGTCGGCATCGCGGCGGTGCTCGGCTGGCTCGGCGAGCACTTCGTCAAGGCGCCGGTCGTGATGCCGCTCGTCGTCGGGTGGGGGATCCGCCGGATGCTCGCGCTGGGCGGCGGCGGCGGCACCCCGGACCGAGGCGTCGTCGGCACGATCGTGCTGCTCGCGATCGTGGCGACCGCGTTCGGGACGCTGCGGTGGATGGAGTACCGCGGCATCGTCGATCGCGAGAGCAAGGTCGTGCAGGACGCGTTCGACCTCAGCGCGTCGTCCGCCGTCGGCGACTCGTCGCTCGCGCTCGACAACCTGCGCCGCAAGGACAACGACGGCGACGGCAGCGTCACCCTCCCGGGCGGCCGCACCGTCTCGATCGAGGCCGAGAAGGAACGCCTCCGGAACGCCCGCGCCACGGGGCTCGTGCCGCGCGACGGCTACGACCTCGAGATGCTGGCGGCGACCGGTTCGCAGGGCTTCTCGGGGCACTTCGGGCACACCGTGCGCGAGGGGCTCGACCTCCGCATGATCGCGTCGGGCGGCGCGATCCACGTCCCCGGCTTCGCCGCGGCGATCCTCTGGCTGTTCGAGGCGGTCGTGCTGCTCGTCGCCGCGTTCCTCCGCGTCGAGTAGCGGGACGCCGCAGCGCGGTGCCTGGCACCGCGCTGCGGGCGTGGAACGCGGGGTCGCGGCGACGCAAGGGCGGAGCGGACCGATCGCGCTCGCGGACTGCGCTTGCGGCGGCGACGCGCGAGGGCTACCCTCCCGACCCGCGCTGGGAGCTCCCGGCGTGGGAGGTTGCGGTGCCGCGGGCGGGCGGGCCGCAGGAGACGGCGTGCCCCGGTCCACGGTCCTCCTCATCGGTCGCGGTGCCGGCGCGACGCGCCTGCGGACCGACCTGCGCCGTCGCGGCTTCCGCGTCCGCGTCGCGTCGGACTGCGGCGCCGCGCTCGAGACGCTGCACGCCGCGCCGCCCTCGGTGGTCGTCCTCGACCCGACCGGGGCCGGCTTCGGCGCCGACTCGTTCCGCGACCTGCTGCGCGGCGAGTGCCCCGACCTCCCGATGTTCGAGCTCCCCGACGGCGCCCGCGCCGAGGACGGCGCGCTCGTCCTCGCGCAGATCGAGGAGGCCGTCGAGGCCGTGCTGGCGCGCGAGGACGCCGCCGCGATCGCCGAGGCCGAGGCGATGGCCGCCGCGGCCGCCGACCCCGCCGAGCCCGACGACGCCGCGATCACCGGCTACCAGTTCGAGGACCTCACGAGCAGCAACCCGCGCATGCTCGAGCTCTTCGACCTGATCCCGCGGGTCGCGCGCACCGACAGCCCCGTGCTCATCCACGGCGAGACCGGCACCGGCAAGGAGCTGGTCGCGTCCGCGATCCACCGCCAGTCCCGGCGGCGCGACGGGCCGTTCTTCACCGTGAACTGCGGCGCGCTGACCGAGAGCCTGCTCGAGAGCGAGCTGTTCGGGCACGAGAAGGGCGCGTTCACCGGCGCGTACCGCCGCAAGGAAGGCTGCTTCGAGCTCGCGCACCGCGGGACCCTGTTCCTCGACGAGCTCGGCACCGTCTCGCCCGCGATGCAGGTCAAGCTCCTGCGCGTGCTCGAGCGCATGGAGGTCCGCCGCGTCGGCGGGGCCGACCTCGTCAAGGTGGACGTCCGCATCGTCGCGGCGACGAACGCGCGGCTCGAGGACGCGGTCTCGGCGGGGACGTTCCGCGAGGACCTCTACTACCGCGTCAACGTCGTCCAGCTCGCGCTCCCGCCGCTGCGCGAGCGCTCCGAGGACGTGCTCATCCTCGCCGACCTCTTCCGCGCCAAGATCGCGGAGAAGCAGGGGCGGCCGGTCACCGGCTTCGACCGCACGGCGTCGAAGATGCTGCGCGAGTACCCGTGGCCCGGCAACGTGCGCGAGCTGCAGAACGTCGTCGAGCGCGCGGTGATCCTCGCCACGGGCGGGAAGATCCAGGAGAAGGACCTCCCCGAGCGGATGCGGCGCACCGCGCCGAAGAAGGTCTCGGTGCCGCCCTTCGACGTGGACGAGCCGCTCGACGCGGTGCTGTCGCGGCTCTCGACGTCGGTCGAGCGCGAGTACCTCAAGCGCGTGCTGCGCAAGTTCCGCGGCCACCTCGCGCGCTCGGCCGAGCACGCCGGCCTCAACCGGCGCACGCTCTACAACAAGATGCGCGCCCACGGCCTGCGCCGCGAGGACTTCCGGTAGGCGGCCGACCGCTCAGCGCGGGCTCTTCGCGCGGGTCGCTCGCAGCTCGATCTCGAGGAAGTGCCGGGTCGCCTCGCGCCGCGCGTCCCCGGTCTGGTCGAGCTCGACGAGCAGCGCCACGATCACCCGCTCCCGGTCGCCCTTGCGCGCGACGAGGTCGTCGAGCACGGCGCGGCGCGCGGTGTCGTCGGCGGCGCTCAGGATCCGGACGACCTCGGAAGAGGTCGCTTTCGGCGGAGGGAGGCGGCTCTCCTGCCGGCGACGCAGGTCCGCGGCGGACTCGTCGAGCGAACGGATCTGGCGGAGGACGTCGTCGAGCGCGGGCGGTGTCGGGCCCTTCGGCGGGCGCGGGCGGCGCAGAGGCACGGCGATCGCGCTCGCGCACAGGATCGCGATCAGCACCCAGAACCTGCGCGACAGGAGGATCGACAGGTGCGTCGGGACCGATCGATCCACGGGCCGAAGGCTCTCCCGTCGCAGCGTGACCTGGCGCTTCGTCTTCGGTCCGACCGCCTCGAGCACGAGCCCGAGCGCGCCTCCGGGCGGCAGCCGGGCGGCGCGACCGATCAGCGCGTCGGGGACCGCTCCGTCGGCGAACGGCGAGCGCCCGAGGACGTGGGCGGCGAGCGCGTCCCGTCCAGCGTCGGGTACGCCGCGCAGCACGTCCTTCCCGATCGCGGCGTCGGCGTCCACGCGGTCGAGCGGCAGCTCACGTCGGGTCGTCGGGTCGGCCGCCGCGTACGCCCGGTCGGCGAGCTTGCGGGCGACGCTCGGGCGCACGACCGCGACGGCGACGGCGAGCGTCGCGAGCGTGCCCGCGCTGCTCGGGGCGACCGCCCCCGCCCCGACGTTCGCGATCGTCGTCGCCACCTCACCGAGCGCCACGAAGGCGCCGGCGTCCACGAACGACCGCACGATCTCGTCGAGCGCGTGCACGCGGCCGGCCGCGAGCATCCGGGCGACGAGCGGGGGCGACAGCGTCCGCGCGAGGAGATCGGCGCGCCGATGGAGGACGTCGGCGGCGAACGCCTCCCACGCGGGGAGCTGGTCGGCCGAGACCTCCGCGCCGACGGCGCGCACGCCGGCGACGGCCGCGTCTTGGGGGCGGTCCGGGAGCTGCTCCTTCGCGCGGGCCAGCGCCTCGGTCCACGATTCGGGGACCCGCGGTCGAGGGGGCAAGGCCGCGGGTTCGCGCGAGGCCGACGGGGCGGGCGTCGCCGCGGGCGCGGCGGGCGGGGCGGGGATCGACGGGCTCGGTGCGGGGGCTGCGGTCGCGGCGGGTGGCGCCGACGGGGGCGGGGCGGGGGCCGACGCGCTCGGTGCGGGGGCCGCGGCGAGCGGGGCCGGCGCTGACGGGGGCGCGGCGTGCGCCGCGGCGTCGTCGGGCCGCGCCGGCGCCGACGGTTCGGGCATCGCGGGTGCCTCGCCGTCGGACGGGGTCGCGGCGTCGGTCCCCCCGTCGTCGCGCCCCTCGAGGTCTGCGACGTAGGCGGCGAGATCGTCGGGCGCGAGCCCACGCAGGAACTCGTAGGCCTCCCGGACGGCGCGGAACGCCGCGGGGTCGCCGTCGGGCGGGTTCGCGCGGACCGCGGCCGCGTAGGCGCGTCGGATCGCCACCACGTCGGTGGTGGGGCCCAGCATCCCGAGGCGAGCGAACGGGTCGATCACGGCGGCTCGTGGCCGCGCGGCGCCTCGCCCTCGTCGCGATACGCGTCGGCGAGGAGCGCGTCGAGCCGGGCGGTGGCCCAGCCGAGCCGGTCGGGGTCGCCCGTCTCGAGGGCGTGCTCGAACGCGTCGAGGGTCTCCGCCAGCTCCGCCCGGCGGACGCCCGTCCACTCGACGAAGAGCCGGCTCGCGCGCTCGATGCGCGCGCGATTGGGCAGCAGGTCGCGCGGTCTCACCTTGAGCGGTGCCATCCGCGCGACCGCCTCGCGCAGCTGCTCCGGCGTCAGCGCGCCCGGGCGGCTCTCGATCACGTGCGTGAACCGCGCACCGCTGTGCAGGACCGTCGCCTCGACCTCGAGGACGCCGTTGGCGTCGTAGGAGAAGCGGATGTCCACCTCGCCGTCGTGCGGCGCGCCTCGCGGGGCGCGCAGGCCCCGCACGGAGAACGAGCCGAGGAGCGTGTTGTCCTGCGCGCGCCGGCTCTCCCCCTGGAAGACCTTCACGTCGATCTGGTCCTGGCCCGGCTCCATCGCGTGGAACCGCTCGACGCGGCTCGTCGGCACGGTCACGTTGCGGTCGAGGATCGGCGAGAAGTACCCGTCCTCGATGCGGCGTCCGAACGTCTTGGAGACCTCGATGCCGAGGCTGTGCGGGCAGACGTCGGTCATGACGACGTCGCGCACGGCGTCGCGACGCGCGACGCGCGCGGCCTGCACCGCGGCGCCGAGCGCGACGACGCGGTCGGGGTCGAGGCTGCGGTCGGGCGGGCGCGCGAGCTCGGCCGCCGCGAGCGCGACCACGCACGGCATCCGCGTCGCACCGCCCACGAGGAGCACGTCGTCGAGGTCGGCGACGCCGACGCCGGCGTCGCGCAGGCACCGCCGGACGACCGGGACCATCCGGGCGAGGAGGTGCGCGGTCGCCGCCTCGAACTCGGCGCGCGCCACGGGAACCGTGCGCCCTGCGAGCTCGAGCGCGACCTCCGTCGCCTCCGAGAGGGCGCGCTTGGCGACCTCGGCGCGCGGGCGCAGCCGCGCGAGCTCGGTGGCGGAAAGGCGCAGTCCCGCGCGCTCGGTCGCGAGCGCGAGCAGCGCGTCGGTGAAGTCCTCGCCGCCGAGGCGGCCGTCGCCGCCCGACGCCCGGACCTCGACGATCCCCTCGAAGGTCTCGAGGAGCGTGACGTCGAAGGTCCCTCCCCCGAGGTCGAGCACGAGCAGGCGGCGGTCCTCGTCGGCGCGCGCGAGCCCGTAGGCCAGCGCGGCCGCCGTGGGCTCGTTGAGGATGCGCTCGACGTGGAGCCCCGCGACCTGCGCAGCCTCGATCGTCGCGCGGCGCTGCGGGTCGTGGAAGTAGGCGGGCACCGTGACGACCGCCCGCTCGACCGGCTCGCCGAGCTGCGCCTCCGCCACCCGGCGCATCTCGCGCAGGACGACCGCCGAGCACTCCGTGGGCGTCCAGCGTCGGCCGCCGAAGTGCCACGCGGCGTCCGTGCCCATGTCGCGCTTGAAGAACGCGCGTCCCGCCTCGGGCGCGACCGCGAGCCGGTCCCGGGCCGCGCGGCCGACGAGCAGCGTGCCGTCCTCGGCGGTGGCGACGACCGACGGCGTGAGGTGCTCCCCGAGCTCGTTGGGGAGCGTCGTCGGCTCGCGGCCGCGGACCACCGCGACGAGGCTGTTCGTCGTGCCGAGGTCGATGCCGACGATCGGGGTGTCTGCCACGGCGGGGTCCTCGGTCCGCTCCTTCGGGGGGGCGGATCGTACCCGGTGCGCCGCCGACGAGCGCGCGAGCCGAGGAGGTCGGGCCCGCGCGTGCGGTCCGCGCGAGACGCGGGGCCCGGCCGCGAATCGTGCAGTCGTCGGTGGAATCCTCGGGGAAAGCGGCGCCGAAGGCGTGGGCATCGACGTTCCCGTCGGGCTTCCCCATGAGCAATCCGCCGGAACCCTCGGGGACGCCATGAGTTGCGACGACTCTGCACCGACCTTCCACCCCGCGGGTGGGAACGACCCGTCCCGAACGGCCGACGGTGCGGTTGTGGACAACGCGGGGACGCGACGCGCTCGCCGTCCTAACCCACGGCCGGGACGGCTCTTATCGATCCGTTCACGCGCGCTTCACGCCGCGACGTCTGTCGAGGTCTGTTCGGCACGCCGCTCGCTCTTCGGGTCCTGTTCTTTGAAAACAGGCTCTGACGATCAGATGAGGTAGCAGCCGTCCACCGAAGGACGGCGGCGCCGGGTCGAGGCCAACCGCCTCGGCCGGGCCGGTCGTGAGGGGGCTCAGAGCGGCTCGGGGCGCGATCACGCCACGAACCGCGAGGCGAATCCATGAGCCCGCCCCCCGCACCGGTCGCTGCGGCGCCGCGACGGTCGAAAGGTGAGGAAACCCAGGAGAGCCGGTGGCCCCGAGAGGGGCGAACCGATCCCTCCGCTCCGCAAGACCTCGAGACGCAGGCGGGTCGGGACGTCATCCCGCCCAACGCGTGGTGGGGGAGCGGGCACGCACACGACGTGCTCGCAGGACGGAGGGGGTGAACGCTCTGGAGGGATCAACCCCAGGAAGGCATCGACGCACCGGCCCCGCGAGGGACCGGTGGACCGAACGAGCTCGACGCCCGGACCGAGGCCCTGAAGCCGACCGCGTCCGCCCGCTTCTTAAGGAGCGAGCGAACCGACGCGCGCAACGGCAGGAGGGCAGGGTCCCCCGAGAGGGGGGCCGACGGGCGCGAGGAGAACGCCTTGAAGGGAGAAGCCCAGGGACGCTCGGGGGCCGCAAGGCTCCCGCAGGGACGGCGGTGGACATCGCGAAGGAGGTCTCCAAACCTCGCACGCGGTACGCCGCGGGGCCGCCAAGCCCCGCGGGTCACGGGTCCGCCGTCCTGGTAGGTGTCGTAGGGCACGCAAGCCCAGGAGAGGAAGCATCGTCCGACGCGCGGTCCCCTTCGGGGGGCCCGGGACGGTGCGGGGGTGCTGCGATCGACCTCTGAAGGGACACGAAAGCGCAGGGAGGGAGCCGGTCGGAGCAATCCGCCGGCAGGCCCGTCTCGCGGAAGCCCGGAGGGCGTCAAGACGCCGTGCGGGCCGACGGAAGGCATGTCCGTCGCAGCGAGTCGGGAGCCAGACCTCGGAGCGCCGCGCAATCCCACGAGAGGGCCGTCCGTCCGCCGCAAGGCGGCCGGAAGGGTCGCACCACCGCTCAAGCCTCTGGAGGGCCGCAGCGGGCACGCACCGAGTCGGTCGTCAGGCTTCGTTGGGCCTCGCTCGCGCGCAAGCGCGGGCGGGGCCCTCTTTGTTTCGTGGCCCCGCGAGCCCGCCCCCGACGCGGCCCCCCGCGGCCCGGCGCGCGCGCTGCGTACACTCCTGCGGTGCACGGCGAGCCGCTCTCCGCGTTCGACTGGGCCACGGGCGCCGGCCTCGTCGTCGCCGTGCTGGTCGCCTGGCTCGCCTACTTCCGCTGGAAGGACCACCGCGTCGAGCCGTGGGGCGCGCTCGCCGTCGCGCTCGGGCTCGGCGCCGTCGCCGCGGGGATCGCGCTGCTCGCCTACCGCTTCGCGGGCGCGCTCGGCCTGCCGACCTCGCCCGGCACCACCGCCGCGTCGTCGTGGCGCTTCTGCCTCGGCGTCGTCGGGCCCGTCGAGGAAGGCGCGAAGTTCCTCGTGACCTGGCTCGTCGTCGCGCGCCTCGAGCCGTTCGACGAGGAGAGCGACGGGCTCGTCTACGCCGCGACGGTGGCGCTCGGCTTCTCGTGCGTCGAGAACCTGCTCTACCTGCCGCACGTCGCGCCGGGCATGCGCGTCGCGCGCGCCCTCTCGACGCCCCTCGCGCACGCCGTCTTCTCCGCCCCGTGGGGGTTCGGGCTCGGCTGGGCGCGCTTCTCCGCGCGCTCGCGCGCGGCGCGGGCCGCCGCGCTCGCGCTGCCGCTGCTCGCGGCGAGCGTCGCGCACGGCGTCTACGACCACGTGCTGCTCGCGCACGGCGCGACCTGGCTCGCCGGCGCGGTCGTGCTCGCGCTGTGGGGCGCGCTCGTGCTGCGCGCCGACGCGGTCGTCGCCCGGCTCTCGCGTCGCACGGTCCCGGCCTCGGCGCGCGGACGCTGACGCCGCGCGCGGGGGGGGCCGTCAGAACAGGTCCTCGCGCTCGTCCTTGCGGCCGCGCAGCATCAGCGACTCGACCGAGGCGCGCGGCGGCTTCTCCTCGTGGAGCACGAGGTAGACCTCCTCGCTGATCGGCAGCGAGAGCCCGTGCGTGCGGGCCAGCTCGCGGACGGGCCCCGCGGCCTTGACGCCCTCCGCCACCTGGCGCGACGACGTGAGGAGGTCGGCCGGGCGCTCGCCGCGGCCGAGACGCTCGCCGAAGGTGCGGTTGCGGCTCGTCGGCGAGTAGCACGTCGTCATCAGGTCGCCGATGCCGGACAGCCCGAAGAACGTGCGCCGTTCGGCCCCGAGCGCGGCGCCCAGCCGCGAGATCTCGATGATGCCGCGCGTGACGAGCGCGGCCTTGGCGTTGTGGCCGAGCCCGAGCCCGTCGCACATGCCGGCCGCGACCGCGACGACGTTCTTGAGCGCGCCGCCGAGCTCGACGCCGACCGCGTCGGGGTTGCTGTAGACGCGGAAGGACGCGCCCGAGAACCCCTCGCGCACCGCGGTCACGACGTCGGCGTCGCCCGCGACCACCGCGGTGGCCGGCTGGCCCGCCGCGACCTCCCACGCGATGTTGGGCCCCGACAGCACCGCGACCGGCCGGCCGGGCACCACCTCGCGCAGCACCTCGGACGGACGCAGCCGCGTGCCCTGCTCGACGCCCTTGGTCAGCGAGAGCACCGCGAGGCCGCGCGGCAGCACGGGCGCGTGGCGCACCCACACGGTGCGCAGGAACTCGGTGGGGACGGCCGAGACGAGGAGGTCGGTGCGCGGCAGCAGCGAGGCGAGGTCGGACGACACCTCGACCTCGGGCGGGATCGCGTGGCCGGGCAGGAAGCGCGGGTTGGCGCGGTGCTCGCGCAGGAACGCCGCGTACTCGGCGTCGTGGCTCCACAGGCCGACCTCGAGCCCGCGGCGGCGCAGGTGGATCGCGACGGCGGTGCCCCAGCCTCCGTCCCCGACGACGACGACGCGCCGCACGGCGGCGCTACGACGCCGACCCGCCGCGACGCCGCGAGCCGACCCGGGCCTCGCTGCCGTCGAGCAGCCGCGCGATGTTGCTGCGGTGGCGCCAGATCACGACCGCGGCGCACGCCGTCAGGAAGACGAAGATCCCGAGGCGGCCGCGGAAGGTGTCGCCGCCGTAGCGCAGCCAGTACGTCACGGGGATCGTCAGCATCGCGACGATCGAGCCGAGCGAGACGTAGCCGGTCGCGAGGAGGACGAGGCCCCACGCGCCGACGGCGTAGAGCGCCGACCACGTGGCGAGCGCCGTGACGACGCCCAGCGCGGTCGCCACGCCCTTGCCCCCGCGGAAGCCGAGGTAGGGCGTGAACACGTGGCCGAGGATCGCGGCCGAGCCGCACGCGACGCGAATCGTGCTGTCGCCGGGCGCCCCGCCGAGGAACGCGGCGAGCTCGGGCGACCACCACGCGGCGACGAAGCCCTTGACGCAGTCGAGCAGGAAGACGGCGACGAAGGCCGCGATCACCTGTCGCCGGCCGGTGAACAGGCGCGACGCGTTCGTCGCGCCGACGTTGCCGCTCCCGACCGTGCGCAGGTCCACGCCCTTGACCACGCGGGCGAAGAGCCACCCGAACGGCACGCCCCCGACGAGGAAGGCGAGCAGGGCGGCGAGGAGCTCGGCGAGCGGCGAGCCGACGTTCAACGCGGGCACTCCGGGCAACCTCCCGAGCATACCCCCCGGTCGGCCTCGTGGCCGCATCGAAGCCGCGCCCCGGGACTTCCCATCGCCCCGGGGGTCGCGTACCTACGACGCCATGCGCGTCCTCGGCGTGGACTCGGGCGGCACCTTCACCGACGTCGTGGCCCCCGGCCCCGGGGGCCTCGTCACGGCGAAGGTCCCGAGCACGCCCGACGACCCCGGGCGCGCCGTGCTCGACGGGCTCGCCCGCGTCGGCGGCGCCGCCGCGGGCGGCCGCGTCCACCACGGCACCACCGTCGCGACGAACACCGTGCTGACGCGGACGGGCGCGCGGGTCGGCCTCGTCACCTCGCGCGGCTTCGCCGACCTCCTCCACGTCGGCCGGGGCCACCGCCTCGACCTGTTCGCGCTGGCCCCCGCCCGCACGGCGCCG
The DNA here is from genome assembly GCA_020851795.1 of Planctomycetota bacterium. Classification (GTDB taxonomy): domain Bacteria; phylum Planctomycetota; class PLA2; order PLA2; family JAEUHO01; genus JAEUHO01. Next base: position 67,451 of record JADZCA010000101.1, on the reverse strand, counting down.
CTCGTCGCGCGCGACGACGTGGTCGAGCTCGACGCACGGGGCGGGCCCCGGGGCGACGGCCGGCGCGCGCCGCCGGCGGCGGCGCTGGCCGGGGCGGTGCGCCGCCTGCGCGCGCGCGGCGTCGAGGCCGTCGCGGTGGTGCTGCTGCACGCGACGACCGACGGCGCGCTCGAGGACCGGGTCGCGGCGGCGTGCCGCGCGCTCGGCGTGCCGGTCGCGGTCAGCCACCGCGTCAGCGCCGACGGGCGCGAGGTCGAGCGCGCCGAGACGACCGTGCTCGACGCCTACGTCGCGCCGCGCCTCGCGTCCTACGTCGCGCGGCTCGCCGCCGCGCTCCCGCCGGGCGCGCTCTCGATCGCGCGCTCCGACGGCACGCGCATGACGGCCGCCGAGACCGTCGCGTCGCCGGTCCGCACGCTCCTCTCGGGCCCCGCCGCGGGCGTGGCGGCGGTGCACGCGCTCGCGCGCCGCCTCGGCGTCGCGCGCGCGCTCGGCTTCGACGTCGGCGGGACGAGCACCGACGTCGCGTGGGTCGAGGGCCCCGCGCTCTCGGTCACCACGGACCGCACGCTCGACGGGTTCGCGATGAGCGTGCCCTCGCTCGACGTCCACTCGGTCGGCGCGGGCGGCGGCTCGGTCGTGCGCCTCGACGCGGGCGGGGCGCTCGTCGTCGGGCCGGCGAGCGCGGGCGCCGTGCCGGGGCCCGCGTGCTACGGCCGGGGCGGGCCCGCGACGCTCACCGACGCGCTGCTGCTGCTCGGGCGCGTGCCCGCCGCGCTCGCCGACGGCGCCGTGGCCCTCGACCTCGGCGCGGCGCGGCGTGCGCTCGCGCCGCTGGCGCGCCGCGCGGGGCTCTCGCTGCGCGCGCTGTGCGAGGGGGCCGTGCGCGTGGCGGAGGCGTCCACCGCGCGCGCGGTGCGCACGGCGTCGGCGGCGGCGGGGCGCGACCCGCGCGGCGCGTCGCTCGTCGCCTTCGGCGGCGCGGGCGGGTGCCTCGCGGCGGCGGTGGCGTCGCACCTCGGGCTCGCCGAGGTGGTCGTGCCGTGGTCGCCCGGCACCTTCGCCGCGCAGGGGGCGCGCATCGCGCCGCGCGGCGTGGACCGGTCGGAGGCCGTCGTGGCGCACGGGGAGGCCGCGCTCGCGGCACGGGCGCGCGCCCTCGCGGCGCAGGCGCGTGCGGCCCTCGAGGACGGGGGCGAGCGGGCCGCGAGCGTGCACGTCGAGGTGGACGCGCGCTACGAGGGGCAGGGCACCGAGCTCGCCGTGCGCCACGGGCCGCGGTGGCGTGCGGCCTTCCACGCGGCGCACGGGCTGCGCCGCGGCTTCCTCGACGAGGGACGCGCCGTCGAGGCGGTGCGGCTGCGCGCGCGCGCCCTCTCGACGGGCGGCGCGCTCGAGGCCGGCGCCGACGCGGAGGCCGCGCGCCGCGGGGCGACGCTGCGGCCCGCCGCGCGCGTCGCGGGCCTCGCCGGCGCGGTGGCCCACCACCGGCGCGAAGAGCTGCCCGTCGGCGTCGAGCTGCGCGGGCCCGCGTGCGTCGTCGAGGCGACGGGGACGACGTTCGTGCCCGTCGGCGCCGTGCTCGTGCGCGCGCGCGACGGCACGCTGCGCCTGCGCGGGAGGACGTCGTGAACGACGCCGTCTCGCTCGCCCTGACCCGCGACCTCCTCGCCTCCGTGGCCGAGGAGATGGCCGAGACCTGCGTCCGCACCGCCGCCAGCGCGAACGTGAAGGAGCGACGAGACCTCTCGGCCGCGGTGTTCGACGGCGAGGGCCGCCTCGTCGCGCACGCGGCGCACATCCCGGTGCACCTCGGCGCGATGCCCGCGACGGTGCGCGCGGTGCTCGCGCGCCTGCCGCTCGGGCCCGGCGACGTCGCGCTCGCCAACGACCCCTACGAGGGCGGGACGCACCTCCCCGACGTCACGGCCGTCGCGCCGCTGTTCGACGCGGGGCGGCGTCTGCGCTTCCTCGTGGCCGTGCGGGCCCACCACGCCGACATCGGCGGCGCCGTGCCGGGCTCGATGGCGCCGCAGGACTCGGTGCACGCCGAGGGCCTGCGCATCCCGCCGGTGCGCCTCGTGCGCCGCGGCGTGCGCGACGACGACGTGCTCCGGCTCGTGCTGGCCAACGTGCGCCGCCCGCAGGAGCGCCTCGCCGACCTCGCCGCCAAGCTCGCGGCCCTCGAGCACGGGCTCTCGCGCCTGCGCGCGCTCGGCGCGCGCGACGGGCTCGCGCGGCTGTCGCGCGACGCCGCCGCGCTCGTCGCGTACGCGGGCCGCATCGCCGCGTCGTCGCTGCGCGGCCTGCGCGACGGCTCGGCGCGGGCCGACGTCGCGCTGGGCGTCGGCGGCGTGGACGGGCGCCCCGCGCGCGTGCGCCTGCGGCTCGACAAGCGCGGGAGCCGGCTCGTCGCCGACTTCACGGGCACCACGGGGCCCGTGCCCGAGGGCCTCAACGCCTCCGCGGCGGTGACGCGCAGCGCGGTCTGGTACCTCGTGCGGTGCCTGTGCGGGCCCGACGCGCCGAGCAACGACGGGCTCCTGCGCGACGTGGCGATCGTCGTGCCCGCGGGGTCGCTGCTCGACGCGCCCTACCCCGCGCCGGTGGCGGGGGGAAACGTCGAGACGAGCCAGCGGGTCGTGGACGCGCTCTGGCTCGCGGCCGCGCGCCTGTGGCCCGAGCGCTTCGGCGCGCCGGGCGCGGGCACGATGTCGAACTGGACGCTGGGCCCGGCGCCCGGCGGTCCGTCGTTCCCGCCGTACTACGAGACCGTGCCGGCGGGCGCGGGCGGCGGGCCGCAGGGCCCGGGCGCCGACGCGATCCAGCAGCACATGACCAACACGCGCTCGACGCCCGTCGAGGTGCTCGAGGCGCGCCTGCCGGTCCGCGTGCGTCGCCACGCCGTGCGTCGCGGGTCGGGCGGCGCGGGACGGTGCCGTGGCGGCGACGGGCTCGTGCGCGAGCTCGAGGTCCTCGCGCCGGCCGAGCTCGCGTGGCTGATGACCCGTCACGACGACCCGCCGCCGGGCGTCGCCGGCGGCGCGGCCGGCGCACCCGGCCGTGTCTCGGTCGTGCGCGGCGGCCGGGTCCGGCGGCTGCCGCCGCGGGGCCGGCTCCTCGTCGCGCCCGGCGACGTGCTGCGCATCGAGACGCCGGGCGGCGGCGGGTGGGGGCGTCCGCGCGGCGAGACGCCGACGCCGCGTCGTCCGCGGCGCTGAGCGGCCGCGACGCGGCGGTCGGTCGTCGAGGGGCGTGCGTGCGGTGCGCGGCGCGCCGCAGGGGGCGCAAACGCCGGGGGTCGCGTAGGATCGCGCCCCGACCCCGGGCCCGGCACGGGGAGGAGGTAGGCGTGGCGATCCCGAGGTCCATGGGCTGGCTCGTCGTGACGGGGGTGGTGCTGCTCCTGCTCGTCGGGCTCTCGCTGTTCGCGCTCGACCGCCCCAACGTCGTGTGGGTGGACGGCAAGCCGTGGTGCCCCGAGTGCCGCAGCGAGGTCGCGCGCTTCTCGCACCGCTGCCGCGAGTGCCGCGAGGAGTTCGACTGGACGCCCTCGCCCGACGACGACAGCCCGCTGTGCGTCCACTGCCTGACGCCGCTCGAGGACGACGCCGCGCGCGAGCGCCGCATCGCGCTCGGCGACGACAAGGCCGCGGCGGCCGCGGCCGAGGCGCTCGCGCTGCCCGAGGCCGTGGCGTCGGAGTTCCTCAAGGCGATGGGGCCGGGCCAGTGCGGCTGGTGCGGCGGGACGGGGCGCGACCTCTCCGCGCCGGCCGGCGAGACGCGCCGGTGCCCGGTCTGCCTCGGCGACCGGCGGTGCGTGGCGTGCGGCGGCGACCGGCGCGTGCGCCTCGGCGTCGAGGCGGCGGCCACCGCGCTGCGCGGCTACCTCGCGCTCGTGTCGAGCGCCGAGACCGACGGCACGCCGCCGGTGGCGGCGCGTCGCGAGCTCGAGAAGGCGGCCGAGACGTTCCTCCTGCGCCACGCGGGGACGCGCGAGGCGTCGAGCCTCGTCTTCTGGCCGCGCTTCCGCGACCCCGAAGCGCCCCGCCGCGGGACCGCCGCCGAGCAGGCCCGCACCCGCCTCGAGCGCGTGCTCGCCGCCCTGGGCCGCACGCCGCGCTGAGCGCGGGTGTCCCCAGGGCTCGAGTCCGCCGCAGATCTCCGGTGGGTCTCCCTCCGCGTCTCGTCGGGGCGTGCCTTGCGCGCCGCCCGCGAGTCGCTCGCTATCGGGCGCGCGGGGCCTCGAGGGGGAGCGGGGCCGCGTCGAGGTCGCTCGTGTCGAGGCCGAAGTGCGCGAGCACGGTCGCGGCGACGTCGCGCACGCCGTAGGGGCGCTGCGGGGACGGGGCGGGCAGGCGGCGGTTGGAGAGGAGGATGCCCGGCACGAGGTCGCGGTCGGTGCTGCAGTGGTCGCCCGACCACGGGTAGGTGTTGTCCACGACCGGGTCGCTGCCCTTGCGCCGCACGTCGTGCATCAGCGCCGTCTGCCACGACACGCGGTAGTCGGGCCCGAACCCGAGCTGCAGCTCGGCCGCGCGCGCCATCGCGGGGCCCGCCCCGTACTCGTCGGCGAGCAGGTAGACCTTCGACAGCGGCTTGCGGCCGCGCGGGCGGTCCTCGTAGGCGAGCAGCTTGCCGCGGAGCTCCTCCGCGAGCGCGCGCGCCTCCTCCGGCGCGACGGTGCCGCGCGGCTCGCGGCCGCGCAGGTTGAGGTAGACCTGCCCGAGCCCGAGCGCGTACGCGCGCGTGCGCGACCAGTCGATCGCGCCGGCGTCGAGGCTCTCGCCGAAGAAGTCGTCGAGCGTGGCGTCGGACACCTCGCCCGCGTCCTCGCGCAGCGCGAGGTAGCCCTCGTTGAGCAGCCACTGGTTGACGTTGAAGCCCCAGCGGAAGCCCTGGAAGCCGTGGTCGGACACGACGAGGAGCGTGTCGCTCGGCCCCAGCCGGCCGACGACGTCGGCGACCACCGCGTCCATGCGCCGGTAGACCTCGAGCAGCGGGTCGCGGCCGGCGAAGGCCGCCGCGCGCGCCGCGTCGAAGAAGGGGTGCTCGGGGTCGCGCAGCCACCAGAAGCAGTGCGCCGCGCGGTCGGTCTCGGTGAAGACGTGGAAGACGAGGTTCGCCGGCTTCTCGAGCGCGACCCGCAGCAGCGCGTGGTCGCGGTCGAACAGCTCGAGCACGTCCTTCAGGAAGGTCTCGGGCGCGAGGAACCCGTCGTTGAGCGGGAACGTCGGCTCGAGCCAGCCCATCGTCGCGTACGGGCCGACCGCCCGCTCGAGCGAGGCCGCGAAGTCGCCCGGCGTCGAGATCGCCATCGCGGGCGCCTGCGGGTCGATCTGCACGGGGTCGGTGAGCACCTGCAGCGGGTCCACGGACTGCACCCGGAACCGCACGCGCCCTTGCAGCGTCACCGCGGGCCACGTGGGCATGCGGAAGCGCGCCGTCATCCACGACGACGTCGCGCCCGCCGCCACCGTCTCGCGCACGCCGTCGAGGACGACGGTCACCGGGCCGTCGGGCAGCGTCCGCTCGAAGCGCAGGGGCGTGGTCACGCGCGGGTAGCCGGCGACGGGGTCGCGGCGGCGACGGTCGAACGGGCCCTCGAGCACCGTGTCGTAGGCGCGCGCCTTCGGCCCGCCCTCGAGGTGGATGACGTGGCCGTTGAAGACCGTGAACTCGGGCCGCAGCGCGAAGCCGCTGTCGTAGAAGGCGTACGCGCCGTTGGTGCCCGCGAGGTCGGGCGTGCCCAGCCCCGAGAGCACCTGCGCGCCGGGCCGCGGGCGGACGGGGAAGGCGAGCGGCGGCCGCAGCCCGGTCACGCGGTAGCCCGCGTCGGAGACGCGCTCGAGGAAGGTCGGGTAGGCGAGGTGGGAGGTGACGCGCGGGGGCCGCGTCGGGACCTTGCCGAACAGGAAGCGCGGCGGGGACAGGTCCACCATGCCGTTGGTGGGGCGGTAGCCGGTGCGGACCGGGTCGCGCCCGACGAAGTCGAAGATCGCGTGGCGGGAGGGGCGCACGCCGGTCTGCAGCGACGACCACGCCACGGGCGACTCGGGCGGGACCTCGCTCTGGAGCTCGAAGAGGCCCGACGACTGCGCGAGCGCCGCGAGGGCCGGCAGCTGGGGGAGGTAGGCGCGCAGCACGCGCGGGTCCACCCCGTCGAAGCCGAGCACGACGAGGCGGCCCACCGTCTCGGCGTCGGGGGCGCGCCGCCACGCGCGGTCGCCGGCCGCGCCCGCGGTCCACTCCGCGGCGACGCCCACGTTGACGAGGGCGACGAAGAAGAGCCACGGGACCCGGGCGACGAGGCGGAGCAGGGGACGACCTCCGAGGGGGGGAGCGTACCCGCGGGTCGCAGGCGTCGCACGGACCGGTCGCGGATCGAGCCCGGGCGGGTACCCTCTGCCCATGGGCCTCCGTCGCCGCCTCCGTGCCGCCGCCGCGGTCGTGCTCCTCGTGTCCGGCGCCGTCGCGGCGCGCGCCGACGAGATGACCGACGCGCTCGCGGCGGCCCGCCGCGGCGACCTCACCACCGCGCTCGCGCGGTCCGAGGCCGCCGTGACCGCGCGCCCCAAGGCCGCGGTCGCGTGGAACGTGCGGGCCTACGTGCTCTCGGTGGCGGGGCGGCGCGAGGACGCGCTCGAGGCCTACGGCAAGGCGGCCGCGCTCGACCCCGCCGACGTGCTCTCGCGCACGAACCGCGCCAGCGTGCTGCTCGCGCTGGGGCGGCCCGACGAGGCGCTCGCCGCGGCCGACGACGCGCTCCGCGTGCGGCCCGACCACGCGCGCGCGCTCAACCACCGCGGCGTGGCGCTCGAGCGCCTCGGGCGCCTCGACGAGGCGCGCGGGGCGTACCGCGCGGCGATCCGCGCGGCCCCCACGGACCCGCTCGCCTACAACAACCTCGGCGCGCTCGCCTTCCGCCGCGGCGTGGACGGGGCCGCGTCGGTGCACTTCGCCAAGGCCGTCGAGCTCGACCCCACCTTCGAGGCGGCCTCGCTCAACGCCGCGCTCGCGCTGACCGCGACGGCCACCGCCGCGCCGGCGAGCGCCGCCGAGGAGGCGATCCTCGCCGCCGGCCGCCGCGCGGGCGCGTCGGACGCGGCACGCGCCCGCGCCGAGGGCGTGCTCGGCGACCGGGCGACGCGCGAGCGTCGCTGGAGCGAGGCGAAGGCGCACTACCAGGAGCAGGTCGCCCTCGACCCGCAGGACGCCGCGGCGTTCAACAACCTCGCCGTCGCCGAGGACCAGCTCGGCGAGGCGCGCGAGGCCCTCACGCACCTCGGGGCGGCCGTCGAGCTGCGGCCCACCGACCCGACGCTGCGCAACAACATGGGCGTCGTCCACGTCCACCGCGGCGACTACGCCAGCGCCGAGGCGGCGTTCCGCGAGGTGCTGCGCACCGATCCCGCGTTCCACCGTGCGTGGCACAACCTCGGCGTCGTGCTCGGGGCCCGGGGCGACCGTGCGGGCGCCGCGGCGGCGTTCCGCCAGGCGGCCGCGCTCGCGCCGGCCGACGCGTCCACGCTCTACAACCTCGCCGTGCTCGCGCGCGAGCTGTCCGGCGACCGCGCCGCCGAGCGGGCTGCGTACGAGCGCGCGCTCGAGCTCGACCCCGGCCTCGTCGAGGCGCACCTCGCGCTCGGCTCGTTGCTGGCCGACCCGAGCACCCCCGCGGCGTTGCGCGACCCCGTGCGCGCCCGCGTCCACCTCCGACGCTTCCTCGAGCTGGCCTACGCCGACGACGCCGTGGGGCGGCGCCAGGCGCAGGACTGGCTCGCCTGGCTCGACGCGGCGACGCCGACGAAGTGATCGGCGTCCTCGGGCGGCGGTGGGGTTTCCGGACGCGGGGGCGCGGTCGGGGCGGCGGGCCACGACGCGCCTTGCCGCGTCGCGACGCGGGCGCGCCGACCGCGGCCGTCAGCCCGCGTCGTCCTCGGGGGGCGCGGGCTCGTCGTCGCGGCGGACGCGCCGAGGCGGCGGCGGCCCGTCGAGCGGGCGCATCACCCACCGCACGACGCCCACGAGCGACAGGCGGCTCTCCGGGAGCCGCAGCGGCGGGACGTCGCTCCGCGCGGCGTCGAGGCGGACCTCGGCCGCCTGTCGGCGCAGCGTGCGGATGCGCGCGCGGCCGCCGTCGCGCACCACGACCAGTTCGCCGTCGCGCGGCACGGCCCGCGGGTCGAGGAGCAGCCAGTCGCCCTTCTCGACGCGCGGCCACGCGTCGTCGTCGTCGGCCACCCACACGAACGCGCCCGGTCGCCAGAGGCGCCGGTCGAGGTGGAACACGTCGAGCGCGTCCGCCGTGGTCGCGCGCGCGCCCGGCGCCGGCACCGTCGCGAGCACCGGCACCCGCCGCCACGTCTTCTCCACCGCCGGGGCCGCGGGCGCCGGGGCCGCGGCGCCCGCGCTCGGCACGGGCAGCGCGGCCGCGCTCGCGCCCGCGACGAGCCGCGGGATCGCGTCCACGAGCGCCTCGCGCTCGCGGCCGGGCACCTCGCGCAGCAGGTCCTTCGACCGCGCGGCGGCCTCCGCGGCCGAGGGGACGTGGCGCACGCGGTCGGCGATGCGCCCGAAGAACGGCCGCACGGCGGGGGGGAGGCCGAGCGCGTCGGCGACGTGGTCCGGCGCGAAGCCGGGCCGACGCGCCATGTGGAAGATCGTCGTCGTGATCAACCGGTCCCGGGAGGCCCGCGAGCGCACGCGGTCGCGCGCGAGACGGGCGACGCGGCGCCGCACCGGCTCGGGGGTGCGCTCGAGCGCGGCGAGCTCCTGCAGCTTCGTGTCGTCCACGCCGAGCGCCTTCGCGAGCAGGTGCACGACGTCGGGCGCGGGCGCCGGCTTGCGCCGCAGCTCGAGCATGCACACGTACGAGCCGGTCAGGCCCGCCCGGGCGCCGAGCTCGGCCTGCGAGAGGTCGGCGGCGGTCCGGGCGGCGCGCAGCGCGGCGGCGAAGTCATCGACGGGGGCCATGGGCTCGCGGGGCATTCTCTCAGGGTCACCGAAAAGAAAGTACTTGACTAACTAGTTAGCGAGTGTATCGTACCCCTGTCGCTGGATGGGTCGGATGGTCCGGCCCGCAGCGGCCGCGATGGGTTCGTGGTCCGCCGAGCCGGAAACCAAGGAAGGCCCGACGGACCGGGAAGAGGCGCGAGGCTCCTACGGGAACGGGTCGGACGAGTCGAAGCGTCTCGGTCCAGCGAAGGCCGTCGAGTCCGGGGGGCGAGACAACTCGCCCCCCGGTGCTTTTCGGGGATCCGCCAGCGGCCCGCGGACGAAGGGGGACGCTGCAAGTCGTTGTCCCTCCAAGGGGAGAGTGTGCGGCGGCGAATTGGCGTGAGGCGGAATCTGGCCGAATCCGCCTTCGTCCCCTGCGCGGGGCTCGGGAGGGCGTCACCGGGGGATTCCTCTCGACCGGGCGGGCGAATTGCGCACGATCCCCCCGGTTTGGGCCCTTTGGAGGTCGCAGCGCGCCGCCGATCCACCCGTTGGGGGCGCCGTGTCCCGCGCTGCGACCTCCACTGGTACGAGATTTCCGTACAGGGACCTCCGACCCCGCGGGTCAGGGAGGCTCGTCATGGTTCGCCCGTCGCTTCCGGCGCTGGTGATCGCGCTCCTCGCCGTGTTCGGGCTCGCCCTCGGGGCGGTCGCACCGCGCGCGGCCTGCGCCGATGACAAGCCCGCCTACCGCGTGGACGACGTGAGCCTCGTCTACCTGGGCAACCCGCGGCAGTTCAAGAAGCCCTGCGCCGTGGACGCCGACAAGGTCTACCGCGCGATCCCCGAGTACCGCGAGATCCTCGAGAAGAACCTCACCGACCGGGACGCCCGCTACCACCTGCTCCTGCGCCGCGCGTCGGACAAGTTCTCGGCCGCGCTCCGCGCCGTCGCGCAGGAGGGCGGCTTCGACCTCGCCGCCGGGCTCGGCGCCGTGTCGGCGACCTCGGCCGAGGTCGCGCCGCCCGCCGTCGTCACCGACGCGGTCATCGGCCGTCTCGCCGGCTGACGGACGACCGCCCGTGCGCCGACCGACGGCGGCCGCGCTCGCCCTCGTCGCGCTCGTCGGCGTCGGCGCGCGCGGGCACGCGCAGGACGCCGACGGCGCCGCCGTGGTCGGGGCGGAGTCGGCGTGGACCGAGCCCGACGGGCGGGTGCGCGCCCTCTACCGTCCCGCGTTCGTCCCGGCGCGCGACCTGCTCGAGAGCGCCGCGCGGCTCGGCGGCGTCCCGGCCTCGCTCGCGCTCGACGCGCTGCGCTCCCGCGTGCTGCTCGGCGGCGGCCGCGACGCGATCGAGGACGCGATCCGGTCCCTGCAGTTCCTCGACGTCCCTTCGCCCGAGGCGCTGGTGGACGTCGCGGTGGTCGAGACGTCGTGCCGCACCCGCCGCGCGCGCGGCGGCGCGGCCTCGTTCGACCGGACCGAGGAGGGGCCCGACACCTTCTTCCGCGTCTTCCGCGCCGACTTCGAGCCCACCGCGTGGCTGCGCTCCGAGCTGGTGGGCGTCCGGCCCTTCGAGGGCACGTCCGTGATGGGCCGCGAGACCAAGGGGTCGGGCGACCTCGGCGGCACGCTCGCCGCCGTGCTGCGAGGGCTCATGTCGGACGGGACCGCCGACCTCGTCACCCGCCCCACGCTCGTGTGCACCGAAGGCGTGCCGGCGAAGGTCGAGTCCACGTTGGCGCTCCCCGTCTCGGTGTTCACGCGCGAGGGCGAGCGCGCGACGCTGCGGTCGGAGAGCGAGCGCGCCGGCGTCACGCTCGAGGTGACGGCCGACGTGGTGGGGGCGGACGCCGTGCGGCTCACGTTGCGCCCGTGGGTGCGCCGCATCGAGGCCTCCGACGCGGCCGAGGGCCCCGTCGGCAACCCGGTGCTGCGGGTCGTGCAGGCCACGACGACCGTGTCGGTGCCCGACGGCGAGATGGTGGTCATCGGCGCCATCGCGGGCCGGCGCCGCCTGACGCAGCGGGCGGGCTGGCCCGCGCTGGACCGCCTGCCCGCGCTCGACGGCGCACTCTCGGCGGTGGACTCGAACGGCGAGGAGACCGACCTCCACGTCCTCGTGCGGGCCCGCATCCTGACCCGCGGCCGTGCGACGCCGCGCTTCGTGCCGCCCGGCGAGGCGGCGCGGCTCGAGCGCCTCCGCGGCCGCTCCTGACGGCCCGTCGCCGCCTCCCGCCGCCGCGCCCGTGGGCGCGACGGCCCGGCGAGGTCCCGTCCTCAAAGCGACGGGGGCGCGCCGCGTGGCGCGCCCCCGTCGGGGAACCGTGCGTCGGGGTCGGGCGCCTAGCGGCGCCCGCCGCCTCCGCGTCCGCCGCGCCCGCCGCCGCGGCCGTAGCCGCCGCGGTCGCCGTCGCGACGCGGCGGGCGGTCGTGGCCGCCGTCGCCCTCGCGGGGCTCGCCGCCGGGGCCGCCCTCGCCGCCCTCGTCGGCCTCGGGGCGCACGGGCGCCGCCGCCGACAGGCCCTGCTCGATCAGCGCCGCCTTGCGCGACAGCTTCACGCGGCCCTGGTCGTCGATGCGGATCACCTTGACCGGCGTCATGTCGCCGACGTTGAGCACGTCGGTGACGCGGCCGACGTAGCCGTCGGCGAGCTCGGAGATGTGGCACATGCCCTCGAGCCCGGGAGCGAGCTCGACGAACGCGCCGAAGTCCTTCACCGAGATCACGCGGCCGTTGTAGATCCGGCCCATCTCGGCCTCGACCGAGACGAGCTCGACCTGCTCGCGCGCCCGGGCGAGCGACTCGCCGTCCTGCGCGTAGATGCGCACGACGCCGGCGTCGTCCACCTCGATCGTCGCGCCCGTCTCGTCCTGGATGCGGCGGATGTTCTTGCCGCCGGGGCCGATGAGCATGCCGATCTTGTCGGGCCGGATGTTGACCGTCTCGACGCGCGGCGCGAACGGGCTGTACTCGTCGCGCGGCCGCGGCATCGCCGCGAGCATCACCTTGAGGACGTGGATGCGCCCCTCGCGCGCGCGCTCGAGCGCCTTCTGCATGAGCGGGCGGGGGAGGCCGGTGGTCTTGATGTCCATCTGCAGCGCGGTGATGCCGAACTGCGTGCCGGCGACCTTGAAGTCCATGTCGCCCGCGTGGTCCTCGTCGCCGAGGATGTCGGAGAGGATCGCGACCTTGCCGTCCTCCTCGACGAGGCCCATCGCCACGCCGGCCACGGGCTGCCGGATCTTGATGCCCGCGTCCATCATCGCCAGCGTGCCTCCGCACACCGACGCCATCGACGACGAGCCGTTCGACATGAGGATGTCGGACACGATCCGCAGCGTGTACGGGAACGTGGACGCCTCGGGCAGCACGGGCAGCAGCGCCCGCTCGGCCAGCGCGCCGTGGCCGATCTCGCGGCGCGAGGGGCCGCGGATCGGGCGGGTCTCGCCGACCGACATCGGCGGGAAGTTGTAGTGGAGGTAGTAGTGCTTGCGCGACTCGGTCTGCGCGAGCCCGTCCACGATCTTCTCGTCGTCGGCCGTGCCCAGCGTCGCGGTGACGAGCGCCTGGGTCTCGCCGCGCGTGAACAGCGCGGAGCCGTGGGCGCGAGGCAGGAGGCCGACCTCGATCGTGATGTCGCGGATGGCGTCCTCGGCGCGGCCGTCCACGCGCTTGCCGTCGAGCGCGGCCTGGCGGATGAGCGTCCGCTCGACCTCGTGCACGGCGGCCGACACGTCGGCCGGCGCGAACTTGCCCGCCGCAGGCTTGTCCGCGTCGTCGGCGAGCGCCGCCTTGATCGCCTTGCCGACCGCCTTCGTCGCCGCCTGGCGCTCGAGCTTGGTCTTGCGGTGCAGCGCGTCCTTGAGCGCCGCGCCGAACTGCGCCTTGACGGCGGCGACGGCGGCGGCGTTGACGGTCTTGCTCTCGAAGGCGACCGGCGACCAGCCCGTCTTGCGGCGCAGCTCCTCGATCGCGTCGCAGATGCGCTGGATGACCTCGTGGCCGAAGTAGACGGCCTCGAGCATCACCTCCTCGGAGAGCTCCTGCGCGCCGGCCTCGACCATCGTGACGGCGGTCTTCGTGCCGGCCACGACGAGGTCGAGCGGGCTGTGGGCCATCGTCTCGGCGTCGGGGAAGGCGACGAACTCGTCGCCCTTCATGCCGATGCGGACGGCGCCGACCGGGCCGAGGAAGGGCAGCCGGGCGAGCGAGAGGGCGGCGCTGGCCGAGATCACCGAGAGGATGTCGGGGTCGTTCTGCTGGTCGTAGGAGACCGCGAACGACTGCACCTGCACGTCGTCGATGAAGCCGTCGGGCCAGAGCGGGCGGATGGGCCGGTCGGCCATCCGCATCGTGAGGATCTCCTTCTGGCTCGGAGGGCCCTCACGCTTCATGAAGCCGCCCGGGATCTTGCCGGCGGCGTAGGTCTTCTCGCGGTAGTCGATCGTGAGCGGGAAGAAGTCGGTGCCTTCGCGGGACGGGCCCGACGAGGCGCCGGAGAGGACGATCGTGTCCCCGAGGCGCACGACGGCGGAGCCCGCCGCGAGCATGACGAGACGACCGGTCTCGATGGTGAGCGTCTTGCCCCCGACGTCGAGGGCGACCTGATGGACGGGCACGGGGCCTCCTAGCGGCGGATGCCGAGACGGGCGACGAGCGCCTGGTAGCGCTGCGCTTCGGTGCGCGCGAGGTACTTGAGGAGGGCCGAACGCTGGCCCACCATCTTCTGGAGGCCACGGCGCGTGGAGTAGTCCTTCGGCGCCGCCTTGAGGTGCTCGGTCAGGTGACGGATGCGCTCCGTCAGCACCGCGATCTGCACCTCCGACGACCCGGAGTCCTTGTCGTGACGCCGGTTCGCCTGGATGACCTCAGTCTTCTTCTGCGCGTCGAGGGGCATGGGCCCTCCTCCCGTCACCGACGGCCCAGCCGCGAACGACGCAGCCCGGCTCGTGGTCGATTCGGCTTCTGTGTTGAGTGGGTTGTCGAAGCGGAGGAGGGTAGCCGACGGACGCCCGTGCGCGGCGGATTGCCCCGGTGCCTCCGGGGGGGCTACCCCTCGTCCTCCGGGGGGGCGTCGTCGGGCGGACGGTCCCCGGGGGTGGCGGGCCCCGCGGGCTCGGCCGGCCGCGCGTCCCGCTCGCGCAGGTAGCCGCGCAGCAGCGCCTTCGCGGCGGCCTGGTCCACCGCGCCCGACTGCTGGGCGCGGCGCAGGTCCTTGCCGGCGGCACGGAGGTCCTGCTCGGCCTCCCACGAGGTCAGGCCCTCGTCCACGTAGACGACCTCGAGCCCGAGCGCGCGCCCCAGTGCGTCGCCGAAGCGGCGGGCCTCGGCCGACATCTCCGACGGCCGTCCGTCGGCGTGGAGCGGGAGCCCCACGACGACGCGCACGACCTGCTCGGCGCGCAGGGCCGCCGCGGTCGCCGCCACCGCGGCCGCCTCGTCGTCGGGCCGCACGAGGGTCGGCAGGCCGCGCACCGTGATCCCGAGCGCGTCCGACACCGCGAGCCCCACGCGGCGGCGGCCGTAGTCCACCGCGCCGACCCTCCCGATCACGAGAGCAGGTCCTTGCGGCCCCGGCGGTCGAGCTCTTCGTAGACGCGGCGCACGTCCTCGCCGCGGCCGCGGCGGGCCACGAGGAGCGCGTCGCGCGTGCGCACCACCACGAGGTCGGAGACGCCGAGCAGCGCCACGGTGGTCCCGTCCTCCGCGCGCACGAAGCAGCGCTCGGCCTCGAGCGCGACGCCGCCGGCCGGCAGCACGTTCCCCGCGGCGTCGGCGCGTGCGTGCCGCCCGACCGCGTCCCACGACCCGAGGTCGTCCCAGGAGAACGACGCGGCGACCACTTCGAGGTCGGCCTGCTTCTCCATCACCGCGTAGTCCACCGACAGCGAGGGCACCGCGCGGTAGGCCGCGGCGACGCGCGCGGGCGAGAGGCCGCGCTCGAGCAGCGGACGGAACGCCTCCGCGCCCGCGGGGAACGACGCCAAGAACGCGCGGAGGAACACCTCGGGCAGGAACGCGAACGTGCCGAGGTTCCACAGGTGGCGCCCGCCGGCGACGAAGCGACGCGCGCGCGCGAGCACGGGCTTCTCGACGAAGCGTCGCACCGCGTGCACCGCGCCGCCGCGGACGGCCGCGCGGCGCTCGCCCACCTCGAGATAGCCGTAGCCCGTCGCGGGGAAGGCGGGGCGCAGGCCGAGCGTGAGGATGCGGCGCGCTGAGGCCGCGCGCGCGAGCATGGCGCGCACCGCCGCCCGCCACGCGCGGTCGGGGGCGACGTGGTGGTCCGACGGCACGATCGCCAGCGCCGCGCCGGGCGCCGCGTCGCGCACCGCGACCGCCGCGAGCGCCACCGCCGCCGCGGTGTTGCGCCCCGCGGGCTCGGCGAGCAGGCGGGCCCGCGCGCGCGCGGGCAGGAGGCGGCGCGTCGCGGGCAGCAGTGCCTTCGAGACCACGACCCACGGCCCGTCGCGGTCGCACAGCGGCTCGGCGCGCTCCCACGCGGCCACGAGCAGCGGTCGCGGGTCGTCGCCGTCGAGGGCGAGCAGCTGCTTGGGCCGCGACGCGCGGCCGACGGGCCAGAACCGGGTGCCCTTGCCGCCGGCGAGGACGGCCACGTGGGGGGGGCGGGCGCTCACGGCGGCGATCCTCGCCCGCGACGGCCCGCCCGGCAAGCGCGCGCCGGTCACCGGAACGCGTGCGGGATGCGGCGCGACGTCTCGGCGTCGAACGACTCGGGCGGGCCGCCCGACGCCGCGGGGCGGCGGGGGCCGAGGAAGGGGAACGGGACCAGCGTCGGCTGCGCGCGGTCGAGCGGGCCGCGCACGCGCACGACGTAGAAGGGGTCCTCGCGCAGGACGCCGAGCACGTCGCCGACGCCGGGCACCTGCAGCGCGCCGGGCAGCAGCAGGCTCTTGACGAACTGCGGCGCGAGCGTGACGTCGAGCGTGCCGCCGAAGTCCACGGTCCCGTGGCCGTCGAGCGAGAAGAGCGGGCCCGAGAGGCGGATCGAGGTCGCCTCGACCGTCTCGTCCTCGATGCGGAACTCGACGTCGGCGCCGGTGAAGCGCGGCTTGCGCGAGCCCGGCACGAGCGCGCCGAGCAGCGCGGGGATCGTCGCGACGGGGGGCAGCTCGCCGAGGTCGCCGTCGCGCACCGACGCGGTGCCCGAGGCGCGCAGGTCGCGCAGGGTGCCCGTGGCGCTCTCGAGCTCGGCGTCGAGCGACGCGGTGCCGAGGAAGTCGAGGCCCGGCGCGAGGTCGGCGCGCACGCGCTCGAGCGAGACGTCGGCGAGCCGCACGCGCCCCTCGAAGCCCACCGGCGCCCGCGTGTGCACGCGCACCTGCGCCTCGAGCCGGCCGCCGTACGCGGTGGCCGTGACCGGCGAGGCCTCGAGGATGCCGCCGTGCCAGCGCGCGGGCACGACGAGGTCCTCGAGCAGGATCCCCGCCACGCGCGCCCGCGAGAGGCGCACGTCGCCCTCGCCCGAAGGGTCGTCGCCGAGGCGCAGCGCGCGCAGGTCCACCGCGCCCTCCACTTCCTCGAGCCGCGTGCCGACGTCGAGGTCGAGGCCGCGCAGCAGCAGCCGGCCCTCGATCGTGCGGGCGCCGTCCTTGCCCGGCGCCGAGACGCGCACCGGGGCGAGCTCGACGAGCCCGCGCGGCGCGCCGCCCGAGGGCGCGTCGGGCCGCGCGGTCAGGCCGATCGCGCCGCGCAGCACGAGCGCGCCGTCGGCGGCGGCGTCCACCTCGAGCGAGGGGGCCTGCACGAGGCGGTCCTTCGTCGCGTCGGCGAACGACGCGCGCAGCGACGCGGGGAGGAGGTGGAGCACCTCGGGCGTCACCGCGAGGTCGGTCAGCCGCGCCTCCACCCGGCCCTCGATGCCGGCCGGGCCGTAGCGGCCGCGCGGGATCGAGATCGAGAGCCCGGGCCCCGTCGCCCGCAGGTCCTGCATCCGCACGTCGTCGCCGTCCACCGAGAACCCGCCCTCGACCGACAGCTCGAGGTCGCCCAGCCGCACGTCGAGATCGGCGTTGCGGACGGTGACGGCGGCGGTGAGGTCGCAGCCCTCCTGCATGGGCTGGCGGCGCAGGCGCAGCTCGAGGTCGAGGTGGCCGCCGGGCACCACGGTCACGCCCTCGGGGAACACCGGGTCGCACGGCGACGCGCGCGCGATCGCGGCGAGCAGCCCGCGCGTGACGGCGATGCGCCGCGTGGCGATCGCGAGGTCCCACCGGCCCGTCGGCCCCGTCTGCATCCACCCCGCGATCGCGATCGGCGCGCGCCCGACGCGGCCGTCGAGCCGCGCGAGGTCGGCGCGGCCGCCCGCGACGGTGATCGTGCCCGTGAGGTCCTCGACCGCGATCCCCGCGTCGGCGTCGTCGGCGCCGAGGCGCACCGACGCCCCGCGCATCGTGACCGCGAAGCGCTCGGGGGCGGGGTCGTCGCCGGCCGGGAGGTCGGCGACGACGTCGGCGGGGCCGCGGGGCCGCAGGAAGTCCCACGCCTCGACGAGGGCGCCCTTGCCGGCGGGGCTGCCGCGCATCGCCTGCTCGAGCGGCCCGTCGAGCGTCACGCCCGTCGCCTCGACCCGCACGCGGCCGCGGCTGCGCACCGCGTCGAGCGTGCCCGCGACCGAGACCGTGCCGCCCGCGGCGCGGCCGCGCGCCGAGAACTCGAAGCGCCGCTCGCGGCCGCCGCCCGGGATCGGCTCGCGCCGCAGCGCGACCCGGCCCTCGACGTGCTCGAGGACGAGCGGGAACGGCGCGTAGCGGAAGCGCTCGCCGCGCAGCTCGACGTCCACCTCGACCGCGGCGGCGGCGTCGGCGTGGGGGAGCTTCTTGATGTCGAGCACGATCCGGTCGATGACGCCGTCGGGGCGGAACGTGTCGAGGAAGCCGGCGAACTCGCTGCCCTCGACGGCGTCCTCGAGGTCTCGGTCCACCGGCACGTCGCGCGTCTCGATCGTGAGCAGGACGCGCGTGTCGCCCTCGTCCCAGCGCACGTAGCCGGTCTCGCCGCCGTCGCGGGCCCGCTCGCCCGCGCCGCGGATGCGGACCACCGAGGCGCCGTGGCGACCGACGATCGGGTCGAAGCGCACCGACGACGGCCCGACGAAGACGCGGCCGAAGCAGTGCTCGGCGGCCCACGGGAAGCCGTAGCGCAGGGGCCGTCCCGACGGCGTGCGCAGCACGGGGTCGGCACGGCCGAGGTAGACCAGCGTGGCGTCCACGAGGTCCACCGTCGCCTCCCAGCGGAACGGCCCGCCCCGCTCGCGTCGCAGCGTGACGAGCACGTCCGCGCGGCCCGCCGCGGAGAACTCGTCGCGGATGCGCTCCCCGACGGGCCCGAGCGCCTTGAGCAGCGCGGGGTCGTCGAGGCGCAGCCCGTCCACGCGGATGTCCACGTCGACGACCTCGCCGTCGTCCTCGATCTTGCCCTGCGCGCGGACGTCGGCGCCCGCGAGCGAGGTCGTCAGTCGGCGCACGTCCACGCGGCTGCCCGACACCTCGATGGCGAGGTCGATCTTGCCGAAGAGGTCGTTGATCTGCTCGACGGTGCGCGCGTCGATGGTCTCGGCGCCGGGGAACGCGGAGATGTCCATCCGCACGGTGCCCGAGAACGACGGGAAGAGGCGGACGCGCCCGGCCTCGACGGCGGGGTCGCGCGCGATGCGCACCGCGAGCCGGTGGGGGCCCTCGGCGAGGCGCTCCGCCTCGACGCGCGCGAGCAGCTCGGGCGCGACGACCCGCCGGACCTGCGGCGTCAGGCGCAGCCGGTCCCACAGCGCGTGCACGTCGAGCAGGCCCCGCTCGAGGTTGCCCGTGCCGTAGAAGGTGATCTCCTCGTCGTCGGCCAGCCCGAGCCCCGTCGGCAGGAAGCCGCCCTCGACGCGCACCGTGCCGTCGCGCTCGGGGACCGCGGTCACGCGGAAGTGGCCGAGCACGAGCGTCGAGCCCGGCCGCAGCGTCTTCGACGCGGGGTGGGCCGCGAGCCGCAGCGTCCCTCCCTCGACGACGAGCGCGGGGGTCGGCATCGCCTTGCCGCCGCCCTTGGGCGGGTCGAAGGGGAAGTCGAGCTCGAGGTCGCCCGACGCCGTCTCGTGGGTCGCGATCACGGGCCCGCGGACGACCACCTTCTCGAGGGCGAGCACGCCCGCCGACATCGCGAGGACGTCGTGGCGGACCTCGACCGACTCCGCGTACAGCGCGGGCTCGGTCGCCCCCGGTCGCTGCACGCGCAGGGCCGAGACCCGCACGCCGCGCAGCAGGTCCACCTCGACCGCGCCGTGGGTGAGGTCGGGGCCGAAGAGGTCGCGCAGGGCCGCCTCGGCCCACGACTCGAGGCGCTCGGGCTGGGGGCGCAGGCTCGTCCGGTAGACGAGGAAGCCCCCGCCGAGCAGCACGGCGAGCAGGAGGAGGCGGATCGCGCGCGAGGACACCCCCGGATGCTACGCGGAGGCGCCGGGCCCGGGGGAGCGGGGCCCCCGGTACGATCGCGGCATGCGCTACCTCGCTGCGGCGTGCCAGACCGACTTCCCTTGTCCGAAGGACCGCAAGGAGATCGGGGCCCGCGTCCGGCGCATGGTCGCGGTGATCGAGCAGACGGTGGCGGGCTACGCGCCCTTCGGCGACGTGCGCCTGCTCGCCTTCCCCGAGTTCGCGCACGCGGCGCCGGTCTACCCGACGGCGAAGCAGCTGCTCGCGCGGCTCGCGGTGCCGATCCCGAACGAGCACACCGACGCGTACCACCGCGTGGCGAAGAAGCTCGGCGTGCACGTGCAGACGGGGACCTTCCTCGAGCGCGACGACCGCTTCCCGGGCGCGGTGTTCAACACGACCTGCCTCGTCGGGCCCACCGGGATCCTCTCGCGCTACCGCAAGGTGAACCCGTGGCTGCCGTGGGAGGTCCACACCTCGCCGCACGACCTCGCGGACTACCCCGACGAGCCGTTCCCCGTGGTCGCGACCGAGCTCGGCCACCTCGGCTGCGCGATCTGCTACGACTGGCTGTTCCCCGAGGTGCTGCGCCAGCTGGCGGCGAACGGGGCCGAGGTCCTCGTGCGCGTCTCGGCGTACATGGACCCGTGGGGGGCGACGGCGCCGACGGACTGGTGGACGGTGGTCAACCGCGCCCGTGCGCTCGAGAACACGGCGTACGTGGTGGCGGCGAACCAGGCGGCGTCGCTCGCGCACTACCCACCGTTCTCGTGGCCGGGCGGGAGCATGGTCGTGGACTTCGACGGCCGCATCCTCGCGCAGGCCGACCCGGGTCCCGGCGAGAAGGTGGTCGTCGCACCGATCGACCTCGACGCGCTGCGCGCCGAGCGTGCGCGCCGCACCGGCCACCAGATGCTCGCCCACCTGCGCACGGAGGCCTACCCCGTCTACCGTACGCCGCGCTTCCAGCGCGGCGAAAGGGTGCAGAAGCGGACGCAGCGGAAGCGTGATGTCGGAGGGAAGGGGCGGAACCCGGACCGGAATCGTTGAACGGAGCGGCGCCGCGGTGCCAGGAACGTTGTTTTCACGCGGCGTGAGAACAACTTTCCTGGCACCACCGTCTTCTCCCGTTCCGCCTTCCGTTCCGCTCCGTTCAACCTTCCGAACGCCGCGTCTGCCGCCCTTTCCCTCCGCCCATCCCTCCCTCTCCGTTCCGTTCCGCCCGCTTTGAACGCGCCCGTTTCGGGCGCGTTCAACGGACGCGCCGCGTGTTCCACCGGGCGCGTTCTTCGAGGAGCGCGGGCGTCTCGCCGCCGCGCTCGGAGGCGGGGAAGGGGTAGGTCGACATCGCGTGGAACGGGAGCGGCTCGACCGCGTCGCCCGCGCCGGTGTACGGGTCGCGGTCCTTGCAGTAGCCGTCGAGGCGCACGAAGAACGAGCGCGCCCGGCCGGGCGCCGGCGGCGGCAGCCGCGCCGCGTCGAAGCGGACGAGCACCTCCTCGCCGCGGCTGAAGACCACGAAGCGGTCGTCGGCGGCGGTGACGAGCGGCGTGACGTCGCCGAAGCGCGTGTACGCGCCGGGGATCGTGCGGTACGGGATCCACGCCTCGCACACCGAGAGGTCGTAGAGCGTCGGCGCCGCCCCGTCGGGGCTGTACTCGCGCGGGTAGCCGCGCGCCGAGAGCGCGGCCGACGCCGCGGGGACCGCGGTCACCGAGAAGGCCGCAGGCCCGAGGTCGCGCGCGAGCGCCACCTGGTCCCAGTGCACCTCGAGGTTGGTGCGCAGGCGGCACCGCGTCGCCCTCGGCCCGAGCACGCCGGTGACGTCGCAGGTCATCGTGCGCGGGTTGCCGGCGGGGTAGCCGACGCCGAGCGCCTTGCGCCACCCGCCGTGGCCGTCCTCGATCTCGAGCACCGGCGGCTCCATCGCGAGCCCCGCCTGCGCGGCCGCCGCCACCGTGCGGCCGTACGCGTACTCGATCCAGCCGGCGAGCACGAGCACGAGGCGCTCGCCGGAAGCGACCGAGGCGAGCCGGTCGCCGAAGTCGAGCACGAGCGTGTTCCCGGTGGCGAAGCCGAGGAAGCGCCGGTCGGGCACCACGCTCGCGGGATAGCGACGGTCCTGCGCGAGCACCGACGCGAGCACGTCGCGGCCCTCGCCGTCGGTGGCGGCCACGGGCGCGATGGCCTCCGCGAAGGCCTGGAACCGGCCCGTCGGCCACGGGGCCTCGACCGCGAAGCGCTCGTCGGGGTGGACGACGACCGCGGCGTCGTGGTCCACGACGAGCAGGCGCGCCTCGTCGAGGTAGGCGACCTCCTCGAGGTTCTCGACCAGCGAGACGAGGTAGGCGCCGTCGCGCGGGGCCAGCGCCGGCAGGCGCACGACCTCGGTCGGGTCCGGCGGTGCGTAGCCGTCGGGGCCGCCGACGTAGAAGCCCAGCCCGCCCGCCCCGAGCGTGTCGGTGGCGTAGGTGAACGCCTCGCCCGTCCAGCCGAACAGCACCGGGCACGAGGCGAGCTTGCGGTTCACCTCGACGATCTCGCGCGGCGTGCCGGTGGGCACCTCGGCCTCGCTCTGCAGGACGCCGTCGGGCCAGCGCACGCGGACGAAGTCGGCCCGGGCGGCCGCCCCCAGTCCGAGGACGAGCGTCCCCGACGCTTGGCCGGGGAAGCCCGAGCCCGCGAGCACGGCGGCACGCGCGACGCGCTCGCCCGCCTTCGCCTCGACGTCGGCGCCGACCCCGAGCACGTTCGTCCACGTGCGCCCCTCGACGCGGTCGGGGACGCCGCGCAGGCGCAGCACGAGGCCGCGCCGCGCGGGCGGCGTCGCGTTGACGAGCACGGCGGGCGCGCCGTCCGCGGCGACGAGGACGACGTCGAGGTCGCCGTCGCCCTCGAGGTCGAGGAGGGCGGCGGCGCGCCACGCGCGGGCCGGCAGCGCGAGCGCGCCCGGGCGGAAGCCCCCGCTCGGGAGCCCGCGCAGCAGCGTGACCCGACGCCCGAACGCGAGGACGTCGGGACGGCCGTCGAGGTCGAAGTCCGCCACGGCGGCCGCCGTGGCCTCCAGCGTGAAGGTCGGGAAGGTGGCGTCGAGGGCGAACGCGCCGCGGCCGTCGCCGCGGGCGAGCGCCACGCGCCCGTCCGGCCGCACGAGCACGAGGTCGAGGCGCCCGTCGCCGTCGGCGTCGCCGACGGTCCCCGACACGGCCGCGCCCAGCGCGTCGGCCGCGGCGGTCCTCGAGAACGGCGCGAGCCGGCCGTTGCGCAGGAGCACCGGCGGGCCCGCGGGGCCGAAGCGCACGAGGTCCTCGACCGTGTCCCCGTCGGCGTCGAAGGCGACGACCGTGGACGCCGCCCCGCCGACGCCCCGTTCGGCGGTCGCGTCGGAGAAGCCGCCGTCGCGGCGGTTGCGCCACCACCCGCACGCCGGCCCGGCGGACAGGACGTCGAGGTCGCCGTCGTGGTCGAGGTCGGCGAGCGAGAGCGCCTCGACGGGCGCGCCGGCCGCCGCGGGGGGCAGCGCACCCGCGGGGAACGCGGCGAACCCGCTCGCCCCGCCGTTGCGCCAGAGCGCGACCCCCGACGGCCCGCCCGTGGCGAGGTCGGGCACGCCGTCGTCGTCGAGGTCGCCGAGCAGCGCCGTGGTCGCGACGACGCCCGCGAGGCCCGCGCCCGCCGTGGCGTCGGCGAAGCGCCCGTGCTCGTGGCGCCACCGCGCCGCGCCGCCGGGCCCGCCGACGAGCACGAGGTCGTCGTCGCCGTCGCCGTCGAGGTCGCCGCAGGCGAGCCCCGTCGCGGCGCCGGCGAGCCCGGCGGCGTCGGGGGCGACGGAGAAGACGGGGCCCGCGGGCGCGGCGAGGTCGCGGATCGCGAGCGCGTAGCGGCCGGCCTCGCCGTACTCGGTCTGGCCGCGCTTGACGTGCTTCTGCAGCGCGCCCGAGCCGAAGTCCTTCGCCTCCTCGAGGCCGCGGAACTTCGCGAGCAGGCCCTGCGCCTCCTCGGTGTCGCCCTTGCCCTGCCGCACCAGCGCGGTGAACAGCCCGTAGACCATCGACGGCTCGTCGGGCGCGAGCGCGTGCGCGCGGCGCAGGTGCGCCTCCGCGCCGACGACGTCCTCGTCGGTGCGCTCGAGCGCGAGCGTGCCCAGCCAGTAGTGGACGCCGGGGTCGTCGGGGTCCACCGCGAGGCAGCGCTCGAGGTAGGGGACCGCGGCCTCCGGGCGCCCCTGGAAGCGGTGCACGAGCGCGGTCTGGAACAGCGCCCACGGGTTGCCGGGGTCCTCGGCGAGCACCCCCTCGTAGAGGGCGAGCGCCTCGGCCATCTCCGGCCCGTGGTGGGTGCCCGCGAGCGCGAGCGCGAGGTGGACGCGCGCCTCGCGCCAGTCGGGCGCGGCCTCCACCACGCCGCGCAGCACCTTCACCGCCCGCTCCATGTCCGCTTCGTCGTAGCGCTCGAGCAGGGCGATCCCCGCCAGCTCCTCGGCGAGGAGGTCGCGCGGCGCGGCGCGCTCGCCGCCGCATCCGGCGGGCAGGAGGGACAGGGCGACGAGCAGCGCGAGGAGCGGCGCGGGGGTCCTCACACGAGCTCCGGGACGCGCTGGGCGGAGACGGCCCGGCGGTCGCGCAGGCGCAGGATCGACTTCGACCGGCGGGGCTCGCGGTACGCCACGAGCGTCCCGAAGGGTACGACGCGCGCCGTCGCGGGCAAGCCCACCGTCTCGGAGAGGCGCCGCGCGACCTCGGGGCCGAGCGGCTCGGTCCCCTCGCCGTACGCCTCGACCGTCGCCTCGACGCGGTCGTCGAAGAGGTCCACGGCGTAGTCGCCGAACAGCCCGACCGAGAACACGGCCTCCTCCACCTCGCGCACGTTGAGCGTGCGGCCGCCGACGCGGGCGGTGAGCTCGTGGCGGCCGTGCGGCACGACGCTCGTGCGGAACCCGTGCGGGCACGCCGAGGGCGAGAGCGTGACGTCGTCGTCGAGCAGGTAGCGCACCAGCGGCGTCGAGCGCTTGACGAGGTTGGTGAACGCGAGGCGCCCGCGGCCGTGGCGCGGCAGGGGCTTCAGGTCGTCGTCGAAGAGCTCGACGTGGTAGGCGTCGAGCACGTGCTTCTCGCCGCACGGGCACGCGAGCGTGAAGAACCCCTCGACGCAGGCGTACGTGTCCACGTGCAGGAGGCCGAAGGCCCGCTCGATCGCGCGGCGGCGGCTGTCGGCGCACAGCTCCGCCGTCGAGAACAGCGCCCGCAGACGGCCGAGCACCTTCGGGTACGCGTCGGGGTGGTCCTCGCGCAGGATGCGCATCCAGCACAGGAAGTCGGTGGGGGTCGCCGCGATCACCGAGGGCTGCAGCCGCGCGATCGCGCGCGCGATGCGCGCCGGCGTCGCCAGCGTCGAGCGCGACCCGACGTTGGCGACGAGCCCGCCGAGGTTGGCGAGCACGTCCCCGAACGACATCCCCGCGATCGTGAAGCCGAACGCGAGCCCGTTCACGCAGGTGCGGTTCTCGGCGAGGATCGCGCGCAGCGCGGGGTGCGAGGGCGAGACCCGCGCCAGCAGCGTGGCGCCGTGGAACTCGCGGCGCGTCAGGAACGACGGCGTCGGGCTGCCCGACGAGCCCGTCGTCTCGCCGTACCAGACCACCGACTTCGCGCAGCGGTCGGCGAGGAAGTCGTAGGGCGACACGTCGCGCACCACCGCCTTGCGCAGCACCGGGAGCGAGGCGAAGTCGGCGGGGTCCCTGCCCGCCCAGAACCGCGGGTAGAAGGCCGTGTGGCCCATCGCCCACCGCGCCATGCCGACGGGGGTCGCGGCCTTGCGCCGCAGGAGCCACAGCAGCGCCTTCGCCCGCCAGTCGAGCCGGGCCGGGGGGAGCGCGGGACGGGCCACGTCAGGTCCTTTCCGCCGCGGCGGCGGGGGCGCGCGCCGCGACCCGGAACGACCAGTCGCGCCCGCCCGTCGCGCAGACGCGCACGCAGCGGGTGCACTGGATGCAGTCGGACACCGTGAGGAAGTCGTCGTGGGCGAGGTCGATGCCGGTCGGGCAGATCCTCGTGCAGGCGCCGCAGCCCGTGCACTTCTCCTCGACGTGCACGACGCGGACGAGCGCCACGCGCGCGAAGAGCCCCAGCGCCGCGCCCAGCGGGCACGCCGCCGAGCAGAAGAACCGCGCGGCGACGCGGAACGTGACGACGAGGAAGCCGGCGAAGAAGAGGAGGTGGCCCCACACGAGCCAGTGGCCCGTGACGGACGGGTCGAAGCGCAGGAGCGCGTCGGCGGCGGGGCCGGCCGCCGTCGTGCCGTAGTAGGGGATCAGCCCGTAGACCGACCCCGCGGGGCAGACGGTGGCGCAGAACCACGACACGCCGTCCACGCCCGCGAGCGGCAGCGCGGCCGCGCCGAGCAGGAGCAGGCCGAGCATCGCGAACTTGCCGACCCGCCAGGCGCGCGGGATCCGCACCGGGCCCTTGCGCGCGCCGCGCTCGCACAGGTCGAGGAACAGCCCGAACGGGCAGAACCAGCCGCACACCCAGCGCCCCAGCGTCGCGCCGACGGCGGTGACGACGCCGACCGCGAGGAAGGGGACGCGCCCGTCGGCGACCGAGCGCTGCACGACGCCGAGCGGGCAGGCGCCCGAGGCCATCTCGCAGTACTGGCAGTTGAGGAACGGGAACACGCCGAAGGTGCAGCGCGCCACGGGGTAGGCGTCCGCCGCCCGCAGGACGCCGATGCGCGCGAGCACGAAGGACACCCACTGCCACCAGCCGCGCCGGATGCCGAGGCGGTGCTCGCGGTGGCGCCACGTGCGCAGCACGAGGAACACCGCGAACACGACGCCGAGCGCGACGAGCGGCGTCGCGTGGACGGGCACGTCGGCGCCGAAGCGGTAGCGGCGGGCGTGGGCGAGGTCGGGGACGCCGGGGAGCATCGTCTCGATGCCCGAGCGGTCCGTCGGGACGTCGAAGTTCCCGTACGTCATCCCCGAGGCGACGAAGGCCCGGTCGTCGCGCAGGGCGGCGACGACGAGGCACGCGGCGGCGAGCAGCAGCCACGGGGCCACCCTCGCGCGGGCGGTCGCGGGCCGCAGCGGCGTCACCGGACGGGCTCCCCGCCGTCGGGCGCGACGCCCGCCCGGCGGCGCAGGAGCGGCGAGGCGTCGAGCCGCAGCGGGTGGACCTCGCCCGCGCACACGAGGCGGTCCACGAGGCACACGGCCGTCATCGCCTCGGCGACGACGGCGACGCGGGGCGCGAAGTTGAGGTCGAAGCGCCCGCTGGCCGCGACCTCGGCGGGCTCGCGGGCCTCGAGGTCCACGCTCTCCTGCGCGCGCGGGATCGAGGGCGTCGGCTTGACCGCCACGTCCACGACGAGCCGCATCCCGTTGCTGATCCCCCCCTGCACGCCGCCGCAGCGGTTGCCGCGCGTGCGGACCTCGCCCTCCGCGTCGAGCTCGTAGGGGTCGTTGCTCTCCGAGCCGCGGCGGCGCGCGTGGCGGCGCCCCAGCCCGACCTCGAAGGACTTGACGCCCCCGATCGAGAGCAGCGCGTGCCCGAGCACGGCGTGCAGCTTGTCGAACACCGGGTCGCCCAGCCCCGCGGGGAGGCCGTCGGCGGTCACGCGCACGAGGCCGCCCGTGCTGTCCCCCTCGCGGGCGACCTCGAGGACGCGGGCCTGCGCCCGGGCGTAGTCCGCCGCGCTGCGCACCCGCACGCCCGCCATCTCGGTCACGCGGCCGGCGACGTGCACGCCGACCGCGTCGAGCACCTTCGCGGCGAGCGCGCCCGCGGCGAGCCGCGCGACGCACTCGCGTCCCGAGGCCCGCCCGCCGCCCCGCCAGTCGGCGCGGCCGTAGCGCTGCCGCCACGTGAGGTCGCCGTGCCCCGGGCGCGGCACCTCGCGGCGCGCCTCGTAGTCGCGCGAGCGGGCGTCCTCGTTGCGCACGACGATCGCCACGGGCGTGCCCAGCGTCGCGCCCTCGAACACGCCCGACAGCACCTCGGCGCGGTTGGGCTCGCGACGCGGCGTGCCGACGAGGCGGTCGGGGACGTCGCGCGCGAGCGCGGCGTCGAGGTCCTCGGGGCCGAACGGCACCCCGGCCGGGCAGCCGTCCACGACGACGCCGACGGCGGGCCCGTGGCTCTCGCCGAACGTGACGATCCGGAAGCGCTCGCCGAAGGCGTTGCTCACTCCGGGCCCTCCCGCAGGGGGACGAAGCGCCCGAGGACGACGCGCGCGAGGCGGACCGGGCGGAGGTCGTTGCCGGTGCGGTCGAAGCGGAGCTCGCCCGTCGCGCCCCGGAGGCCGTCGGTCGCCGAGAGCGCGTCGCGCAGGCGGGCGCGGTCCCAGCCGCCGGCGCGCTCGGCCGCGTCGGCGAGGAGGAGCACGGCATCGTGGCCGTGGGCGGCGAACGAGTCGGGGGCGTGGCCGAAGCGGGCCGTGAAGCGGCGCACGAAGTCGCGGCTCGCCGGCGTCGCGTCGGGGTCGAAGGGGAACGTGACGAGCGTGCCCTCGGCCGCCGCGCCCGCGCGGGCGGGGTACTCCGGCGAGACGAGCCCGTCGCCGGCGTAGACCGTCGCCGTGCAGCCGGCGGCGCGCAGCGCGGCGACGAAGTCGGCGCCCTCGCGGTAGAGCGACCACACGACGACGGCGTCGGGGCGGGCGGCGGCGACGCGCCCCGCGACGGGGGCGAAGTCGGCCGTGCCCGACGCGTAGCCCTCGTCGGCGACCACCGTGGCGCCCGCGGCGCGCACCGCGCGCGCGACCTCGGCGATGCCCATGCGCCCGTAGCGGTTCTGCTGGCACACGAGCGCGACCGCCCGCGCCCGCGCGGTCCCGAGCAGGTGCTCGACGACGGCGCGGGCCTGCAGCACGTCGTCGGCGAGGCAGCGGAAGATCCACGGCGAGCCGGTGTCGGTGACCGACGGGTCGGTGGACGCCGTGGTCACCTGCGGCACGTGCAGCTTGACCGCCACCATCTCGACCTGGTGCGTGCAGTCGCTGTTGATCGCCCCGACGATCGCCGCGACGCCGGCCCCGACGACGAGCTCGCGCGCGTGCGCGGCGGCCCGCTGCTGGTCGGCGCCGTCGTCGCGCGGCTCGAGGCGCAGCCGGGCGCCGGCCGCGCCGCCGCGCGCCGCGACCTCCTCGGCGGCGAGCGTCGCGCCGTCGAGCTGGGAGCGCCCGTAGGCCGCCGCGGGCCCCGTCAGCGGGCCGACGACGCCGACCACCGCGTCGGGCGCGGGGCCCGGCGGCCTCGGCGCGGGGCTCCGTCCGCACGCCCCCGCGCCCGCGGCCAGCGCGGCGAGCGCGAGGAGCCGGGCGGGACGGGGGCGCACGTCAGTCGGCCACCGGCACGAAGCGGCCGCCGACCACCCGCGCGAGCGGAGGCTTGCGCTTGTCGTTGCCGACGTTGTCGAAGGTGATCGGGCCGGTGACCCCGGGGAAGTCGGTGGTGACCGCGAGCGCGTCGCGCACCCGCGCCCGGTTCTGGCCGCCCTGCTCGACGGCCGCGAGCAGCACGTTCATCGCGTCGTAGCCGTGGGCGCCGAACGAGTCGGGCGCGTGGCCGTAGGCGCGGGTGAACGCCTCGACGAACGCGACGTTCTGCGGCGACTTCGCGTCCACGTCGTAGGGGTAGGTGGCGACCACGCCCTCGGCGGCGGGGCCCGCCGCTTCGAGGAAGGCCTGCGAGACGAAGCCGTCGCCGCCGACCAGCTCGGCCGGGAGGCCCATCGCGCGCGCCTGGCGCACGATGCCGGCGATCTCCTTGTAGAGCCCCCAGAGCACGAGCGCCTCGGCGCCCGACTCCTTCACCTTGGTCAGCTGCGAGGTGAAGTCGGTGTCACCGGGGTTGAACGACAGGTCGTACAGCACCGGGTGGCCCAGCCGCCGCGCGATGTTGCGCAGCTCCTGGATCCCCATCCGGCCGTACTTGTTGTTGAACCACATCGTGCAGACCTTCGTGTAGCGCTTCGTCTCGAAGACGTACTTCGCGATCGCCCGGCCTTGGGGCTGGTCGTCGACGAGGCAGCGGAAGGTCCACGGGATCGAGTGCTGCGAGATCGTGGGGTCGGTCGAGATCGACGTCAGCATCGGCGTCTCGCACTTGAGCGCGACGCGCGCGAGCACGTGGGTGTTGCCCGAGTGCACGGTGCCGAGGATCGCGACGACGCGGTCGTCGTGGATGAGCGCGACCGCGCCGTTGGCCGCGTCGCTCATCGTGCCCTTGTCGTCGCGCGAGAACAGGCGCACGGGCTTGCCGCGCACGCCGCCCTTCTCGTTGCGCTCCTTGACGGCCAGCTCCGCCCCGCGCTGCATCTCGATGCCGTAGGCCTTGGCCGGCCCGTCGAGCGGCGCCAGGAGGCCCATGCGGACCTCGGCGTCCCCTTCGAGCTCGGTCGAGGCGCGGCCGGGCCCGCGGTACTCGTTGGGCGTCGTGAAGAACAGCCGCTCGGGGCGGGTGTAGTGCAGGAACGGCATCGCGTGCTCGGGCAGGTCGTCGAGGGGGCTGCCGCGGCTCGCGGGCGGGGCGGCGGGCTCGGCCGGGCCTCCCTGAGCCTGCGGGCCCCGCGTCGCGACGACGACGGCGAGGACGGCGAGCGCGAGGCCGATCGCCCCGGCGGGGAGGACGGTGGCGCGGTTCACGGGCGGGTCCCTCCGACCGGCGCATCGGGCGCCGGGCCGTTGCGCGTGCCACGGGCGAGCCCACCGGAGGTGCCCACCCAGACGTCGAGGCCGTCGAAGTCCACCGACCACACGAAGTCGTCGGGGAGCGCCGTCGCGGTGCGGTGCTCGGTGCGCGGGCCGCCGACGTCGTCGGCGACGACCACGGTCCCGCCCGAGGCCGCGCGACGGTACGTCGCCCAGCGGGTGCCGTCGAACTGCGAGAGCCCGCGGTCGGTGCACATCCAGGCCTCGGGCCCGCGCGAGCGCAGGTTGCTGATGAAGGAGGACGCGAGCGGCGAGTCCTCGCCGGTCCACGTCCGCCAGTCACGGCCGTCGTAGCGCGACAGCCCGAGGTAGGACGCGCACCAGAGGTTGCCGCGGTCGGCCGAGACGCCGACGACGACGTCGGACACGAGGCCGTCGTGCTTGAACAGGTCGAAGCGCATGTCGCGGTCGGGGTCCTGGTAGAGCTTCCAGTGCCCGGTCGCGACGTCGTGCTCGAGGACGCCGCTGCCCCAGATCGCCACCC
Organism: Planctomycetota bacterium; assembly: GCA_020851795.1. Lineage (GTDB taxonomy): Bacteria > Planctomycetota > PLA2 > PLA2 > JAEUHO01 > JAEUHO01. Next base: position 36,876 of record JADZCA010000101.1, on the reverse strand, counting down.
ACACCTTCCCGTCGCGCTGGCACACCGAGTAGCACCAGATCTCCTTCATCGGGCTGTTCTTCTCGGTCCACGTGGTCCACGTGCCCGTGTCGAGGTCGAGCCTCGAGAGCCCCGCGGCCGTCGCGCACCAGAGGCGGCGCCCCTCCGCGCACACCGAGTAGACGACGTCGTTGACGAGCCCGTCGGGGGACTGGCGCACCGCGGTCGCGGTGCCGTGCGACACGCGGGTGAGGCCCCGCAGCGTCCCGACCCACAGGTCGCCGGACCGCTCGTCGCGGCACATCGACGTGACGACCGGGAACGACATCCCGTCGGCCTCGCCCCACGTGCGGACGACCTTCTCGCCGTCGAGCAGCGCGAGCCCGCGCTCGGTGCCGGCGTAGAGGCCCTCGGGGGCCTTGAGCACCGCGAACACGCGGTCGTCGGGGAGGCCGTCGGCCTTCGTCCAGGTCCTCCAGCGCGTGACCACCCCCGACGGCGGCCCCTCGCCGTCGAGCGGGCGCGTCGCCGCCCACACGCCTGCCACCACCGTCGCCAGCAGGATCGCCCCGAACGCCAGCCGGTTCATGCGCGGACCTCCGACTCGGCCCCGACGGCGCCGAGCACCGCGGGGATCCCCTCGACGACCTTGCGCAGCGTGGACGGCCGCACCCCTTGGTCGCCGTCGCAGCGCGCGTCCTCGGGCTTGCCGTCCTCGGCGAGCACCTCGATCAGGAGCCCGTGCGCGCCGTACGCCACGGCGGCGAGCGCGGCCCGCGGGACCATGGACGCGACGCCGGTGCCGTGCGACGGGTCCACGATCACCGGCAGCCACGTGCGCTCGATCGCGGCCGGCACGACGTTGAGGTCGAGCGTGTTGCGGTCGTACTCGCCGTTGCCGAGCGCCCGGATGCCGCGCTCGCACAGGATCACGTCCTCGTTGCCGCCGCGGACGACGTACTCGGCCGCGCACAGCCACTCCTGCAGCGTCGCGCACATGCCGCGCTTGAGCAGCACCGGCTTCCTCGTCCGCCCCGCCTCGGTCAGCAGCGGGTAGTTCTGCATGTTGCGCGAGCCGATCTGGAGGACGTCGGCGAACTGCTCGACCACCGCGAGCATGCGCACGTCGAGCACCTCGGTGACGATCGGGAGGCCCGTCGTCGCCCGCGCCTCGGCGAGGATCTCGAGCCCCTCGACGCCGAGCCCCTGGAACGCGTAGGGGCTCGTGCGCGGCTTCCACGCGCCGCCGCGCAGCAGGTCGGCGCCCGCGTCGGCGCACGCGCGCGCGATCTCGAGCGTCTGGGCGCGGGACTCGACCGCGCACGGCCCGGCGATGACGACCGGGCGCGCGCCGCCCACCTCGACCGTGCCGACGCGGACCACCCGCGGACGGTGCGTGCCGGCGTACTCGTCGCGCCGGGCCCGGCTCACGCTGCGCCAGTCGAGGTCGCGGTGGACGCTCACGGTTCACCGCCCCCCCGCGGCGTCCGCCGCGGGTTCCTCGACGCGGTGCACGCGCCCGGCCTCGCAGGTCAGCGTCTGCACGCGGCCCGACGGCCAGCGCACCTCGACCGTCGCCGACGTCGCCGCGCCGAGCCCGACGTGCACGCGAGGGTCGCTCGACGAGAGGTACCCCTCGCCCGCGCGCACCTCGAAGGTCTGGGTGCGCTCGGGCGTCGTCACGCGGACGCGCGCGCCGACGGCGGCGCGGGTGCTCTTCGGGCCGGCGCCGGTGGAGGGCCGGCCGACGAGCGCGAGCGCGAGCGCGTGGTTCCCGGTCGTCGAGGTGTCGCGCAGCACGACCGCGGGGCCGTCGGCCATCGTCACGACCAGCCCGAGGCGCCCGTCGTTCCACAGCCCCGCCGTGGCGGCGCCGCGCGCGACGAGCTTGCGCGAGAACACGGGGCCCGCGGTCCTCGACACGTCCTCGAAGGCGCGGTCGCCGCGGTTGCGCAGCAGGAACAGCGGCTCGCCGAAGAGGTGGTGGTCGTTGCCGGCGGTGCGCACGAGGTCGAGGCGCCCGTCGAGGTCGGCGTCGAGGAAGTGGCCGCTCCACCCGACGCTCTGGCCGCCCGCCTCCGCGAGCCCGGTCTCGGCCGAGCGGTCGCGGAAGGTCACGAGCGGCGCGCCGTCGGTGGACTTCGTGGCGCCGGCGTTCGTGTACAGGCACGAGAAGCCGGAGTCGGGGACGAAGAGGTCGAGGCGCCCGTCGCCGTCCCAGTCGCCCACCGACGCGCCCATCGCGGCCGTGGACTCGCCGTTGAGCCCGTACGCGGTGCCGTTGCGGGCGGCGACGTTCTCGAAGGTGCCGTCGCCGCGGTTGCGCCAGAACCAGTTCTCCATCGCGTCGTTGGCGACGAAGAGGTCGGGCCAGCCGTCGTCGTCGAAGTCGGCCGAGACCGCGCTCATGCCGCGCCCGTCGGGCGCGAGCACGCCGGCCGCCTTCGTGACGTCCTCGAAGGTGCCGTCGCCGCGGTTGTGCCAGAGGAGGTCGGCCACGCCCTTGTAGGAGAGCGGGCCGGGGAAGCCCTCGGGGGCGTAGAACACGCGGTAGGACGGGTCGAACGCGAGGTAGCGCACCACGTAGAGGTCGAGCGCCCCGTCGCGGTCGTAGTCGAGGAACACGGCGTGGACGCTGAACGCGTCCTCGACGACGCCGGCCGCCTCGGTGGCGTCCACGAAGCGGAGCCCGCCCTCGTTGCGGAAGAGGCGGTCGCGGCGGTACGTGCACACGTAGAGGTCGGTGTCGCCGTCGCCGTCCCAGTCGGCCGCGGTCGCGCCGAAGGGGTACGCGCCCAGCTCGCGCAGGCCCGCGCGGTCGGTGACGTCCTCGAAGGTGCCGTCGCCGCGGTTGCGCCACAGCGCGCCGCGCCCCGAGGTCGTCTTCGCGTCGGGCGTGAGGTCGGGGTCGGTCCCGCCCTCGGTGAAGAACAGGTCCATCCACCCGTCCCCGTCGGCGTCGAGGACCGCGACGCCGCCGCCCGCCGCCTGCGCGATGTTGCGCAGGTCGTCGCCGCCGCCCGACCGGCGCGTCGAGCGCACGCCGCACGCCTCGGTCACGTCGTCGAAGCGGATCCCGTGCGCCGCCGCGGCGGGCGCGGCGCGCGCCGGCGGGTCGTCCCTCCCGCACGCGGGCAGCCCGGCCCCGAGCACCACGAGCGCGGTCGCGACGGTGCGACGGCGCAGCGACGGAGAAGACACCACGAGGCGCGTCCTTCCTCGGGCAGGCACCCGGAACGGAGGCGGGAACGACCCTGCAACGCACGGTGCGCGCACGGATTCCCGGCGGGACATCCTCGAGCCCACGTCGCATCAGCCCTGTTGCATGCAACGCGCGTGCAACGTCCCCGGCGGGCTCGCGACGTCGGGCGCTACTTCGGCGGGGGGGCCGCGGCGCGCAGCCGGGCGGCCTCGGCGCGCAGCTCGATCAGGTGGGTCTTGAGCCGCTCCCGCGCGGTCCAGCGCACGAGGTCGGGGTCGGTGTGGTAGGCCGCGCGCCACAGCCCCGGGAAGTCGAACATCCACAGCTCGTAGAACAGCCGCTCCGCTCGCGACGACGTCTCGTCGAAGATCTGCTTGCCGCCGAGCACGAGCGCCCCGCCGGCGACGGGGTTGTCGGTGCGGTCCTTCGGCCGCGGCGACAGCAGCCCGTCGGCGTCGAGGCCCCGCACGATCTCGGCCGCCTCCTCGCAGAGCGCGAGCGCGTCCGCGCGCGCGTCGTCGGCCGACGCGAGCGTCGCCTCCGCGAGGCGCTTGCCGTGGCAGGCGGTGCAGACCGCGACCATCGCGGCGCGCGCGGCGTCGTGCTCGGCGCGCGACAGGGGCTCGAGCAGCGTGGTCGGCGGCGCGCCGTGGCGCGCGACCACCGAGCGCGTCAGGCCGCGCCCGTCGTCGTGGTCGCCGCCGGGCAGGTGGCAGTCGGCGCACGCCGGCGCGACGCCCGCGCCCGGCTGCTGGCGCCAGAGCACGCCGTGCTTGTCGGCGGCCCACGTCTCCCACTGGAGGTGGTCGGGCCCGCGGTGGCAGCGCGCGCACACCGCGGGGTCGCGGGCGACGTGCGGCGCGGCCGCGTGCGCCGCGTGGCAGGCCGCGCACGCGCCCACGCTGCCGTCGGCGTTCTCCCGCTGCACCGCGTGGCAGCCGTTGACCGCGTTGCACGAGCCGACGGGCGCGGGGTGCGCGCGCAGCGCCGCGTCGGCCTTGCCCTCCTTGAGCAGGCGGCCGTGGCGGCTGCGGCGGAACCCGGCGTAGGCCTTCTCGTGGCAGCGCCCGCAGGTCGCCGAGGACACCTGGCCGTCGGTCGAGAAGATGCGGTCGTGGTCGGCGCCGTGGCAGTCCTCGCAGCGCAGGCCGCGGTGGGGGCCGGCGCGGTGCGCGGCCTGCAGCGACGGGTGGAGCCGCTCGTGGCACGAGGCGCAGTCCTGCGCGCCCGCCGCGCCGGGCGCGGGGGGCGCGGGCCGCGCGGCGGGGCCGCCCGAGGTCGCCGGGGCGGCGGCCGGCGGCGGCGCGGCCGGGTCCCGCTCGCCGCACGCGGCGAGCGCGAGCAGCGCGACGGCGAGGCCGACGGCGAAGGGGCGCGACACGCTCGCGAGGATACGCCGGGCCCTCCGTCGCCCGCGGCGTCGCGGGCCGCCCGGGGAACGCACACCGGCGCGCGCCCGTTCCCGTGCCGCGCGTTGCAACGCCCGTGTTGCAGGCGCGGGGCGTGCGACGGCGCGCGCCGCGCCGAGCCCCGTCCCCTCGACGGGGTCCTACGCCGCGCCGGTCGTGCCCGCGTCCGCGGCGCCCGTCGCGGGGACGGAGGCCGGCGGCACCACGGCGCCCTCGCCGCGGCGGTAGGTCCGCACGACGCGACGGCCGATGCCGCACAGGATCTCGTACGGGATCGTGTCGGCCCAGCGCGCGAGGTCGGCGACGGTGATCGTCTCCGCGCCGTCGCGCCCGACCAGCGTGACCTCGTCGTCCACGTCGGCGTCGGGGACGTCGGTGACGTCCACCATCACGTAGTCCATCGACACGCGCCCGACCACCGCCGCCCGGCGCCCGCGCACGAGCACGTGCGCCTGGTCGGAGAGGGCGTAGCGGTAGCCGTCGTTGTAGCCCACCGGCAGCGTCGCGATCCGGCACCGGCCCGGCGCGCGCCACGTCCCGCCGTAGCCGATGCGCGCGCCCTTGCGGTGGTCGCGCAGGTAGACGATCTGCGTCTTCCAGGTGAGCGCGGGCTCCACCCCGGGGACGCGGTCGTGGGGCGACAGCCCGTACACCGCGAGGCCGGGCCGGACGAGGTTGAACTCGCCGGGCGGGGCCGCGAGCAGGCCACCGCTGGCCAGCGCGTGGCGCCAGCGGGGCTCGATGCCCTCGGTCTTGAGCACGTCGAGCACGCGGCGGAACCGAGCCAGCTGGCGCTCGGTCTCCTTGACGCCCTCGGGCCCGGGGGAGGCGAGGTGCGTCGCGATCCCCTCGAGCTCGAGGTGGGGCGACCGCTCGATCTCGCGCGCGAGCGCGGGGGCCCGCTCGGGCGCGCAGCCGAGGCGGCCCATCCCGGTGTCCACCTTGAGGTGCACCTTGACCCGCGAGCCCATCTTCTCGGCGGCCCGGGCGAGCGCGCGGGCCCGGAACAGCGTGTGGACCGTGACGGAGATCCCGCCGCGGACCACCTGCTCCATCTCGCCGCGCACGATCGCCCCGAGGATCAGGATCGGCGCCGTGATCCCGTGGCGGCGCAGCTCGAGCGCCTCGGCCGAGTCGCCCACGCCCAGCGACCGCACCCCGTGGCCGAGGAGGTGCCACGCGACGGGCACCGCGCCGTGGCCGTACGCGTCGGCCTTGACCACGAGCATGACCTCGGCGCCGCCCGCGGCCGCGCGCACCCGGGCGAGGTTGCGCTCGAGGGCGGCCAGGTCGATCTCGGCCCAGGTCCTCGCGTGCAGCACGTCGCCTCGGTCCTCGCGGAGTCGTCCTCCCGAAGGGTCGGCCGGGCTCGCGTCGCCCTTGAACGCGTCGGGGCCGTTCATGCGCGCTCCCCGCGCAGCCGCGCCTCGGGCGTCGAGGGCTGCAGGTAGGCGGGCGCGAGGGCGTCCGCGTCGTCGGTGGTGCCGGCGAGGAAGCGCGGCAGGGCGAGGCGCAGCACCGAGGCCGGGTCCACCGGGTCGGTGCGGCACCCGGCGAGCAGCCCCGACAGCGGCAGGGTCGTCGCGAGCCGCTCGGCGTCCTCGCCCACCGCGACGACCTTGCCGAGCCCGCGCTCCTCGACGGCGGCGCGGATCGCGTCCGCGGGGCCGCGCGTCGGGCGGGCGATGCGGTGGGGGCGCGGCGTCGCGTCGAGCGGGTGGGTCTCGACGTCGGCGGCCGGGGCCGCCCACAGCGCGAAGTACGCCTCGCCGGCGCGCGCGTCGCGCAGGGTGAGGAGCGGCGCGCGCGCGGGGCCCGCGACGAGGGCCAGCGCCTCGAGGCTCGACACGCCGACGAGCGGGGTGCCGTTGGCGACCGCGAGGCCCTTGGCGGTCGCGACGCCGACCCGCACGCCCGTGAACGAACCCGGCCCGACGTCCACCGCGACGCCGGCGAGGTCGGCCGGACGGGTCCCGCTCGCGGCGAGGAGGCGCGCGACGGCCGGCGCGAGGCCGCGGCCGCGCTCGGCTCCGCCGCCGAGCGGTTCGACGGTCACGTCGCCGCGGCCCGTCCACAGCCCGATCGCCGGGGCCGGGCCGCTGGTGCAGAGGACCAAGTACGCCACGGGTCGAAGCGTACGGGCGCCGTCGCGCCGGCGGAAACAACACGGGTCGGGCGCGCCGGCAAGGAGGCCATCGATTGCAAGATACAAGCGTCGGGGCGGCGCGACCCCCGCGCCCGAGCGGCCGGACGCGTCCGCTCGCGGGGCGCGCGGGCGAGGTGCGGCCCGACCTGCCGGGTCGTCGCCGCCCGTGGCAGGATCCGCCGGCCATGAGCCCCGAGCCCTTCTTCGGAACCGACGGCATCCGCGGTCGGGCGGGCGAGGGGGCGCTCTCGCCGGACAACCTGCGGCGGATCGGGCGCGCGATCGCGGCCTTCGCCCGGGAGAAGGTCGCCACGTCGCCCCGGGTCTTCGTCGGGCGGGACACGCGGCCGAGCGGCCCGGCGCTCCTCGCCGGGGTCGCCGAAGGGCTCGGCGCCGAGGGGGTCCCCGTCGAGGACGGGGGCGTGCTCCCGACGCCGGCGGTGGCGTGGTGGAGCGCGGGGGGCGGGTGCGACGTGGGGGTGGCGCTGACCGCGAGCCACAACCCGGTGCGCGACAACGGGATCAAGGTGTTCCTCCCCGGCGGGCGCAAGACGTCGCCCGAGGAGGAGCGCGACCTCGACGCGCGCATCCGCGCGGCCGCGCCGACCGGCGCCCCGGCCACGGTGCGCGCCCGCGCCGACGTCGCCGACCGCTACGTGGACGCGGTCGTGGCGATGCTCGCCGGCGGCGGCCGCCTCGACGGGCTGCGCCTCGTCGTGGACTGCGCCAACGGGGCGACGCAGGCGACCGCGCCGCGCGTCCTGCGCGCGCTGGGCGCCACCGTCGAGACGCCGGTGGGGAGCGACGCCGCCGGCGCGATCAACGACCGCTGCGGCACCGAGTCGCCGGCCGCGTGGCTCGAGGCGGTGCGGACCCGCGGGGCCGGCGGCGGGCTCGCCTTCGACGGCGACGGCGACCGCGTGCTCGTCGCCGACGAGACGGCCACGGTCCTCGACGGCGACCCCGTGCTGCACCTCCTCGCCGTGGACCTCGACGCGCGCGACGCGCTCGTGGGCCGCCGGGTCGTCGCGACCATGATGTCGAACTTCGGGCTCGAGCAGGCCCTGCACGCGCGCGGCATCGCGCTCGACCGGGTGGACGTCGGCGACCGCTTCGTCGCCGCGCGCATGCGGGAGACGGGCGCCTCCCTCGGCGGCGAGCAGTCGGGGCACGTCGTGCTGCGCTGGGGCGAGGCCCTGCTCGGCGACGGCACCGTCGCCGGCGTCGCCGCGCTGCAGGCCGCGCGTCGGCGCGGGGTCGCGCTGTCGCGCTGCCGCGCCGAGGTCCCGCGCTGCCCGCAGGTGCTGCGCAACGTGCGGGTCGAGCGCAAGGTGCCCTTCGCGGAGGTCCCGCCCTTCGTCGCGGCGATGGACGTCGAGCGCCGCGCGCTGCAGGGCCGCGGCCGCGTCTACGTGCGCTACAGCGGCACCGAGCCCGTGCTGCGCATCATGGTCGAGGGCCCCGACCCCGACGAGGTCGCGGGCGCCGTCGCACGCCTCGAGCGCGCCGCCGCTGCGATCCGCTGAGCCGTCGGCGCGAGCGAGGTCCGGGCTCGGGCCCGCGCTACTTGTCGCGGCGGCGGAGCGTGACGAAGACGGAGGCCTCGCCCGCGAGGCGCACCGACGGCGGGGCGACGCCCTTCTGGAACCAGAGCACCACCGGGACCTTGACGTCCTCGACCTTGGAGACGCCGTCGTCGGTCGGGGGCGGCGGGAGCGCGATCGCGAAGGACCACTCGTTGGGCTCGGACCGCATCTTCGTGATCGCCTTGGGGTCGCCGCGCACCTCGAGCTTCATGCGCGGCGGGGGACCCGGGTCGTAGGCGGGCGACGGCGCGATCACGATGTCGTAGTCGGCGTACGCGGACGGGTCGAGCCCGGCGAGCAGCACGCGCACGCCGTTGTCGAGCGTCTGCGTCGAGCGCTGGGCGAACTTGACGGTGCCCTTGACGGTGGCGGGCGAGATGCGCACGAGCGCCTCGTCGCGGTCCGACGCCTTCTCGGCGCGCCACGCGCGGAAGCCGACCTGGAACTGCAGCGGCGTGGCGAGGTCGGCGTTGTCGGCGAGCCACGGGCTCACCTCGACGAGGTCGGGCTGGATCGAGACGAGCGCCTCGTCGCCCTGGAACAGGCTCTCCGGGCCCGAGACCTCGACCTCCTTGTCGGTGAGCTCGACCGCGCCGACCTCGACGTCGGCGCGCTGGGTCTGCCCGGTCTTCGGCACGACCACGCGCACCTTGCGCGTCACCACGCGGACCCACTCGGCCTCGACGAAGGGCTCGACCTTGGTGACCACGCGCGACGCGCCCTCGGCGGGGTAGTCGAACCGGTCGGGGGTCGAGAGGGGGCCGATGCGTCCCTTCGGGCCGGGCGTCACCGCGAACCGGTGCTCGATGCGCCGGTCGGCGCGGTACAGGTCGGTCGTGACGCGCTCGACGTCGTCACGCGAGCCGCGCAGCGTGAGCTTGATGCCGCGCCGCTCGTCGCCGCCGCGCACGCGCACCTCGTCGGCGTGCGACCCGTCGCCCGCGTGGAGCGCCGGTTTGAGCACGACCGTGACGAACAGCTCGCGGGTCTCCTCGAGGCGGCCGCGGGCGAGCTTCCAGAGGAGGACCGCCAGCAGCACGGCGAGCACCTTGAGGCCGAGGTCGCCGAACAGCCAGCCGAGCGGGCCGCCCGCGCGCGCGCGGCTGTCGCCGGGCGGACGCTGGCCCTCGGGCCGCAGCGACTCGTAGGGCGACGGCTCGGGCGCGGGCGGCGGCGGGGGGGCGGCCTGGCTCACGGCTCGGCGCGGGCGACGCCCGCCCTCTCGGCGATGACGACGGACAGCTCGCTCGCGAGCCACTGGTAGGGCTCGGCGTGCGGGCGGATCTCGCCGCGCTCGGCGACGTGCACCGCCCCCGTCTCCTCCGACACCACCACGACGAGCGCGTCGGACTGCTCGGAGAGCCCGACGGCGGCCCGGTGGCGCGTGCCGAAGCGGAACGGCAGGTCGGTGCGCTCGGTGAGCGGGAGGCGGCACGCCGCGGCGGCGATGCGGTCCTTGCGCACGATCACCGCGCCGTCGTGGAGGAGGTTCTCCGACGAGAAGATCGCGTCGAGCAGCTCCGCGCGGATGCGCGCGTCGATGCGCACGCCGGTGTCGAGGTAGGTCGTCAGGTCCACGCCGCGCTCGACCGCGATGAGGGCGCCGATCTTGTGCTTGCCGAAGTTGCGCACCGCCGCGACGATCTCGTCCACGACGCGGACCTCGGGGGCGCGGTCGGCGCCCTTGCGCCGCGGGAGCAGGCGCGGGAAGAGGCGCGCGAAGACGCGGCCCTCGCCGAAGCGCGCGAGCCCGTGGCGCAGCTCGGGCTGGAACAGGACCACGAGCCCGGTCAGGAGAATCGGCACGAAGCCGGCGAAGAGGTACTCGAGCACGTCGAAGTGGAGCGCGCGGACGAGGAAGGCGAAGCCGAGCAGCACGACCCACACGAGCAGCCCCGGCCCCCGGAAGACGCCGCCCGCCACGGTGCGCCGCAGGAAGCGGAGCACCACGTAGAGCACCACGGACAGCACCGCGACCTCGGCCCACTCGCCGAACGACTCCGCCAAGCCTGTCGCGACGAGGGGCGTGCGCACGCGCGGATCCTACCCGTGGCGCGGCCGACCTGCCACGCCGACGCGGGCTACGGCGGCGCGACGCGGTCGAGGACCGCGAGCAGGTCCACGGTCGCGGCGACGTCGTGGACGCGGACGGCGCGGACGCCCGCCTGGGCGGCGCGCGCCGCGCAGGCCAGCGACCCCGCGAGGCGCTCGAGGACCGGGCGGCCCGTGATCGCCCCGAGGAAGGCCTTGCGCGACGCGCCGAGCAGGACCGGCCGGCCCGTCGCCACGAACCGCTCGAGCGCCCGGAGCAGGGCCTCGTTGTGGGCGAAGGTCTTGCCGAAGCCGATCCCGGGGTCCACCCAGATCCGCTCGGGCGGGACCCCGGCGGCTTGCGCCGCGTCCGCCCGGGCCACGAGGTGGGCCAGCACCTCCTCGACGACGTCGCCGTAGCGGGGGGCGCGCTGCATCGTCGCGGGGTCGCCCTGCTTGTGCATGAGCACGACGCCCGCCCCGGCCCGCGCGGCGGTCGCGAGCATGGCCGGGTCGTCGAGGCCCGCGCTCACGTCGTTGACCATCGTGGCGCCGGCCGCCAGCGCCGCGGCGGCGACCGCGGCCTTGCGGGTGTCCACGAAGACCGGGAGCGCGACGCCGCGCTCGCGCAGCGCGGCGACCACCGGCACGACGCGCGCCGCCTCCTCGTCGGCGGGGACGGGGGTCGCGCCCGGGCGGGTGCTCTCGCCGCCGACGTCGAGCGCGTCGGCGCCCTCCTCGACCAGCGCGAGGGCGTGCGCGACGGCGGCCTGCGGTGTGGCGTGCTGGCCGCCGTCGGAGAACGAGTCCGGCGTGACGTTGACGATCCCGACGACGAGGGGGCGCATCGCGGGACGCCGGGACGGGCTCCTCCGGCCCCTAGTACGCGAAGCCGCCCTGCGGCTCGGCCCCCGGGGCCGCGTGCGGGGGGGCGTCCGACTCGGGGGTGGACGGGCGGGCCCCGCCGGCGCGGCGGGCCCGCTCCTCGCGCTCGCGCTCGGCGGCGCGGTGCGCCCGCAGGTCGCCGCCGGCCAGCACGAGCCGCACCTCGTCGGCGCCCAGCGTCTCGTGCTCGAGCAGCGCCTGCGCGACGCGGTGCAGCCCGTCGAGGTGCGAGGAGAGCGTGTGGCGCGTGTCGTCGTAGCCCTCCGACAGGATCTTCTTGACCTCCTCGTCGATGAGGACGGCGGTCGCCTCGGAGTGGTTGACGGTGCGGGTGACCTCGCGGCCGAGGAAGAGGTGCTCCTCGCCCTCGGCGTAGGAGATCGGCCCGACCTTCTCGCTCATGCCCCACTTCGTGACCATCAGGCGGGCCATCTCGGTGGCGCGCTCGATGTCGTTCTGGGCGCCCGTGGAGATGTCGCCGATCACGAGCTCCTCGGCGGCGCGGCCGCCGAAGAGGATGCGGATGTCGGCGAGCAGCTTGCGCCTGCCGAGCCCGTAGCGGTCCTTCTCGGGCAGCTGCATCGTCATGCCGAGCGCCATGCCGCGCGGGATGATCGTGACCTTGTGGAGGGGGTCGGCGATCTCCTGCAGCTCGGCCATGAGCGCGTGGCCCGCCTCGTGGTAGGCGGTGATGCGCCGGTCGTCGGCGGTCATCACGCGGCTCTTGCGGGCCCGCCCGAAGCGGATCTTGTCGCGCGCCTCGTCGAAGTGGCGCGGCTCGACCGCGTCCTTGCCGTCGAGCACCGCCATCAGCGCGGCCTCGTTGACGACGGCCTCGAGGTCGGCGCCCGAGAAGCCCGGCGTCGCGCGCGCCACCACCGCGAGGTCCGCGGCCGGCGACACCTTCACGCGGCGGGCGTGGACCGCGAGGATCGCCTCGCGGCCCTTCACGTCGGGGAGGTCGATCGTGATCTGGCGGTCGAAGCGGCCCGGCCGCAGCAGCGCCGGGTCGAGCACGTCGGGGCGGTTCGTCGCGGAGATGACGATGATCCCCTGGTCGGTGTCGAAGCCGTCCATCTCGACGAGGATCTGGTTGAGCGTCTGCTCGCGCTCGTCGTGCCCGCCGCCGAGCCCCGTCCCGCGACGGCGGCCGACCGCGTCGATCTCGTCGAGGAACACGATGCACGGGGCGCTCTCACGCGCCTGCTTGAACAGGTCGCGGACGCGGCTCGCACCGACGCCCACGAACATCTCGACGAAGTCCGACCCCGAGATCGAGAAGAACGGCACCCCGGCCTCGCCGGCGATCGCCTTGGCGAGGAGGGTCTTGCCGACGCCGGGCGGGCCGACGAGCAGCACGCCGCGTGGGATGCGGGCGCCGATCTTGGTGAACTTGCCCGGGTTCTTGAGGAACTCGACGATCTCGCGGACCTCGCTCTTGGCCTCGTCCACGCCCGCGACCTCGTCGAAGGTCGTCGTCACCTTCTCCTTGACGTAGAGCTTCGCGCGGGAGCGGCCGAAGTTGAGCACGCCCCCGGGCCCGCCGGCCGAGCGTGCGTTGCGCAGGAGCAGGAACCAGAGCACGAACGCGATGAGCACCCACGGGAGGATGCCGAGCAGGATCTGGCCGAGCGCGGTGGTCTCGGGCTCGTCGCGGACGAACTTCTCGCCCAGGGCCTTCACCCACGCCGCGCGCATCTCCGAGGTCAGGGCCGAGCCCTTCTCCGACGCGGGGATGTAGGGGACGCGGAACGCCTTGTAGGGGGTGTAGGACTCGACGTACTCGCCCCGGATCGACGTCCCCCCGACGATCACGACCTTGGCGACGATGTTCGGGCCCTTGGACGACCCGTCGGTCCCCGGCGGCTTCGAGATCTGGGTGTCGAGCTCGTAGAGCGTCAGCTCGGCGGTGTCGGTGGTGCGGACGTTGAACAGCACGAGCCCCATCACCACGAGCCCGAGGATCAGCAGCATCATCGGGACGTTGCGGCGGATGCGGGGCCCCCGGGGGCCCTCGCCGCGCGGTTCCGGCGGTCGGTGTTCGTCCATGGGGCGGAGTGTACCGCCTCGTCGGGCTGACCCCCCGGGTGCGCGCGGCTCGCGGCGCCGTCGCGGGCGGCTCCCCGCCCCCCGGCTCCGCGCCGCGAGCTCACCGACTCCCGATCTCCTCGTCCGACACGTGCCCGCGGGGCCGCACACCCGGGCGCCCCCGGACTCGTCCCTCCAGGCGTCCTTCGGCCCGCGCGGCCTCGAGCGCCCCTGCACTCCCGCTCCGGCCGCTCGGGGTTCCGTTCGTTCCGATTCGGTGGGTTCCGGGCTCCGTCGGTTCCGGGTCCCGGCGCCTCCCGGCTCCGGCCTTACCCTTCGCGTCTCCTCTCTCGCTCCTTCCCGTCTTCTCTTCCCTCCTTCTCCGCTCCTCTGAGCCCTGTAGGAGCCCGTCTCGCGGGTCAGCCCCCAGCCCTCCCGCGTTCGGGACGGGCTCCTATCGGGGTTCGGAGGCGAAGGGGTTGCGGGGGTGCACCCGCGCTCCCGGCGGCGTGCGCGCGGGATCCCCGATCGGGCGCTCGAGCGCGTGCACCACCGAGCGCGCGGCCGAGCCGAGCACGGTGTCGGTGGCCGAGGCGTCCTCCGTCTCGCCGTAGCTGCCCGGCGCGAACGCCTCGAAGGAGGTCACGTCGAAGCTGCGGATCACGCGGCCCGTGCGGCGGTCGGTGAGCTGGCCCTTCACGCGGACGCGGTAGCGCTGCGCGATGGGGGTGCGCGCCTGGTCGTCCTCCTCGGAGAGGATCGGCGCCTCGGCGTCCTCGATCGCCCCCTCGAGCACCGCGTCGGCCGAGCCGACCGAGGCGACGCGCCACGGGGTGCGCGCGCGCACCTCCTCGGCGAGGATCTTGGTGAAGCGCTGCTCGAGGTCGCGGCGGTACGTGCGGTTGTCGAACTGCGCGACCGCCACCGTCTGCACGCCCGGCGCCTCGACGAGGCGCGACGTGGAGTACCCGCAACCGACGACGGCGAGCGCGAGCCCGAGCGCGAGCCCCGCGCCGAGGCGGGCGCGGCCCGCGGTCACGGCGTCCCCGAGGAGACCGTGCGTCGGCGCGGCGGCGGCAGCGTGCCCGGCGCCGGCGGCGGGACGCCCGACGGCCCGGTCGCCGTCGGCGTCTGGAACGAGGGCGGGGGCGGCGAGACCGGCGGCGTCGGCGGCGGGGTGGGGATCACGCGCGGGGCCGGCGTCGGCGGCGGCGCGACGACGCGCGGGGCCGGCGGGGGCGTCGGCGGGGTCGGCGGGGCGGGCGTGACGACGCGGGGCGCCGGCGGCGGGGTGGGCGGGGGCGGGGTCGGCGGACGCACGGCGGGCGGCGCGGGCGGCGGCGTCGTGCGGGGCGCGGGGGCCGCGGCCACGCCGTCGCTCCAGCGGCGCCCGGCCTCGACGTTCTGCGCGAAGCGCTCGTAGGTCGAGGCCGCCTCGGCTTCACCTCGGCCCGCGTACCAGGCCGCCACCGAGCGGTCCTTGTCGGCGAGGCGGCTGCGGCAGAACGACGCGCGCTCGCGGGCGTAGGCCACCTCGGCGGCGTACTCGCGCGCCCGCGCGGGGTCGGCTTCGAGCCGCGCGAGGAAGGCCTCGTAGCTCTCGAGCGCGGCCTCGACGCAGGAGCGCACGGGGCGCGAGCCCTGGGCCTGGGGCGTCACCGGCTGGCGCGGGTCGAGGTCCACGTACCCGGCGTGGTACTCGGTGCCCTGGTCGCGCGCGAGGTAGGCGTCGCCCAGCCGCAGGCGGGCTTGGAACGACCACTCGCTGTCCGGGTAGCGCAGCAGCAGGTTCTTGTACTGGAGCGCGGCCGCCGCCGGGTCGTCGGCGCGGAGGTAGGCGTCGCCGAGCGCGAGCAGCGCGTCGTCGGGGTAGGAGCCCTGCGGGAAGCGCTCGACGATCGCGTTGAGGCCGTCGTAGGCCTTCTTGTCGGAGCGGAAGACGCCGAGGAAGCCCTTCGTGCGGTCGAACTCGTGGATCGACGCGTCGTAGAGCATCCGCTCCGCGTCGGCGAGGTGCGGGTGCGCGGGGTGGTCGCGGGTGAACTCGTCGAGCACGGTGATCGTGCGCGACCACTCGCCGGCCTCGTAGGCCTTGACCCCCTCCATCCACTTCGCCTCTTCCGCGTGCTCGGACTCCTTGTGGTCGTCGTAGATCTCGCGGTAGAGGTCGGCCGCGTCGTCGGGGTCGGGCTCGGCCTGCGCCTTCGCCCACAGCGCGTCCGCCTCGCGGATGGACTTGTCGCGCGCGGCCTTGGCCTCGGCGGCCTTCTTCTCGGCGAGCGCCCGCTCGTCGTCGTGCTGCGCCTCGAGGCTCGGGGCCGCGGGGCGCCCGCCGCCCCGGGTCCCGCCCGAGACCGCGTTGGGCGACTGGTAGGGGCGGCCCGGGTCGGGGTCGGTGCGGGTGGCGCAGCCCGCCGCGGCGAGCGCGAGGACGGCGACCAGGGTGCGCGGCGCGGGGGGCGGCATCGGGCGCCACGATACCGGCGGGCCGGGGCGGGGCAACGGGTACGCTGCGGCCCCATGGGCGCGCCCCGCGGCTACCGGACCGTCGCGATCGTCGTGCGGACGGTGGACTTCGCCGAGACGAGCCAGGTCGTCCACCTCGTCACCCCCGAGCACGGGCTCGTGCCGGCGCTCGCCAAGGGCGCGCGCGCGCACAAGGGCGCGTTCCAGGGCGGCGTCCCGCTGGGGGTGCTCGGCGAGGCCGACCTCCTGCCCCGGCGGGGCGCCGAGCTCGAGCTGCTCCGCTCCTTCCGCGTCACCGACGGACTGCGCGGCCTGCGCGACGACGTGGACCGCTTCGCCGCCGGGTGCTACGTGCTCGCGCTGCTGCGCGACCTCGCGCGCCCGGCGCTGGGCAACGAGGCGCTGTTCCTCGCGGGCGCGACCGCGCTCAAGGCCGTGGCCTCGGCTCCGCCTCCGGCGGCGGGGACGTGGGTCGCGGTGTTCGAGGCGCGGGCGCTGTCCGCGACCGGCCACCGGCCCCACCTCGACCCGTGCCCCGTCTGCGAGACCGAGGTCGGCCGCGACGCCCTGTTCTCGCCGGTGGCCGGCGGCGTGGTGCACCGCCGCTGCGCCCCCGAGGGGCCCGTGCGCCCCGTCTCCCCGGCGGACCGCGAGGTGCTCGCGCGCCTCTACACGGCGCGGCTGCCGTCCTTCGCGGCCGAGCCGCTCGGCCCGGCGGCGTTGCGCGCGGCGCGCGGCGTCCACGACCTCTTCCTGCCTTGGGTGCTCGAGCGCGAACCCGCGGGCCGCCGCGCGCTCGCGTAGCCGGCCGGACCCGCCGACGACGACGCTCGTCGAGCGCGCGACGCACGTCGGGCGCCGGTCGCGCCACGGAGCCCCGCGCCGTCCGCCGGGACCCCGGCTCAGGCGGTCGCGTCGAAGCGGGCGCGCACGGCGGCGGCGAGCGTCGCGGGGTCGTCGCCGACCTCGACCTGCGCACACGGGACGCGCGCGAGCAGCGCCGCGACCGCGGTCAGCGTGGCCGCCGTCGTCGTCGGGTCCGTCGCGACCACCGCGTTCGCGACCACGGCGGCGAGCGCCGCGGCCCCGCCCGCGGGGGAGACCGCACCGCCCCGCCCGTCCACGAGCCGCGGCAGCAGCACGCCGACGACGGGGAGCGGCGACGTCAGGCGCGGGGGCAGCAGCGAAGGCGCGGGCGCCTTGCCCGTGCGCGGGTCGCGGGGCCCGGTGGCGACGTGGGGCGGGAGCAGGAAGAGGCTGCGGTCGCCCACGCGGGGCACCTCGGGCCACGGGTCGACCTCGGGGCCCGTCGCTGCGTCGAGCAGGAACCCGCGGTCGTCGGAGAGCAGCGCGAAGCCGTGCCGGCGCAACGAGAGCGAGAGCGTCGTCTTGCCGCGGCCGCGCACGGCGGGCACGAGCAGCGCGCCCGCCCCGTCGGGCGTCCGCAGCACCGCGGCGTGCAGGAGCCGCGCGCCACGGCGCCGCAGCGCCTCGGCCAGCGCGGGCACCGTCAGCCGCTCGGAGGCCTCGTCGCCCGGCGGCGCGTCCGCGCGCAGGCGGAGCACGACGCGACCGTCGGGGCGCAGGAGCGCCTCGCCGAGTCCGTCGGCCTCGACGCGGTCGCCCTCGCGACCGGGGACGAAGCGCGTGCGGTGCGGGCCGGAGAACGTCGGCGGCGCGGGGGCGACCTCGACCGCCACCTCGAGCGGCGCGTCGGCGCGCGTCGCCCCGGGCCCCGCGTCGTCCTCGAGGGTCGCGAGCGGGCCCACGGCCGCGGCGACGAGGGCGGCGTCGCCGCGCACGACGACCGGCACGCGGCCGGCGCGCAGCCACCGCGTCCCCGCGGCGGACGTCATCGCGTCGCCGGCCCCGCCGCGCCCTCGAGCAGGCGCGCGGCGACGAGGCGGGCGAGCCACGCCTCGACGTCGGCGGTCGCCCGCGCGCGGTCGGCGCCGAGGCGCACCAGCTCGTCGGCGAGCGTTTCGCGCGTGGCGCCGCCCGCGGCGAGGCGGCGCAGCAGCGCGGCGCCGGTGCCGTTGGCGGAGAAGTAGCGGCCGTCCTTGACGTGCAGCACCACGGCCTCGCCGGAGAGCTCGGCGACGGCGGCGTCGGGGGAGAGGCGCAACGGCTCGCTCACGGCGCCCTCCGGCGGGCGCGCTCGGCGACGCGCATCGCCTCGACGGCCGCGGCGATGCGCGGCGAGAGCGCGCCGCGGCGCGACGCGCGACGGCCCGGGACGGCCGCCGCCCCCGACAGCGCCTCGGCCCCCGCCTGGTGGTGGTGGCAGATCGCGAGCGCGAGCGCGTCGGAGGCGTCGAGCGGGCCCCCGAGGTTGGCGAGCCCGAGCACCGCGCGGGCCATCGTCTGCACGCGGGCCTTGTCGGCGCGCCCGCCGCCCGCGACCGCGCGCTTGACGACGTTGTTCGTGTAGCTCGTGACGGGCACGCCCGCCTCGGCCAGCACGAGCAGCGCGGCGCCGCGCGCCTCGCCGATGCGCACCGCGGCGCGGACGTCGCGGCCGTAGAAGACGTCCTCGAGGGCCGCGGCGTCGGGCGCGTGCGCGGCGACGACCTCGCGCAGCGCCACGGCGATCGCGGCGAGGCGGCGCTCGATGGGGTCGGCGGCGCGCGCGCGCGCCGCGCCGAAGCCGAGCGTCACGAGCCGCGCGCCCTCGCGGGCGACCACGCCCCACCCGCAGACGTGGGTGCCCGGGTCGATGCCGAGCACGCGGAGGGGACGGTCGGGCAGGCGCACCCGCGCATCGTACCCGTCGGCCGGCGCCGGCCGCCGCGACCGTCCGCGGGAGGCCCGCCGCCCGCGTGCGAGGATGGCGCCGTGCCTCGACGGAGACCCGCCATGCGCGACGCGCCCCCGCGACCGCTCCCGGCGAAGGCGCTGCGCTGGCGCTGCCCGCGCCGGCTCGCCCAGCGCGCGAGCCACGACGGGCACCTCTCGTTCATCGAGGCGATGGGCCAGCCCGACGCGCTCGAGGCGCTGCGTCTCGGCCTCGAGCTCTACGCACCCGGCTACCACGTGTTCGTGGCGGGGCCGCGTGGGCTCGGCAAGCCCGACATCGTGCGCGGGCTGCTCGACGAGCTGACCCTGCGCTGCGAGCTGCCGCGGGACCGCGTCTACGTCAACCACTTCCGCCACCCCGAGCGGCCGCGCCTGCTCGAGCTGCCCCGCGGGCAGGGGCGCGCGTTCGCGTCCGCGGTCGAGAAGGCGTGCGAGCACGTCGCCGACGCGATCCGCCGGCTCGCCGAGGACGAGGGGTACGCCCGCCGGCGCGAGGAGATCGTCTCGACGCACCGCGAGCAGGAGCGCAAGGTCCTCGACGCCTTCGAGAAGTCGTGCGCCGACCGCGGTTTCGCGCCGGGCCCCGCGCAGCGCGGCGCCGCGGCCGAGCCCGACGTCGTCCACGTGGTCGGCGAGCAGGGCGTCTCCATGGCCGACCTCGACGCCGCGATCCGCGCGGGGGCGGTGAAGGCCGAGGACGAGGCGAAGATCCGGGCGACCTACGCAGAACTGCGGGCGGAGATGACCGCGGCGCTGCTGCGGGTGCGCGCGATCGCCCGGGAGCGCCAGCAGGCCCTCGACGTGCTCGAGCGCACGGTCGCGCGCCGCATCGTGGACGAGTCGGCGGTGGACCTGCGCGGCGCGTTCCGCGAGCCCGCGGTCGTGGCGTGGCTCGAGGAGGCGCGCGAGCACTTCGTGGACCGATTCCCGGCGTACGCGCAGGTGCTGCTCGAGGCCGCGGAGACGTCGCCGGGCCGCCCCGACGCGTTCCGGCTCGCCGCCGAGGAGGCGCTCCGCGAGTTCCACGTCAACCTCCTCCTCGACGGGCGCGGCCAGCACGGCTGCCCCGTGGTCGTCGAGGACCAGCCGACCTGGACCAACCTCCTCGGGCAGGTCGAGCGCGAGTCCGACGGGCGCCAGGGCGTGCGCTCCGACTTCCTGCTCCTCCGCGCGGGGAGCCTCCTGCGCGCCGACGGCGGCTACCTGATCCTCCACGCGCGCGACGTGCTGGCGCAGGAGGGGCTGTGGGACGAGCTCAAGCGCGTGCTGCGCCACGGTCGCCTCGAGATCCGCACGCCCGAGGCGCTGCTCGCGACGGCGCCGACCGTGCTCCACCCCGACCCGATCCCGGTCAACGTCAAGGTCGTCCTGATCGGCGACGAGACGACGTGGTACGGGATGCGGGAGGGAGACCCCGAGTTCACCGAGATCTTCAAGGTCAAGGCGACCTTCGAGGGCGACGTACCGCTCGACGAGGCCTCGCTCGACCGCTACGCGACGTGGCTCCACCGGCTCACCGAGGACGAGCGGCGCCTCCCGCTCGACGCCGACGCGCTCGCCTACCTGGCCGAGGAGGGCGTGCGCGAGGCGGGGCGCCAGGGGCGGATCTCCGTGCGCTTCGGGCGCATGGCCGACCTCGTGCGCGAGGCGCACCACGTCGCCGTGCGCGAGGGGGCGACGACGGTGTCCGCCGGCCACGTGCGGCGCGCGCAGCTCTCGGCCGCGCGCCGTCACGGCGTCGAGGAGCGTCGCGTGCGCGACGCCGTGCGCGAGGGCCTGATCCTCGTGCAGACGTCGGGGCGCCGCGTCGGGCAGGTGAACGGGCTCGCCGTGTACGACTTCGGCGACCACCGGTTCGGCAAGGTGGCGCGCATCACCGCGGCGGTGGGGGCGGGCCGCGCGGGCGTCGTCAACGTCGAGCGCATGGTGGACCTCTCCGGCGCGTCGCACGACAAGGGCGTGCTGATCCTGTCGGGCTACCTGCGCGAGACGTTCGGGGCGGACCGTCCGCTGGCCTTCACCGCGAGCCTCGTCTTCGAGCAGTCCTACGGGGGCGTCGAGGGCGACAGCGCCACCTGCGCCGAGGTCTTCGCCATCCTCTCCGCGCTCGCGCGGGCGCCCGTGCGCCAGGACCTCGCCGTGACGGGGTCGATGAACCAGCACGGCGACGTGCAGGCGGTGGGCGGCGTCAACGACAAGATCGAGGGGTTCTTCGACCTCTGCGCCGAGCGCGGGCTCACGGGGACCCAGGGCGTGCTGATCCCGCGTGCGAACGCGAAGGACCTCATGCTGCGCGAGGACGTGGTGGAGGCCTGCCGCAGGGGGCGCTTCTCGATCTGGCCGATCGACCGCGTCGAGCAGGGGATCGCGCTGCTGACGGGGCGCAAGGCCGGCGTGGGCGCCGCGCCGGGCGCGTTCGTGCGCGGCTCGCTCTACGCCGACGTCGCCGCCCGCCTCGTGAAGCTCTGTGCCGCGCCCGGCCCCGAGGCGCCCGCCGGGACGTAGGGACGGAGACGATCCGCGCGGGGTTGGGCGCCCGCGCTCGCGAAGGCCCGGGCCGCGCGGTGTCACCCCGAGGCGAGGAGGGCTTCGGCGCGGGCGAGGTCGTCGGGGAGGGTGAGCTTGAGGTTGCGGGGGTCGCCCGGGACCGCCGTGACCGGGACGCCCGCGGCGACGAGCAGACCCACCTCGTCGGTGACCGCGAGGCCCCGTCGCTCGGCCTCCTCGATCGCGCGGCGCAGCAGCGCGGCCTGCGCGGCCTGCGGCGTCTGCACCGTGCGCAGCGCGTCGCGCGGCAGCGTCTCGACGAGGCGGCCCGCCGCGTCGGCCCGGTGGACCGAGTCGGCGAGCGGGAGCGCCGGCGCCGCCGCGCCGTCGCGCGCCGCCGCGGCCGCGACGCGACGGACGAGGTCGGGCGACACGAGCGGGCGCGCCGCGTCGTGGACGAGGACCACGTCCACGCCCGGCGGGAGCGCGAAGACGCCCGCCGCGACGCTGGCCTGGCGCGTCGCCCCGCCGGTCACGACCACTGCGCCGACGAGCGCCGGCTCGGACCGCGCGAGCGCGCGCAGGGCCTCGAGGTCCTCGGGCCGGCCGGTCACGACGGTGGGCAGCGCGCCCAGCGCCTCGCGGAAGGCGCGCGCGGCGCGGGCGAGCACCGGGACCCCCGCCAGCGGGCGCAGGACCTTCGACGGCCCCCCGCCGAAGCGGGTCGAGGCCCCGGCGGCGGTCAGCACGAGCCCGTGGGTCGGCACCCGCGCATCCTACGGCGGGGGCGGCCCCGGGCGCGCGCCGGGTAGGATCGTCGCCCCGCCGCGGCGGCGGGCCCGGAGGTCTCGTGCGCGTCGGCATCGGCTACGACGTCCATCCGTTCGACCCGACGCGTCCCCTCGTCGTGGGGGGCGTGCGCATCGAGGGCGCATGGGGGCTGCGCGGGCACAGCGACGCCGACGTCCTCTTCCACGCGGTCGGGGACGCCTGCCTCGGCGCGGCCACGCTGGGCGACCTCGGCGAGCACTTCCCCGACTCCGACCCGCAGTGGCGCGGGGCCCCGTCGTCCCTGCTGCTCGCCCGCATCGTCGAGCTCGTGCGCGCCCGCGGCTACGCGCTCTCGAGCGTGGACGCGACCATCGTCGCCGAGCGCCCCAAGATCGCGCCCCACCGCACGGCGATCCGCGAGCGCCTCGCTGCGCTGCTCGGGCTGCCCCTCGAGCGCGTGAGCGTCAAGGCGAGCACCAACAACGGGCTCGGGGCGCTCGGGCGCGCCGAGGGGATGGCCGCGCTCGCCGTCGTGCTGCTCGAGGAGGGGGCGCCGCCCTCGCCGCCCGCGTCGTGACGCGTCGCGCCGTCCCGCTCGCCGTGCTCGCCGCCGCGCTGTCGGCGTGCAGCGCGTCCACGCGCAAGACGGCGGGCGAGATGGCCGAGACGGTCTTCACGCTGCAGACCGGGACGATGTCCGAGCTCAAGGACCGCTGGGGCTCGGGCCCGTTCCGCGACTACGACGTGCCTCCGGACGAGATGGTCCCGCTCGTCGGTGCGGTGCTGCGCACGAAGGTCGTCGCCGTCGCGGAGGAGCCGAGGTTCCGCCGCGTCTTCGCCAAGGAGCGCGCCGGCAAGGACGCCGCCGACGACTTCTACGGCCCTGCGTTCCGCTCGGCGGTCGCGGTGTTCGTCCATCCGGTGGACGACGCGCCCGGTCGCTGCCGCGTGGAGGTGCACGCGGTGCAGCGCGGCCCGTTCCACCGCGGGAGCATCGACTGGGAGCGCGAGGTGCCCCCGCTGCTCGACGAGGCCGTGCGCCGGCGCGGCACCACGCCGATCCGGCCGCTGCGATGAGGACGGTCGTGCAGCGGGTCGCCCGCGCGGAGGTGCGCGTCGGGGCCGAGGCGGTCGCGCGCACGGGGCCCGGCCTGCTGCTGCTCGTGGGCGTCGAGCGCGGCGACGGCGAGGCGGACGCCGACGCGACCGCGCGCAAGGTCGCAGCACTGCGCGTCTTCCCGGGGCGCACGCCGATGGACCGCACCGTCGGCGACGTCGGCGGGGGCGTGGTCGTCGTCAGCCAGTTCACGCTCGCGGGCTCGGTGCGCGGGGGCAACCGTCCGTCGTTCGACGGCGCCGAGGATCCCGCGCGGGCCGAGGCGCTCTACCTGCGTGTCGCGCAGGGGCTGGCCGACCTCGGGCTCCCCGTCTCGACCGGGCGCTTCGGCGCGGCGATGGAGGTCGAGCTCGTCAACGACGGCCCCGCGACCTTCGTCGTGGCGGTGCGCGGGGGCCGCGTCGAGGACCGCTGAGCGCAGCGCGCGTGACCGCGGGGCGGCCTCGTGCGAGGTGGGGGTGTGCGTCCCCTCCGCGCGCTCGTCGCCCTCGGCACGGGGTGCCTCGACGCCCTGTTCCCGCCGCGCTGCCTCGCGTGCGACGGGGGGGCGTGGGACGGCCCGCTCGAGGGGCTGTGCCGCCGCTGCGCGGAGACGCTGCCGCGCGTCGTGCGACCGTGCGCGCGCTGCGGCCGCGAGGCGGGCGTGCACGCGGCGGCGTCGCCGTGCCCGCGCTGCCGCGACGAGCCGACCGACCTCGACGGCGTCGTGGCGCCCCTGCGCTACACCGGGGTCGCGCGCGACCTCGTCCTCGCGCTCAAGTTCGGGCGGCGCACGCCGGCCGCGCGGCCGCTCGGGGCCCTGCTCGCCGACGCGGTGGCGGCGGCGGGCGTGCCGGGCGACCTCGTCGTCCCGGTGCCGCTCTCGGCGCGGCGCCGTCGCGAGCGAGGCTTCGACCAGGCCGACGAGCTGGCCCGCGTCGTCGCCGCGCGCAACGGGCTCGAGCGCGACGCGCGGGCGCTGGCCCGGGCGCGCCACACCGCGCCGCAGAGCGGGCTCTCGCGCGCGCGGCGGGGCCGCAACCCGCGCGGCGCGTTCCGCGCGCGCCGCGAGCGCGTCGCGGGGCGCTGCGTGCTCCTCGTGGACGACGTCGTCACGACCGGCGCCACCGCGTCGTCGTGCGCGCGGGCCCTGCGCCGGGCGGGCGCGCTGCACGTCGTCCTCGCCGCCGCCTGCCGCGCGTGACCCGCAGCGCGGTGCCAGGCACCGCACTGCGGTGCCTGGCACCGATCTGACACCCCGGTAGGATGCTCGCGTGACCGACCTCGGCCCCGTCATCGAGATCAGCGCCCACTTCGCCGCGCCCGGCCGGCCGCGCGCGGTCGCGGACGCGCTCAACCGGTGGTTCCGCTGGGTCGTGGACGGGTCGCCCGAGCCGATGCCGCCCTGCTTCGGGCCGCTGGGCGTGGACGATACGACCTACCGGTGGTCGCTCGAGGAGGACGTGGACTGGACGCTCGGGCCCCACGCGCGCGTCGCGGGCGAGGAGGTCCGCATCGCCATCCACACCCGCGACACCGCCGTGCGCGTCGCGGGCCTGCTCCGCGCGCTCGGCGGCGCGCAGGTGCGGCTCGCGCGCGACGAAGGCGACGTCGGGTAGCCCGCGACGGCGCGCTACTTCGGCTTCTTCTTCTTGAAGAGGTCGTCGAGCACGTCCTTGCCCTTCTCGAGCAGGTGGCCGGGGTCGCCCAGCTTGGGCAGCGACGGCACGACGTCGGTGCTCCCGTCGGCGCGCAGGTGCACCTTGAGCGGGATCGTGCGGTCCTTGACGTAGGGCTCGATCGCCTTGCCCGCGTCGCCGCCGAGCACCAGGGGGACGTCGAGCGTGCCGACGCCGTCGTAGCCCACGACGCCGGAGAAGCGCAGCTGCACCGACGGCGACACGAGCACGACCGGGTTGAGCGTGATCCGCCGCTCGCCGAGCGTGAACTGGCTCGAGAGCTCCTGGAACAGCATCGCCTTGGAGAGGTCGGAGAGCGTGCGGCCCACCGAGGGCACGAGCGCGAGCAGGGGCCCGAGCGCCTTGCCGCCGCCGCCGGCGAGCGAGCCGAACAGCGTGCTGTCCTTCACCTGGCCCTGCGTCATCCGCACCGAGCCCGGGCCCGACAGCGTGTCGAGCCGCCGCGGGCCGTCGAGTGCCTGCGAGCGCGCGTCGAGGTCGGCGTCGAGCAGGCCCGAGAGCACGTTCGACGTCGCGTCCGCCGGCACGATCGCCGGCAGCACGAGCGCGAGCGCGTGGCCCGCGCCCTGCTTGGTGACCAGCGGCGACGTGTCGAGCCCGCGCACGGCGACCTTGGCGGCCCACGGGCTCTCGCCCTTGCCGAGGTCGCAGGTCGCGTCCACCCGCAGCGTGCCGCGGTTGACGCCCGACGCCACGGTCGCCGTCAGCGGCGTGCCCGGCGCGGGCCGCGACACGTTGATCTTCGCGTCGGTCACGGTGAGCCCCGACGCGACGAGTTCCTGTGCCGTGACGTCGCCCGCCACGCGCAGCCCCCGCCCGCCCGCGCCCGTCGGGCCCGCGAGCGTGACCCGGCCCGCGAGGCGCCCGCGGCCTCGCGTCTCGCCGCCGTCGGGGCCCGACATCGTCGCGAGCTGCGCGGCGATCGCCGCGAGGTCGCCGTCGAGCACGAGCGTGAGGTCCACCTCGCGCTCGTCGGCGCGGGTGCGCGTCGAGCCGGTGACGCGCACAGTGCCGACGTCGGCCTCGAGGCGCACGTCCTCGAGGCGCATCAGCCCGGGCTCGGCGTCGAGCACGACGCGCTGCGTCGCGCGCACGCTCGCCTGCGAGAACGACGGTTGCGCGCCCGTCTTCGGGTCCCGCGCGCCGACCCAGCGCAGCCGCTCGACGGTCGTGGTGCCGACCACCGAGGTGCCCGCGCCGGCGGGGGTCGCGTCGAGGCGGCCCGCGGCCCTCCCCGACAGCGTCGCGTCCGGCGCGAGCCCGAGCGCCATGCCGAGCAGCGGCCGCGCGGCGGCGAGGTCGGCGGTCCACGTCGCCTGCGCCGAGACGAGTGCGGGGCCCGTGTCGGCCGTCGAGAGCGTCGCCTCGGCCCGCACGTCGAGGCCGAAGCCCGACAGCGTCGCGCCGCTCACCTCGAGGCGGTGCGCCGCGACGCGCGTGACCACCGTGGCCTTCCCCTCGAGCGTCGCGGGCGTCGTGACGCCGGGCAGCAGCACGTCGCGGCCGGAGAGCACGACGTCGAGCCGCGTCGCGTCGCGGTCGCCGCCGCCCGACACCGTGCACTCGACGCGCCCGGCGGCGCGCTGCCCCGGGCCCACGTTCATCGCCTTGTCGAAGGCGACGCCCGCCGCGCCGAGGTCGAGCACCAGCGTCGCGGGCGCGTCCACCGACAGCGCCTCCCCGCGCAGCGTCGCGCGCAGCGAGGTCCCGGGCCGCAGCGCGAGCAGCGCGGAGCTCAGCTCGGCGAGCGCGAACGACGTCCTCGACCCGTCGCGCTCGAGCCGCCCGGCGGCCACGACCTTGCGCTCGAGGTAGCCGCGGGTCGAGAGCGTGCCCGGCGTGAACGCGAGGTCGTCGGCGGTCACCCGCCAGTCCACCGCCAGCGCGCCCTCGCGCGCGGCCTTGATCGTCGCGTGCACGCGCCCGCCCTGCACGCTCGCCATCGCGGGCACGAGCGCGCGCAGGCGGGAGAGCCGCGCGAGGTCGGCGTCGAGCACCGCGTCGCCGCGCACCGTCGCGGGCTCGGCGGCGACCACCGTGAACCCCGGCTCGACGCGCGCCGAGAGCGCGTCCGCGACGACGGTGCCCTTCTGGATCGCGAGGCGCTTCTCCTTGCCCTCCCACGTCGCGGCGACCGACCACGTCGCCGAGGGCTCGTGGTAGGGGGGCTCGTCCTTCGTGCCGCCCACCACGAGGTCCTTGACCGTGCCGTCGAGCGCGAGCGCGAGCGGCCCGCCGGTGCCCGTCACGCGCACGGTCGCGGTCACCGCGCCGCGCAGGTCGTCGTCGGGCGAGCCGAGCGCCCCGAGCAGGCGCCCCAGCGTCGGCGAGAGCGACGCCGAGAGCGTCGCGGAGAGGTCCGCCTTGGGCGCGTCGGAGCCGAGGTCGCGCAGCGCGCCGGACGCGGTCCCCGAGAGCGCGCGCCCCTCGATGCGCAGCGGCGCGCTCGCGTCGCCGAAGGAGAGGTCGCCCGACTTCGACCGCAGGACCCGCCCGGTGACCGAGAGCCGCGGCTCGAGGAGCCCGCCGTCGCGCGTCGAGAACCCCGTGGCCCGCAGGTCGAGCAGCTCCGCGACGACGTCGAGGCTCGTCGTCCCGTCCGTCGTCGTCGGCTTGCACTCGAGCCGGCCCGAGCCGAGCGAGACGGTCCCGCCGTCCTTGCGCCAGCCGAGCCCGCGCACCGTCGCGCCGACGCGGCCCGAGCCCGGGCCGTCCGCCACGAGCGCGACGTCGGCCTGCGCCTCGAGCGCGCCCGTGACGCCGTCCACGCCGAGCGCGGCGCCGATCGCCTTCGAGAGCCGCGCGAGGTCGAGCGGCGGGACCGCGAGGCGGGCGGGCCCCGCGCCGTCGGCGTCGAGCGTCGCGTCCATCGTGATCGCGGCGTCGCCGCCGCCGGCCTTGGCCTTGCGCGCCGTCGCGGCGAACGTGACCTTGGTGCCGCCGGGCGCGAGCGACGCGTCGAGCGTGATCGCGTCCACGACGTCGGGCTCGCCCGCCGACGCGTTCCCCGGGCCGTACGCGCGCACCACGCCGTCGCGGACCGTCGCGCGCACGGTCGGGCGCGGGCCCTTGCGCGCGGGCTCCCGATCGTCGGCCTGCGCGCCGCCGAGGCCGTCGAGGTTGCTGCGCCCGTCGGCGCCGCGGATCAGCGTGACCACCGGCCGCTCGACGGCGACGGCGGCGTCGAGCGCGCCCGTGACCGTGGCCCACCAGCGCACGTCCACGTGCACGCGGTCCACCGCGAGCAGGGGCGGGCCCTGGTAGCCCTGCGGGTTGTGGACCTCGAGGTCGCGGACGTCGATGCCGCCCCACCACGACGCCGACAGGCCGCCGATGGAGACCTCGCGACCGAGCGCCGTCGAGGCCTTGCCGGCGACCCAATGGCGCACCGGCGCGAGGCCGACGGCCATCGGCGCGACCACGACGAGCCCCACGAGCAGCAGCCCGAGGACGAGCAGGCGTCGGCGCCAGCGCCGACGCGGGCGGGGGGCGGGGGCCGCGGGGGGGAGGGGGTCGGTCATCGGGGCGGGCTCCGGGCCCGGCCGGCGCGGGGGCTCGCACCGTCGGAGGAGGCGCGGATTCTAGGGGTCGTCGCAAGGGGGGGCGGTACGTTCCCACGCCGCCCGCCCCGCCCCGGAGGTGTCCGATGAAGGTCGCCGAGCTCGCTGCGCGCCTGGGGCTGCCGTTCGAGGGCGACGGCTCGGTCGAGGTCGTCCGCTGCGCCGGCATCGACGACGCCCGGGCGGGCGACATCACGTTCCTGCGCGACCCCAAGCAGGCGGCGCGCGCCCTCTCGACAGGGGCGAGCGCGATCGTGCTGCCCGCCGGCGTCCCCGCGGGGGCGGTCCCGGTGCTGCGCGCCCCCGACGCGGGGCTGGCGTTCCTCGGCGTCGTCGCGATCCTGCACCCGCGCCCGCGCCCGGTCCCCGGGGTCCACCCGACAGCGGTGGTGGCGGCGAGCGCGAAGGTGGGGGCGGGCGCCTCGATCGGCGCCTTCGTCTTCGTGGACGAGGACGTCGAGATTGGCGCCGGCTGCGAGCTGCGCTCCCACGTCGCCGTGCACCGCGGCGCGCGGCTCGGCGACGGGTGCGTGCTGCACAGCTTCGCCGTCGTCCGCGAGGGCGTCACGCTCGGCGCGCGCGTGGTGCTCCAGGACGGGGCGGTGATCGGGGCCGACGGCTTCGGCTTCGCCAAGCGGCCCGACGGGTCCTACGCGAAGATCCCGCACGTGGGCACGGTGGTGATCGAGGACGACGTCGAGATCCAGGCGAACGCCTGCGTGGACCGCGCGACGCTGGGCGAGACGCGCGTCGGCCGCGGCACGAAGATCGACAACCTCGTGCAGGTCGCCCACAACTGCCGCATCGGCGAGCACTCGATCCTGTGCGGGCAGGTGGGGCTCGCCGGCAGCACGACGCTCGGCAAGGGCGTCACCCTCGCGGGCCAGGTGGGGACCGGCGACCATTCGCGCGTCGGCGACGGCGCCACCGCGCTCGCGCAGGCGGGGATCCCGTCGGAGGTCGCGGCGGGGGCGGTCGTCGCCGGCACGCCCGCGATCGACGCGCGCACCTACATGCGCTTCATCACGTCCACCGAGCGCTTCCTCGACCTCCTGAAGGAAGTGCGCGACCACGGCAAGCGGCTCGCCGCCCTCGAGGGCGGGCGGGGCGCGTAGGGCCGCGGTGGCGGCGAGCGACCCCGGGCCGCACGAGGCGGTGGACCCGTCGGCGCCGGGGCCCGAGGGCCTCGACCCGACGCCGGCGCCGCCGCCCGCCGACGAACCCGCGCCGGGCGGGCGGCGCACCCGACCGCTGTCGCGCATGACGCGCTACACGTGGTCGCGCCACTGGCCCGCCGAGGCGCTGATGGGGCTGTCGGGCGGCGTGATGAACCTCACGGCGTTCGCGCTCCAGCGCTCGATGGGGGCGCCCGACTGGACGTCGCCCGCGCTCGTGGTGCTCGGGCAGGGCCTGTGGATCCTCGCGCCCGCGTGGCCGCTCGTCCTCGCGCGCATGGAGAAGCAGCGCACGTTCTTCTGGCTCGGGCTGCTCTCGCGCGGGCCGCTGCTCCTCATGGCGCTCGCCTCCGTCGCCCACCGCGACGGCGGCGCGGCCGACCAGGGCCTCGGCGCGTGGTGGCTGCTCTTCGCGACCTTTCTCGTCAGCAACAACCTCGACGCGGTCTACACGCCGCACCGCAACGCGCTGATCCGCGCCAACTACCCGCTCACCGTGCGGGGCCGCATCTACGGCCTCGTGACCGTGGTCGCGGGGCTGTGCTCGATCGGCGCGGGGCAGGCGGCGGGCCACTTCCTCGACGGCGACCCCGTCTTCGTGCGCGTCGTGTTCCCCGCGGCCGCGCTGCTCGGCGTCGTCGGGCACGTGATGATGGCGCGGATCCGGTGGCGCTTCGACGGGCCCGTCGAGGTGCGGCCCGAGCGCGGGCCCGCGCGGGTCCGCGTGGCGATGCGCGACGCGCTCGCCGCGTCGGTGCGGACGCTCCGTGACGACCGCGACTTCCGGCTCTTCGAGGCGGGCTTCATGCTCTACGGCCTCGGGCTGCTGTCGGTCACGCCCCTGTTCGTCTCGCACTTCGCGCCGGTGTTCTCGACGCACGAGTGGGCGGTGTCGGACCGCCTCGTCCTGCCGCTGACCCAGATGCTGCTCGTCCCGTTCGTCGGGCGGCTGTCGGACCGCATCGGCATCGTGCGCGTGGGCGGGCTCGCGTTCGCGTTGCTCGTGCCGTTCTTCCTCTGGATGGCCTTCGTCACCTCCCCGGGGCAGCTGCAGGCCGCCTACGTGCTCTTCGGCGTCTGCATGGCGGGCGTCAACGTCTCGTGGGCGCTCGGGCCGCTCTACTTCGCCCCGCGCGGGCAGGCGCACCACTACTCGGCGGTGCACGTCGCCTGCGTCGGGGTGCGCAGCGTGGTCGGGCCCACCCTGGGCTACGTCGCGCAGCGGGCGCTGTCGTTCGGCGCCGCGCTCGTGATCGCCGCCGCCCTCGAGACGGCCGCCGCCATCGTGACGTTCCGGCTCGCGCGTCGGGTACACCTGCGCACATGAACTTCGGCCCCCTCCGCCGTCTCTACCACTGGACGCTCGGCTGGGCGCAGCGGCCGGCGGGCACGTGGGCGCTGTTCGTGATCGCCTTCGCCGAGTCGTCGTGCTTCCCGATCCCGCCCGACGTGCTGCTGATCGCGCTCGGGATCGGGGCCCCGCGGCGGGCGTGGTGGTTCGCGACGGTGTGCACCGTGGGCTCGGTGCTCGGCGGCATGGCGGGCTACGGGATCGGGCTGGGGCTCGAGGGCTTCGGGCGCACGATCCTCGGGTGGTTCTCCGACGCCGCGACCTTCGACAAGGTCAAGGCGCAGTTCGCCGAGAACACCTTCGTCGCGGTCGCGCTCGCGGGCTTCACGCCGATCCCCTACAAGGTGTTCACGATCGCCGCCGGCATCTTCCGCGTGGACTTCCCGACCTTCGTGGCGGCGAGCGTCGTGTCCCGCGGCGCCCGCTTCTTCCTCGAGGCGCTGCTCATGCGCTTCTTCGGCGAGAAGGCGCGCGACGTCCTCGAGAAGCGCTTCGAGTGGATCACGATCGGCGGCGCGGTCGTCCTCGTCGGCGGCTTCCTCGCGGTCAAGTACCTCTTCTGACGGGCCCGCGCCGCGGCGCACGGGCCCGTCGTCGTGCCGCCGCTCACTTCCCCGGCGCGGCGGGCGTGCCCGCGGGGGCCGTCGGCGCCGCGCCGTCGCCGTCGGGCCGGTCCGGCGTGCGGGCGAGGCGGTCCACTGCGTCGAGCGCGACGGCGCGCACCGCCGGGTCCTTCTCGGCCTTGGCGAGGCGCAGGAGCGCGGGCAGGGCGCTCCTGCCCTCGGTGGCCGCCAGCGTGAGCACGGCCCCGCGCCGGATCTCGGGGTCGGCGTCGGCGAGCAGGTCGCTCAGGTCCGACGACGCGCTCGCGGCCGCCCGTCCCCACGCCTCGAACCGCGCTCGTTCGTCCTCGTGCCGGTGGATGTTCTCCATGCACGCCGCGGCCTCGTCGCGCGCGTCGCCGTCGAGCTCGTGGAGGAGGAACGGCCACGCCTCGCGCAGCTTGAGCACGTCGCAGGCGCTGATCAGCGCGGACCGGTACGCGGGGTCGGACGGGCGCGGCGCCGCGGTCTCCTCCGCCGCCAGGCGTGCGACGCTCTCGCGGTCGCGGCGGTCGGCGAGCGACCCGACCACCGCCACGGCGGCGCGCGCCCGCCCGCTCCGCCAGCGGCGCACGGCGTCGAGCGCGGCCTCGGTCGGGGCCTCGCGCAGCGCGCGGTCGAACGCGACGAACACCGCCGACACGTCGCCCCGACGCTGCTGGACGTCGGCCCACAGCTCGAGGCGGTCGGGCGCGGCGTACGCCGCGATCGCGCGGCCCCACGCCGCGAGGCGCAAGGCGTACGCCCCCGTGCCGCGCTGGCCCTCGTCGGGGAGCGCGAGCGCGCGGTCGCGGTCGAGCCACCGACGGACGAGGGTCGCGAACGCGGGCGCGCCGGAGCGCGCCGCCGCGTCCAGCACGACGAGGTGCTCGCGGTCGCCGAGCGACGACGCGAGCCCGTCGCGCGACGCCAGCTCGACCCAACGTGCATCCGTCGTCGTGCCCGGGACCGTGGGCGACGCGGCCTCCGGTCCCGCGGCCCACGCGAGCAGCTGCGAGACGCACCCCTCGAGCGTGCTGCGGTCCCATCGCAGCGCGGCCTCGAGCACGCCGGTCCACAGCGCGGGGTCCTCGCGCCGCACCCGCTCGTCGAGCGGAGGGTCGAGCGAGACGGCGGCGAGGGCGGGGTAGGCGTCGAAGAAGGCCCGCGTCCACGCGGGGTCGCGGAACAGCGCCGCGGGGACGGCGATCCCGGCCTCGGCGAGCGCAGCGACGTACGGGCCGCGCTGGTCGGCCGGGAGCTCGACGTAGCGACGCCACGCGCTCTCCGCGGCGCGCCCGCGCTCGGCGGGGTCCGTGGGGAGCGCCGCCTTCCACCGCGCCATCGAGAGCGCGCCGAGCATCGCCGGCACACGGTCCGCGTCGGGCCCGCTCCCGCGCGAGGTGACGAACGTGGTCAGCGCCTCGACCTGCTCGGGGCGCAGCCGCTCGGGGTCGAGCCGCGAGCGCGTCGCGACCCGCAGCAACAGGGCCCACGCGCCGTCGGCGTCGGTCTTCGCCCGCGCGAGCAGACGGTCGAACGCCTCGGGCGAGCCGCGGGCGAGCAGGCTGGCGAGCAACGGGCCGCCGTCGGGCTCCGCGCGCGCGAGCGGGAGGAGGGTCGCCTCGGGCAGCTCGAGCGTCGCGAGGTCGACGACCGACGGCGAGAGCGCGGCCGCCTCGGGGACCTCGAGCAGCCGTCGGATGGACGACCGCTTGGCGTCGGAGGCGGGGAGCGCGGCGAACGCCGACCAGGCGGCCCCGCGCGCGACCGCGTCGCCGTCGCGCACGACGCGCTCGAGCGTCGGGACCGCGGCGGGGCCGAACGCCTTCGTCAGGATCGACGCGACGAGCCTCGCGCGCGCGAGGTCGCCCGCCCGCAGCTCCCGCTCGAGCAGCGGGAGCGCGTCGGTCCCGATCGTCGCGAGCGCGGCGCTCGTGGACGCCAACGAGCTGGCCGCCAGGTTCGTGCCGACCCGCGACTCGGCGACGGCGAGGAGCGGGAGGATCTTCGCGTCGAGCGGCGACGCGGCCGGCGTGGCGGCGTCGGCCGACCCGGCGGTGCGTTCGACGACCACGACCAGCGTGCCCACCGGCGTGCGCACCTCGCCGCCGCCCGAGGCGCGCAGGAGCCGCACCGCGGCCTCGTGCACCGAGTGGCGGGCGCCGTCGTCGAGCCGTGCGGCCAGGTCGGCGAGCGCGCGGACCGCCTCGAGGGCCTCGGCACGCTCCCCGCGCGCCTCGTGGATCGCCAGCAGGCGCAGCGCGGCGTCGCGCGCGGCGTCGGTCTGCGGGGCGAGCTCGAGGACGCGGCGGTAGAGCCCGATCGCCTTCTTCCCGTCGCGCTCGACGCTCTCCGCGCTGCGCGCGTCCCGCAGCAGCGCGGCCGGGTCGGGCGGCGCGTCCTGGGCGCGCGCGGGCGCGGCGAGGAGGCCGAGCGCGCAGGCGGCGAGGGCGACGGCCGCGAGGATCGACGTCCGAGCGTGGCGGGGGCACGTGGTCATGGCGGGCTCCGGTGCGACGCGCGCATCCTGCCGCGTGCGCCGGCGGGGTTGTCACGGGTCCGCAACATCAGCGGGCGGAGCGGCGCCTCGCGGCGCGCGGCGACGCGCGCCCCCGCGCGCCCGGCGGCCCGGCGCGGCCCCGACCTCGTCGGCTCGTGGGAGATCCGGGCTCAGGGGTCGTAGCGGTAGCCGACGCCGTGGACGGTGCGGAGGTGGCGCGGCTCGTCGCCGACGTCGCCGAGCTTCTCGCGCAGGCGCAGCACGTGCATGTCCACCGTGCGGGTCGTGGGGAAGCTGCGCAGGCCCCAGACCTCGTCGAGGAAGCGCGCGCGGGGCAGCACGACGCCCGGGTTGCGCGCGAACACGCGCAGCATCCCGAGCTCGGTCTTCGTCAGCGCCACCTCGGCGCCGCCGCGCCGGAGCACGTGCGCGACGAAGTCCACCTCGGCGTCGCCCATGCGCACGACGTCGGAGGGCGGGGCCGTCGTCGCGCGCAGCCGCGCCCGCACGCGCGCGAGCAGCTCGCGCACGGAGAACGGCTTCGTCACGTAGTCGTCCGCGCCCGCGTCGAGGCCGCGCACGCGGTCCTCCTCGCGGCCGCGCGCGGTCAGCATGAGCACGGGCGTGCGCACGCCCGCGCGCCGCAGCCGCCGGCACACCTCCGTCCCGTCCAGCGTCGGCAGCATGAGGTCGAGGATCACGAGGTCGAAGCGCGTGGCCGTCGCGCGCTCGAGCGCGCGCTGCCCGTCGCGCTCGACCAGCGCGCGGTAGCCCTCGTGCCCGAGCGCGTCGGAGAGCACGAGGGCGAGGCTCTCGTCGTCCTCGACGACCAGGATCTTCGCGTCGGTCACGCCGGCCTCCGCGGGAGGTCCACCACGAGCCGCGCCCCGCCGCCGTCGCGGTCGGTCGCCCCGACGCGTCCCCCGTGCGCCTCGACCAGCGCGCGCGCGACGTGCAGCCCGAGCCCCGTGCCGGGGACCGCGCGCCGGCGCGCGTCGGCGCCGCGGAAGAACCGCTCGAACACGCGGGCGCGTTCGTCGGCCGGGATGCCGGGGCCGCGGTCGAGCACCTCGACGCGGTACCCGTCCGCCGACGGGCCCGCGACGAGCGTCACCTCGCCGCGGTCGCCGGCGAACTTCGCGGCGTTGTCGAGCAGGTTGTGGACGACGTGCGCGAGGGCGTCGGGGTCGATCGGCATCCTCGCGCCCGACGGCGCGACCGTGGCGGACAGCGCGACGCCCCGGCGCGCGAGCGCGGGCCGCGCGATCTCGACCGCGGCCGCGACCGCGTCGGCGGGCTCGACGAGGCGCGGCCGCACGACCGCCGTGGGGTCGCGCTCGATGCGGGCCGCGTCGAGCACGTCGGACACGGCCGCGCCGAGGCGGTCCATCTCCGCGCCGATGCGCTGCGCGTAGAGGCGCCGCCGCTCGGGGTCTTCGACGCGCTCGTCGGCGAGCATCTCCGCGAGCGCCTTGACGCCCGCGATCGGCGTCTTGAGCTCGTGCGACACCGCGGCCACGAAGTCGGCCTGCATCCGCTGCGCGTGCCGTCGCCTCGCCGACGCGGCCAGCAGCGCCCAGCCGCCGAGCAGGTAGGCGGCGAGCCCGCCGGCCAGCAGCCAGCGCGGGAACGGGCCTGCGATCGGGCCGGGGTCGGGGACGGCGTACAGCCAGAGGCCCTCGAGGGCGGCGGGCTGCGCCCGGCTCGCGCCGGGCGGCACGTCGCGCTCGGCGAGCGCCGCGGCGACGGGGACCGCGAGCGTCGTCGCGAGCGCCGCGACGAAGTCGGCCGCGCGGACGACGCGGTCGGGGGCGTCCGCCTCCGGGACGGACGCCACGATCACCGCGCCGACGAGCCTCGCCGCGGCGCCGGGCGGACGGCCCGCGGCCGCTCGCGCCACGCGCGCGCGCAGCACGAGGTCGTCCGGGTCGGGGCGCCCCGCCGCGGCGAGGGCCTCCGCCAGCGCCGGGCCGCCCGCGTCCACGGCGGCGAGGACGCAGTCGGCCGCGTCGGGACCGCCGTCGGTGCGGACGCCCTCGCCGTCGAACGCCGCGCCGAGCGCGTCCCACGCGGCGGCGACGCCGGCGCGGTCGGCGGCGCGGAGCGCGGCCCGCACGCGCAGGTAGGCCGTCCACGCGCGCAGCGGCACCCCGTCCTCCGTGACCGCGTCCGTGGGCACGGCCTCGGGTGCCGGCGCCTGCGCGGCCGGGACGCGGTCGTCGGTCGCCGCGAGGGCGGCGGCGTGCGCGGCGGCGAGCGGGGCGAGGTCGCGGGCCCCGGGGCGCTGCGCGAGGCGCGTGAAGAGGTCCGCCGCCTCGACGGCGTCCCCTCGCCGCACGAGGAACAGCGCCTGCTCGAAGAGGAGACGGTCCTCGGGGGCCGCGCTCGCGCTCATCGCCTCGAAGCGCCCGCGCACGTCGGCGCGGCGCAGCCGGAACCAGGTCGGGCCGAGCCCCTGCGCCAGGCGGGGGAGCGCCTCGTCGCGGGCGACGCGGACGGCGTCCTCGGCCCGCGCCCGGGCGCGGGCGTGCGCTTCGCGCGCCTCGAGCTCGATCGTCCGCTCGCCCAGCGCGTGCAGGCCGAGGCCGCTGGCGAGGAGGCCGACGACGGCGAGGAGGCTCCGGGCCCGGGGCATGCGCGCAGCGTGCCACGGCGCGGCCGCGGAGGTGTCACGCGCCCGTCAAGGCCCCGACCTTCGTCGCCGCGGGCCCGGGGGATAGGATCAGGGCGTCCGCCCGTGCGGGGCGGACCCTCGGGGCGGTCCATGGACGAACGACGGCGCGCAGAACGGGTCTCGACGGCGATCCCGGCCCGCCTCTTCCTCCAGGGGGGCGGCGCCGTCGAGGCGACGATCCGCAACGTCGGCGAGCTCGGCGTGCTCGTCTCGTTGACCGACCTCGAGCACGAGATCCGCGAGGGGCAGCGCGCGCTGCTTGAGCACCCGCTCATCGTGGACGGCGTCCCGCAGGGCGGCCCCCCGCTCCGCAGCGCGGCCGCCGTCGTGCGCGTGGACCTCGACCTCGAGCCCGGCGCGATCGTGCGGCACGGCGCCCTCTACTTCGACGGCGGCCCCCGCCCCGGCGGCACGTAGGAGACCCGCAGCGCGGGGCGCGGCCCCGCCCTG
>JADZCA010000100.1 GCA_020851795.1 Planctomycetota bacterium | reverse complement strand
GGCTTCGTGGACCGACCGAGCGGCGTCCCGCGGTCGGGGCCGATGCAGGGTCGTCGGGCGCGGGGTTTCACCGACGACCGCGTGTTCTTGGGACACGCCGAGGAGGTGAAACCCCGCCGGCACGGCGCTCGCTCGCGCGACGCGCGTCTCCTTGCGCCCGACGGCCCGGCGCGGCCCCGACCTCGTCGGCTCGTGGGAAATCCGGGCTGAGCCGGCCGGACGCGCGCGCGGGGCGACCGGCCGCCCGCCCCGCGCGCGACGCGCCCCGGGGGTCCGCGTAGGCTCGCGCGGCCATGAACACCTCCGCCCACGCCCCCACGCCCTCCGCCGCCCCCGCCACGCCCGAGCGCATCTTCCAGCTCGGATGGGGCTTTGGGGTCACGCAGGCCCTCGTCGCCGCGATCGAGCTCGACCTCTTCGGCGCGATCGCCGCCGGCGCGCGCGACGTCCGCGCGGTCGCGACGGCGATCCGGGCGTCCGAGCGCGGCACGGCCATGCTCGTCGACGCGATGGCCGCGTTCGGCCTCGTCGAGAAGCGGCGCGACGGGCTCGCGCTCGCCCCCGACGCCGCGACGTTCCTGCTGCGCTCGAGCCCCGCGTTCATGGGCGACTTCCTCGCGCTGCACGGGCGCGAGATCGCGCAGCGCTGGCAGAGCCTGACCGAGTGCGTCCGCACGGGCCGCCCGGCCACGGCGCTCGACCGCCCCAGCGAGGGCATCCCGTTCTGGAAGCGCCTCGTGGACGGGCTCTTCCCCGTCGGCTTCGCGGCCGCCCAGGTCGTCGGGCGCGAGCTCGCGCGGCGTCATCCCACGGGCGAGATCCGCCTGCTCGACGTCGCCGCGGGGTCGGGCGTCTGGGGCTTCGGCGCCGCGCTCGCCGAGCCGCGCGTCCGTCCGACGGCGCAGGACCTCCCCGAGACGCTCGAGCACACGCGGGCGTGGGCCCAGCGCACGAAGCTCGAGGGCCGCGTGGGCTACCTCCCGGGCGACCTGCGCACGGTGGACTTCGGCACCGCGGCGTTCGACGCGGCGGTCCTCGGCCACATCTGCCACAGCGAGGGCGCGACGCACACGCAGCGCCTGCTCCAGAAGGTCGCGCGCGCGCTGCGCCCGGGCGGCACGATCGTGATCGTCGAGTTCGTGCCCGACGAGGGCCGTGCGTCGCCGCCGGCCCCGCTGCTCTTCGCCCTCAACATGCTCGTGCACACGACCGAGGGCGACGCCTTCACCGCGTCGCAGTACCGCACGTGGCTCGAGGCCGCAGGCTTCCGCGACGTCACGTCGCTCCCGGCGCCGGCGCCCTCGCCGCTCCTGCTCGCCACCCGCTGACCGACGGGCACGGCCGGCGCGCGGTCGCCGTCGCCCCGGGCCCCGCGTAGGCGCACCGGGGGGTGTCCGCGGGGCGGGCACGGGGCCGAAGTCCCCGAGACGCCGGCGGGGGTAGGCTCTCCCGTCCCGTTCTCCCCCCCCACCCTCGAGGATCCCCCCGCATGTCCCGTTCGTCCCTCCGCCGGCTCGTCGTCGGCCTGCTCGCCAGCGCGTCGTTCGCCCTGCCCGGCTGCATCAAGGCGCACGACGACGCCACGGTCACGTCCGACGGCTCCGGCCACTACGGCGAGACGATCACGATCGACCTCTCGGCGATGAAGGGCATCGCCGACGCGATCGGCGCGGCGATGGGCGGCAAGCCCGACGACGCGGGCATGGACGGCGACAAGCCCGCGCCGGAGGAGAAGAAGGACGACCCGCTCGAGGACATGAAGAAGGAGTGGAAGGACATCGAGGGCCTCGAGGTGACCAAGGCCACCTCGAAGGAGGAGAACGGCAAGGTCCTCATCGAGGTCGAGGCGAAGTTCAAGACGCTCGAGGCCTACGCCAAGGCGACGGGCATCGAGATGAACGCCGAGCTCAAGAAGAACGACGACGGCTCGTGGACGCTGCGCTTCTTCTCCGACGAGTCCAAGGAGGGCGGCGACAAGGACGCGCCCGGCATGGGCGACCCGGCGGGCGACATGGGCGCCGCGATGCTGCCGATGTTCGAGGGCTTCATGAAGGAGCTCGAGATGGCGCGCAAGCTGAAGGTGCCGGGCGAGATCGTCGAGACGAACGGCACGAAGGGCGACGACGGCACCGTGTCGTGGAAGGTGACGTGGGAGGACATCAAGAAGGGCCACAGCCTCCCGGCTCAGACCGTGACCTTCAAGGGCGACGGCCTCGCGCTCAAGCCGTTCACCGTCCGCCGCGAGCACAAGGGCGGCGGGATGGGCCCGAAGTAGGCCCGACGCGACCGTCCCCCCGCGGGCCCCGCCGACGCGACGACCTCGCGTGGGCGGGGCCCGCTCCGTTTCCGGCGCGCACCTGCGCCCGGCGGCGCCCGTTCAGCCGCCGTGGCCGGTCGGGCGCACGACGACGCGCTCGCCGTGGAGCAGCGCGGGGCAGCCCTTGGCGAGCTCGACCGCGGCCACGGCGTCGGGCGCCTCCACGACGAACCACCCCGTCAGCACGTTCGTCGTCGCGGGGTCGGGGTCCACCCGAACCTCCCCGCCCGCGCCGCCGACGAGGCGCACCGCGGGCCCGCCCAGCGAGTGCCCCGCGACGAAGGCGCCCCGGGAGCGGAGCCCCTCGACGTAGGCGCCGTAGAGCGCGTAGAGCTCCTGCTGGCGCGCGGGAGGCAACGCCGCCCACGCCCCGTCGTCCTCGTACATCAGGATCGCGAACCGAGCCACCGGGGCCTCCGCGGCGCGATTCAAGCACGCCCGCGACGGCGACGGCGCGACGTCGGCCCCGCGCGCGAAGATGCCGCGCTCCCCGCCGGTCTTCCGCCCATGCCCCACCGCCCGATCCCTCGCCCCGGCCCCGACGAGTGCGCCTCGGAGGCGGGCGCCTACGTCGCACGCGTCGCCGGCGACGACGCCGCGCCGCGGCTCGCCGCGCAGGTCGAGGTCGCGGCCCGACGCCTCGGCCCCCTCGACGACGCGCGGGCGCTGCACCGCTACGCGCCCGGCAAGTGGAGCGTCAAGGAGGTCGTCGGGCACCTCGCCGACACGGAGCGCGTCTACGCCTACCGCGCCCTCTCGTTCGCGCGCGGCGACGCCACGCCGCTCCCGGGCTTCGACGAGGACGCCTGGACGCCGCAGGGCCGCTTCGACGCACGCCCGCTCGC
Organism: Planctomycetota bacterium; assembly: GCA_020851795.1. GTDB lineage: Bacteria > Planctomycetota > PLA2 > PLA2 > JAEUHO01 > JAEUHO01. Next base: position 13,963 of record JADZCA010000100.1, on the reverse strand, counting down.
CGACCTGCTCGCCGAGTGGACGGCCGTGCGCGCGGCCACGGTCGCGCTCTTCCGCGGGCTCCCCGCCGACGCGCTCGTGCGCAAGGGCGTCGCCAACGGCACGCCCGTCAGCGTGCGCGCGCTGGCGTGGCTCGCCGTCGGCCACGCGGAGCACCACCTCGGCGTCCTGGCCGACCGCTACGGCGTGTGACCGCGCGCGACGGCACGGGGCCCGCGGCGCCGCTCAGCGCGTCGCGATCTGCACGCCGAGCTTGCCCGGCGGCACGCGGGCCTCGAGCCGCTCGCTGCCGCGATAGGCGACGACCACCAGTTCCTTCGCGCCCGACGCCTCGGCCTTCGCGACGCGCTCGCGCAGCACGTCCAGCGAGTCGAGCGCGGCCCCGTCGTACGTCGCGAGGTAGTCGCCGGCACGCAAGCCGGCCCGCTCGGCCGGGCTGCCCTTGACGACGTCGGCGAGGCGCAGCGTCGGCGCGGGGACGAGCCCCTCCGGCGCGCGGTACGTGACGAGGTAGGCCTGCACGACGTGGGTCGCCTCGGCGTACTGCGCCTCGGTGGGCGCCTCCCCGCCGTTCGGAGGCTCGTAGCGCGAAGGCGCCCAGGAGAGCTCGACCGTCTGCCCCGCCGGCGCCGCGGCCGAGAGGTCCACCCACCACGGCCGCACGACGTCGCCCGGCGCCCAGCCGGCGCGCGCGAACTGCCACGTGCCGAGCTGCGGGCGGTTGGGGTTGAGGTAGCAGTCGGTCTTCCAGAGCACGTCCTCGAAGCGGGTCGTCGTGCCGTCGGCCCGCGCCACGACGAGCGCCCGCTTCGACGGCGTGAACTCGCCGACCTGCGAGTGCCCCGTCGTCGTGCTCCAGACCCGCACGGCGCGCGCGGCGGGGTCGATCGCGACCCGGCGCGGCTCGAAGAAGTCGCGGAAGTGGTTCTCGTGCGACCGGTAGTGCGCGACGCCCTGCCAGAGCGGACGGACGGCCACGGGGAGCAGGTCCGGCGTGCCGTGGTGGTAGTCGAGGCTCACGCTCATCAGGTAGCCGCGACCCTTGTAGAAGTCCGTGCCCGCCGCGACCTCGAAGCGTCGCTTGCCGGTCAGCAGGGGCAGGAAGTGGGTGACGTCCACCGTCCAGTGGCAGGGCGTCCGGTAGGACGTGACGAAGGGGACGACGGGGAGCCGCCGACCGGCGTCGTCGAAGGCGTTGACCATGCCGTTGCGGTCCCACTCGTCCCACGCTTCGCCGGCGTCGTGCAGGTCGAGCGTGAGCACGACGCGACCGAACGCCCACGTCGCGGGCGGGAGCTCGACGGTCCGCGTGTGCGCGGTCGTCTGGTTGTCGGTGCGCACGTGGTCGAAGACCTCGACGTGGATCGGGGGCCTCGGCGGCGTCGCGGGCTCCTCCTGCACGAGGACGACGTCGCGCACGTCGAAGCGCGTCGTCGCGTCGGCGCGCGTCCCGGCGCCGCACGCGAGCCGCAGCTCGTACGGGTCGAGGTGCGCGAGGAAGTGCCGGTCGTACACCGTCGCCCCCGCGAGGCGCACCGTCGCCTCCGCCCCGCCGACGACGTGCTCGAGCACGACTTCGAGCTCCACGTCCTTGCCGCGGAGCTCCTCGGGCGCGACGCGCTTGACCTGCTCGCGGCCGTCCACGTGGAGCGAGACCTCGCGCTGCGGCCGGTCCTCGTAGTTCCCCCACTCGGTGAACATCTCCTGGCTCGGCGGGTTGTGCACGTCGAGGCCGACGGCGAAGGAGCCGGCGAGGTCGGGCGCCGCGGCCGAAGGGACGTAGGGCCCCGGGCCCCGGACGCCGTGCTTCGCCGTCGAGAGGAACGCGAACCAACCGCCGTCGCCCCCCTCGTCGAGGCGCACCGTGGCGCGCAGGCGGGTGCGACGGAACGCGCCCTCCTTGGACCGGTCCCACGCGACGGTGTTGCGCTGCAGCGGCGTGCGCGCCTCGTCGAGCACCCGGAACCCGCCCGGCACCGCCGCGGGCCCCGCGCCCGCGCCGTAGCGTGCGAGGTGCGTCGGCGGCGCGTCCGCCGCGGCGGGCGGCGCGTCCGCTGCACGGAGGGCGGCGGGGGCGCAAAGCAGTGTCCACAGGATCGCGGCGGCGACGAGACGGGGGCGGTGCATGGTGCGAGCAGCGTACGGACCCCCGACCGCCGCGCGCACGAATGCGGCGGCGCCCGCGCCCCGCCGGGCCGCGGCGCCCGGGGCGCCCCGTGGCACGATCGGGACGCGCCGTGGCCCCGCCGACCGCCCCCCTGCTCCCGCGTGTGTCCTTCGTCGTCCCGACGTGGCAGCGCGCCGCCCGCGTCGGCGACGCCGTGGCGAGCGTGCTCGCGCAGGACCACCCCGACGTCGAGGCCGTCGTCGTGGACGACGGCTCGACCGACGGGACGCTCGACGGGCTCCGCCGCCGCTTCGGCGACGACCCGCGCCTGCGCCTGATCCGCCGCGAGAACGGCGGCGTCGCCCGCGCGCGCAACACCGGGATCGACGCGGCCACCGGTGCGATGGTCGCGTTCCTCGACAGCGACGACCGGTGCGAGCCCACGTTCGCCTCGACGATGGCCGCGCGGCTCGTCGCGGCCCCCGACGCGGCGGCGGCCGTGTGCGACGTCGCCTACGTCGGCCCGTGGGCGGACGGCAACCGCTCGCACTTCGAGCGGCTGCCGCGAGGCCTGCCCACGACGATCGAGCACATGGTGCTCGGCGGGTGGTTCCTCATCACCGGCCTGCTCTTCCGCGCCGACGTCGTCCGCTCGCTGCGCTTCGATCCCGCGTGGTACGCCGAGGACGCCGAGCTCATGTGCCGCTTCCTGCTCGCGGGCCACCGGTACGTGGTCGAGCCCCGGGCCCTGGTCTCCTACGTGCGCCACGCGGGCGACGACGGGGCCCCGCAGCAGTCGCAGGACCCCGCGGCGGCCCCGATCGCGGCGGCGCGGCTCGAGAGCGCGTACGTGGACCGCTGCCGACTCCCGCGCGCGACGCGGGCCCGGCTCCACCGTCGGTGGGCGAAGCGGTTCCTGCGCGCGGGCCTGCACGCCGAGGCGCGCCCCCACCTGTGGGCGTGGTGGCGGCGGCGGCCCTTCGACGTGGCCGTGGCGTGGCACCTGCTCCGCGGGACGACCGCCGGGCGCTGACGGGTAGCATCGGCCGCCCATGAGCTCTCCCACCGCGCGCGGACCGGTCCGAGTGGCGATCGTCGGGGTCGGCAACTGCGCGAGCTCGCTCGTGCAGGGCGTGCACCTCTACCGGCACAAGCCGCCGGGCGACACGCAGGGGCTGATGCACCCGGTGCTCGGCGGCTACCGCCCCGGCGACCTCGAGGTGGTCGCCGCCTTCGACGTGGACGCGCGCAAGGTCGGCCGCGACCTGCGCGACGCCCTGAACGCGCCGCCCAACTGCACCGTCCCGCTCGCCCCCGACCTCCCCGCGACCGGCGTCGTCGTGCGCCGCGGCCCCGTGCTCGACGGCGTGGCCGAGCACATGCGGCTGCACCCGCCCGAGCGCTCGTTCGTCGTCGCGGAGGGCGCCGACCCCGGCGCCGCCGAGATGACCGACGCCCTGCGCCGCAGCGGCGCGCAGGTCCTCGTCAACTACCTCCCCGTCGGGTCCGAGGAGGCGACGCGCTTCTGGGCGCGCTGCGCGCTCGACGCGGGCGTCGCCCTCGTCAACTGCATCCCGGTGTTCGTCGCGAGCGACCCCGCGTGGGCGCAGGCGTTCGCCGACCGCCGCCTCCCGCTCGTCGGCGACGACGTCAAGTCGCAGCTGGGCGCGACGATCACGCACCGCACGCTCGCCGAGCTCTTCGCGCGCCGCGGCGTCTCCATCGACCGCACCTACCAGCTCAACACCGGCGGCAACACCGACTTCCTCAACATGCTCGACCGCCACCGGCTGGCGTCGAAGCGCCGCAGCAAGACGGAAGCGGTCACGTCGATGATCCCGCAGAGCCTCCCCGCCGACGACGTGCACGTGGGCCCGAGCGACTACGTCCCGTGGCAGAAGGACCGCAAGGTGTGCTTCGTGCGCATCGAGGGGCGGCTCTTCGGCGGCGTGCCGATGGACCTCGAGCTGCGCCTCTCGGTCGAGGACTCGCCCAACTCGGCCGGCGTCGTGATCGACGCGGTGCGGTGCGCCAAGGTGGCGCTCGACCGCGGGGTCGGCGGCGTGCTGCACGCGGCGTCGTCGGCCTTCTGCAAGCGCCCGCCGCAGCAGCGCCCCGACCACGAGGCGCACGAGGCGCTCGAGCGCTTCCTCGCCGGCGACGCCGCCGCCCGATGATCCACTACCTCGTCACCGAGAAGAACCCGTACACCGTCACGCGGTTCCTCGAGGGGTGGGGCCGCCCGGTCGCGTCGTCGTTCCGCGTCGTCACGTACGAGCAGACGCGCTGCTGGCTGCGCGGCGGCTCGCTCGGCCGGCGCTGGCTCGGAGGCTCGCTGCGCGCGGTCGTCAACGCCGCGTACGAGGCGCGCCGCGACGTCCGCCCCGCGTCGCGGCTCCCCGCGCCGCCCGTCGGGCACTGGGTCTTCTCCGACGTGGACCGCCTGAGCGGCCGTCACCGCGAGGAGGCCGCACGGTTCCGCGACGTGCTCCTCGAAAAGGGCGCGGCGCGGAGCGTGCACAACGACCCGCTCCGCACGATGGGCCGCTACGAGCTGCTGCGCACGCTCGCCGAGCACGGCCTCAACGACTTCGACGTCTACCGCCTCACGGAGGCGCGCCGGCCGCGGCGGTTCCCCGTCTTCCTGCGCACCGAGAACGACCACGTCGGCGCCGAGACCGAGCTGCTCGAGACCCCCGCCGACCTCGACCGCGCGGTCGAGGCGCTCGAGCGCGCGGGCCGGAGCCGCGAGGGCCGCGTGGTCGTCGAGTACTGCGGCGAGCGCGACGCGCGCGGGCTCCACCGCAAGTACAGCGCGTGGCGCATCGCCGGGCGGATCCTCCCCGGCCACCTCTTCTTCGGCCCCGACTGGATGCTCAAGGAGCCGAAGGTCGTGGACGACGAGGCCCTGCGCGCCGAGCGCGCCTACCTCGACGAGAACCCGCACGCGCCCGCGCTCGAGGAGGCGTTCCGCCTCGCGCGCATGGACTACGGGCGTGTGGACTACGGCGTGGTCGGCGGTCGGGTGCAGGTCTACGAGATCAACAGCAACCCCGGCATCCCGAGCGCGCCGTCGCCGGGCCCGGGGGCGAAGCGGGCCGAGATCGACGCGCTCTTCACCGCGCGGATCCTCGACGCGTTCCGCGCGCTCGACGCGGGGTAGCCCGCCGCCGCCGGACCGGGCCGCTCACGGGTGGCCGGGCGGCCGGTGGCCCCGTCCGTGCAGCCCGCTGGTGCTCGGGACGAGGCCGTCGGCGTAGAGGTGCGAGACGTCGCCGAGGCCGACGCACCGCGGCGTCGCCCACGGGTCGGAACGCTCCTCGAGCACGACCGTCGTGACGCTGCTCGGCGGCAGCCAGAAGCCGCACCAGACGCGGTCCACGGGCAGCGCGAGCAGGTGCGGGAGCCACGTGAGCATGAGCCCGCCGTGCCCGACGACGGCCACGCGGTCGTCGTTGCGACGCTCGACGCGGTAGCGCCCGCCCTCGCGCACGTAGCCGTGGCGGGCGAGGAGCTCGTCGGAGAAGGCGTGCACGCGGGCGACGCCCTCGGCGAACGCGCGCACCGCGCCCGGCTCGGTCGCGGTCCGCACCGTCTCGCCGGGCACGTCCCACGCCGACAGCCGCCCCCACTGCGCGTCCTCGACGTGCCAGTCGAGCTCGTCGAGGCGGCCGTCCTCGACGGGCGACTGCCCCACGGCGCGCGCGAGCACCGCCGCGGTCGCCCTCGCGCGCCCCAGCGTCGAGACGTAGAGGTGCGTCGGGGCCAGCGCCGCGACGCGGCGCCCCAGCGCCTCGGCCTCGCGCCGTCCGGCCGGCGTGAGGTCGTCGCGCGCGTAGTCGGGGTCGGCGTGACGGATCAGGAAGAGCCGCATGCCCGCGAGTCTCCCACGGCGCGCCACACGGCGAGCAGCGCGCGGGCCGCCGCGTCGGGGGCGACGGCCTCGACGCGACGCGCGCTCGCGGCCCCGCACGCCGACCGCCACGCGCCGTCGGTGGCGGCGCGCAGGAGCGCCGCGTCGAGCGCCGCCGGCGAGAGGTCCTCGAGCCAGAGGACGTCGTCGTCCGACGTCGTCGCGGGCGCGCGGCCGCGGCCGACGCGCTCGGCGAGCACGGGCGACGCCGCCACCACCGCGGGCCGCCCGAGCAGCGCGGCCTCGTCGAGGGTGCGGCTGAAGGACTCGATGCGCGAGAGGTGGACGAGCACGTCCGACGCCAGCGGCGCGGCCTCGAGGCGCTGCGGCCCGACGAGGTGCACGCGGGCGGCGACGTCGCGTGGCGCGGCCTCGACCGCGGCGGCGACGCGCGCCGCGTAGGCGGCGTCGGTCGGCGGCCCCACGACGAGGAGCCGGGCCCGGGGCGCCGCGCGCGCGACGCGCACGAACGAGGCGACGGCCTCGAGCACGCCCTTGTAGGGGACGACGCGGCCGACGACGGCGAGGACGACGTCGTGCGGGGCGGCGCCCGGCACGAGGCGCGCCCGCCAGGCCGCCCGTCGCCGCGCGAGGCCGTCGCGCCGGGCCAGCCGGCGCAGCCACGGGCTCGGCGCGAGCGGGACGACGTGGACGCGCGCGGCGAGGTCGGCCACGCCCGCGGGCGCCGTGGCGAGCAGCAGGTCGCGCTCGGCCCGCGTCGCCACCACGACCGCCGCCGCCGAGCCGAGCAGGCGCGCGCAGGCGTCGGCGCGTGGCCCCGGCGGCCCGCCGTCCACCGCGGCGCGCACGGTGGGCCAGAGCGAGTGCATCGCGACGACCGACGGGAGGCCGAGCGCCTCGACGACGCGCGCGGCGGGCAGGTGGTGGGCGAGCACGGGCCCGCCGCCGAGGAGCTCGCGGAAGCGGTCACGCCACGCGCGGTCCTCGACGTAGCGCACCGCGAGCTCGTCGAGCGCGCCGTCGGGAGCGGCGAACGGCCGCAGGCTCACGCCCCGCGGCCCGCGCGACCACGTCGGCGCGCGCGGCGCGACGAGCACGACGCGCGACGGGTCGCGCGGCCCGCGCTCGGCGGCGAGCACGCGCGCCACCGCCTCGGCCTGCTCGACGACCGCGTACCCGGCCCCGCCCGCGACGACGCGGGCCCCCGCTCGGTGGCCCGTGGCGGGCTCGTGGGCGAGGAAGCTCGTCAGGACGGGCGGGGGCGGCATCGGGGCCCCGGGAGCGTAGCGCGCGGACGGTCGCGTAGGCTCTCCACGCGCCGTGTCCTCGCCCGCCGCCGACCCCCGCCGCGCCCGACGCCGCCCGCTCTCGGTGCTGCTCGTCGTCGCGCACCCCGACGACGACGCGATCTTCGCCGGCACGCTGCAACGGCAGGCGGCGCGCCACCGCTGGACGGTCGTGTGCATGACGCACGCGGACGGGTCGCCGCGGGCGCTCGAGATGCGCGCGTGGCAGACGACGCTGGGCACGCCGGCGTCGCGCGTGCGCTTCCTCGGCCAGGCCGACGACCCCGAGGACCGGCGCCAGGGCCGCTGCTCGATCGACGCGGACGCGGTTGCGCGGGGCCTGCGCGCGCTGCGGCTGCGTCCGTCGCTGCTCGTCACGCACCACGAGACGGGCGAGTACGGCCACCCCCACCACCGGCTCGTGCACCGCGTGGCGACGGCGGCGTACGCGGGCGTGCCGCGGCTCCTCTTCGGCCACGGCCTCGCGTCGTCGGACCTGACGCTCGCCTGCGACGACGCGAAGTGGCGCGCGATCGCCGAGGCCTACCCGTCGCAGGCGTCGGTGGTGGCGACGTTTGCCCGCCCCACCGAGACCTTCGTCGCGCAGCCCCGCGACGAGGCGCTCGCCCTCGTCACGGGACGTCTGCTCGCGGGGCTCGCGCCCCGCGCCCGAAGCGGCTGAGGTCGTGGCCGTCAGGGCTTGGACGGACGCGCGGCCACCGGCACCTGCAGCTCCCAGAAGCGCTGCTCGGCCGGCACCATCGGGCTGTTGTAGCCGAGCACCCGGTACGGCCCGGCCGCCACGAGCCCGTCGGCGGCGAGCCGCGCGTCGAGGGCCTCGCGCGCACGGGTGAGGGACGAGCCGACGCGGTCGCCGCGCACGCCGATGCTCATCACGTCCACCGCCGGCAGGTCCACGACGGCGACGCCGCCGCGAGTGCCCGCCGAGCCCTGCCCCGGCCGCTCGTAGAGGAAGGCCATGTCGGTCGAGCGCATCCCGTCGTCGAGCGTCATCTCGACGGGCGCGGTCATCTTGACGTCGTTCGCCTGGATGTGCTGGAACAGCGTCCAGAACGCCCCCTCGCCCCCGTCGGCACGCGCCGCGCGGTAGCCGGGGTAGGTCTTGCGCACGACCCGGCCGACGGGGCCGGCGGCGGGGAAGCCCTCGGGGAGGGGCGCCTCGCTGCGCGGGCGGAACGCCTCGTCGGCGAGGATGCGGTCGAAGGCGCGCCGCAGGGCCCACGCGCGGGCGTCGGCGCTCGTGTGCGAGGCGCGCAGCACCGCGTCGAGGTCGAGCGCGTGCAGCTCGCCGGCCTCACCGCGCGCGGCGACCAGCGCGCGCGCGGCCGCCTCGTAGACCGCGACGCAGCCCGCGACGTCGCCGGCGTTGTACAGCGGCGCCCCGCGCGCGATCGCGGCGGTGAGGCGCGCGGTCGCGCCCTCGGTCGAGGCCTGCGGCGACATGGGAGCGGGCTCCGGAGGGAGGAGGACGGCGTCGATCACGTGGATCACGCCGTTGCGGCAGCGCACGTCCGCCTGCACGACGTGGGCGTCCCCGACGCGCAACCCGAAGCGCAGCGCGGGCCCCGCGAGCGTCTCGGCGCTCGACGCCTTGAGGAGGTCGGAGGAGAGCACCGGGCCCGCCACGACGTGGTAGGTGAGCACGCGCATCAGGTCGCCGCGGCGCTCGGGCCGGAGCAGGCCCTCGACCGTCCCCTTGGGCAGGCGCGCGAACGCCTCGTCGGTCGGCGCGAACACGGTGAGCGGCCCGGGGCCCGAGAGCGCCGGGACGAGGTCGGCGGCCTTGAGCGCGGCCACGAGCGTCGTGAAGCGCCCGTCGGACTGGGCCACCTCGACGATGGACGGCGCGGACGCGGCCGGTGCGGGTCCCGCGAGGGCCGACGACGAGGCGAGGAGCGGAAGGGCGAGGGCGAGCGATCGGAGGGCGGAGTGCATGGGCGAGATGCAACCAGACCCGCCGATGCCGTACGGACTTTTTTCCGTACAAATCGACCACCCGGGTCTACGCCCCGCGTGCCGGGCCCGCCCGGGGGCCCGGCGGCCGCCGACTCGTTCGGCCGCGGGGGCGCACGGAGAGCGGGCGTTCCGGCGGTCGGGACGTACCCGCCGTCCGGACGACCGGGCGGCAGCCCGCGGGTCGCGCCCTCGGGTCCTCGGGCGCGCGGTCATGCCCCGCGAACACGACGGGCCCCGCGGCGGAGCCGGCGCCGGCGGGCCGCTCGCCCGACGGGCACCGGCGCCGCGCGCGGAGGGACGCCCGCGACCGGGCGCCCGCGCCCACCGCCGGCGCCTACTTCGTGCCGAGGGCCTCGCGGATCTTCTTGCCCACCGCGAGCATCTCCTCGGGCTTGACCCGGTCGCGGTGGTCGCCGTGCGTCTTGACGAAGCGCACGGTGCCGGTCACGTCCACGATGATCGTCGTGGGGAACGGCAGGCCGAACGCGTCCGAGGGCGTCCCCGGCTTGACGGTCTCGGGGTTGAGCACGCCGAGCTTGTCGGCGGTCTTGCCCTCGGGGTCGGAGAGCAGGCGCACGCGGAACGGGCTGCGCTCCTTGACGCCCTCCTTCTCGATCTTGCCGATCGTCTCCGCCGTGTCCGGCGAGCACGCGACGATCGTCATCTCCTCCTTGGCGAGCTTGTCCACGGCGTCGTGCAGCGCGACGAGCTGCTTCATGCAGTAGGGGCACCAGACGGCCGAGCGGTACAGCTCGATCACGACCGTCCCCTTCTCGTAGAGGCTCGCGGCCGTCACGTCCTTGCCGGCCGAGTCCTTCCACACGACGCGCGGCATCGGGTCGCCCACCGCGAGCGTCGGGACCTTGCCCGTGTGGCGCGTGTAGGCCTCGCGCGCGGTCGCGTCGCCCGGCTTGCGGATCGCGACGCCGCGCAGCGCCTCGGCGTACGCCGCGCTGTCGGGCGTGCCCATCGACGTCATCACGTCGGCCTTCATCTGGAAGGGCGCCGGGTCCCACGGGTCGATGGCCGAGGCGCGCCGCAGCGCGTCGAAGACGAGCGCGTAGGCCGCGGCGCGCTGCGACGTCTTCTTGCCCTTCGCCTCGACGACCAGGACGCGCGCCTCGAGCATCCGCGCCGGCGCCGACTTCAGGTTGGCCGCGATGGCGGCCGCCACCGCCGTCTTGGCCGCCTCGAGCTTGTTCGGGTCGGCCTCGGCGGCCGCCACGGCCTTCTCGACGTCGGTGAGGTCGCCGGCGCGGGCGACGGACGGACGCGCGACGAAGGTCGCGACGAAGGTCGCGACGACGAAAGCGAGCAGCGGGACCGAGCGGAGGAGGATTCGACGCACGACGCGCTCCCTGGGCACGGACGGGCCGGCCACCGGGGGGCGGATTCTACGGCAGGTCAGGCCATGACCGACATCGGGGCGGGCGAAACGCCCACCTGGGACGCCGCCCCCGCCCGCGCGAGCGCCTCCCGCGGCTCGAGGCGGCCGTCGAGCAGGGCGCGGTAGGTGGCGAGGAGCTCGCGCGCCTCCTCGCGCGTCTCGCGCACCATCTCGACGCGGAACCGCGCCACGCCGCGCGCGAGGAGGTCGGGCACGACCGACGCCGCGCTCACGGGCTCGGCGTGGAACACCGTGTTGCGGCAGCCCACGTCCACCACGACCGGGTGTTCGCGCCCCTTGCCGTCGCGCAGCGACACGCGGTGGCGCTCGCACGGGCGCCCGCACGTGCGGAAGTCGCGCCCCTGCGACAGCAGGTGCGCGTACACGCAGTGCTCGGTGTGGAAGGTGGGCAGGTGGTGGTGCAGCGTCAGCGTGAACCGCGACGGGTCCGACGCGTCGAGCAGCGCGGCGAGCTGGCGCGCGTCGAGGTCGTGCGACGGCGTCAGCGTCGCGAGCCCGCGGCGCAGCAGCTCGCCGGCGGTGATCGAGTTCGTGACGTTGAGCGAGAAGTCGCCGTGCAGCGTCGGCCCCCGCGCCCCCCCCGCCCCGTCGGCGCGACCGGCCTCCTCGAAGTGGACCATCGCGCCCCAGTGGCGCACGAGCACCGCGTCGGGCTCGAGCGCGGCGAGGCGGCGGTCCCAGCCCTCCTCGCCCGGCTTCTGCACGCGCACGGTCGCGAGCGTCACGCGCACGCCCGCCGCGCGCGCCCGCTCGACGGCCTTGCCGAGCCCGACGAGCTCCATCCAGTCGAGCTCGACCTCGGGCAGGCCCGCGTCGATCGCCGCCTCGAGCTGCGCGTCCTGACGGCAGAGCGGCACGAGGAGCGGGCCCCGGGGCGACGACGGCGCCGGCCGGGCCCGCGCGACGGCGGGGCGGAACGAGGGCAGCACGGGGCCCGGGGCGACGGCGCGCTCGGGGCCGCGTTCGACGGCGGGGAGCAGCGTCTCGACGACCGTGCGGCGCAGCGCCTTGAGCTCGGAGACCGGCAGGTGCAGGCCCGGCGCGAGGCCGGCGAGGTCGAGCGCCTCGAGGCGGAAGGGCGTGCCGCCGGTGGCCCCGAGCTTCTCGCGCAGCAGCGCGTCGTCGAGCCCCGCCCCCGTCGCCGCGACGAGCGCCGACGCCGACGTCGCGCGGGCGCGCGCGTGGCGCGCCGTCGCCTCGACGACGAGCGGCGCGCCGGCGCGCCCCGACACGACGAGCGTCATCGGCACGCGGCCGCTGGGCTCGGCGGCCGCGACCGCGCGCTCGGTGTCGCGCACGACCGTGGGGTCGCTCGTGACCCAGACGCGCTGGCCGGGCGCGACGCGCGAGAGGTCGGGGCCGGGGCGGCCGAAGCCGAGCCGCCAGCCGCGGCCGGTGCGGTCCACGCGGAACACCGGGCCGCCGGGCTCGGCCTGGTCCTCGGGGTGGCCCGCGTCGAAGACGACGCCCATGCCCGCGCGCACCTCGACGGGCGCGGCGGCGGGCCCCGCCGACGCGTCGTCGGTGCCGCCCATCCCCGCGCGCGCCGCGGACGGGACGCCGTCGGGCGCGGTGCGCGGCGCGTCGGCGGCGAGCGCGCCGGTCCACGGGCGCACCGTCGGGTCCGGCTCGACGACGACCGTGTCGCCCACGACGCGCACGACGCGGCCGAGCGCGACGCCGCGATGCTTGGGGAAGCGGCCCTCGACGAGCGTCTGGTGGTCGGAGCCGCCGAGGAAGCCGTCGGAGAAGCCGCGCGTGTAGGCGAGGCTCGCCCGCAGCAGGTCGTCCTGCACGCGCGCGCGGTCGGCGTCGGAGGCGCCGCGCGCGACCGCGTCCACGAAGTGGCGGTAGGTCTGCGTGGTCGTCCACACGTACGGCGCGGCCTTCTGGCGCCCCTCGATCTTGAGGCCGTGGACGCCGATCGCCGCGAGGTCCTCGACGGCGCGCAGGCCCGCGAGGTCCTTGGGCGAGAGCAGGTACTTCACGTCGCCCAGCTCGCGCGCGCGGCCGTCGAGCACGAGGTCGTAGGGCAGGCGGCACGACTGCGCGCACTCGCCGCGGTTGGCCGAGCGGCCGCTCCACGCGGCCGACGTGAGGCACTGGCCCGACCACGACACGCACAGCGCGCCGTGCACGAACACCTCGAGCTCGAGGTCGGTCCCCTGCGCGAAGCGGCGGACCTCCTCGACCGAGAGCTCGCGCGGCACGACGACGCGCGTGACGCCGAGCGCGCGGGCGAAGCGCGCGCCCTCGGGGCTCGACACGGTCATCTGCGTGCTCGCGTGCACCTCCATCGCGGGGCAGAGGGCGCGGGCGAGGAGCGCGACGGCGGGGTCCTGGACGATGAGCGCGTCCACGCCGCACTCCGCCGCGCGGCGCACGACGCGCTCGACGAAGGGGAGCTCGGTCTCGAAGACGAGCGTGTTCAGCGTGAGATAGGCCCGCGCGCCGGCCCGGTGGATGCGCGCGACCGTGCGGTCGAGCGTGGCCATCGAGAAGTTGCCGGCCCGAGCGCGCGCGTTGAAGCCCTCCTCGAGGCCGAAGTAGACGGCGTCGGCGCCCGCGGCGAGCGCGGCGGCGAGCGCGGCCTCCTCGCCGGCGGGCGCGAGCACCTCGGGGACGCGCGCGACCGGCGCAGGAACTCGGGACGAGCGCGCGTCGGGCATCGGGGGGACGGTACCATCGCGTCGAGGACGCCCCGCGTGCCGCGCAAGCCCGACCCGCCCCCCGCCGTCGCCCACCTGCGCGCCCGCGTGGACCGCGTGAACGCGCGCCTCGTGGCGACCCTGCAGGCCCGGGCGCGCCTCGTCGCCACGGTCGCCCGCGCCAAGGCGCGCGCCGGCCTGCCCGCGGCCGACCCGTCGCGCGAGCGCGCGATGCTGCGCGCCGCCCTCGCCGGGGCCCCCGCCGGCTTCCCGCGCCGCGAGCTCGCCGCCCTCCTGCGCGCCGTCTTCGCCGCGTCGCGCCGGCTGGCGCGTCGCGCCCACGCGGCGTCGCGACGGGGCCGCTGAGCGGCGGGCGGCTCGTCGGACGACGCGTGGCGCGGCTGCCGGCGTGGCCGCCGCTCCGCCGCGACGCGCGCACCGCGGACGGAACGGCCGGACGAGCCGGCCGTCGCGTCAGTCGGCGCGCTCGATCGTCTGCTCGATCGTCGCGTCGAGGTCGATCGGCGGGATCTCGAGGGGCGGCACGCCGTCCTTCGCCGGCACCTTGCCCGCCTTCATCGCCATCTTGAGCTTCATCGACGCCGTGCCGGTCGAGCCGGCCGCACGGAGGTCCACCGTCATCTTCGAGGTGCCCGACGCCTCGG
>JADZCA010000099.1 GCA_020851795.1 Planctomycetota bacterium | reverse complement strand
GCGGCCGTTTTTCGTGGACCGACTTGGAGTCCGCCTCGGGCTGGCTCCGCGCGCGGTTCCCGCGCCGCCGGGGGGCGCCCCGCCGGTCGGAGGACGTGATCGTGCGACGGGGACGCCACGCGCCCGACGGACGACGCGTGTGCGGCGCGGGGCGCGCGGGGAACTTGGAAGGTGCGCCCCCGCGGAGACCACGGAGGCGTCGGACTCCAAGGAGCTGAACCGGACGGTCGACGGGACTCGACGGCCGCTGGCGGATCGCCGCCAGCGGCCGCTTTTCGTGGACCGACTTGGAGTCCCCGCGTCGGCTCCGCGCGCGGTTCCCGCGCCGCCGGGGGGCGCCCCGCCGGTCGGAGGACGCGATCGTGCAACGGGGACGCCACGCGTGCCCCGAACGACGCGTGTGCGGCGCGGGGCGCGCGGGGAACTTGGAAGGTGCGCCCCCGCGGAGACCACGGCGCCGTCGGACTCGAGGGAGCCGAACCGGACGAGCGACGGGACTCGACGGCCGCTGGCGGATCGCCGCCAGCGAGCGCGGGCGCCCTGGCCTGCACGCGACGCGTGACGAGCCTCGCAGGTCAGGCGGGGTCGCCGTCGGTGCGGAGGCGGTAGCCGACGCCGGCCTCGGTCTCGAAGAGCCGCGGGTCGAACGGGTCGGGCTCGAGCTTGCGACGCAGGTGCGTCATGTACACCCGCAGGTAGCGCGACTCGTCCACGCTGTGCGGCCCCCAGACCTCCTCGAGCAGCTGACGCTGCGTCACCGTGCGCCCCGCCCGCCGCGCCAACGCCACCAAGAGCTTGAACTCCGTCGGCGTCAGGTGCACCTCCCGCCCGTCCACCCGCACCCGCCGCGCCTCCACGTCCACCTCGAGCGGCCCCACCCGCAACGTCGCCCCCGGCACCGCCCCCGGCGGGGCCGCCGTCCGCCGCAACGCCGCACGCAACCGCGCCAGCAGCTCCGGCATCCCGAACGGCTTCGTCAGGTAGTCGTCCGCCCCCGCGTCGAGCGCCTCCACCTTCTGCCGCTCCTGCCCCCGCGCCGACACCACGATCACCGGCCCCGCGTACCACGCCCGCAGCCGCGAGAGCAACGCCAGCCCGTCCAGGTCGGGCAGCCCGAGATCGAGCAGCACCGCGTCGGGCGCGTACTGGCGCGCGTCCCGCTCCGCCGTCGCCGCGTCGGCCGCCTCGAGCACGCGATACCCGTGCGCGGGCAGGCTCACCGCGAGGAAGCGCCGCAGCGACGCCTCGTCCTCGACCACCAGCACGAGCGCGCCCGCGGCCGTCACGACGTCGCCTCCGCCGGCGCCTGCTCGCCGGGGTCGAAGGGGAGCTCGAGACGGAACGACGCCCCGCCGCCCGGCCGGTTGCCCGCCGTGATGCGGCCGCCGTGCGCCTCCACCACCGCGCGGCACACCGCGAGCCCGAGGCCCGTGCCCGGCACGCCCTCCGGGCGCAGCCGGTGGAACTTCTCGAAGACCCGCTCCTCCTCGCCCGCCGGGATCCCCGGCCCGCGGTCGGCCACCTCGACGACGACCCGGCGGTCCTGCACCGTCACGCGCACGTCCACCGGCGAGCCCGGCGGCGTGTACTTCGCCGCGTTCTCGAGCAGGTTGACCAGCACCTGCTCCATCAGCACCGGGTCGAGCGCCACCAGCAGCACCTGCTGGGGGAGGTCCACCGCCACGCGCCGGCCCGACAGCAGCGAACGCGTGCGCAGCATCGCCGAGGCGACCACCTCCTCGAGCGGGTACGGGTCGCGGTGCACCGCCGTGCCGCTCTCGATCCGCGACAGGTCGAGCAGGTCCGCCACCAGCCGACCGAGGCGCGCCCCCTCGCTGCGGATCCCCTCCACGAGCGCGCGGCGCGACGCCTCGTCCACCTGCGCCTGCGGGTCGAGCAGCGCGTCGGCCGCGCCCGTGATCGCGGCGAGCGGCGTGCGGAGGTCGTGCGACACGCCGGACAGGATCGTGCTGCGCAGCCGCTCGTCGTGCGCGGTGCGCGCGGCCCGCCGCGCCTCCTCCGCCATCGCCACCCGCTCGAGCGCGAGCGCCGTCTGCGCGACGAGCGTGTCGAGCGCCTGCTGGTCCGACGCCGCGCGCGCCGAGCCGTCGTCGCGACGTCCGACGCCGACGACGCCGCGCGCGCGCCCCGCCGCCGCCAGCGGCACCCACGTCGCCCGGGCCGCCGGGAGCGTGTCGGTGCCGTGGCCCGCCGGCTTGCCGTGCACGTAGGCCCACCGGGCGATCTCGCGCTCCCGCTCGTCGGAGGCGAAGTCCGCCTCCCCGCCGGCCGCGGCCCGCAACGCGTCGCCCTCGCCGGGCAGCAGCACCGCCACGGGGGCCCGCGCGACGTCGGCGATCGAGCGCGCCGCCGTGGCGGCCACGAGGTCGGCGTCGGCCGTGCCTGCGAGGTCGCGGGCCAACGCGTAGAGCGCGGCCGTCCGGCGCTCGCGCTCCTGCGCACGGTCCGCCGCGCCCCGCAGGCGGGTCGCGAGGACGTTGACGACGGTGCCCACCAGCGCCATGCCCGCGAACGTGAGCAGGTGGCGCGCGTCGGCCACGGCGAAGTGGTGCACCGGCGGCACGAAGAACCAGTTCAGCGCGAGGACGCTCGCGCCGGTGGCGAGGAACACCGGGGCGCGCGGCGCCCACGACGCGACCGCGACGATCGCGAGCACGTAGAGCATCGCCTGGTCGGCCAGCGCGAGCACCCCGCCGCCGACGACGCCGACCGCGGTCGCCGCGGCCACCGCGAGCAGGGCGCCCACCACGTGCCGCACGCGGGTGCGAGGGCGCGGGGCCCGCGGCGGCGGCGCCGTCGGGGCCGAGGGCTCGCCGCGGGTGACGAGCACCTCGACGCCCTCGGCGTGGTGCACGAGCCAGTCCACGAGCGACGAGCCCCCGCGGCCGGTCTCGGGGCCGGGCTTGCCCACCACGATCCGCGTCACGTCGCGCGTGTGCGCGATCGCGAGCACCTCGTCGCCGACCCGGTCGCCGCGCACGACCACGACCTCGCCGCCCAGCCGGGTCGCGAGCGCGAGCGTGTCGGAGAGGCGCGCGCGGTCGGCCTCCGGGGCCCGCTCGACCGCCGGCGTCTCCACCGAAAGCGCGAGGAAGGGCGCGTGGAGCCGGGCCGCCATCCGCGCCGTCGCGCGGACGAGGTCGGCCGACTGCGGCGAGGTCGAGACGGCGACGAGGAGCCGGTCCCGCACGCCCCACGGGCGGCGCACGCCCTCCTCGCGGCGCCACGCGCCGGCCTGCGCGTCCACCCGCTCGGCGGCCCGTCGCAAGGCCAGCTCGCGCAGCGCGATGAGGTTCCCCTTGCGGAAGAACCGCTCCGCCGCGCGCTCGGCCTGCTCGGGGACGTAGACCTTCCCCTCGCGCAGCCGGTCGAGCAGCTCGTCGGGCGGGAGGTCCACGACCTCGATCTCGTCGGCGGCGTCGAGCACCGCGTCGGGCACCGTCTCCTGCACCGGGACGCCGGTGACCGACGCGACGACGTCGCGGAGGCTCTCGAGGTGCTGCACGTTGAGCGTCGTGAACACGTCGGCGCCCGAGGCGAGCAGCTCCTCGACGTCCTGCCAGCGCTTGTGGTGGCGCGAGCCCGGCGCGTTGGTGTGGGGGAGCTCGTCGACGAGCACGAGCCGCGCGCGGCGCGCGAGCACCGCGTCGAGGTCGAGCTCGAGCAGGCGCAGGCCGCGGTGCGCCACCGCGCGCGGGGGCACGCGCTCGCGCCCGCGCGCCGCCGCCTCGGTGTCGGCGCGGCCGTGGGTCTCGAGCCAGGCGACCACGACGTCGTCACCTCGGCGGCGGCGCGCCTGGGCCGCCTCGAGCATCGCGTAGGTCTTGCCGACGCCGGGGGCCGCGCCGAAGAACACCTTGAGGCGCCCGCGGCCGGCCGCGGCGGCCTCGGCGCGCGCGCGGTCGAGCATCTCGTCGGGCGTAGGGCGCCGGTCGTCGCTCACCGGGTCCTGTTGTCGCGCGCCGCGGCGTCGAGCGCGAGGTTGACGCCGAGCACGTGGACCCGGGGCTCCCCGAGCAGGCCGAACGTGCGCGGCGCGGTGTGGGCGTCGATCACCGAGAGCACCTGCGCGACGGGCATCCCGCGCGCCCGTGCGATGCGGGCCGCCTGGTAGCGCGCGGCCTCCGGCGAGACGTGCGGGTCCAGCCCGCTGGCCGACGCGGTGACGAGGTCCACCGGCACGGGGCCGGTCGCGTCGGGGTCGGCGGCGCGCAGGGCCGCCACGCGCGCCGCGACGGCCACGGCGAGCGCCGGGTTGCTCGGCCCGAGGTTGCTCCCGCCCGACGCCCGTCCGTCGTAGGGCGGCGTGCTCGTGGCGGGGCGGCCCCAGAGGTAGCGCGGGTCCCGGAACGCCTGGCCGACGAGCTCGCTGCCGACCACGTGCCCGTCGCGCGCGACGAGGCTGCCGTGCGCGCGTCGGGGGAAGAGGAGCGACGCCGCGCCGGTGGTCGCGAGCGGGTAGACGACGCCGGTGAGCAGCGTCAGGACGGCGAGCAGGCGGAGCGCGGGGAGGAGGGTGGAGCGCACGGGGACCTCACGCGAGCCGCAGGGCGACGAGGACGACGTCGATCGCCTTGATGCCGGCGAAGGGCAGCGCCAGGCCCCCGAGCCCGTAGACGAGCAGGTTGCGCCGCAGCACCGCCGCGGCACCGACGGGGCGGTAGGCGACGCCGCGCAGCGCGAGCGGGATCAGCGCGACCACGATCAGCGCGTTGAAGATCACGGCCGAGAGGATGGCGCTCGTGGGGGAGGCGAGCCGCATCAGGTCGAGCGCGCCGAGCGCGGGGTAGGTGGAGGCGAAGGCGGCGGGGACGATCGCGAAGTACTTCGCGACGTCGTTGGCGAGGCTGAACGTCGTCAGGGCCCCGCGCGTCATCAGCATCTGCTTGCCCGTCTCGACGACGTCGATCAGCTTCGTCGGGTCGCTGTCGAGGTCGACCATGTTGCCGGCCTCCTTCGCCGCCTGCGTCCCGGTGTTCATCGCGACGGCGACGTCGGCCTGCGCGAGCGCGGGCGCGTCGTTGGTGCCGTCGCCGGTCATCGCGACGAGGTGCCCCTCGGCCTGCAGCGCGCGGATCCGGGCGAGCTTCGCCTCGGGCGTCGCCTGCGCGAGGAACTCGTCCACGCCCGCCTCGGCGGCGATCGCGCTCGCGGTGCGCGGGTTGTCGCCCGTCACCATGACCGTGCGGATCCCCATGCGGCGCAGCTGGGCGAAGCGCTCGCGCAGGCCGCCCTTGACGACGTCGCGCAGCTCGACGACGCCCAGCGCTCGCGCTCCCTGCGCCACGACCAGCGGCGTCGCGCCCGCCTGCGCGACGCGGTCCGCCGTCGCGGTCACGGCGGCGGGGACCGTGCCGCCGTGGCTCCCCACGAACGCCGCGACGGCGTCGGCCGCGCCCTTGCGGATGACGCGCCCCTCGAGGTCCACGCCGCTCATGCGGGTGGCGGCCGTGAACGGGACGAAGGTCGCGCCCGCCGAGGCGAGCGGGCGCCCGCGCAGGCCGAAGCGCTGCTTGGCGAGCACCACGATGCTGCGCCCCTCCGGCGTCTCGTCGGCGAGCGAGGCGAGCTGCGCCGCGTCCGCGAGGGCCTCCTCGGTCACGCCCGGTGCGGGGTGGAACGCCGCGGCCTGGCGGTTGCCGAAGGTGATCGTGCCCGTCTTGTCGAGCAGGAGCACGTCCACGTCGCCCGCCGCCTCGACGGCCCGCCCCGACGTCGCGATCACGTTGCGGCGCACCATGCGGTCCATCCCCGCGACGCCGATCGCGGAGAGCAGGCCGCCGATCGTCGTGGGCGCGAGGCAGACGAGCAGCGCGACGAGCACGGTCACCGTGACCGCGCGCCCCTGCCCGCTCGCCTCCACGGCGAAGGTCGAGAACGGGAGCAGCGTCGCGGTGACGAGGACGAACGCCAGCGACAGGCCCGCGAGCAGGATGTCGAGCGCGATCTCGTTCGGCGTCTTGCGCCGCTTGGCGCCCTCGACGAGCGCGATCATCCGGTCGAGGAACGCGTGGCCCGGCTCCGCGGTGACCTGCACGACCACCCAGTCGGAGAGCACGCGGGTCCCGCCGGTGAGCGCGCTGCGGTCGCCGCCGCTCTCGCGGATCACGGGCGCGCTCTCGCCCGTGACGGCGCTCTCGTCCACGGCCGCGGCGCCCGCGACGACGGTGCCGTCGCACGGCACCACGTCGCCCGCCTCGACGAGCACGACGTCGCCGACGCGCAGCGACGTCGCGGGCACGACCTCGCGGCGCGCGGCCGGGTCCGCCGCCTCGAGCCGCTTGGCGGCCACGTCGCGCCGCGTCGCCCGCAGGGCCGCGGCCTGCGCCTTCCCGCGGCCCTCCGCGGCCGCCTCGGCCAGGTTCGCCGCGAACACGGTGGCCCACAGCCAACCGGCGACGGCGAGCACGAAGGCGGCGGGCGCCTCGCCGTCCCCGAGGAGCGCCTGCACGCCCAGCGCGGTGGTGAGGGCGGCGCCGACCCAGACGAGGAACATGACCGGGTTGCGGACCTGACGCCGGGGCGACATCTTGCGCAGGGCGTCGGCGAGCGCCGCGCGGACGTGCAGGCGCGCGTCGGCGAGGCCGTGGGGGCGGGCGGGGGCGGAGGGGGCGGTCATCGGGGGCTCCGGTTCACCGGGAGGCGAGCAGCTGCTCGACCACCGGCCCCAGCGCGAGCGCGGGGAAGAACGTGAGGGCGCCGACGAGCACGACGACGGCGCAGAGGAGCGCGACGAAGAGCGGGCCGTGGCCGGCGAGCGTGCCCGGCCCGGCCGGCACCCGCTTCTTGCGGGCGAGCGAGCCGGCGAGCGCGAGGGCGGCGAGCGCGGGGACGTAGCGGCCGACCCACATCGCGACGCCGAGCGCGACGTCGTAGAAGGGCGTCCCCGCCGAGAGCCCGGCGAACGCGCTGCCGTTGTTGTTGCCCGCCGACGAGAACGCGTAGAGCACCTCGGAGAACCCGTGCGGGCCCGGGTTGAGCACGCCCGCGCGGCCGGCCTCGCACGACACCGCGACCGCGGTGCCCAGCAGCACCGTCGCCACGGGCGAGAGGACCACGAGCGAGGCCATCTTCATCTCGAAGGCCTCGATCTTCTTGCCGAGGTACTCGGGCGTGCGGCCCACCATCAGCCCGGCGACGAACACCGCCACCAGCGCGAACACGACCATCCCGTACAGCCCCGAGCCGACGCCGCCGAAGACGACCTCGCCGAGCTGGATGAGCGCCATCGCGACGCCGCCGGCCACCGGCGAGAGCGAGTCGTGCATCGAGTTCACCGAGCCGTTCGACGCCGCGGTGGTCGCGGTGACCCAGAGGGCGGAGCCCGCGACGCCGAAGCGCACCTCCTTGCCCTCGAGGTTGGCCGCGTCCGCGGCGACGTCGGGGTGGCGCAGGGCCGGGGTCGGTCGGTCCTCGGCCGCCGCCACCACCGCGAGCAGGGGCACGAAGAGCACGACCATCGCGAGCAGCAGCGCGAGCCCCTCCTTCTTGCCCCCGACCATGCGCCCGAAGCCGAGGCAGAGCGCCGCGGGGAGCAGGAGGATCGCGAGGCACTGCAGGAAGCCCGAGAGCGGCGTCGGGTTCTCGAGCGGGTGCGCCGAGTTCGCGTTGAAGAACCCGCCGCCGTTGGTGCCCAGCTGCTTGATCGAGACCTGCGACGCGACGGGGCCCCGTGCGACCGTCTGCTCGCGCACCGGCGTGCCGTCGGCGCCCGGCGCGGGGTCGAGCACCTCCACCTTGGCTGCGCCCTCGAGCGTCTGCGGCACGCCCTCGCCGACGAGGACGAGCGCGAGCACGAACGACAGCGGCAGCAGCACGTAGAGCGTGCCCCGCACGACGTCGGCCCAGAACGAGCCGACGGCGTCGGCCTCGCGGCGCGAGAAGCCGCGCGCGAGCGCGGCGAGCACGGCGAGGCCCGACGCCGCGCTGACGAAGTTCTGCACGGTCAGCGCGAGCATCTGCGTCGCGTACGACATCGTGGACTCGCCCGCGTAGCTCTGCCAGTTCGTGTTCGTGACGAACGAGATCGCCGTGTTGAACGCCGTGTGCGGCGCGACGGCGGGGAGCGCGTCGGGGTTGCCGGGCAGCAGGGCCTGCGCGCGCTGCAGCGCGTAGACGACGACGAAGCCGACCGCGTTGAACGCGAGGAAGGCGCGGGCGTAGGCCTTCCAGCCCGTCTCCTTCGCCGGGTCCACGCCGGCCGCGCGGTAGAGCGCCCGTTCGACGGGCCCCAGCACGCGGTCGAGGCCGCACGGCCGGCCTTCGTAGA
This sequence comes from Planctomycetota bacterium, assembly GCA_020851795.1. Taxonomy (GTDB): domain Bacteria; phylum Planctomycetota; class PLA2; order PLA2; family JAEUHO01; genus JAEUHO01. Next base: position 8,240 of record JADZCA010000099.1, on the reverse strand, counting down.
CGCGGGCGAGGTAGGCGCCCAGCGGGCGCGCGGCCGCGAGCAGCGCCGCGACGAACAGGGCGAGCTCAGCCCAGCCGGCGGCGGTCACGAGAACCACTCCGGCTTCGCCAGCGCGAGCGCGAGGTAGACGCACAATCCGAGCGCGACGACGCCCGCGACGACGTGGACGGCGCTCATCGGTCGCTCCGCGCGTCGCGACGGACGACCGCCCAGCCCGCCGCGTAGAGGGCGAGCCCGAGCCCGAGGTGGAGGAGGTCCGACATGGAGGCGCTCCGCGTCGCACGCGCGACGGGGGCAGCGTCGTCGCGGACTGCGCTAGCGGGGCGCTAAAAGGCCTCGAACGCGCGCAACGTGTTCGTGCGCCTGACGTTGCGAGCGTCAGTCGCGGTCGAGCACGAAGCGGATGCGCCGACGGATCGCCGTCGGCACCGGGCGTCCGTCGGCGTCGCGCGCCGGGCTGAAGTGCCAGGACCGGGCGGCGTCGAGCGCGGACGCGTCCAGGGAGGGCGTCCCGCTCGTCGTGTCCACGGACGCTTCGCGCACCGCGCCCGTCTCGTCGACCACGAGGCGCAGCACCACGACGCCTTCGATGCCGGCGGCGCGGGCGTCGGTGGGGTACACCGGCGCGCGGTTGCTCGACCACGCGACCGCGCCGGTGGCGGCACTGCGCGCCACGCTGCGCGTCGGCGAGGGCGGCGCGACCGTCGGGGCCGCGACGGGGATCGGCGCGACCGGCGGCCGCGGCGGCGCGGCGGGTGTCGCGGTCGGCGCCGGGACGCGCTTCCTCGGCACGCGCAGCGTCGGGTCGGGCGAGGAGGTCTCGCGCGGCGTCGGCGCGGGCTCGACCGCCTCGCTCGGCGCGACGGGCTCGTCCGTCGGCGGCGGCTCGACGACGGTCTCCTCGACGGGCTCGGGGACCGGCTCCCGCTCGAGCTCGGGCGGCGGCTCGTCGATCGGCGCCGTGGCGACGGCCTCCTCGGAGGCGGCCGACGCGGTCTCGAGCGCGAGCTCGAGCACGGGCGGGCGGCTCCGCGGCGCGGCGGCGCCGACGCCCGCCCACAGCGCGGCGATCACCGCGACGTGGACCCCGACGCTGATCGCGAGCGACCCGCGCGCCCACCGCGTGCGGCCGCGGCGCGCGTGGGGGGCTGCGCCCTCGATGCGCGGCGGCGCCGCGGGGGCGGGCACCGCCGCGGTCGCAACGGTTCCGTTGCACGTCGCGGGATCGGCGACCGGAGGCGGGGCGACGAGGGAGTCCACGCGCCCTCTCCGCGCGCAAACGCGGGGCCGGGTCGCCGACGCCCGGAGGGGGCGCGTTTCCGTATCCCGCGTGCGACGTCGGGGCGGCGCGACGTCCCGCGACGTGACGTCGGCGCTACGCGGGCCGTTTCCTCCGCGTCACGACGGCGCGGCGCGCCGACGACGACGGCCGGGGCCCGCGGGGGGACCCGGCCGTCGGGGGGAACCGGTGCGGGGCCCGCGCCGCGGGCCCCGGGGCGGGGAGCCCGGCGGGCTACTTCCCCGCCTTCTTGAGCGCGGCGGAGACCGCCTTCGACAGCTTGCTCTTGTGGTTCGACGCGGTGTTCGCGTGGATCACGTGGCGCTTGGCGGCCTTGTCGAGCTTCTGGAACGCCTGCGGGAGGAGCGCCTTCGCCTCCTCAGCCTTGCCGGCGGCGAGCAGCGCGTGCATCTGCTTCTCGGTGGCGCGCATCGCGCCGCGCACCACGACGTTGGCGGCACGACGGGTCTCGGACTGGCGGACGCGCTTCTTCGACGAACGGGAATGGGGCATCGGGTCTCTTCTCTCGGGACGGGGTCAGGGGACGGGGGACGTCAGGACTGCAGCGCCGCGACCTTCGCGGACACGTCGCGGTACGAGATGTCCACCTCGTAGATCCGCGTGAACTCACGGAGCGCCTCCGGCTTGTCGCCGCGCCGCTCGTGCAGCTCGGCGAGCCGGTAGACGATCTCCTTGGCCTTCTCGTTGGCGAGCGACGGGAAGTCCTCGGCCGCCTTCGCGACCTGCTTCACGGCGAGGTCGAGCAGGCTCTTCTTCTCGAAGCAGTCGGCGAGCCGCAGGAGCGCCTCGACCTTCTTGCGCGGGTCCTGCACCGACTTCTGGAACTCGCCGATCGCCTCGTCGAGGCGCCCCGCCATGAGCAGCACGAGCCCGAGGCGGTGGCGCTCGTTGAGGTCGGTCGGGTGCTCCCGGACGCGACGGCTGTACTCGGTCATCCGCGCGTCGACGAGGCGCGACCGCGCCGCGGCGAGCGCCTGCTCGGTCTCGGCGGTCTGCGCCGCGCGGTACGCGTCGCGCGCGGCCACGAAGGCGCGCTCGAGCGGCTCGAGGCGCAGGTCGCCCACCCGGACCGACAGGTCGAAGTTGGCCGGGTCGAGCTTCACGGCCTCCTCGAGCTCGCGCAGCGCGCCCGCGACGTCGCCCTTCTGCTGGAGCACGTCGGCGAGCCGCTGGCGCGTGCGCGCGCTCGCGGCGGGGTTCTTGTCGATGTCGGCCCGCAGGCGCGCGACCTCGTCGGTGGCGTCCTGCTCGGTCAGCTGCAGGCGCTGGTCGCGCTCGAGCCGCCCGGCGACCTCCTTGTCCTTGATCAGGTCGCGCGACGACTTCGCCGACTCGTAGCCGCCCATCTTGAGCGCGGCCTCGGCGGCCAGGTTCTTGCGCATCTTGAGCGCTTCCTGGTCCTTCGCGTCGATGCGCACGGCCTCGCCGTAGGCGTCGGAGGCCTCCTTGATCTTGCCCTGGCGGTACAGCGCGGCGCCGAGGCGCTTCCACGCGCCGTTGTCCTCGGGGTCGAGCTTCGCCGCGGTCTTGAAGCCGAACTGCGCGGCGTTGAGCAGCCCGGCGGCCTCGCCCGCCTCGCCGAGCGCGAACCACGCGTCCTTGTCGGCGGGGTTCTTGGCGAGGTGGCGCGCGGCCGCGACGATCTTCTTGACCGGGTCGCGCACCGACGCGATGCCGAGGCGGCCCATGCCGCCGAACATCGACTTGCCCTTGCCCTCGCGGCGCTTGTCGGCGGCCTGCAGGAAGCCCTCGTACGTCTCGGCGTCGTCGGGGTCGAGCTGGATCGCCTCGACGTAGATCTCGACCGCGAGGTCGTAGTTCTTCCGCTTGAACGCGTCGCGGGCCTTGGCCTTGAAATCGGCTACGCCCATGGGGCTCCAGGGGATGCGCCGGCGGTCGCCGGAGCGAGGGGACGAAGGTAGACGCCCCCGGTTGCGGGGACAAGCCTCGCCAGAGGTCGCCCCCCGGGTGATCCGGGCCCCGGCGCGGGGCCCGCGGCGGGCCAGCCCGCCGAATTCACGAGCCGACGAGGTCGGGGCGGCGTCTTGCGCCCGGGCGTCAGGTGGGGCCCGTCGGCGATTCGATGCACGTCGCCACGCGTCGTCCGCTCCTCGACGTGGTGCCAGAACACGCCGTCGTCGCGTCCGACGCGCGCCCGGGCGCAATCCGCGAGCCCCGACGGCGGCCTGACGTGCGATCGGCGCCCGACGGGCCTCGTCTTTCGTGAACTCGGCGGGCTCGGGGACGTCCGCCGCACCGTTGCGAACGCGTCGGGGGGGCCGTCGCCCCGCGCGGGGCGCGGGGCCCGCGACGCGCGCGGGGCGGGGTCGGACGCGGGCGGCCGGGACGACCGGCGCCGGTGTCCCCATCGTGCGGGGCCGTCACCGGCCCCCGACGTCCCCGGCCGACCGGGGGCCGGGACCGGCCGGCGAGGCGTCGCCGCGCGGAGGGGCACCGGTGGGGGCCGGGGTATCCTCCGGCCGCCATGCGCGTCGAGATCGTCCTGTGGCCCCATCCCGTCCTCCTCGCCGGCACGAAGCCGGTCGAGCAGGCCGACGTGGACGCCGACTTCCGCGACACGGTCGCGCAGATGACGAAACTGATGGTGGACCTGCGCGGCGTCGGGCTCGCGGCGCCCCAGGCCGGCATCGGCCGCCGCTTCATGCTCGTCTCGCCGACGGGGGAGGCCGCCGACACGAAGGCCATGCTCAACCCCGAGATCCTCGCGCGCGAGGGCGAGGAGGACATGGAGGAGGGCTGCCTCTCCTTCCCCAAGGTGTACGGCAACGTCCGGCGCGCGGCCCGCGTGAAGGCGCGCTACCGCGACCTCGACTTCGTCGAGCACACGGTCGAGCTCGAGGGCTTCGTCGCGCGCATCTTCCAGCACGAGCTCGACCACCTCGACGGGGTCGTCTTCATCGACCGGATGGACGACGCCGACCTCGAGGCGGCCAAGCCGCGGCTCGCCGAGCTCAAGAAGGCGCGGGCCGCCGCGGCGAAGTAGCCGCCGTGCGCCGCGTCGACGGCTGGGACGGGCTCTCGCGCGCGACGTTCCGCCGCCCGGCGGTCGCGGTCGGCGTCTTCGACGGCGTGCACCGCGGGCACCGTCATGTGCTCGAGCAGCTGCGCGCGCTCGCCGACGAGCTCGACGGCGAGGCGGTGGTCGTCACCTTCGACACGCACCCGCGCGCGGTGCTCTCGGGGGCGGCGCCCACGCCGCTCGTGTCGCTCGCGCACCGCCTCGTGCTGCTCGAGCGCCTCGGCGTGGACGCGACGGTCGTGCTCCCGTTCGACGAGCGCACGCGCGACCTGCCGTGGGAGTCCTTCGTCGCCGACGTGCTCGTGCGCGGGATGGGCGCGCGGGGGCTGCTCTTCGGCTTCGACACCTGCTTCGGCCGGGGCGGGCTGGGGACCTACGACGTCGTCGCCCCCTTCGCGGAGCGGCTGGGGCTGCACGTGCGGCGTGCGCCGGCGATCGCGGTGGAGGGGCGTCCCGTGTCGGCGACGCGCATCCGCGACGCGGTGGCGCGCGGCGACCTCGAGGAGGCGGCGGCGCTGCTCGGGCGTCCGCCGTCGGTGTACGGCACGGTCGTGCACGGCGACGGGCGCGGGCGCGCGATCGGGTTCCCGACGGCGAACGTGGACCCGACCGGCGAGTGGCTGCCGCCCCGGGGCGTCTACCAGGTCGTCGTCACGCTGCGCGGGCGGCGGTGGGCGGCGGTGGCCAACCTCGGCGTGCGTCCGACGGTGGGGGACGGGGCGGCGCGGCCCACGCTCGAGGTGCACGTGCCCGGGGTGGACTTCGACTTCTACGGCGAGGCCGTCGAGGTCGAGTTCGTCCGCCGACTCCGTGAGGAGCGGCGCTTCGACAGCCTCGCCGCGCTCGTGGCGCAGATCCGGCTCGACGTCGCTTCCCTGGGCGGCGCGGGCTCGCTACCGTGAGCGTCGCGGGTCCGTCCCGCCGAGGAGGCACGCCATGTCCGACGCCGCTCCGCAGGTCTCGCTGACGGTCAAGCCCAACGGCCCGGTGCTCGTGACGGGGCCCGTGACCCTCGTGGACCCGACGGGCAAGCAGGTCGTGCTGCCCGCCGGCCGTCCGTTCGCGCTGTGCCGCTGCGGCGCTTCGAAGCAGAAGCCCTTCTGCGACGGCTCGCACGGTCCGGCCGGCTTCAAGGCCGCCGATCCCGCGCCCGCCCGCTGACGCGGACCGCTCCTCGCGGGCTGCCCGCGCGTCGCCCGCCGTCCGGACCGGGGGCGCCCGGTCCGGAACGGGACGCGCTCGGGCGGTCGTGCTATCCCGTTCCCCTCGCTGGTGGGGCAGGTAGCTCAGCTGGTAGAGCGTCGGACTGAAAATCCGAAGGTCACCGGTTCAATCCCGGTCCTGCCCACCACATCGCAGCGCGCGACGGTACGGCGGTACGGGGCGGTACGGAGCCGCGTACCTTTCCACCAAGTGGACCCCTGCCCGCCTCGTTGAGTGGACCGCGCCGCAGCGACAGGCCGACGAACGCGCCGCACGGCCGCCCGAGCTGATGGAAGCGTATGCGGCTCGGTACCGCTCGCCCGACCGCGCCGACGCCCTAGCCCCAGCAGGGCACGTCGGCCGCGTCCGGCAGCGCGGGCAGCTCACGATCCAGTGGTGGTAACGAGCGGGCGACTACCGCGGGGCTTCGCCTTGCACTTGTTGCCGCCCCGACAGGTCTCCCACTGCGCCTTGGGCTCGCGCGGGCCGTCTTCGACGGTCGGCCGCAGTTGGACGATCAGCGCAAGCAGTTTGTCGCCTTGGTTCTTGTTTAGGAAACGAACGTAGTGAGCTGCCCCAGTCAGGGAGCGGATTTGGGAGGGCGTCACCTCGGCCGAGTCGATGAGAGCGAGTATTCGCTGACGGATGATCGCGAAGGGCCCGCGACCGTACGAGATGAAGCGGTTGAACACGGCGCCGAGTGCGGCATGTCGCTCTCTCGGTCCCATGAACTCCATTTTTGACCTCTTGACGCCGTATCCACTCTGCTGCAGGAGGTCGATGATCTCGTCGAGAACTGTTCCGGGTTGGTCGCCCGAGATCAGAATGTCGTCCACGAAGAAGGTCACGCGCAATCCAGCATTGCGGCATGCGCTCTCAATCGCTAGCCCGATTTCCAAGAACGCGAGGTTGGCGAGGGGCGGACTGGAAGGAGCGCCCTGCGGCAGGCGCCGATGAAGCGTCGTCAGTTGAGTGAGGACGCCCGCGATCTCAGGTGAGCAACCGACGACGCGAGTCCATGCTCGGTAGACTCGCTTGTGGCTCGTCCGCGGGAAGAAGTCCCTCAGATCGAGGGCGAGGATCGACGGTCGTCCGACGTGCGGCTTGATCGCGTCAACAGGCGATCTACCCGAGACGGAACCGCAGAAGAACGCGGGGAGGGGGATGGGGCGGAGAAGGCCGCGGACGAGCGCCCTTTGGATACGCTTCAATTCGGGAACAGGGTCGTCGATGTGCCGCCACTTGGGCTTCTTGGCCTTGTGCGCCAAGCGGTCACGCGACTCGTAGAGCCCTCCCGCTCGTTCGGCCACAGATCGCAACTCGTCCGCGCTGAAGCCCGTGACCTGACGGATCAGATTCCACGACACGATCTGGGGACGCGCGAGGCTCATCGGAACTCCGATCCGGCGATCAAGATGGTCAGCAGTTCTCGCCCGAGAGATTGGGCCTGCTCCTCTGAGACTCCCTTCAGTTCGTCGGCTTCCGACGCGAGGAGGATCAGCAGGTACAGCGGCATCTCAAGCGCGCGGCTCAGCTCAACGAGGGTCCTGAGCGTTGGCTCGCGCTGGTCGCGCTCCAAGAGGCTCACGTAGCTCGGATCGAGTCCAGCCTTCTTGGCGAGAGAGCGCTGAGTCAGCGACCTCGCCGCGCGGATCGTCCGTATGGCCTTTCCGGGTTTCATCTGAACTCCAGTGGGTAGAGAACCTCCTCGCGCCCTCGCGATGCGAGGGCGGGAGGAGGCGAGCAGTTGTTTGGGAGATCTCTTCTTCGCTACGACGACGCATGGCTTTCACCGCATCAGCGCTGAGACGAGTTCGATCGCGATCCAGTTGATCGTGTCGTCCACGACCTTCCGGTTCTTGGTCACGCACGCATGCTCGAGACGCTTGATCGCAGCGACAAGACGCTCCGACCTTCCCAACCCCAACACCCCAGACTTGCTCATCTCACGGAGTAGCTCAACGAGAGTCCGCAGACTCTTTTGGAGACGCTTACGCATCTTCACTTCTCTTTACGACGGTGGCCCCGCTGACGGAATGTCGTTGGTAGCCAGCACGCCAGCCGCACACGTGCGCCGTCGAGAAGGGGTGTCGAGGCCGAACTGCTCTACCTCAGCCGCCTCAACACAGGGTGTCGAGGGCGGCCCACCCGAGCGGCACGAGGGCGCATCGGTCGAGTCGCGAGGCGACGGGGCGCGATGGCCTGGACGTGCGCGTCGGTTGGATCTCGGACTCGGAGTCCGAGGGGGACCTCTCGGTCCCTCAGTCAGTGTGCGACTTGAAGTCGCTCAAGCGAGAGGGGCTGCCCTCTGCTTCAGCCGTAATCACGCGCGTGTGGGCGGATCGGTTTCCAAAGAGCCTGCTTGACGCCTGTGCGTCGACGACCCTTTTACTCGATTGGTCCGACGTTCAAAGAAAAAAGTGACTACCAGTCACCATCCTTGGATCGCCGCCGGCTCGGCTCCTCGGTCGCGATCGAGACGTGCGACCTCCTGCGACATGAACTGTATCCATGCGTAGAGACAGCGTGCAAGCCAGCCCCGAACAAGGACTTACGTCTACGCTTCGGGCCGCGGATCGCCTCGACTCGCGGCCCGAAGGATACGGAGCCGCGTACCTTTCCACCAAGCGGACCCCTGCCCGCCTCGGTGAGTGGACCGCGCTGCGGCAACAGGCCGACGAACGCGCCGCGCGGCCG
>JADZCA010000098.1 GCA_020851795.1 Planctomycetota bacterium | reverse complement strand
GACGGCGTCGCCAGGTGGCCCGGGGCGCTGCCACGGTCGTCCCCGTCTCGCCGTCCCCTGCGACGAGGCGGCCCGGTCGTTCCCGCGGCGACGTCTCCTTCAGGCGCCCCGGAATAGCCACCGCACAGAAAAACAGCCCGGCCGCGTTGCGGCCGGGCTGCGCGGGATGGTGGAGATGAGGGGACTCGAACCCCTGGCCTCCTGATTGCGAACCAGGCGCTCTACCAACTGAGCTACATCCCCGCGCGGGGAGGGGGATGGTGTACCCGCCCCCGGCCGCCGGTCAAGCCGGCTTCGACTGCTCCCAGAGGGCCTCGATGAACGGCAGGGCCTTGTCGGCGAGGCACTTGAGGATGGTCCCCCCGGCGGTGAACGCGTGGGTCACGTCGCCGAGCTTGCCGTAGCGCTCGAGCGCCGCGCGACCCTCGCCGCCCCCCACGTAGACGGCCACCCCGGCGGTCTGCAGCCGCCGCAGCGTCCCGACCATCGCCTCGGTCCCGCCGGCGTAGGGCTTCTCCTCGAACTTGCCCAGCACGCCGTTGTGGAAGGCGACCTTGCGGCGGGTCGTCTTCGCCCACGCGAGCGTCTCGGCCTCGAAGTGCGCGCGCGTGCGCGGCCCGACGTCGCACTGGAGGCGGCCCTTGGGGACGTCGTTCGCGACCGTGCCGTCGTCGAGGACGAAGTCCACCGGGAGCACGACCTTCACCCGGTGCTTCTCGGCGTCCTCGAGCAGGCGGCCGGCCTTCTCGATCGCCTCGGGCGGGACGTAGGTCTTCTCCGCCGCGCGCGCCGGGTCCTCGGCGCCGCCGATCGACACCTCGATCCCGCGGCGCTTGCCGTCGGCCTTGCGCAGCGCCATCGCGAGGTTGCCGCCCGCGACGACCATCTCGACGCGGCCGCGCTTGACGATGCCGTGCAGGTCGCCGAGCTTGTCGAGCTTGAGGCCCGAGAACGACACGAGGCCCGCCTCGCGCGCGCGCACGACGTGGTCGGCGAGCTCCTTGCGCGTGAACGTGCCGAGCGCGACGCGGTCCATCGCGAGCGGGAGCGCCGCGCTCGAGAAGTCCTTGTTCGACGCCGCGACCGCGTCGTTGACGTAGACCGTGCTCGCGGCGCGGAACGCGTGCGCGAGCCGCGCGAGCTCGTCGGCGAGCGGCGCCACCTCCTCGGGCGTGGTCTTCCACGCCTTCGTCTCGAAGCCGTAGCGGCGCAGGTTCTCGAAGACGAGGAACGAGCCGGGCGCGAGCCCGCGCACCGCGGCGGTCGCCGTGCCCGAGAGCGTCCCGGCGCGCTCGTCGAACCAGTCGCGCACGAACGGGCCGGCCTTGGCCTCGGTGGCGCGCAGCTTCTGGTGGACGAACTCGAGCGTCTGCTCGGGCTTGCGGCCGCGGTGCCCGAGGAGCAGCATCCGCCAGCCGTGCGCGCGGCCGAACTCGAGCGTGTCGTGGAGGCCGGCCAGCCGCGGGTCGTCGCCGATGACGCCGTCGCGGTCCTCGACGTCGAGGTCGGCGCGGATCCACACGGGGCTGCCGTGGGGGAGGTCGGCGAGCGCGTCCAGCGGCGCGATCCGGGCGAGCTTGTGCTCGAGCGGGTCCTTCGACGGGCCGAAGCCGAGGGCGCGGGACAGCGCCTGGGCGAACGCGGGGCCGGTCAGCGCGGGCATGGCGGGTTCCTCCCGGGGTCGGGCAAGGTACCGGCCGCCCCGACACCGCCGTCGCGCCGGCGCGAGCGCCCGCGTCGGGGCGGGGGCGCCGGGTCGCCGGCCCATATTTGCAATACACAATCAAATGGCGACGAGGCCACCGGGGGAGGTCGGATCGCGAACGTGGCGCGAGCCCGGGGGAAGCGGCACCCTAGCGGTGACGTGCAACCCGTCGAGCGCCCCCGATACGCCCTCGCCGTCGAGGGCGACCTCGCGACGATCTCCGTCGAGGCGCCGACGTGGGCGGCGCTGCTCGAGGGCGCCGTGCTCGCGGCCTCCGACGCCGTGCGCCCCCTCGGCTGCTTCGACGTCTGGACGGCGCGGCGCGTGACGGCGCGCGGGGCGACCCCGACCGCGGTCGTGGCGCAGTGGGTGGCGGCGGTGGTCAGCGACCACGAGTCGTCGGGGTTCCTCCCGGCGCTCGTCGAGGTGGACCGCGCCGAGCCGACGCGCGCGCACGCCATCCTGCGCGGCGGTGTCGCGCCCGAGTCCGCGGGCGCGCCCGAGCGGCACGTCCTCGAGGTCGCGGCGGGCTCGGTCGCCGTCGAGGAGGGCCGGGACGGGACGCCGTGGCGCGCGCGCTTCGCGCTGCGCCTCGCGCCGTGACGGCCTCGGAGGTCGTCCGACCGGTTGTCGCGCGGGGCCGACGGTCGTAGCCTTGGCGCCGATGGCCGACGAACCCGCCGCCGCCCCGGCCCCCGAGCGGCCCCCGCCCGACGCCCGCGAGGTCGTCATCGAGGTGAAGGGGCTGTCGGCCACCTACGGCGAGCAGCCGATCCTCAAGGACGTGGACATGACCGTCCGCCGGGGCGAGGTCATGGTGATCCTCGGCGGCTCGGGCAGCGGCAAGTCCACGCTCCTCAAGCACCTCATCGGGCTGCAGAAGCCGACGTCGGGCACGGTGAAGGTGCTCGGCGTGGACGTCTCGACCGCCGACGAGCGCACGATGGAGGAGCTGTACCGCAAGATCGGGATCGTCTACCAGTCGGGGGCGCTGTTCGGGTCGCTCACCGTGGCCGAGAACGTCGCGCTGCCGCTGCTCGAGCACACCCAGCTCGACCGCAAGATCATCGACATCTCGGTGCGCATGAAGCTCGGGCTCGTCAACCTCTCGGGCTTCGAGCGGCGCCTGCCGTCGGCGCTGTCGGGCGGGCAGGTCAAGCGCGTCGCGTTCGCGCGCGCGATCGCGATGGACCCGCAGGTGCTCTTCTGCGACGAGCCGAGCGCGGGCCTCGACCCGCGCATCGGCCGCGGGCTCGACGACCTGATCCGCAACCTCAACGCGGCCTTCAACATGGCCATCGTCGTGGTGACGCACGAGATGGAGTCGGTGCGCCTGATCGCCGACCGCATCACGATGCTCGCGCCGCAGCCCGGCGGGGCCCGCGTGGTCTTCCAGGGCAGCTACGAGGAACTGCGCGCGTGCCAGGACCCCGTGGTGCGCGACTTCGTCGCCCGCGAGCCGCTCACCGAGCCGCGCACGGAGGCGAAGGAGATCCTCCGCGCCCTCGTCGGCGAGTAGGGCCGCCGGGCGCGCGCCCCGGGCGCCCGCGGCGCCAGCCCGCCGGGTTCACGAAAGGCGAGGTCTGTCGAGCGTCGAACGCACGTCAGGCCGCCGTCGGGGCTCGCGGATTCGGCCCGGGCGCGCGTCGGCCGCGACGACCGCGTGTTCTGGCACCACGCCGAGGAGCGGACGACGCGCGGCGACGCACTTCGAATCGCCGACGGGCCCTGCGTCACGCCCGGGCCGAAGACGCCGCCCCGACCTCGCCGGCTCGTGAATTCGGCGGGCTAGACCCGCAGCCCGTCGAGCGCCTCCTCGACGAGCGCCTGCAGCGACGCCCACACCGCCTTGGGCGCGCTCGCCTCGAGTGCGACGAGGCCGTCGCCGAGCGGCACCACGACGAGGACGCGCCCCCGCGCCGTCGGGCCGCGGCCACGGTCGTCGAAGGGCACCGCCGCCGACGAGCGGCCGACGACCTCGCGGTCCTCGATCTCGCCCGGCCGGGCCGCGGGGAAGCGCGCGCGGATCGACGCGCCGGCGGCGGCCATCGACGCCTGCACGTCGGTCCCGGGGTAGTAGGCGAGACGCACCTCGAGCTCGCCGTTGCGCGCGACGAAGGCGTCGCCGTCGGCCGACCACGTCCACCCGGCGCCCGGCGGCACCCAGCCCGCGCGGTCGCCCGCCGAGCGCCACGCCGCCCCCGCGAGCGCGTCGGGCTCGTCGGCGGGCGTCCAGGTGTCGCCCTCCTCGCGCGTGACCTTCGCGGCCGCCAGCGCCGCCCACGCCGCGTCGAGCGCGGCCTCGGGCACGCCGTCGAGGAAGCGCACGACCTCGCCCTCGACCCCGACCCGCGCGCGCGTCGCGCCGGTCCCGACGTCGAGCCGGGTCGCGCCCGCGAGCCCGCCCCGCCCCGTCGCCGTGCGCTCGCGCGTCGAGAGGCAGCGCGCGATCGCGTCCGCGCCCTCGCGCGCGTCGGCGGGGCCGTCGAAGGCGAGGACTGCCGCGACGCCGCCCGCGCCGCCCGGGCCGTCGAGCAGCACGAAGCGCGCGCCGTCGCCGCCCTCCGCGGCGCGCGTCGCCTCGGCGCCGACGTACGCGCCCGACCCGAGGCGCTCGGCCGACAGCCGTCCGCCGGCGCCGCCGAGCCAGTGGTCGAACCAGAGCGCGAGGTCGAGCTCGCCGAGCGCGAGCGGCTTGCCGGCGCGCCAGCCGGCGCCGAGCGCGGCCGCCACCGCCTTGCCGGCGTCGGCGAGCTCGATCCGCCGCGGGAGGTCGCGCCGGGCCGCGAGGTAGCGGCCCGGGTGCATCACCTGCTCCTGCGACCGCGGCACGTCCGCGTAGAGCCGCGCCATGCCGCCCGCGAAGTCGTCGCCCACCGCGCGCCGCACGAACGCGGGGCCCAGCTGGTACTCGAGCAGCGTCGGCACGTAGAGGAACGCGGGCGCGCGCGTCAGCACGGTGACCATCGCCTGCGTCCCGCTGCCCTGCTCGCGCACGTGCGCGCGCGCCGCGTCGCGGTAGCGGCGCTCGAAGAGGCGCCGTGCGTGCTCGGCGGAGCCTTCGTGGACGCACGCGAGCGCGAACATCCGGTCGCCGTCCTCCTCGATCGGCTTCTCCTGCGCGTCGAAGTCCACGTACTGGTCCTCGAGCGCGTGCACCAGCTCGTGCAGGATCGTCGAGCTCATCCCCAGCGGCGACGGGCCGTCCACGACGAAGAAGTGCTTGCGCTTGGTGTCGTAGTAGCCGAGCACGCCCTCGCGCAGGAACGAGAGGCTGATCGCGATCGGGTCCTCGGCGGGGGCCAGCATCCCGAGGCGCCGGGCGAGGAGGAACTGCGGCTCGTACACCTCGGGCTTGAGGTCCTCCTTCGCCATCCGCAGGAAGTCCGCGAGCATCTCGTCGCGCGAGATCACCTCGGCCGGCACGCGCCGCTTCCACGCGAGCCCGCGCACGCGCGCGGCCTCGTCGCGCAGCGCGTCCACGACGGCGAGCACGCTCGCGCGCTTGGCCTCGTCGGCGATCGGCCGGGGCAGCACCACGGGGCCCGCCGGGGCCGGGGGCCCGTCGTCGGCGCGGGCCGCGAGCGGGGCGACGCTGAGGAGCGCGGCGCAGACGAGCAGGCGGGGCGTGCGGTGCATGGAGGCTCCGAGGCGGCGGATCCTACGGGCGGGGCGGGCCCCAGGGCCCGCTCGGCCGCAGGCCCGCCGGCGCCTGCGCGCGCGCGTACCATCCCCGGGTGCTCGCCGCCCTCTCCACCCCCGACACCGTCGTCCTCTGCGTGGTCGCGTTCTTCCTGCTGCGGGGCGCCGTCAAGGGCTTCGTCTGGCAGGCGCTGCGGACGGCCGGCCTGCTCGCCGGGCTCTTCCTCGGGGCGCGCCACAACGTCACGGTCGGCGGCTTCCTCGCCGAGCGCTTCTCCTTCGTCCCGACCTCGGCCGCCTCGCTCGTCGGCTGGGCGGTGGTCGTGATCGGCGTCTTCGTCGCGGTCACCATGGTCGCGCACCTCGCCCGCTCGGCGGTGCGCGAGGCGAGGCTGACGGGCCTCGACCGCTCGATGGGGGCCGTCCTCGGCGCGGTGCTCGGGCTGGGCGCGGCGACGCTGGGCTTCACGCTGTGGATGGAGGCGACGCGCATGACCGACGACGAGCGGCGCGACCTCCTCGGCGGCGCCGTCTCGACGACGTGGATGGCGAAGCTCGTGGACGCCGTCGAGCCGATGTTCCCGCAGGACATCCGCGACCGCTGGAGCCCGGTCCTGCGCAAGCTCGAGCGGTAGCGGCGCGCCGAGCGCGCCCGGTCGTCGCGGCGGTGGGGACGCGGGCGGTCCGGGGCGCGCGGTCGCGCTCTCGGTGGGCGGCGCGCCGCCGGGTGGAGGCCCGGCGCCGTGGGCAGCGCCCGGGGTAGAATCCGGGGCTCGCGCGGCACATGGACCGCGCGCCGGAGCCGACCGCATGGGCATCCTCTTCCTCGACGTCATCGAGTGCACCGACCAGCAGCCCAACGAGCTGGCGCGCCGCATCCCCCGCGACGGCTCGGCCGAGACGAAGTTCGGCAGCCAGCTCGTCGTGCGCGACTACCAAGCCGCGATCTTCCGCAAGGACGGCAAGGGCCTCGACGTCCTCGGCCCCGGGCGCCACACGCTCACGACGAAGAACATCCCGATCCTGACGAACATCCTCGCGCTGCCGTTCGGGTTCAAGAGCCCGTTCCGCTGCGAGGTCGTCTTCGTCAGCCTGCGCACGCTGCCCGACCTCAAGTGGGGCACGCGCGAGCCGGTCGCGTTCCGCGACAAGGACCTCGGCATCGTGCGCCTGCGCGCCTTCGGCACCTACGGCGTCAAGGTCGCCGACCCGCTCACGTTCTGCAACTCGCTCGTCGGCGCCGACGGCGTCTACACCTCGACGCAGCTCGAGGAGTACCTGCGCTCGTCGATCATGACGCGCCTGACCGACGTGCTCGGCGAGCAGCTGAAGTCGATCTTCGACCTCGCGTCGCAGTACGACGAGATCTCCGAGACGCTGCTCGGCAAGCTCTCCGACGACTTCAAGCGCTTCGGCCTCGCGATCGACAACTTCCGCGTCAACGCCGTCACCCCGCCCGAGGAGGTGCAGAAGGCGATCGACGAGCGCAGCCGCATGGGCGCCATCGGCAACCTCTCCGACTACACGCGGCTCAAGGCGGCCGAGGCGCTCGGCGCCGCGGCGGCCAACCCCGGCGGGCTCGGTGCGGCCGGCGTGGGCGTCGGGGCCGGCTTCGGCCTCGGCGGCATCATGGCGGACGCGATGCGCCAGGGCATGGCGCCCGGCGGCGCGCCGGCCGGCGCGGCGCCCGCGGGCGACCCGGCGGCGGCGGGCAAAACCGTCGCCGACCAGCTGCGCGACCTCGCCGCGCTGCACAAGGAGGGGATCCTGACGCCCGAGGAGTTCGCGGCGAAGAAGGCCGAGCTCCTCAAGCGGCTCTAGCCCACCGACGGGCCGCGCCCGCGGGACGTCCGCGGCGCGGCCCGTCGTCCAAGCCCCCGGCATGCGCCTCCTCCTGCGTTCGACCTCCGTCGTCCTTCCGGTGCTCGCCCTCGTCGCCTGCGCCGGCGGCTCGAGCTACCAGCGTCGCGGCGGGGCCTCCGCGACGGTGGACGGCGCCGCGCCCGCGACCCCCTACGCCGACGCGGCCGCGGCGAAGGCCGCGTTCACCCGCTCGGACGGCCCGGTGACCGCGACGCTCTACGACGCCGCGTGGATCCGCCTCGAGCCCGACCCCGCGTCCGCCCCGCAGCGTTATCCCGAGTACTTCGAGGGCTACACGACGATCGGCGTGTCGCTGCGCACCGACAACTTCGTCCAGCCGACGAAGGAGACCTACGTCCTCGAGGACTCGACGGGCCAGCGCGTCTCGACGTCGCCCGAGAAGTACCGCGGGGACACGCTGCGCGGCTTCGGGCCGCGGCACGCGGCCGAGTTCACGCTCGTCTTCCCGCACGTGCTCAGCAAGGACGTCGCGTGGGTCAAGCTGACGCGGGTGGGCGACGGCGGCGGCGTCGTGCAGTGGGACCTCCGGTAGGAGCCCGCAGCGGGCTCCGATCAAGGGAAGCGGAGGCGGAAGCGGAGGTACCCGCGGAGGTACAGGCCGAGGGAAGGGCGGAGGCGGAGGTATGGGCAGAGGCAGAGGCGGAGGCAGAGGCAGAGGCAGAAGCAGAGGCGGAAGGAAGGGCCGAGGCCGGGGCGCGGGCTGAGGCCGAAGACGCAGAGGAGGCAGGAGCGGAGGGAGAGGGGCTGTGACGCGGAGCGGGCCGCCGGCGTCGGGGCGGGCCGGAGCGAGACGCGGGCGACGAAGCCGGCGTGAGTCGAGCGTCGACGCGGCGGGGGCGCGCAGGACGCGACGGGACTCGAGGCGCACGGCGCCCGGCGCCGTGCGGCGGTCAGAAGATCGAGTCCACGCGGTCGTCGGAGGGCGGGGGCGGCGCGTCGTCGTCCACCGCGCGCAGCGTGCCGCGGGCGACGCGGTCGAGCACGTCCTCGACGTGCCCGCCCGCCGTCATCGGGCGGATGCCCACCGCGTCGAGCAGCACCGCTGCCTTCTTCGTGAAGCGCGTCGCGACGACCGCGTGGCAGCCGGCGACGACGGCGAGCAGCTCGCGCGGCACGCCCACGCCGTCGCGGCGGCGCAGGATCCCCGTCGGCATCGTCCGCGTGCCGAGCCAGCGCGTCTTGGTCTCGCCGACGGCGTAGACGTGCACGTGCGCCGCGTCCACGAAGGAGCGGTCCACGAACGCGCCGTCCGACGTCGCCACCGCGACCACGCGGCTCTTGCGCGGCGGCAGGATCGGGGCCGCCTCGGGCCCCTCGGGGTCGATGCCGGGCAGCAGCGACAGCGGGTCCACGTGCTCGAGGTCGGCGAGCGCGACGTCGCGCAGGCGGCCGTCGGAGAGCCACGACAGCGCGCCGCGCGCGTGGGGGAGGCCGTCGGCCGAGGCGGCTCGGTACGCCGCCGCGACCACGTCGCGGCCGTGCGCGAGCTCCCCCTCGGTGGGCACGCCCGCGCGCGCGAGCGGGGCCCGCGGCGCCGGCCGGTGCGGCACCACGTCCACGCGCTCGACGCCCTCGGCCGCGGCGAAGGCCGCCACCGCGGGGAGGTCGGCCGTGTTCACCGTCGGGATCGCGGTGAAGCGGATCGCCACCGGGACGCGCGCCGCGACGAGCAGGCGCACCGCGCGGCGGCCCTCCTCGAGCACGAGCCGCCCCGCGTCGGGGCCCACGAGGACGTCGCCGCGGTACACCACGCGTCCGTAGACGCGCCACGCGGCCTTCACCGACATCGCGTCCATGCGCAGCACGACGTGGTGGAGCCCGAGCTCGAGGAGCTCGTCGAGGTACTCGGCCACGAGCGGGCCGTCCACGACGAGGCCCGTCATGACGTCGGGGTCGTGCTCGCGCAGCAGCGCCAGCGCGCGCAGCACGTGCGCCGCCGACGCCAGCGGGTCGCCCGGCCCCTCGAGGGCCGCGACGAGCGGGCCGCGCAGCGTGCGGCGCGCCGCGCCGACGTAGCGGAGCACGTCGGCGGGGTCGAGGCCCGGCCCCGGCACGCCGGGCGTGCGGTCGCGGCGCAGCACGAGCGGCGTCGGGGCCGCGGGGAGCGTGACGCGCAGGACGTGGAGCGCCGAGGCCGCCTCGACGGGCGGGAGGCTGGCGGGGCGTTCGACGTCGGACGGCATGAGACCCGCGAGGGGTGTACCCCCGTGCGCAAGGGCACGCAAGCCCGCCGGGGCGGTGTCGGGCGGACTGCGGAGGCGTCCGGCTCATCGCGGGCGCGCCGGCTACCGCGACGCCGTCGGTCGATTACGCTCTCCGGCGCGTCGCGGGAGCCCGCGCGCGGAGGTGCGCCCGATGACCGACGCGTCCGCCCCCGAGCACGACGCGCCGCCCGCCTACCGACCCGTGTCCGGCGGTGCCGTCACCGCGCTCGTGCTCGCGATCGTGCTCGCGCTCGCGGCGCTGTCGGGGTTCTGGTGGTCGGAGGCCCTCGCGCTCGTCGTCGCCGCGCTGTCGTGGCGGTCCATCGCCTCGGGGCGCCGCCGCGGTGCGGGGATCGCGATCACGGCCGCGGTGATCGCCCTCGCCGCGGGGCTCTACGCCTTCGTGGCGCACCGCGCGATCGCCGCGACCTTCGAGAAGTCCTTCGACGGGCTGCTCACCGCGCTCGCCCAGGACGACCGTGCGGCGTTGCGCCCGTGGGCCGCGAAGGGCGAGGACGCCGACGTGGCGGCGCAGCGGTGGAAGAAGGCCTACGACCGCGTCGCCGCCGAGGCGGGCCCGTACGGCGGGCGGGTGGACGTGCACGCGACGTGGGTGGGCGCGCTCGCGGCGATCTTCGCGCCGCCGGGCGCGGCGATCGTGGACGTCGTCAACGCCGAGTCCCCGCCGCCGGACCCGCTCACCGCGGTGTGGTTCGAGGCCGCGTTCCAGCGCGAGCGCGTCTGGGTGGCGCTCGAGGCGCCCCCGACGTCGGCGGCGCCGCAGCAGACCTCCGAAGCGCTCCAGGACGCCGTGCGCGCGTCGCCCGACCATCCGACGCCGGCCATCGTCAAGGAGGTCCGCTTCTTCCGGGCCAAGCCGCGCTGACCCCGGGGGGAGCGCCGGGCGAGGCGGTAGACTGCTGCGCGGTCCCCGGAGCCTCCCCCGTGCGTCGCATCGGCCTCGTCCTGCTCGGGCTCGTCACGCTCGCTCCGGCCGCGTTCGCCAAGCTCGACGGCCCGGAGTGGACGGCCGCCGAGCAGAAGTTCCGCACGTTGTTCGCGCAGCCCGGCGACGCCGAGGGGAAGGCGCTCGCCGTCAAGGAAGTCCTCCGCGACGGCGAGGCGCGCGCCTGGAAGCTGCTCTCCGACGGCACGATCCTCGAGTGCGGCCACCTCGCCCGCACCGGCGAGCGGCTCTCGAAGGCGCTCAACGAGCTGCAGCCGCTGATCGGCAAGAAGGCGTCGGAGATGTACCCGCAGGACCGGGAGAACATGTACCGGCTCCAGGGCGAGGTGAGCGACCTCGAGTCGGTGCGCACCGCCAGCGCGGCCACGGTGGAGGTGCTCGTGCGCGCCTTCGCCGGCGGCGACGAGGCGGCGCGCCGCCCGCTGCTCGCGCTCGCGCGCGGCCACAAGGAGTGGGTCGTGCGCGCCGCGGCCGCGCGCGTCGCCGCGGTGGCGCCCGACGAGGCGCTGGGCAAGCAGGTCCTCGCCGAGGCGCTCGGCCCCACGCAGGACCCGCGCGTCAAGGTCGCGGCGCTCGAGGCGCTCGCGAAGGCGCCGGGCACGTCGTGGCAGGACGCCGTCGTCGCGCGGCTCGAGGACCCCGACTGGGGCGTGCAGGTCGTGGCGGCCCGCGTCGTCGGCGAGCGCGAGGTGGGCAAGGCGATCCCCGTCCTGATCAAGGTGCTCGCGGGCGCGTCGCCGCGCGTCGCCGAGACGGTCGTGGGCGCGCTGCGCAAGCTCACCGGGCAGTCCATCGACGCCTACGCCGAGCCGTGGGCGAAGTGGTGGGAGGCCAACCGCGCGCACTACGGCGCCGACGGCCGGCCGCTGCAGCCCGTCGTGAGCCAGCCTCGGTCGAGCGACATCGCCTTCTACGGCCTCAAGGTCCGTTCGGACAAGGTCCTGTTCATCATCGACACCAGCGGCTCGATGAAGCACGAGAAGCAGGCGCCGCCGGCGACGCCGACGCCCAAGGGCCCCACCACCGGCGACGACAAGCCCAAGCCCGACGAGCCGCCCGCCAAGTTCTCCGGGCCCAAGATCGAGATCGCCAAGCAGGAGCTGCGCCGCGCGCTCCGCGCGCTCCCCAAGGAGGCGATGTTCAACATCATCTCCTTCAACCACGGCGTCGTGCAGTGGCAGCCCAAGATGATGGCGGCCAACGACGCGAACAAGGAGCTCGCCTACGCCTGGATCCGCGACATGGCGCCGTCGGGCAGCACCTACATCGACGGCGCGCTGCGGCTCGGCTTCAAGATGGCGGGCATGGGCGCCTACGACAAGGCGTACCCCGGCGTCGCCGTGGACACGATCATCCTCCTCTCCGACGGGGCGCCGACCGACAACGCGTTCCCCGAGAGCAAGGAGATGAACCCGGCCGAGATCCTCGCGCACGTGCGCGAGTGGAACGCCGCCAAGCGCGTCGTGGTCCACTGCGTCGGCATCGACAACGTCGTGCAGGGCATCGAGTTCATGAAGAAGCTCGCGGCCGAGAACGGGGGCACGTACGTCGACGGGTAGCGACCCCGTCCCCGCGCCGGCCCCGGTCGCCTCCTCGGGCCCGCCGGAGGCCGCCGCGCCGCGGGAGGGCGAGCGCGGCTGGATGCCCGCGTTCCGCGTGCTCGGCGTCCCGGTGCGGGTGCACGCGGCCACGCTGCCCGTGCACCTCGTCCTCGCGTGGTCGTTCTCGTCCGACGGCGACGACGCGCTGCGCCGTCTCGCCTTCGTCGGCGTGACGCTCCTCTCGGTGCTCGCCCACGAGCTCGGGCACGCGCTCGTCGCGCGCCGTCAGGGCCTCGCGGTGGGCGACGTGCGGGTCCACGCGCTCGGCGGGCTCGCGCGCATCGAGCGGCGCCTCCCCCCCGAGTGGCGGCCCTCGCTCGAGGTGTGGAACGCGCTCGCCGGCCCCGCGACCAACCTCGCGCTCGCCGCGCTCGCGTTCGGCGTCGCGGTCGCCGTCGGCCGCGCGCTGCCCGTGGACACGCCGCGCGCCGCGTGGGCCGACCCCGTGGCCGCCTTCGTCGCGACCAACCTCGTGCTCGGTGCGGTCAACCTCGTCCCGGCGTTCCCCTCCGACGGGGGCCGCGTGCTGCGCGCGCTGCTCGCCACGCGGCTGTCGTACCTGCGCAGCACGCAGGTCGCGCTCGCCGTCAGCGTCGTCGTCGTCGGGGGCCTGCTCGCGCTCGCGCTCGACCGCGGGTGGGGCACCCTCCTCGGCTGGCTCCCGCTCGTGGTCATGCTCGGCTTCTACGCCGTGCACGAGTGGCGCGGGTCGAAGGCGTTCGACGCCCTCGAGACGTTCCGCGCTTTCGTCGCGAGCCACCGCGCCCGGTTCCCGGCGCTCGACCGCCTGCCCAAGGACCCGCGCGGGCAGCCGCTCCCCGGGCCCATCGACGACCCGGAGCTCACCGCCGCCTGGCACGCGTTCCTCTCGGCGCGAGGGTAGGATCCCGCCCTCGTGGGGCCCTGCCGCCGTCGGACGGTCCGTCGTCGCGACGCGTGGGCGCCCGCTCGGCGCCCGCGCCCGGGTCGGTGACCCGCGACGGGCACGCGCGAGCGGCGCCGCACGTGCCGCGGCCGACGCGCCGCCCGCGCGACACCCGGCGGCCCACCGGAGGTCCCATGCGTGCCCTCGCGACGCCGATCGCCCTCGCCCTGACGTTCGCGCTGCCGGTCCTCGCTCGCGCGGCGGCCCCGGGCCACGACGTGGGCCGCCGCGACGTGTGGAAGCCCGGCGACGTCGTCACCACGACGACCAAGGAGGACCGCTACCGCGAGATCCGCGTGCCCGACAAGGAGGAGGAGACCGGCCCGTCCAAGCCGCAGCGCCTCCGCTCGGTCGTCGTCGCGCTCGAGCGCTGCGAGGAGACCGACCTCGAGGGCAACCGGACGCGGGCGCTCGTCTACTTCGACACGTGGTCGTTCGACAACGGCGCGGCCAAGGACGAGTCGCTCAAGGGCGCCCTCGTCGACGTCACGGGTCGCGGCAAGGAGCGGACGTGGAAGCTGGTCGGCGCGCGCACGGCGCCGTCGAAGCCGGCGCTGGCGTGGCTCGCGCGCGAGGTCGGCGCCTCGCGGCCCGACGACGACACCGCGCGGCGCGCGTGGCTCCCCAAGGTCCCCGTCGCGGTGGGCGACGAGTGGCCCGCCGAGCTCGCCGTGCTCCTCGACGGGATGACCGGCGCGGACAAGCTCGACCGCACGCGCGCGACCGCGACGTCGCGTCTCGAGGCGGTCGAGGGGGGTGTCGCGAAGATGACGCTCGCCGCGAAGCTGCCGCTGACGTCGTTCCCGACGGCGAAGAGCGCGAAGCCCGTCGCGTGGTCCAAGGGCGGCGCGTACGCGTGGAAGGGGTCGCTCACGGTCGCGCTCGAGGGGCGCGTCCCGGCGACGCGGCTCGCCACGGCGGGCACGCTCGAGGGCGAGGCGGTCGTCGAGGGCAAGACGGTCGCGATCCTCGTGAAGGTGGACCGCACGTCGGAGCGGGCGCTGGGCGGGACCTTCCCCGACCCCGCGACCGTGCCGCCGTACCCGCCCGTCGAGGGCGCGCCCGCGCCGACGCCCGCCCCGCCCGCGATGGGGGAGACGCCGCCCAAGTGACGAGGCGCCCGTCGCGGGCGTGGGCCGCGGGGACCGCGCACTCGCGCTGTCGTATGCTGAGCCGCGGCCCGACGACGAGGCGTCCGCGACCCTACGGAGGCGGTGCCCGGCCCGACGGGCCGGGCACGAGCGCGCGAGCCAGCGCAGCGTGGGGCGACCGAAGGGCCCGGGCCTCAGCGAGCGCGGGCGCCCGTCCCGCGACTCGCCTCGTCTCTCGTGAACTCGGCGGGCTCGTCGCGCAGCGTGCGTGCGGCGTCGAGGACGTGCACGCGCGTCACGCCGCGCATCCACCGCGCGGTCGCGGCGTCGCGGGACACGAGCAGGCTCCCGGGCGCGTCCACGTCGGAGAGCGCGACGCCGTCGTCGTCGAGGGCGACCCACGCCTGCGCGTCGTGCAGCGTCGCGTCGAGCTCGGCCTGGCTGAACGTGACGACCTTGCCGTCGCGCGACTGCACGACGACGGTGAAGGCGAGGTCGGCGCGGCGCACCGCCGGGTCCACGCGCGGCCGGGACGCGCGCACGACCGCGGCCAGCGGCACGGCGCGCGACGTGTGCCGGGTGCCTCGGAAGTCCCAGGGGACCGAGCGCAGCTCGGCGGCGAGCTCGGCGGCGAGCTGCGCGTTCGTCCACGAGCGCGGCGCCTCCACGTCGCCGGTCACGCGGAGCGCGAGCGCGGCGGGAGCGGGTGCTGCGGGCGCCGAGGGCGCATCGGCGGCGCCGCCGGCGGAGGCGAGCGCGGCGAGGGTGCCGAGGACGAGGGCGACGCGGGCGAGGGTCGTCGAGCGCACGGGGGCTCCGGTGGGGGCCGCACGCGCGGCCTGAGAGGACCCTACGGCCCCTCGTGCGATCTCCCACGTCCGCGCCGGCCGGTGCTCCGCCCGCCTCCCCTCCCTCGGGCGCCGGTCTCTGAGCCCGCGTCCCGACCCCCGACCGGCGCTTGCCGTGCGTCGTCCTCCGTGAATTCGACGGGCCCGAGACGCCCTCGCGTCGGGTCAAGCCCGCTGGACGCGCTCCGCTCGGGGCGCGCCCCTTGCTCGTCGCCCGCGATTCGCTCAGGCCCGCGGGAGCGGCCGCGGCGACCGCGTACTCGCACCGCCGTACGCCGAGCCGCGGCCCGAGGAGGAGGAGTCCGCGACCTTACGGAGGCGGTGCCTGGCCCGACGGGCCGGGCACGAGCGCGCGAGCCAGCGCAGCGCGCGAGAGCCGGAGACGAGGGTGGTTCGGGGCGCTGCGCCCCGAACCACCGCATTCCCCGAGGGGTGACGGGACCCGATCCGGGTCCCGTCACGCACCGCGCGAGCCAGCGCAGCGCGGGGCGACCGAGGGGCCCGGGCCTCAGCGAGCGCGGGCGCGCGTCCCTCGACTCGCCGACCTATCGTCTCTAACGGTCGATCTGGGCGCGTTGGAGGGCGCCGGAGTAGTCGACGTACACCGTCTTCCAGTCGGTGAAGAAGTCGATGCCGGCGATGCCTGCCTCGCGGTGCCCGTTGCCGGTGTGCTTGATCCCGCCGAAGGGCAGGTGCACCTCGGCCCCGATCGTCCCGTTGTGGACGTAGACGATCCCGGTCTGGAACGAGCGCGCCGCCTTCATCGAGGAGGCGAGGTCGCGCGTGATGATCGCGCCCGAGAGGCCGTAGGCGGTCCCGTTGTGGACGCGGATCGCCTCGTCGAGGTCTTGGACGCGCAGCACCGCGGTCACCGGGCCGAAGATCTCCTCCTGCGCGATCCGCATCGACGGGTCCACGCCCGCGAACACGGTCGGCTCGAAGAAGTGGCCGCGCGCGAGCGCCGGGTCCTTCGGCCGCCGGCCGCCGGCCACGAGCCGCGCCCCCTCGTCGAGGCCGATCTGCACGTACTTCTCGACCTTCTCGACGGCCCACGGGCGCACGAGCGGGCCCACCTGCACGCCCGGCGACCACCCGTGGCCGAGCTTGAGGTGGCGCGCGCCCTCGGCGAGGCGCTCGACGAGGCGGTCGTGGATGCCCGCCTGCGCGATGACGCGGCTCGCGGCCGTGCAGCGCTGGCCCGACGTGCCGAACGCCGACCACAGGATCGCGCGCACCGCGAAGTCGAGGTCGGCGTCGTCGAGCACGACGACGCCGTTCTTGCCGCCCATCTCGAGGTGCGTGCGCTTGAACGACGGGGCCGCCGCGACCTGCACCTTGCGGCCCGTCTCGACCGAGCCCGTGAACGACACCGCGGCGACGTCCTCGTGGGCCACGAGCCGCGCGCCCGCCTCCTCGCCCGTGCCGTGGACGAGGTTGACGACGCCCGCGGGGACCCCCGCGTCCACGAGGCACTCGACGTAGGCCGTCGCGCACCCCGGCGTCTCCTCGCTCGGCTTGATCACGACCGTGTTGCCGCACACGAGCGCGGGCAGCGACTTCCACGACGGGATCGCCACCGGGAAGTTCCACGGCGTCACGAGGCCGCACACGCCCACGGGCTCGCGCAGCGTCATGCAGAGCTTGTTGGGGAGCTCCGACGGCGTCGTGACGCCGTAGAGACGGCGCCCCTCGCCGGCCATCAGGTAGGCCATGTCGATGGCCTCCTGGACGTCGCCGAGCGCCTCCTCCTTGACCTTGCCCATCTCGCGCGTGACGAGGTGGCCGAGGTGGTCCTTGCGCTGCTCGAGCAGCCCCGCGGCGCGGAAGAGGAGGTCGGCGCGGCGCGGCGCGGGCGTCGCGGCCCAGCCCGGCAGCGCCGCCTTCGCGGCCCGGACGGCGCGGTCGACGTCGGCGGCCTTCGAGCGCGGCGCGACGCCGATCGCCTCGCCGGTGGCGGGGTCGCTCGTCGGGATCCCGTCCGCGCCCGGCCCTTCCCAGGTGCCCGCGATGAGGTTGCGCGCGTAGGCGGTCGTCATGGTCGTCGTCCTCCCGCGCCGACCTCGACGCGGAAGCACAGCCTACCGCCGCACGCTCGCGCTCCGGAGCGGCGGCGGAGCGTCGGCGTCGCGCCCGCCCCGGTGGGACGTCGGCCCCGGGACCGACGCCGGGGCGCACGCGGCGGCACCTCGACGGGACCCGCGCGGCTCGCTACGCGGCGGCGCGCGCGGTGGCGCGCGGGGCGACGACGACCTCGGCGGTGCCGAGCAGCGCGCCGTCCATGCGCACGAGCAGGCGCCAGCGGCCCGCGTGCGCGAGCACCTCGCGCAGGGCGTCGCCGGCGACGCGGAAGCGCGCTGCGCCGCCGCCGACGTCGCGGCGCGGCGCGAGCCGTACCGTGCGGCCGGCCTCGCCGTGCGAGAGCGTCACCACCAGCGGCGGGCGGTCGGGCACCGCGTCGAGCACCGGGTCCGCGTGCACGTCCACGACGAGCGCGGTCGTCGCTGCCGTCAGCTGGGCGCGGTCGCCGCGCGAGGTGCCCTCGCCCTCGACGGCGAGCACGACGCGGGCGAGCGCGCCGGCGATCGCGGCCTCCCGCGCGCGGGTTCGCGCACGCACCCGCGCGCCGGCCACCCAGAGCGCGAGCAGGAGCACCGCCCCGACGCCGGCGACGGGCCGGACGCCGTCGCGCAGCGTCGCGCGCAGGGCCGCGTCCACCGCGGCCTCGGCGAGCGCCGCGCGGCGGGCGTCGCCCGGGGCGAGCTTGGACGCCACGACGGCGGCCGTCGCGGCGTCGGAGGCCCGGCCGGCGGCGAGGGCCGCGCCGGCGAGGCGCTCGTAGGCGGCCGCGGAGGGGTGCGTGCGCGCGGCCGCCTCCGCGGCGGCGACGTCGTGCGCGCGGCCGGGTGCGCGGGCGCGGTCGGTGGCGCACCACGCTTCGAGGGCGAGGCCCGTGGCGACGACGAGTGCGGCGAGCGCGGCGAGGAACGAGCGCCAACGGGAGCGAGCGCAACGCACGAGAGCCTCCTCGGTCTGCGGGGGGCGGCCCGCGGCGACGGCCGCGGGCCGCGAATCGGTGCCAGGCACCGCAGTGCGGTGCCTGGCACCGCGCTGAGGGTCGTCAGTCGAGGGCGGCGCGCAGCGCGTCCACTGCGGACTCGCCGGCGAACGGGTCGAGGGCGTCCACGCCGCGGAGCACCTCGCTCTTGCGGGCGTAGTACTCGAGGCGCCGGTCCTGCTCGCGCACCTTCTTGCGGATCTCGGCGATCTTCGCCTCCGCCTCGCCGTAGCCGCTGCGGTCGATCTCCGCGTCGTGCGCCTTGCGCGTCTGCGCGACGGCCGTGCGGGCCTCGAGCGCCTCGATCTCGGCCTCGAGCAGCGCGACCTCCTCGGCGAGCCGAGCCTGCGCCGCCTTGGCGGCCTCGACCTCCTGCCGCGTCGTCGCGTGGTCGCGGCGCAGGGCCTCGAGGTCCTGCTCGCGACGCTCGAGGATCGACGTCGCCGTCTGGAACGCGCGGGCACGCCGCACGGTCGCCCGGTCGTCGTCGCTCGCCGGCGCGGGCGGCGCGCCGTCGGGCGTCGCGACCGCGAGCGTCGCGGTGCCGCGCTGCTCGAGCGTGGCCTTGAGCGAGGCGAGCGCGACGCGCTCGCGCTCGACCGCGCCGCGGCGCGCCGCGACCTCGCGCTCGGTGCGCACGATCGTGTCGGCGAGGGCCTCGGCCGCGATCTCGCCGCGGATCACGTTCTCGGCGTACTTGTCGATCTGCGCGCGGGCCTGGGCGACCTGCGTGCGCAGCGGCACGTCGGACGTGAGGGACGCGCGCACCGACTCGCGTGCGCGCCGGACCGCCGACCCGACGACGTCGGTGCCGACGAAGAAGACCACGCCACCGACCACGGCGGTGGCGACCAAGAGCTTGTGCAGCATCGATTTGCTCCGAAGAAGGACGGGACGGGGACAGACGGCGTCCCCGGTCGCGCGGCAGGCGCGGGTCAGGGACGAGAGACGGAGGGCGGGAGCGTGAGCGGGCGGGGGCTCAGCGACCGCTGCGACCACGGTCGTCGCGCGGACCCGTCGGCGAGGCCGAGTCGTCGCGGGTCCCGTCGCCGCGCGTGGGGGGGCGCGGCGGCGGCGCGGGCACCGGGACGGGGACGGTCGGGGACGCGTGCAAGGGCGGCTGCCGCAAGGGCGGCGTCGGCTGCCACGGCACCCCGGAGGGCGACGGGGAGCGCCCCCCGCGGGTCAGCAAGACCAAGGCGAGCGCGGCGGCGAGGACGGTCAGGACGGCGGTCGTGCGCCGCCCGAAGAGGAACCAGAGCACCGTGAAGCCCGCGCCTGCGCCCACCGCGACCGGGACGACCTCGTGCATCGGGAGGTGCCAGTCGGCCCAGCGCGTCGTCGTCACGAGGAGCGTCGTCGTGCCGACCACGGCGACCGACCACACCACCAGCGCGTGCCCGACGAGGTCGCGCACGCGGCGCGGCCGGGCCGGCCGCACCTCGACCGACCGCTCCGACCACGAGCCCGCGATCCCGTGGCGCGGGCGCGGGCGCGTCCCGCCGTGGTGCCCGTCGAACAGGGCGCGCATCGCGTCGCTCGACATCACGACGAGGCCGTAGATGCCGAGCAGCGTGCCGAGCGGGGGCGCGAGCAGCAGCAGCACCGACGCGAAGAGCTGGCTCTCGCGGGCGCCGCGCTCGAGGCGGGAGACGCGCCCCCCGAGCCCGAGCAGCCAGATCCCCGCGACGAACGAGACGACCCCGGCGAAGCCGAAGGGGAACCACAGGCCCACGAACGAGCCGAGGCTGACCACGCCGAGCGCGACGAGGATGCCGAGCACGCCCAGCACGCGGTCGGCCGCGGCGATGCGCTCGACGTGCTGACGCGCGCGCCGCATCGCCTCGGGCTCCTCGTCGTCGGCCACGGGCGAGGACGACGGCGCGTTGCCGGGCGCGGCGGCCGCGGGCGGCGCGGCGACGGGCTCGGCCCGCTCGGCGCCGGCCGCGCGCTCGGCGGCGTCGAGGGCCTCGCGGAACGCCACCGCCGAGGGGAAGCGGTCCTCGGGCCGCGGCGCGAGCGCGCGGTGCACGACCGCGTCGAGCGTCGCGGGGACGCCGGGGCGCAGGACGCTGGCGGCCTCGAAGCGCCCCAGCGGCAGCGAGCCGGAGAGCATCTCGTAGAGCATCACGCCGAGCGCGTAGAGGTCGGCGCGCGCGTCCACGGTCTTGCCGAGGCGCTGCTCGGGGGCCATGTACTCGTACGTGCCGAGCACGACGTTGGTGCGCGTCAGGCGCGAGAGGTCTTCCGCCGCCTCGCCGCGCACGATGCGCGACAGCCCGAAGTCGACGAGCCGCGCGCGGTCTTCGGCGTCGAGCAGCACGTTCTCGGGCTTGAGGTCGCGGTGGACGACGCCGCGGCCGTGCGCGTAGCCGAGGCCCGCGAGGATCTCGCGCGCGCGGCGCACGGCGTCGCGCCACGGCACGGGGCCGCGCTCCATGACGCGACGCAGGCTCTCGCCGCGCACGAGCTCCATCACGAACCAGCAGCGCCGCCCGTCCTCTCCGCGCTCGAACACCTCGACGAGGTGGGGGTGGGAGAGCCCCGAGAGCACCGACGACTCGCGGCGGAACCGCGCGACGAAGTGCGGGTCGGCGGCGAGCGCGGCGGGCAGCACCTTCACCGCGACGCGGCCGCGGCGCGCGTCCTCGGCCTCGTACACCGTGCCCATGCCGCCGCGCCCGACGACGCGCAGCAGCCGCCGGCCGCCGACCACCGTGCCGACGAGGTCGTCGTCGGGGCCGCCGTGCGGCGCCGGCGCGTCGGGCGCGACCGAGATCGGGCGTGCGGCCGTCGGCAGCCCCCACGGCGCGAACGCCGTCCCGCACTCGAGGCACGCCGCCGCCGCCGCGCCCGGCGTCGCGGGGACGGCCGCGCCGCAGGACGGGCAGTGGACCGAGGTCTCCTTCGCCACGAGAGGGCTCCGAACGGGCATGGTGTCCGGCCGCATGGGGGACGGGAAGATCACACGCCGTGCCATCGGCACCGTCCGGGGTGAGAAACCGCCTAACCGACGGCGGGGGAGCCGGTTGCGTCGGCGCGGGTCCCGGGGCGCCCCGGGACCCGTGCCGTCGCGCGGTCCTCGCTGAACGTCGTGTTGAACGAGACGTTCAGCGCGGCGGGACGTCGCCGGGGCGGTCGGCGTCGGGCGGCGCGGCGGGGTCGCCGTACTCGCGCAGCTTGCGGTTGAGCGTCGGCCACGAGATGCCGAGCAGGGCGGCCGCCTCGCCCTTGCGTCCCTTGGTCGCGGCGAGCGCGGCGAGGATCGCGCGCTTCTCGGCCTCCGCCACCGTGAGCACCTCGCCCGCGGGCGAGGGCGTCGCGGGGGCCGGCGCGCCGACCTCGCGCGGGAGGTCGGCGGCCGTGAGCACGTCGCCCGACGCCAGCACGATCGCGCGCTCGACGGCGTTCTCGAGCTCGCGCACGTTGCCGGGCCAGCGGTGGGCGCGCAGCCGCGCGCGCGCGTCGGCCGAGAGCGTGGGCGTGCGGCGGCCGAGGCGCGCGGCGACGCGCTCGACGAACGCCTCGGCGAGCGTCTCGACGTCGTCGCCCCGGTCGCGCAGCGGCGGGCACTCGACCGTGACGACGGCGAGGCGGTACCAGAGGTCCTCGCGGAAGCGGCCCTGCGCGACCGCGGCGCGCAGGTCGCGGTGGGTGGCCGCCACGAGGCGGCACTGCAGGCGCAGCGTCTCGTGGCCGCCGACGCGCGTGTAGGTGCGGTCGGAGAGCACGCGCAGCAGCTTCGCCTGCAGCGGGAGCGACAGCTCGCCGACCTCGTCGAGGAAGAGCGTGCCGCCCGCGGCGGCGGCGATGCGGCCCTCCTTGCGGGCGTCGGCGCCGGTGAAGGCGCCGCGCTCGTGGCCGAACAGCTCGCTCTCGACGAGCCCCTCGACGAGCGCGCCGCAGTTGAGCGCGACGAAGGGGCCGGCGCGGTGCGCGCTGCGCTCGTGGACGCGGCGGGCCACGAGCTCCTTGCCCGTGCCCGTCTCGCCGAGCACGAGCACCGTCGCGTCGGAGGCGGCCGCGCGGTCCACGGTCTCGAGCATGCGCGCGACGGCGGCGGAGCGGCCGAGGACGTCGCCCGGGCCCGCGCCGGGCCTCGACGCGAGGCGGCGGACCTCCGCGCGCGCGGTCGAGAGCGCGTCGAGCGTGCGCAGCGCCAGCGCGGCCGGGCGCGCGACGGCCGCGAGCGCGGCGAGGTCGTCGGCGTCGAAGCGGCCGGCCGTCCTCGCCTCGACGACGAGCAGGCCCGCGACGCCCTCCGCGGTCGCGAGCGGCGCGGCCATCGTCGCGCGGAAGGGGCTCGCGACGAGGCTCGCGTGGGCGCCGCGTGCGGCGGCGTCGGCCCCGTCGCGCACGAGGACGGCCTCGCCGTCGCGCAGCACGCGTCGGGTCAGCGTGCGCGACGTGGGCGTGGCGCCCTGCCCCCGCGGGTGGTCGGCGGCGACGCGCAGGGCGTCGCCGCGGCCGACGAGCATCGTCACGCGGTCGGCGCGGAGCGCGTCGGCGAGCAGGTCCACGAGCGCCTGCGCGAGCCCGTCGGCGTCGCGCGCGCCCGCGGCGACCTCGGCGCCGCGGCAGACGAGGGCGAGGCGCGCGAGCGCGTCCGCCCCCCCGCCGCGCGCGGGGTCGGCGGCGGCGGGGTCCACCGCGGCCTCGACGCGGGCGTCGTCGGGGCCCTCGTCCACGACGCGCGTCGGGCGGTCGGCCGTCGCGGCGGCCTCGAAGCGCAGCCGCACGTCACCGATCGCGACCTCGTCGCCGTCGGCGAGGATCGCGCGGGGCACGCGGGCCCCGTTGACGCGGGTCCCGTTCGCCGAGCCGAGGTCCTCGACGACGACGCGGCCGCCCTCGGGACGCACGACCGCGTGGCGGCGGGACGCAGTCTCGTCGAAGAGACGCAGCGTGACGTCCTCGCCGCGCCCGAGCACGACGCCCGCGCCGACGTCGACGGCCTCCGCGCTGGTCCGGCCGGCGACCCGGACGAGGCGATCCGTGACCGGCATCGTCAGAACGACGCGATCGCGTAGTGCGAGGCGGCGAGCTCGGCGAGCGCCGACGGTCCGCAGAGGGACGCGCCCTCGACGAGCGCGTCGTCCTGGTAGCCGCGCTCGGCCCACGCGGCGCGTGCGACGAGCACACGCCCGCCCGCGCGGACGAACGACGCCAGCGCGTCCTTCGCGTCGGGGCGGCCGCCGCCCGAGATCGCCTCCGCGACGCCCTTCGCGCCGAGACGCACGCCTTCGCTCTCGAGCAGCAGGACGGCGGGCCGCGGGGTCGCGCCGAACACGGCGGCGGCGCGGGCGGCGAGGAGCGCGGCCGCCGCGCGGTCCGGGTCGTCCGTCGAGCAGAGGAGGAGCACCGCGAGCGGGGAAGGGTGCGGGAGCGTCACGCCGACGAGCCTACCGGAAAGAGAACCGGGCGGCCCCGAGGGGCCGCCCGGCGAGCACAGTCTGCATGCGGGAACCGAGCGTCAGGCCGCCTTCGCGTCCTTGGCCTTCAGCTCGAGGAGCTTGTCGCGCTGGGCCTCGGCCTTCTTCTGCTTCGCGTCGAGCTCGGCGCGCTTGGCCTCGAGGTCCTTCTGGTCGGCCGGCGTCATCTTGTCGGCGAGACGCTTCTCCTTCTCGTCGACGACCGTGCGGGCCTTGGCGATCTTGTCGAACTCGCCGAGCACGGAGAGCAGCTCCTTGACGACCGTGTCGAGGTCCTGCTTGTAGTGCCGGCCGGCGACCGCCTTCATGCCGCTCCAGACCTCGCTGACCTTGAGGGCGTTGCCCTCGACGGCCTTGACCGACTTGAGGTCGGCCGTGACGAGGATGAGCCGCGGGATCTCCTTGCCGCCCTTCTCCTTGAGGATGGGGTCGGCCGTGGCGGCCTCCGGCGTCATCCGCACCATGTGGAACGCCTTCGTCCCGAGCTGGATGCGGTCGTCGTCGAAGATGACCTTCTCGATCGCGTCGATCGCCTTGGCGTCGGCGCCCGGGTCGGTCACGTACACCACGTAGGGCTTGTCCGCGCTCATCGCGGACTTCGCGGGCGCCGCGGACTCCGGCGTGGGGGCGGACACGCCCTCACCGGTCACGACAGGCGCAGCAGTCTCGAGCGCGGGGATCGCGTCGAGCGTCTCCCAGCGCACCTGCAGCTCGGCCACACTGGCCGAGGAACGGCCTCAGCACTCGCCGGAGGCGTGGAACGGGGCGGCGGCGAAGGACGCGAGCGCGAAGGCGCTCGCGACGGCCGCCATCATCGGCTTCCGCATGTAGGGGGCTCCTTGCGCAGGCGGACTTGTCGCCCACGCTTCAACAGGGAATCGTACAAACGGCGGCCGACGCTGCAACGCAGCCCCTGCGAGGGTGGGACTTAGGTCCCTCCCTCGCCGGACGCGGCGGGGGCTCGTTCGGCGGCCACCCTCCGCGCGCCCCGCGGGTCGGAGGGGGCCGACGTCGTCGGGGACCGAGGGCCGCCGCCCGGGGGAGCGTCCAACCCACGGCCGCCTCCGGTCGCGCGGGCCCGCCGCGACCGCGGACGCCGGGGCGCCGCGACGCCCCGGCGGCGGCGGTGCCTTGTGCGGCGGTCAGCGGAGCGACTCGAGCAGCGCGCTCGGGTGGCTGCGGACGTCCACCTTCTCGATGACCTGCTCGATGCGGCCGTCGGCGCCGATCACGAACGTCACGCGCTTGGGGTAGCCCGCCTTGGCGTCGGCGGCGACGCCGAAGGCGATGCCGACCGACCGGTCGGTATCGCAGAGGATGTCGAACGGGAAGCGCTGGGCCTTGGCGAAGGCCTCATTCTCGTCGGGCGTGTCGAACGACGCGCCGAGGATCACGGTGTTCTTCTTCGCGAAGGCGTCGTGGAGGTCGCGGAACCCGCAACCTTCGACCGTTCAACCGGGGGTCGAGGCCTTGGGGAACCACCAGAGGACGACGCGGCGGCCGCGGAACTCCTCGAGCGTGCGCTCGCGGCCGGTCTGGTCCTTCACGCGGAACGCGGGGGCGGGGTCGCCGACCTGGGGCATGGCGTGGGCCTCCTTGGCGCGCGGGGCGATGGGCGGCGGCGTCTGGGGTGCAGTGGGGGGCGGCTTGAGCGGCGGCGTCGGGGCGGGTGTCGGCGGCACGGCGGGCGGTGGCGTCGGCGTCGCCGCCGGGGGGGCGGGCATCGCGGGGGCCGCTGCGGCCGCGGGCGTCGTCGGCGGCGGGCTTCCACGCGTCGTCGCCTCGTTCCCGCACGCGCTGAGCGCGGCAGCGACCACGACGGCAGCAGCTCGGCGGCGTCCCATCGCGCCTACTGAACCCTTCGATCGGGGTCGGAGCAAGTGCTCACCGATCACGGGGTCGGAGCAGACGCTCACCGATCACGGGGTCGGAGCTAGTGCTCACCGAGCGCGGGGTCGGAGCCCGTGCTCACCGAGCGCAGGGTCGGAGCCGGTGCTCACCGTTCGAGGGGCGGAGCGGTTCCCGTCGGCTCCGACCCGGGGGGGGCGCTCGGCGTGGATGGGCGGGTCCACCGTTCGCGAGCCCGCGCTCACCGTTCGCGGGGCGGAACGGCTCGCGCCAGCTCCGACCCCGAAGTCGGTGAGCGCGGGGTCGGAGCAGACGCTCACCGATCACGGGGTCGGAGCCCGTGCTCACCGATCACGGGGTCGGAGCCCGTGCGCACCGAGCGCAGGGTCGGAGCCCGTGCTCACCGTTCGCGGGGTCGGAGCGGTCCCGTCGGCTCCGACCCGGGGGGGCACTCGGCGTGGATGGGCGGGTCGCTCCGACTCCGCCCTCGAGGCGCCCGTCCGGGGCGCGGGCCTTCCGGCGCCCGGTGCCCGAGACGCGCGCCTATCGCGCGAGCACGAGGCGGAAGATGCGGGCCTCGGTGTCGTCGGGGTCGAGCTCGATCGCACGGTCGAGCGCCGCGATCGCGTCCCCGCGCCGGTCCACGAGCGCGCAGTACACCGCCCAGTCGCGCCACGACGACGGCGAGGGCTCGCGCTCGCTCCCGAGCTTGGCGCGGAGCACCGCCCCCCGCGCGTCGGGCTCGGCCGCCGCGATCCACGCCGCGTACCACGCGTTCGGCCAGTCGTCCGTGGCGGCGAGGAGCGGACCGAGCACCGCGGCGACCCGCTCCGCCTGACCCGTGCGCCGCAACGCCACCGCGAACGCCGCGCGCAGCGGGTCACCGGGCTCCATCGGCTCCTCGCGCGCGCCGAAGTGCGCGACCAGAGCCTCCGGCGCGAGCAGCAGGCAAGCGGTCGTCGAGTCGGAGCCTCCCCCGTGCTCCAACGCCGCGCGCACGCTGACCTCGGACGGGCGTCCGAGCGCCTGCTCGGCCCACGCGCGCGCGACGAGCAGCTCCCCCTCGCTCGGGTCGCGCGCGATCCGCGGCGCGAGCGCACGCAGCGACGCCTCCGGCGCGAACACGGAGAGGCCGAGCGCGCCCCACGCGAAGTCCGGCTCGACGATCCGCAGCCACGTCTCCGCCGCCTCGCGACCGCGCCCGACGCGCAGGTAGGCGTCGACGAGCGACGCGAGGTCGTCGTCGTCGCGCACCTCGCGCCAAGCCTCCGCGACGAGCTTGATCATCCGTTCGGGCGCGAGGGCCCCGAGCCGCTGCGCCGCCGACGAGTCGTACACGTTGATCCCGAGCGCGCGCTCGCACGCGTCGATCGCGCCCGCGCGGTCGCCGGCGTCGAGGAGCAGGCGCGACAGCGCCTCCCACGCCGTCGCGTCGCCCGGACGCTCGCCGACGGCCTCCCGCGCGCCCTCGATGCGCTCCCGCAGCGACGCCGCCTCCGTCGCGGCGGCGGCGCGCTCGGCCTCCGCGAGGCCACGGTCGGCCCACGCGCGCCACGCGGCGGCCGCGCCGTCGCGACGCTGCTCGAGCGCGGCCGCCGTCGCCGCGAGCTTCCACGGCGGCCACGGCTCGCGCTCGGCCTGCGCCCGCAGCGCCGGCTCCCGCGCACCGCGAGCGAGCGCGGCATCGACGAGGCGGACGAACACCGTCTGGTCGTCCGCGCGGGAGAGGGCCTCGAGGTCTCCCCCGACGACGTCCTCGGCCCGGCCCGCGAGCGTGAGCCGCGCCTCCAAGAACGGGCGGTCGAGGTCGAGCGCGAGCCCCGCCGCCTTCGCCGCGGCGTGCAGCGCGAGGAACTCGTCCGGTTGCAGGCGCACGACGAGGTCGACGAGGCCGCCGCGCGCCGACGGGAGCCCCGCCGCGACGCGGAGCACCTCCACCGCGTCGCGCAGCCGCCCCGCCTTGACGTGCTGGAAGACGAGCGTCGGCCAGACGGCCACGTCGACGAGCCCGTTGGGGCTGTCGGGGAAGCCGGGACCCGGCAGCGTCGCGAGGTCGACGACGATGGACGTCTCGGGGCGCGGCTTGGCGCGCGGGTCGGCGGCGAGGAGCGGGCGCGCGCCGCGCTCGGGCGCGACCGGCGCGGCGGGCCCGCGCGCGTCCGACGCGCCACTCGCGTCCGTCGTCGCGGGCGCGGCGGCCGGCGGCGAGACCGACAGACGACCGGCCACGAACGCGCCGGCGAGCGCGGCCACCGCGCCGATCCCGAGACCCGTCCGCTGACGTGCGCTCACGACGATGCGCTCCTCCGCTCATGGTAGTCGCCCGCGCCGTACGCGGGGCCGCGGCGCGGTAGAAGAAGGGCATGTCGCGCAAGGTCTACGTCCACGGCCCGGTCGAGGTCTCCTTCGACCTTTCGCTCTGCGTGCACGCCGGCGAGTGCGTCCGCGGGCTCCCCGCCGTCTTCGACGCGCAAGCGCGGCCGTGGATCCGACCGGCTGCGGCGACGCCCGCCGAGATCGAGTCGGTCGTCGCGCGCTGCCCGACCGGCGCGCTCCGGTTCCGCCGCTTCGATGCGCCCGGCACCCCGGCCGCGGACGCGCGCCCCGCCGCGAGCGCCGCCGGCCGAGTCGTCGTCACGGTGCAGCCCGACGGGCCGTTGCTCGTCGCGGGGCCCGTGGCGCTGCACGACGCGTCCGGGCGGCTGCTGCGCGAGGCCGACCGCGTCGCGCTCTGCCGCTGCGGTGCGTCGGCGAGCAAGCCCTTCTGCGACGGGGCGCACGCGCGCGCCGGCTTCCGCTCGCCCTGACCCGCGGCCCGTCGGCCGCCGGGGCCCGTCCGCCCACGGGCCCGCCGTCGCCACCGGCCCCGCGCCGTCGCCCTGTCGCGCCGTCCGCGCGCCCCGCGAGCCTCCCCGCCTGCGCCCGTACACTCGCCCGCCGGTGACCACGACCGCCGCGCCCTCCCCGCTCGCGCCCGGCACGCGCCTCGCGCACTACGAGGTGCGCCGCGTCCTCGGCGAGGGCGCGATGGGGACCGTGTACGAGGCGCACGACACCGCGCTCGACCGTCCCGTCGCCATCAAGGTCGTGCACCCCGCGCTGACGAGCGACGCGGACGTCGTCGAGCGCTTCGTCCTCGAGCCGCGCGCCGCCGCGCGCGTCGTCCACGAGAACGTGACGCACGTCTACTACGTCGGCACGACGGACGGCCGCCCGTTCTACGCGATGGAGCTGGTCCCCGGCCGCACCCTCGAGGAGGTCGTGCGCGCGGAGGGGGCGCTGCCGCTCGCGCGCGCGGTAGACGTGCTCGTGCAGGCAGCCCGCGGCCTCGGCGCCGCGCACGCGGCCGGCCTCGTCCACCGCGACGTCAAGCCCGCCAACCTGCTGGTGACGCCGCAGGGACGCGTCAAGGTCACCGACTTCGGGCTCGCGAAGGCGATCAAGCAGAGCTCGGGCGGCACCGAGCTCGGCTCGCTGGTCGGCACGCCGGAGTGGATGAGCCCCGAGCAGTGCCGCGGCAAGGAGGTGGACCCGCGCACCGACGTGTACGCGCTCGGGCTCACCGCGTGGTTCCTGCTGACGGGCGATGCGCCGTGGCAGGGCGGCAGCGTCGGCGCGGTGCTCGACCAGCAGATGAACGCGCCGCTCCCGTCCGCCGTCGCGCGGCGGCCCGACCTCGCGCCGGCGGTGGACGCGGTGCTCTCGCGGCTGTGCGCGAAGTCTCCCGGCGAACGCCCCGCGTCGATGGCCGACGTCGAGCGGATGCTCGAGCGCATCCGGCCGCGCGAGGTGCACGTCGCGCCGCTCGTCCCGCGCGTCGCGGCGTTCTTCGTGGACCTGGTGCTGTTCGCGATGGCGGTGATCGCCGTGCAGGCGGGGCTCGCGGCCGTCGGGGCGCTCGTCGGGGCGCCGTGGCTCGACGAGTGGCTCGCCGCGCCTGCGGCCCTCGTCGTGCTCGCCGCCGGGCAGGCGGGCCTCGAGCGCGCGTTCGGCGGGTCGCTCGGCAAGCTGCTGCTCCACCTCGAGGTCGTCCGCGACGACGGCGCGCGACCGTCCACGCGCGCGCTCGCGCTCCGTCTCCTCGCGCGGTTCCCCGCCGCGCTGCACCTCCTCGTGCCCGCGCCGATCCTGCCGGCGTGGGCCGACACCGCGGCGAACTACGCCGTGCTCGGCGTCCTCGTCGTCGGCGCCGTCGTCCACCTCGTCACGCGGGGCACGACCCCGTGGGACCTCTGGACCCGCACGCGCGTCGCGTACGCGCCGCTGCCGCGCTAGCCCGCCGAGTCCACGAAAGACGAGGCCCGTCGAGCGTCGAACGCACGTCAGGCCCCCGTCGGGGCTCGCGGATTGCGCCCGGGCGCGCGTCGGCCGCGACGACGGCGTGTTCTGGCACCACGTCGAGGAGCGGACGACGCGTGGCGACGCGCATCGAATCGCCGTCGGGCCCTGCGCCACGCCCGGGCGCAAGACGCCGCCCCGACCTCGTCGGCTCGTGAACTCGGCGGGCGAGACGCCCTGACGCGGCGTCCCCGGGGCGTCGGCGGACCCTTCCGCCTCCGCGCTCCAGGAGCCCGTCCGGGGCACGCCCCCCCGGACGCCCGTGACCGAGACGGGCTCCTACGCGACCGCGGGGCGCTTGCCCTTCGTCGCGCGGTCGTCGGGGTCGGTCGCGGACTCGATGGGCCGGTCGAGGAGCGCC
The DNA here is from genome assembly GCA_020851795.1 of Planctomycetota bacterium. Taxonomy (GTDB): domain Bacteria; phylum Planctomycetota; class PLA2; order PLA2; family JAEUHO01; genus JAEUHO01. The sequence goes on along the minus strand of JADZCA010000098.1, from coordinate 12,193 downwards.
GGGTCGGTCTCGGCGTGGCGCTTGGCGAGCGAGCCGACGGCGCGCACGCCCTCGTCCATCGCCTTGCGCAGCGCCGTGAGCGACTCGACGACGTCCTCGACCTCGGCGAGGCGGCGCACCGCCTCCTTCCACCGGCCCTCCGCGTCCTCGCGGCGGGCGTGGACCTCGGGCGCGACGGCCCCCGCGACCGCGGGCACGTAGGTCGCCACCGACCGCTCGACCATGCCCTCGACGGCCGCGGGCAGCGAGGTGTCGAGGTGGGCGAGCAGCGCCGCCCGGAGCGCCTCGCGGCCCTCCGCGCCCAGCCGCTTCGCCTTCGTCGCGGCCGGGATCGTCTCGGTGGGGGCCTCCGCGGTCCCGAACACGCTCCGCCGCAGGCCCGCCTTGCTGCGCAGGAGCAGCCAGTCGACGAAGGTCCGCTTCACCGGCACCGCCGCGACGTCGAGCGCGGGACGCTCGGGCTTGGCCCCCGCGAGCGGGTCCACGCGGTCGAACGCCGCACGCGCGAGCGTCTCGACCGAGATGTCGAGGTCGGACAGCGTCTGCTTCGCCTCGAAGGGCAGGCGCGCCCCCGCGGTCCCCTCGCCGGCGGCCGCCTTGAGCGAGGCCGCCACCACGGGCGCCGCCTCCTTCAGGCACGAGTGGAACAGCGCCGCCGCGTCGTCGACCAGCGCGGTGAGGCCCTTGTCGCCCGAGAACCAGCGCTCGAGCACGCCGCCGACCGCGTCGGCGGTCTTCTCGCGGATCTCCTTCGTGCGCGCCCGCGTGCCGTCGGCGACACGCACGCGCAGGCCCGCGAACGCGGCCTTCCAGTCGAGCGCCTGCACCGACGCGACGCGGTCGGCCGTCTTGCGCGCGCCGTCGCGCGCGTCGCGCAGCTTGCCCACGCGCGCGGCCATGTCGCGCACGGGCCCCATGTCGCAGAGCAGGCTCGTCTCCTGCAGCAGCGCGTCGCCGTGCTTGAGGCTGTCGGCGAGGAACGCGCGGAGGTACTCGTTGCTGTTGAGGTAGGTCGTGAGATCGTCGCGGAACTTCTCGAAGTCCCCGATCTCCTTCGACTCCGCCTCCGTCGGGGGCGGCGGCGCGTCCTTGGCGCCCGCGGCGGCCCCGGCCGCGCGCAGCCGCCGGTTGGCCGCGCGCAGCAGGTCCACCGGGTAGATCTTGAGCTTGCCCTCGAGGTAGGCGGCGCGCAGCGGCGCGTCCATCGAGAGCCGTTCGAAGGCCTCGACCACCTTGCTCGGGTCGTCCTTCTCGAGGCTGGGCGAGAGCGTGCCGTCGGGCAGCAGGTCGCGCTTGGTCGAGTCGAGGTTGACGACGAGGAAGACGCGGCTGAACAGGTCGAGCAGGCGGCCGAACTCCTCGAACACCTGCTCGAGGAAGAGGTTGTCGGTCTTGACGACGAACACCGCGCACGCCGCCGAGTTGCGGAACTCGCGCGTCATGCGGTCGTAGCCGAACCGCATCCGGGCGTAGAGCCCGGGCGTGTCCACCAGCACCGCGCCCGACTTGGCGAGCTGGCCCGCGGGCAGGCCGACGTCGACGCGGCGGATCGCCTCGGGGAAGTGCACCGCCGGGTCGAAGGTCTCCTCGTCGTCGCCCCGGGCGCGGATCTTCTCGGCGAGCTCGCCGTGGGCGCGCGTCAGCGCCCGCCGCAGCGACTGCGGGTCGGTGTAGTAGGTGGACTGCCCGTCGTAGCGCGTGACCTTGAGCTCGCGGCCGTCCTTGTGGCCCACGTAGACCATGCACGGGTAGGCGGGCAGGCAGGTCACCTCGCTCACGTAGGCCGCGGCGACCGCGTTCATGAGCGTGGACTTGCCGCTCTTGAGCGGGCCGAAGATCAGCACGTAGGAGTGTTGGCCCGCGACCTTCTCGACGAGGCTCTCGAACTGCTGGACCACGTCGCGCAGCCCCGGCAGCACGCGACGGGCGGGGAGGTCGAACGGGGCGACCGACAGCGCGTCCACGGCCTTCTGGAGGGGCCCGAGGAGGGGGCGGGCGATGCCCTCGAACTGCTCGCAGAACTGGGTCAGCAGGGTGCGCATGGAGGGCCGGACGTCCTCGGCGGGCGGAGGGCCCGCACCCTACTCCAGGTCGGGGACGGCGCGGCGGAAAGCCGGGCCGGCGCGCGGGCCCGCCGACCGCTCGCGACGGGCTCGCGCCGCGGGTCCGCGCGCGACGACGACGATCGCGCGGGGCCCGCCCCCCGGGTGCGGTCTGCTCGCGGCCGCCGCCGGTTGCCTTCGGGCCCCGGCTCCGACCGGCACCGCGCGCGCGTCGGGGCCGGGCGCGATCGACCTCCGCGCGCTCCCGCTCACTTCGCGTCGAGGACGAGCACCCCCGACCACGGCGTGGGCTCGGTGCCCGCGCGCATCGCGGCGACCTTGGCGCGGAACCACGCGGTCGGCCCGTCGCCGGGTCGGGCCCGCTCGGCGTCGTCGAGCGCGCGGTCGGCCGCGTCGAGGTCGCCCTGTCGAGCGGCCTCCTGTGCGCGCGTGAACGCCTCGACCAGCGCGAGCGCGTCGGCGTGCGCGCCGTCGCGCAGCGCGAGCAGCTCGTAGACGGGCTCGGGGACGTCCCACCCGACGACCACGAGGCGCGCGAGCGGCCGCGCGACCACCGCGTCGCGGGCGAGCCCGTAGGTCTTCGGGCCGAGCAGGATCTTCGAGCCGAAGTACTTGTTCGCGCCCTCGAGCCGGCTGGCGAGGTTGACCGTGTCGCCCATCGCCGTGTAGTCGAAGCGGCGCCGGCTCCCCATGTTGCCGACCACCGCGGGCCCGGAGTTGAGGCCGATCCGCACCGTGAACGAGGTCAGCCCGAGCGAGCGCCACAGCGGCTCGAGCGCGGGCATCGCCGCCTGCACGCCGAGCGCGGCCCGGCACGCGCGCAGCGCGTGGTCGGGCTGCGGCACGGGGTCGCCGAAGAACGCCATCACCGCGTCGCCGATGAACTTGTCGATGACGCCGTCCTGCGCGTGGATCACGTCGCCGTGCGCGGTGAGGTACTCGTTGAGCAGGTGGACGAGCTGCTCGGGCGCGAGCGTGCGCGAGAACTTCGAGAAACCGGCGACGTCGCTGAACAGGATCGTGATCTCGCGCCGGGCGCCGCCGAGCGCGAGCACCGACGGGTCCTTCTTCATCGCGTCGATGACGACGGGCGCGAGGTAGCGCCCGAACGCGCCCTCCAGCCACTTGTTGTAGCGGCCCTCCGTGAGCAGCAGGCACAGCGTGGTCGCGGCCCACGCGAGCACCGCGGCCGACACCGGCGCCCCGAGGTCGAGGACGACGCCCCGCGAGAACCACCACGCGCCCGCCGCGCCGAGGGCCGCCGCCGCGCCCGCGAGCGCCGCGAGCGGCACCCAGCGCCGCGCCGACGCGCCGGTGACCGCGCCCGCGAGCGCGCCTAGCAGGAGCAGCACCGCCACGTCCACGGCCGCCGGGACGCGCACGCGGCCGTCGCCGTGGAGCAGGTCGTCCACCACCGTCGCCTGCAGCTCCGGCCCGTCGTAGGTGCCGCCCATCGGCGTCGCGAGGATGTCCTTCGCGCCGGAGAGGTTGACGCCCCAGACCACGATCGCGCCCGAGAGCGTCTCCTTGGCCTCGGCGGGCAGTGCCCGGTCCTTGCGCAGCGCGGCCTCCCACTCGAGCACCTTCGAGGGCGTCACCTTGCGGTACGTCGTGCGCGCCGCGCCGCGGAAGTCCACGAGGAACGACCCGTCGGGGTCGAGGCGCTGCGCGTGCTCGCCGAGGTGGAGCCGCCCTTCCTCGAGGCGCGGCGTCGCCTTCGTCGCGACGGCGAGCCCGGCCGCCGCGAGCGAGAGGCACGCGCGCCCGCCCCACGAGCCGACGACGTGCGCGCGCCGCACCACGCCGTCCACGTCGGGCACGACGTTGACGAAGCCGAGCGCGGTCGCCCCCTCCGCCACGCGGCGGACGGGGAGGTTCGCCCCCGTGCGGTGGGGGGCCGCGGGCGGGACCTCGAGGCCCGTGGCGAGGAGCCGGCCCTCCGTCACCGCGACGCGCGCGGGCTGCTGGTAGGCGGGCGTGTCGTGCAGCTCGAAGCCCACGACCGCCGCCTTCGTCGCGCCGAGCGCCGCGGCGTACGCCTCCGCCGAGCCCGCCTCGAGCTCGAGCTCCTGCTGCTTCTCGGGCGAGAGCGGCTCCCGCGACGCGAAGTCGTCGGGCCCCTGCCCGCGGTCGAGGTGGAGCACGTCCACGAGCACCGCGCGCACGCCCGCCTCGCGGAACACGCCGAAGACCTGCGCGTTGACGTCGAGCGGCCACGGCCACGGGATCTGGAGGTCGCGCTGCACCCGCGCGACGTCCACGTCCTCGACCTGGCAGAGGACGATCGACGGGTCGGCGGCGCGGCGCCCGGCGAAGGCCCGCGTGCGCAGGTCCACGAGGCGCAGCTCGAGCGACTCGCCGAAGTCGCTGCGGCGCACCGCGAGCACCGCGAGCGCGACGGCGAGGCCGACGGCCGCGCCGAGCAGCGCCCGGCGGCGCGGCGAGAGCGAGAGCGGACGGGGTGCCTTCACGCGGGGCCCGGGCGCGCGCGGGACGGCGTCACTTCGGCAGCGGGAGCGGCGGCGGCGGGGGCGGCGGGCCGCTCGACGGGGGCGGGGCCGGCGGCGCGGGCGGCGTGCGGCCCATCGTGGTCGCGAAGCGCTGCGTGCGCGGCACCTCGAGCTCGGCCATGTTCGGCGGGAGCGCGAGCGACGCGAGCACGCGGTCGAGCCGCTGCGCGCGCACCTGCGGCGGCGCGTGCGTGCGCCCGCCGTGCGCCTGCCCCGTCTGCGCGAGGTGGAGGAGCTCGTCGCGGATCGCGGCCGCGCGGTAGAGCACGTCGTAGAGCAGGTAGGTGCCTTCGGTGTCGGCCTCGAACTCGTACGCCGCGCCGTAGTCGTGGCCCATCGCGCGGCCGGTCATGTCGCCGACCGTGTCGCCGAAGAAGCCCACCCAGCGGCCCGGCACCTCGGTGTCGGCGAGGCCGGCCTGCAGGGCGTCGGCGAAGGCCTTGCGCCGCTCCTGGAACGCCTTGCTCTGCTGCGCCATCTTCGCGCCGTGGCCCAGCGTCACGTGGGCCAGCTCGTGCGCGATGATCCCGGCGAGCTCCTCCTCGTCGCGGGCGGCGTCCACCGCCCCGCGCGTGATCAGCACGTAGCCGCCGGGGCCGCTCACCGCGTTCACCTCCGGCGAGGCGAGCACGCCGAAGTGGTAGCCGCCGTGGTTGGCGCCGACGCGCTCGGAGAGGCGCACGACCGCGTCGCCGACGAGCCGCACGTAGCGCTGGCGCGCGGGGTCGGGGTCGAGCTGGTAGCGGGCGATCGCCTGCGCGGCCACTGCACGGCCGAGGTAGTACTCCTGCGTCGTGTTGAAGCCCTGCTCGAGCTTCTTCAGCGTGCGGAACGACTTCGCCGCGAGGCCGACGAGCTTCGCGATCTTCTTCGCGTCCTTGGGCACGCGCTTCTTCGGGAGGATCTTGCCGAACGGGCCCGGCAGGTCGTCCACCTTGTCGATCAGGTCCACGACCGAGCCGAGGTCGAAGGGCTCCGACGACTCCTCGGGCACCGGCGGCAGCCGCGGCGGGCGCTGGTAGTCGCGGCCGCGGCGACCGAGGTTGCCGTCCACGATGAACGCGATCGTCTCGTACGGGTCGGCGCGCTGCGTCTCGGCTTCGAGCTGGTCCACCGCCGCGTACGCGGCGGCGAGGTCGCGCCGCGACGCGCGGTAGTCGCGCTCGGTGGACTCGCTGAACTGCCGGCCCGCGGCCGTGGCCTCGCGCGCCGTCACGCTGCCCGCGCCCACGCCCTCGATGTGGGGCGGGGGCGGGCTGCCCGAGAGCGCGGTCGGCTCGACGGTCTCGTAGGCGCGCAGCCACCCTTCGCGCGGCGGCGGGCCGTCCACCTGCACCCGGATCCACGGCAGCTTCACCTCGAGCACCTTGCACGCCGTCCCCGCCGGCAGCGGCGCGCCCACCGGAGCGCCGGTGACGACGGCCTCGGCGCGGATCGGCGTGCCCGTCTTGGAGAACGTCACGCGGACGTCGCCCACCTTGGTGTCGGCGGGGGCGGCGAAGGCCGGCACGAGGGGCAGCAGCGCGGCGAGCAGGAGGATCGCGAACGGGCGCAGGTAGCGGACCATCGGGGGCGGGGCTCCGGGACGCATCCGCGAAGCCTACCCCCGGCGCGGGGCCCGGGGTCTCGGTGGCCGCGTCGCCGACGACGCGCGGGCTCGCCGTGACCGGGCGATCAGCGGCCCAGGAGCCGCGCGAGCGCGCCGCGGCGCGGCGGCGGGGACGGCGCCCGGGGGCCCGCGGCGGCGGCCGAGGCCCACAGGTCGGTCAGCAGGGCGCGGTGGCGCTCGATGTCGCTCTGCTTCGAGTGCTCGTAGCCCGCCTCGCGCATCGCGTCGGGGTAGCCCCGCGCGAGGATCGCGGGCACCTCGCCGATGTCGTCGTAGAGGAAGCCCGCGGGGCCGACGTAGGTCTCGAGGTCCTTGCGCACGCGCGCGACGACCACGCCGAGGCCGGCGGCCTGCGCCTCGGCGACCGCCAGCGGCCACCCGAGCGTCCTTCGCTCGAAGCAGCCCGTGTAGACCAGCCAGCCGTGGCGCCGGTACTCCGCCGGCATCTCCTCGGGCTCGCGCACCGGGACGATCTCGACGGGGCTCGCCCTGCGTCGCGCGTACGCGGTCACCTCGTCGGACACGTAGCCGATCGGGTAGAGCCGGAACGCCCGGTCGCGCACCGCGCACGCGAGGTCCACGAAGTCCTCCATGCGCTTCTTCGGGATGCACGCGCCCACGTTCATCACGTCGCGGCCGCGCGGACCGCGGTCGTGGAACGCCGCCCAGTCGATCACGGGCCAGCAGTCGACGATCTTCCCGGCTGGGATCCCGGCGGCTTCGAGCGCGGGCCTCAGGAACGGGAAGGCGAGCACCCCGAGGCAGTACTCCGACCGCGTCGCCTCGATCCCCGCGTGGCGGCGTCTGGCGCCCGCTCTGGGGGCGAGCAGCATCGGCAGCACGTCGAACGAGTGCGTCCGCACCGTCCACGGGACGCCCGTGCGGCGCGCCACTGCGTCCACGGTCTCGCCGCAGTGGAGGTAGTGCGTGTGGAGCACGTGCGGGCGGAACGCCTCGACGTGCTCGGCGATGCGGCGGGGGTCGGTCTCGGCGACGTAGGGGTGGTGGGCCCGGTACGCGCGGTCGGCGGGCTTCATCGACACGACGCGGGTGTCGTGGTCGCGCGCGACGGAGGCGAGCTCGACCTTGATGTAGGTCTGCGAGAGCTGCGGGAAGTCGTCGACGACGTACAGGACCCGCAGGCGTTTCGGCGCGGCCACGGCAGGACCTCGACGGGGAGGTCGAGCCTATCCCGGCGTCGGGCCCGTGCCCCCGTCCGCCCCCCGGCGATCGAGCGAGCGTGCGCGCCGCGCGACCTTCCACCACGCGAACCACGGGGCCGGCGACCAGGGCCGCGCCTTCCACCACGCGAGCGCGTGGGGGCGGGCGGCGGCGACGTCGCCCGTCTTGCGCAGCTGGCGCAGCCATCGGCGGTGCAGCCGCAGGCGGTGGCCCGTGGGGTCCTGCGTCCGGTCGGCGTAGCGCTCCTGCAGCAGCAGCCGCGCGCGCTGGATGCGGTCGGCGCTCGCCTGCTTGTTGGGCGCGCCCTGCCCGCCGGACTGGCGGCGGTAGCGCGTGACGACGCGGTCCACGGCGACGGCGCGGCCTCCCGCGGCGAAGAACCGGAACAGGAGCTCGGTGTCCTCGGCCCAGCGGAACGTCTCGTCGAAGCGCAGCGCGCGGAGGCGCTCGGTGCGCCACATCGTCGCGCTGGGCAGCACCCACAGGCCCTCGCACATGTCCTCGAGGTCGAGCGGGGGCCGGTAGCGGCGGCGGTGGAAGATCGAGCGTCCGTCGCGCTTCCAGCCGCCCTCGTAGGTCGCGTCGCCGATCGCGAGGTCCACCGAGGGGTCCGCGTCGAGGGGTGCGGCGAGCGCGGCGCAGTGCCCGGGGAGGAACACGTCGTCGCTGTCGAGCAGGGCGACGTAGTGCCCGCGGGCGACCGTGATGCCCGCGTTGCGCGCGCTCGCGGTGCCGCCGTTCTCCTTGCGCACGACGCGCACGCGAGGGTCGCGGCCGTAGCGCTCGGCGAGCCGCTCGACCGTGCCGTCGGTCGAGCCGTCGTCCACGACGACCACCTCGACGTCGGCGCCCCCGTCCTCGAGCGCGCTGTCCACCGCTTCCGGCACGACCGCGACGCGCTGGTAGGTCGGGACGACGACCGAGATGCGGGGGGTGGGCGCGTCGCTCACGCGCCAACCCTCCCCGCAGCGCGGGGCCAGGCACCGCACTGGGGTGCCTGGCACCGCGCTGCGGCGCGGCTACCAGCCGAGCTCGAGGTGCTCGCGGAACGCCTCGCGGTCGGCGGCCGTCGGGCGGCCCGACGGGCGCACGAACGACGGGGACGGGGGGCCCGCCCGCGCGAGCAGGGTGTCGAGCGCGAGCCGGACCACCGCGTCGTCGTCGTCGTCGAGCCAGTGCCACACCGCGAGCAGGTCCTCCCGTCCGTCGGCCACCGCCGCGGCCCGCCGGGCCGCCGCGCGCCGCGCCTCGCGGTCCGCGGTCGCCGCGTCGAACGCGTCGAGCGCCTCCACGAGCGCCTGAGGCGCCGACGAGAACCGCGGCGTCCCCGGGCCCCGCCCGCGGCGCGCCCAGCATTCGGCCCCCGCGGGCACGAACACCTCGCGTCGGCCCGCCTCGAACGCCACCTGGCCGAGCAGCACGCGCACGCGCGACGCGCCGTCCTCGCCCGCCTCGAGCACGTAGCGGCAGCCGAGGTCCACGCAGCGTGCCGCGTCCGTGTCCACCTGGAAGAAGCGCGGCCTCGCGTCCGCCGCGATCCGCGCTTCGAGCCGGCCCGAGGCGAGGTAGAGCCGCGTCTCGTCGTCGGCCACGCGCCGCACCTGCACGCGCGAGCCCGCGGCGAGCGTCACGCGCCCGAGCCGCCCGAGCGCCAGCTCGCGCTCGCCGCCTTCCGCGACGACCCACGCGCCGGTCGCGAGCGGCGCGCCCGTCCCCGCCGTGACCACGACGCGCGACGACGTCGCGTCGTCGCCGCGCCGCGCGAACAGGCCCGCGGTCAGGAGCAACGCGGCCGCCGCCGCGAACGGCGCCCACGCCCGCGCGCGCGCCGCGGCGAGCGTCGCCCCGGGACCCGCGCCGGGCGCGAGGTCGCCGGTCGCGTGCGACGGCGCGGGCCCCGCGCGATGGGCGAGCGGCGCGAGCAGGCGCTCGAGGGCTTCGACCTCGGGGTCGGCGGGCCCCGTGCGGTCCCACAGGTAGCGGTCGTCGGGCGACGTCATCGCGGTCGGTCCTCCGTCAGCGCCGCGCGCAGCTGCGCCATGCCGCGGTGGAGATGGACGCGCACGGAGCCGGGCGTGAGGCCGGTGCGCGCGGCGATCTCGGGGCCCGGCAGCCCCTCGACGAGCCGCCACACGAGCGCCTCGCGGTACGCCTCGGGCAGGCCTTGGATGGCCGCGAGCACCCGCGCGCGCAGCGCGGCCCCTTCGTCGCCGACGGCGGCGGCGCGGGTCGCGACGTCGGAGAGCGGCTCGGGACGCCCCGCGCGGGCGCGGCGGCGCAGCCGGTCCACGGCGGCGTGCGCGGCGGTCGAGCGGACCCAGCTCGCGAGCGCGGCCGGGTCGCGCAGCGTCGTCAGCGAGCGGTGCAGCGCGACGAACACGTCCTGCACGACGTCCTCCGCGTCGCTCGGGCCGACGCGCGCGAGCGCGACCCCGTGCGCGACCGGTGCGTAGCGGCGGTAGAGCGCCTCGAACGCGGCCGCGCCCCCCGCGCGCGCCGCGGCGAGCACGCCGGCCACGTCGTCCGCCACCGCGGGCGCGGCGGGGACGACGGGAGCCGGGTCGGGCGACGAACCGCGCAGCGCCATGCGGCGAGGCTACCGCGTCGTCGCGGCGAGCGCGGCGGCCTCCATCTCGAGCTTCTTGAGCCACCCCTGCGCGACGCGGCGGGCGGCCGCGTCGGTGGTCGTCGCGACGACGCGCCGCAGGTACGGCTCGAGGAAGCGCCCGCCGATCGCGCGGGCGCGCTCGAAGAGGGCGAGCGTCTTCTCGGCGTCGGGCGCGTCGGGCCCCGCGGCGACCTCGAGCGCGCCGAGCACGGCGGCGAGCTCGGCGACGCGTTTCGGCGGCAGGCACTCGACGCGGCCCAGCAGCACGCGGCGCACCGCCGCGGGGGCGGGCTCGATCGAGAGCGGGAGGATCGCGTCCACCAGTGGGCGTGGCACCACGTAGAGGACGCGCAGGCCCTCGGCCTCGAACCACGAGCGACGCCACGTCGCCACCATCGCGTGCGCCTCGTCGGCGTCCATGCCCTGCCCGCGCAGGATCTTCTCGACGTCGCCGCCGAGCGCCTCGACGCCGGTGCGCCAGTCCACGAGCTCGCGGCCCGCGAGCAGGTCGGCCGCGGTCGCGCCGGGCGCGACGCCGCAGACGACGTCCCACCGGCCGCGCCGGCCGCCGTCGGTGACCTCGACGGCGACGACCTGCGCCACCTCGTGCGCGCTGCCGTTGCGGAGCGCCAGCGCGTCGTCGTCGCCGATCGACACGGTCATCGGCACCGAGAACGTGCCGAGGCCGCGGTAGAAGAGGAAGTGCTCCGCCTCCACGGGCCCGGCGCGTTCGGGGCCCTGCCGCGGCCGGGTGCGCACCCACGCCGCGTCCACGGCGCGCGCGCGGTCCCACGTCTCCGTCCCGGGCCCGCTCGGCGGGACCTCCGCGGGGCGCGGCGCGGAGCGGGGCACGAGGTCCACGTCCCACTCGACGAAGGAGCGCGCGACGGTGCGCAGGTCGAGCGGGCCCGCGTCGCGCGCGCCCTCGGGCGGGCCGAGGCGGTCCACGACGGGGTACCACTGCGAGATGAGGCCCTGCACGAAGTCCACGCGGACGCGCACGGTGCGGGGCGTCTTCGTGTGGAAGTAGAGGACCGGCGTCTCCATCTTCTGCGTCACGTGGTGGACGGGGACCTCGAGCCCCTTCCACCCCGCCTTGCGCAGCGGGCAGTCGCGGACCTGGCACCGGTCGTAGACGAACGAGGGCAGCGCCTCCTCCTCGTGCTGGAGGCCTTCGAGCGACACCCCGTCGGCACCCTGCACCGACGTGAACGTGCCCCACTCGTGGACGACGAGCGGGTCGTCCGCCGCGGCGCCCGGTGAGGGCGGCGGTCCGTCGGCCCGGACCGCGAGGCCCGTGGCGACTCCGAGGACGGTGACGACGGCGGCGGCGACGAGACGCGGCGGAAGGCGCATGGGGGAGGACCTCCGAGGACGGCCTCCCTCCAGACGACCGGCGACGGACGTCGTTAGCCCGCCGCGCGCGCGAGGCCGAGCGCAGGCCCGTCGAGCGTCGTTCGACCGAGACGTCTCGATCGTGTGGGTGCGTGGACGCGGCGGGCGGGCCCGCCCGGCGCCGGCGTCCGCGCGCGCTCGTGAGGCGCCGCCGAGCTACGCGCGCGGCCTCCGCCCGGCCGTCACGCGCCCATTCGCGGGAGACCGACCGTTCGGTCGGCGGGGGCCTCGCAGGGCCGGTACACTCCCCCCGGGTGCGCAGGAGTCGCCGATGGACCGTCCCGCGTCGCGTCGTTCCTTCCTCCGCTGGGCCGCCGCCGCGGGCGCGGCGGGCCTCGCGGGCTGCCGCGCGCGCGGCCTCGACCCGGCGTCGGGGCGGCTCCCCCTCGCTTCGGGCACGGTGACGCCCGGCGCGGGACCCGCGGCGGCGCCGACGGCGGCCGCCCCGGCGTCGGGTCCGATGCCCGCGGCGTTCGTCGGCCACGGCGCGCCGACGTCGGTGCTCGACCCCGCGCGCCTCGCCGCGTGGACGCGCTGGACGGGTGCGATGCGGCGGCCGACCGGGATCGTGGTCGTCTCGGCGCACTGGCGCGACATCCCCGTCACGATCGGGGCGACGACGAAGCAGCCGCTCGTCTACGACTTCTACGGCTTCCCCGACGAGATGTACGCGCTGCGCTACGACGCGCCGCCCTCGCCCGCGCTCGCCACGGAGGTCGAGCGGCGGCTCTCGCCGCTCGGGCGCGTCACGCGCGACGAGGAACGGTGGCTCGACCACGGCGCGTGGTGCCCGCTCCTCGGCATGTACCCCCGGGCCGACGTGCCG
>JADZCA010000097.1 GCA_020851795.1 Planctomycetota bacterium | reverse complement strand
TCAGAGCGCGAGCGGGGCCAGCTCGACGCCGAGGAGGTGCGCGACCGCGCGGCTGGCGGCCTCGAGGTCGGCGTTGACGACGCGGTGGGGGAACGAGGCCGCCTCGTCGAGCTCGTGGGCCGCCTCGGCCAGCCGGCGGGCCACGCTCGCGGCATCGTCGCCGCCACGCGCGCGCAGCCGGCGCTCGAGCTCGTCGCGCGACGGCGGGTCGAGGAACACGTAGGCCGCCTCGACGCCGTCACGGCGCAGCGTCGCCGCGCCCTGCACGTCGATCACGAGCACGCAGTGACGGCCCGAGGCGAGCACCGCGTCCACCTCGTGGCGCGGCGTGCCGTAGAGCCGGCCGTAGACCTCGGCGTGCTCGAGGAACCACCCCTGCGCGAGCCGGGCGCGGAACGTCGCCGCGTCGAGGAAGTGGTAGTCCACCCCCACCCGCTCGCCGGGACGCGGGGCCCGCGTGGTCGCCGTGACCGCGCGCGCGAAGCGCGCGTCGCGCAGCAGCCGCGCCGCCACCGCCGACTTGCCGACGCCGCTCGGGCCGCTCAGCACGAGCAGCCGTCCCCGCGCCGCCGGCGAGGGCGCGCTCATTCGAAGTTCTGCACCTGCTCGCGCAGGCGCTCCACGTCGGCCTTGAGCTCGACCACGACCGCCGTCATCGCGGGGTCGGGCGACTTGGCGCCGAGCGTGTTCGCCTCGCGGTGCAGCTCCTGCACGAGGAAGTCGAGCTTGCGGCCGACCGCGCCGTCGCGGCCGAGCAGCTCCCGCAGGTGCGCGACGTGCGCGTCGAGCCGGACGAGCTCCTCGGCGACGTCGCAGCGGTCCGCAAAGGTCGCGACCTCGCGCGCCAGCGCCGCGGGGTCGGGCTGCGTGCCGCTGCCCTCGAGCAGCGCCGCGATCCGCGCCGCGAGCCGGTCGCGGTAGGCCTTGGGCAGCTCGGGCGCGCGCGTGGCGAGGCGCGCCCGCGCGTCGGCGACGCGGTCCAGCAGCGCCGCGCACGCGTGCGCGAGACGGCGGCCCTCGGTGCGACGCGCCTCGATCAGCGCGTCGAGCGCGCCCTCGAGCGCCTTGCGCGCCGCCTTCTCGACCGCGGGGGGCAGCGCGCCGGCCGCCTCGTCGGCGACCACGCCCGGCACCCCGAGCACGTCGCGCAGCGTGACCGTGCCCTCGACGCCGCACGCCTTCGCGAGCGCGGCCAGGCGCTTGCCCGCGGCCTTCGCCGCCGCGTCGTCGACGTGCCACGCCGCGGCCGCCGCCTTCGACGAGCGCACGAAGCGCAGGCTCACCGTGACGTGCCCGCGCTCGGTGCGCTCGCGGACGAGCTCCTCGACGGCGGGCTCGAGCGAGGCCAGCGCGTCGGAGAGGTGCGCCGAGACCTTGAGGAAGCGGTGGTTGACCGACCGAGCCTCGGCCGTCACGCGCCCCGTCGGCGCGTCCACGACGGCCGCGCCCGCACCCGTCATCGACGGGGGCGCCTTGCTCGACGACGCGGAGGCCGCCACCGACGCGGCCCTAGCCGCCCATCGACGGCGTCGGGGGCGGCGTCTCGCCCATCGGCGCGCCGTCGCCCTCCATCGCGGGCGGCGCGTCGGTCATCGCCGGCGGCTCGTCGGTCATGGCGGGCGGAGCGTCCGTCATGGCCGGCGGCGCGTCGCCCATCGCGGGCGGCGTGTCGCTCATGGCCGGCGGCGCGTCGCTCATCGCGGGCGGGGCGTCGGTCATCGCGGGCGGCGTCGCGGGCTCGCTCGGCGCGGGGGGTTCGCTCGGCGCCTCGGCGGGCGGCGCGTCGGGCATCACGCCCTTGGCCTGCGCGGCCGAGAAGCCCGCGTGGAGCAGCGCGAGCCCGCAGAAGACCGACCCGAGGATGACGGTGAACCGGTTCACCGTGCCGGCCTTGACGCCGAAGGTGTCCGCGGCCGCGCCGCCGAACGCGCCGGCGATGCCGCCGCCCTTGCCCTCTTGGACGAGCACCACGAGGATCAGGAGCAGCGAGACGAGGACGAAGAGGACCATCACGAGGCCCTTCAGGATCCCCACGAAACTCGCGAGCTGGATCAGGTCGAGCGTCACGGACGTCTCCGGGCGGCAGCTGCGGCGCGGGCCGCGACGACGAGCGCCGTGAACGAGGCGGCCTCGAGGCTCGCCCCGCCCACCAGCACTCCGTCGATGCCCGGTCGCGACAGGAAACCACCGATGTTGGCGGGCGCCACGCTGCCCCCGTAGAGGATTCGCGACCGAGGGGCCCCGGCGGCGTCGAGGCGCGCCCGGATCCAGCCGTGGGCGCGCTCGGCCTCCTCCGGGGTGGGGGTGACGCCCGTCCCGATCGCCCAGACGGGCTCGTAGGCGACGTCGGCGTCGGCCAACGGGGCCGAACGGGAGCCGAACACCGCGTCCACCTGCCGCTCGAGCACCGCACGGGCCTGCCCGGCGTCGCGCTCGGCCCGCGTCTCGCCGACGCAGACGATCGGCCGCAGGCCGGCGGCCCGCGCCGCCTCGGCCGCGGCCGCGACGCGCGCGTCGTCGTAGCCGTACTCGCGCCGCACCTCGCTGTGCCCGTCGAGCACGTAGCGGCACCCGGCCTCGGCGAGCATGGCCGCGGCGATCCCCATCGTGTGGGCGCCCTTGGCCTCGGGATGGCACTGCTGCCCGCCGACGGCCACCGGGCCCCGCGGCGCGCCCACCGCGTCGCTGACGAGCGGCAGCAGCACGGCCGGGGGGAACAGCGCCACCTCGACCTCGGGGGCGGCGCGGGCGGCGTCGAGGGCGGCCTGCGCGAGCGCCGCGGCGAGCGCGCGCGAGCCGTTCATCTTCCAGTTGCCCGCGACGAGGAGACGGTCGGGCGCGTCGGGGCGGGCGGGGGGCACGGCGGATCCTGTCGGGGCGGCCCGTCCCCGTCGGGGGGCGGGAGGGCGCGTACCATGCCGCGGATGCTGCTCGTCCTCAAGCCCGGGTGCTCCGACGCGGACCGGCGTCGCATCCTCGACGCGCTCGCCGCCGGCGGCGCCGACGTCCGGGAGGTCCCCGACCTCGCGGTCCCGGTGCTCGCCGTGACGGGCGACCTCGAGCGGCTGCGCGACGTCGCCCTCGAGGTGTTCCCCGGGGTCGCCCAGGTGGTCCGCGTCGCCAAGCCGTGGACGCTCGCCAGCCGTTCCTACCGCGCCGACCCCACCGTCGTGCGCGTGGGGGACACGCTCGTCGGCGGGCCCGGGCGCTTCACGCTGATCGCGGGCCCGTGCGCCGTCGAGTCCTACGACACGCTGTTCGAGACCGCGCGCGCGGTGAAGGCCGCGGGCGCCGACCTGCTCCGCGGCGGCGCGTACAAGCCGCGGACGAGCCCGTACGCGTTCCGCGGGCTCGGGCTCGAGGGCCTGCGCATGCTGCGCGAGGCGAGCCGCGCGGTGGGGCTCCCGACGGTGTCCGAGGTGACCGACCCGCGCCACGTCGAGGCGTGCGTCAGCAACGTGGACATGCTCCAGATCGGCACGCGGAACATGTCCAACTTCGACCTGCTCGTCGAGGTGGGGCGCTCGGGGCACCCGGTGCTGCTCAAGCGAGGCCGCGACGCCACGGTGGACGACTGGCTGCTCGCCGCGGAGTACGTGCTCTCGCAGGGCAACCCGAAGGTCGTGCTCTGCGAGCGCGGCGTGCGCGGCTTCGACCCGGCCACGCGCAACACGCTCGACCTCGCCGCCGTCGCCGTCGTGCGCGCGAAGTCGCACCTGCCGGTGATCGTGGACCCGAGCCACGCGACGGGGCTGAGCGCCTACGTGGCGCCGATGGCGCGGGCCGCGTGCGCCGCCGGCGCCGACGGCCTCATGGTCGAGGTGCACTGCCGGCCCACCGAGGCGCGCTGCGACGCCGCGCAGGCGCTCACGCCCGAGGCGTTCGCCGCGCTCGTCGCCGACGTGCGGCGGATCCACGCGGCGATGCGCCCGCCCGCGCCCACGCCGGCGCCGGCTTCGTAGCGGAGCGCGCGGTGGACGAGGCCCCGAAGGCGCTGCGGCTCGCGACGCTGCTGACGACGGCGGTCGTCGTGATCGGCGGCGCGGCGGGCTTCCTCGTCTGGATGGTCGCGCACGAGCGCAGCCGCCCGCGGGGCGCCGTCGCGCCGGCCGACGTCGCCGACGGCGAGCCGCGGCCGGTGCCGCACCTCCCGTCCACGACCGCGGCCGTGCGGGGCGTGATCGACGCCGACGTCGCGACGCTGATCGACCCGTCGGCGGGACGCCGTCGGCGCGAGGTCGAGGACGCGCTCGTCTCGGCGGGCGTCGCCGCGGTGCCGCCGATGCTGTCGGCGCTCGCCGCGCTCGCGGCCGACCCCGGAACGCTCGCGACGCCGGCGGGGCAGGCGAAGGCGTTCGTGCTCGACAAGGTGCTCACGCTGCTGCGCGCGCAGCTGACGCCGGCGGACCCCGCGGGCCCGCGCCAGCCCGCCCCCGAGCCCGTGTGGCTCGCCCGGCGGATCCGCGCGTGGTTCGGCTGGTGGGACGGCATCCGCGCGCAGCACGGCGGGTAGCCCGCGGCGCGCAGGCGCGCGGCGTGCGTCGAGGGGTGGGCGCGCGCGCGGCGCGCGCGGCGTCGGGCTCACGCGCGGTCGAGGGCCTCGGAGAGGTCGCCGATCAGGTCGCCCGCGTCCTCGAGGCCGACCGAGAGGCGGATCCCGCCCGGGTCGATCCCCGCGCGCACCTGCGACGCCTCGTCGAGCGCCGCGTGCGTCATGCTCGCCGGGTGCTCGATCAGCGAGCGCACGTGGCCGAGCGAGACCGCGAGCGTGAGCGTGTACGCGTTCTTGGCGACGTGGTCCACCACGCGCTCGGCCGCGCGGCGCGCCTTCGGCGGCGCCCCCTTGAGCACGAAGTAGACGAGGGTGCCCGGCATGAACCGGCCCGCGGGATCGGTCATCTGGCGCCGCGCGACGTTCTTCCACGGGAACGAGTCGAGGCCCGGGTAGTGCACCTTCGCGACCTTGGGGTGCGCCTCGAGGAAGCGCGCGACCGAGAGCGCGCGCTCCTGCTGCGCGGCGAGCCGCACCGAGAGCGTCGGGAGGCCGTAGACGAGGATCGGCCAGGCGTTCTTCGACGCCAGCACGCCGCCGAAGTCCTTGCGCACGAGGAAGAGCCCGCTCTCGTACTCCTTGGCCGCGGCGACCATGCCGCCGAGGTCGGTGCCGAAGCCCGAGAGGTGCTTGGTCAGGCTCGCCACGACGATGTCGGCGCCGTGGGCCAGCGGGCGCTGCCCGAGCGGGCTCGGGAAGGTGTTGTCCACCACGAGGCGGAGGCGCGCGTCGCCGCGGCGGCCGCGGTTGAGCCGCCGGACCTCGTCGGCCACCGTCTCGAGGTCGAGCACCTCGAGCGTCGGGTTCACGGGCGTCTCGAGGTAGACGACGCGCGTGGCCGGCGTGACGACCTTGCCGAGCCGCTCGGGCCGGCGCAGGTCGCAGAACCGCGTCGTCACGCCCACGCGGGGCATCCACTGCGTCAGCAGGCTGTGCGTGCACCCGTACAGCGTCGGGTGCGCCACGACCTCGTCGCCCGCCTTGGTGAGCAGCAGGAACACGCCCGAGATCGCCGCCATGCCGCTGGCGAAGGTGACGGCCGTCTCGGCCCCCTCGGCGGTCGCGAGGTTCTCCTCGAGCAGTCCGCGCGTCGGCTCGTCGAGCCGGTCGTAGATGTAGATGGGGCGGCGCTTGCCCCGCTGGCTCGACGGCGCGGCGAACTCGGCGAACCCGCGGGCCCCGCGCGCCGCGCTGTCGAGGCGGAACGTGACGCTCGACGGCATCGGCGGGACGACGTGGTGGGAGAACTCCCAGCGCGGCGTCCGCGGCTCCCCGTGGATCATGCGGCTCTCGACGTGGGGGCGGCGCGGCATCGGGGGCTCCGAGGGACCCCCGGATCGTCCCACGCTCCGCCCGCTCGCGGGTCCCGGGGCGGGGTGCGCGGTGGGGCCCAACTCGGACCGCGGGAGTCCACCGCGGGCGCGTCCTCCGGAATTCCGCGGGCCGTGGGAAATGCCTTGGCCGCCGTCCGGCGCGGCCCCTATCCTCCCGCGTGCAACGTCCGTGATGCGCGCCGAGGTGCGACGCGCCGGTCGCCCCCTTTTCGGACGTCGTCCGCTTCCGTGACCGATCCTTCGTCCGCCCGTGAACACCCCGCCGGCTCGGATCCTCTCGGACCCGACGGCGGAGGCGTGGGCCGAGTCGGCGACCCGGGGGCCGGTGGCGCCGCCGCGGGCGGAAGCGACCCCATCTTCCAGGGCGCCGAGCGGACGGCCGCCACCCCCCGGCGGGCGACGCTCCTCTTCCAGTTCTTCCTCTTCCCTCTGCTGATCGTCGTCGCCTCGGTCGGCGTCTTCCTCCTCTTCGGGGCGATCGGCGGCGCCGACCGCTCGCCGGCCGAACACCTCGACACGATCCAGACCGGGGGAGACAACGCGCAGAAGCAGGCCGTCCACCAGCTCGCGGCCGCGCTCCTCGACGAGCGGCGCAAGGTGGACGCCGGCACGCTGCCCCTCGAGAAGGCCTTCTACGCCGCGCCGGCCTTCCGCGCGAAGCTGCTGGCGGTGTTCGAGGACTCGTTCCGCTCCGAGCGCACCCCCGAGCGTCAGGAGGCGCTGGCCCGCTGCGTCGGCGCCGTGGGCGACCCGGCGTCGCTCGACGCGCTGACGGCCCGGTTGGTGCCGGCGACGGCGGTCGGCGTGCGCCGCGCCATCGTCCAATCGATCGCCATGCTCCCGACCGACCGGACGGTCGGTCCGCTGGTGACCGCCCTCGAGGACCCCGACGACTTCGTCCGCAACGCGGCCGTGCAGGGGTTGTCGCGCTACCGCAACGACGCGTCCGTCGCCGCGCTGCACAAGGCGCTCGGCGATGCGTCGCTCCCCGTCCGGCTGACGGCGGCGAGCGCGCTCGGCGTCTGGGGCGACGCGGCCGCCAAGCCCTTGGTCGCGCAGCTCCTCGACCCGGCGTGGGTGGACGCGAACCTCGTCCAAGCCTCCACCGGGGGGGATCCCGGGGCCGCGGGCCCCGCGCTGCGCGCCGCGTCCCGGCAGGCCGCCCTGGCCAACGGCCTGCGCGCCGCGGCCGGGCTGGCCGACCCCGAGCTCAAGCCCCGAGTCGAAGCCCTCACCCGGGACGGGGACGAGTCGCTGCGCGCCCTCGCACGCGACGTCCTCGACCGATGGGGCTCCCCTCGGTAAACCTTCCCGCTTCGTCCGCAGGGAGACCGCACCTTCCATGGCCGACCCGACCGTCAAGGACCGCCCGGCCCAGTGGCCGAGCCCGTGGCCCTACGACTTCCCCGTCGAGGGCAAGGTCCCGGCCGCGCCCGACAAGGTCGCGCGCGCCGTCGGCGCCGAGCCGGCGCCGCTCAAGGTGACGCGCCGCGACGCGTTCGGCGCGGCGTTCCTCGCGTGGGGCGCGTTCCTCACCGCGGGCGGGCTGGGCAGCCTCGGCCTCGTGCGCTTCCTCTTCCCCAACGTCAGCTTCGAGCCGCCGCAGAAGTTCCGATGCGACGTGCCGACGAAGTTCAACCGCGACTCGGTGGACGAGACGTGGAAGACCAACGGCGTGTGGATCGTGAACACCGAGGGCGCGATCATCGCGATCTCGACGGTGTGCACGCACCTCGGCTGCACGCCGAACTGGCTGGCGGCCGAGAGCAAGTTCAAGTGCCCGTGCCACGGCTCGGGCTACTACATGAACGGCGTGAACTTCGAGGGGCCCACGCCGCGGCCGCTCGAGCGGTTCCGCGTGTACGTGGACCCCGCCGACGGGTTCGTGTGGGTCGACAAGACCCGCAAGTGCCAGGTCGAGCAGGGCACCTGTGAGGCCTCCGACTTCCGGATCCCGGTCGCCTGACCGCGAGGACGACGACGATGCTCAAGTGGCTCCGCGGGACCCAGGTCTGGAAGAGCATCTTCCGTCACGGTCCGCCGACGACGGCGCGCAACCGGACGATGGTGATGCTCTCGAACGTGTTCCTGCACCTCCACCCGGTGCGGGCGCGCGCCTCCGGCATCCGCCTCTCGTTCACCTGGTGCATGGGCGGCCTGACGTTCTTCCTCTTCCTCGTCGAGGCCGTCACCGGCATCCTGCTGATGTTCTACTACCGGCCGGTCGCGGCCAGCGCCTACATGGACATCATGGCGCTGC
>JADZCA010000096.1 GCA_020851795.1 Planctomycetota bacterium | reverse complement strand
CGTGTCCCAAGAACACGCGGTCGTCGGTGAAACCCCGCGCCCGACGACCCTGCATCGGCCCCGACCGCGGGACGCCGCTCGGTCGGTCCACGAAGCCCCTCGTCTTTCGTGGGAAATCCGGGCTCAGCGGACGACGACCGCCTCGAGGTACTCCGAGGGCACCACGAGTCCGCGGCCGCCGCCGACGTCGTGCCGCGCGCACAGCTGCTCGAGCGCCTGCGCGAGCGCGTCGCGGCGGTCCGGGGCCAGCGTCTCGAAGGCCTTGACCGTCGGCCCGTAGTAGCGGCGGAACACCTCGACGAAGTGCGCCGCCGAGCGATAGCGGAACGCGTAGGTGCGGCGCGCCGTGCGGAGGTCGCGGGCCGACGGGCCGAACAGCTCGACGAGGCGCGGCTCGGTGCCCCACGTCGTCGGCGGCTTCACCCCGACGGGCGGCGGCACGAACCCGCCCACGGTCGCGAGCATCTCCCCGACGAAGCCCGACGGCGTCCACGACGCCAGCGCGATGCGCCCACCGGGCTTGACGACGCGCAGCAGCTCCTGCGCGGCGCGGGGCGCGTCGGGCGCGAACATCACGCCGAAGGTCGAGAGCGCGACGTCGAAGCTCGCGTCGGGGAAGGGCAGGCGCTCCGCATCGGCGACGACGAACTCCATCGGCAGCGCGTCGGCCTCGGCGCGCCGGCGGCCCTCCTCGAGCAGCGCGGGGACGTAGTCGGTCGAGACGACCTCGGCGAAGCGGCGCGCCGCGGCGAGCGACGCGTTGCCGTTGCCGGCGGCGACGTCGAGCACGCGCTCGCCGCCGCGGACGTCGGCGGCCTCGCACAGCGTCTCGCCGACGAGCTGGAGGCGGACGCCGATCTGCCCGTAGTCGCCGGCGGACCACATGACCTGCTGGCGGGCCTTGACGGCCTCGAGCGACGGGGGCGGGGCGGTGGGGGCGGCGGCGGGGGACGACGGGACGGTGGGGTTCATCGGAGGCTCCGGGCGCGGGGAGCCCGCGCGACGGCGGCGGAGGATCCTCGCAAGCAGCGCGGCGTCCCTGCCGCGCGTCCCGATCGATTGACCGTTCGTCCGGGACCCCGTCGGAGACGGCCGGGCCCGGGGGCGGCGCCGGGGGCGGCGCGTAGGATCGGAGCGTGGCCACCGACCCGCTCTCCGACGTGCTCCGCGCCGTCCGCTTCCGCGGCGCGGTCTTCTACGATGTCGAGGGCGCGGCCCCGTGGGTCGCGGAGGCGCCGCCCGCGGCGGCGTTGCTCCCCGAGGTGATGCCCGACGTGGACCACCTGATGGAGTTCCACGGCGTGCTGCGCGGCGCGTGCTGGGCGGCGCGCACCGGCGAGCCGGCGGTGCGGCTCGAGGAGGGCGACCTCGTCCTCTTCCCGCACGGCGACGCCCACGTGATGTCGAGCGCGCCCGGGCTGCGCGCGTCACGGCTCGACCCCGCCGCGCTCGTGCCGTCGCGGCGGGATCGGCTGCCGCTGCCGCTGCTCGTGGATGCGTCGGGCGTCGCGCGCCCGCGCCTGCGCAGCGAGGGGCGCGACGCCACGCGGCTCGTCTGCGGCTTCCTCGGCTGCGACGCGCGTCCCTACAACCCGCTGCTCGCGGCGCTGCCGCGCGTGCTCGCGGTGCGCGGTGGGGCGTCGTCGGCGTGGGTCGCCTCGCTGCTCGACAGTGCGGCGGAGGAGTCGCGGCGCGGCGGGCCCGGCGGGGACGTCGTGCTGGCGCGCATGAGCGAGGTGCTGTTCGTCGAGGCGGTGCGGCGCCACGTCGAGGGGATGCCGCCGGGCGAGACGGGCTGGCTCGCCGGCGTGCGGGACCCGCTGGTCGGGCGCGCGCTCGCCGCGCTGCACGCGGCCCCCGCGGAGCCGTGGACGCTCGAGCGGCTGACCGACACGCTCAAGACGTCGCGCACGACGCTCCACGAGCGCTTCTCCGAGCTCGTCGGGCTGCCGCCGACGCAGTACCTCGCGCACTGGCGCATGCAGCTCGCGTCGCGTCGCCTGCGCGACACGCCCGCGAAGGTGCTCGAGGTCGCGCTCGACGTCGGCTACGAGAGCGAGGCCGCGTTCACGCGCGCGTTCCGCCGCCTCGTCGGCGTCACGCCGGGCGCGTGGCGCCGCGCGCAACCGGCCGCCGCGGCGCGGACGGTCGGGCAAGAAGTGCGGACGCGCGGCGCGGGGGAGCGCGGCCGCGGCGCGTAGGGTCCCCTCCTCGTCGCGCGACGTGCGCGGCGCCCCCAGGAGACCCGAGATGACGTCCCGTTCCCACCGGCTCGCCGAGCGCCTCGAGCGCGGCGCCCACGCCCTCGCCCACTTCGCCGAGGGCCTCTCCGACGCCGAGTGGCAGACACGCCTGCCCGGCGACGGCCGAAAGCTCGGCGTCGTGGTCCACCACGTCGCGAGCGTGTACCCGCTCGAGATCGAGCTCGCGCAGCGGCTCGCCGCCGGCCTGCCGATCACCGGCGTCGCGTGGGCCGACGTGCACGCGATGAACGCCAAGCACGCGGCCGAGCACGACCGCGTGTCGAAGGCCGACACGCTCGCGCTCCTGCGTCGCAACGCCGCCGCGGCCGCGGCGGCCGTCCGGGCGCTCCCGGATGCGGCGCTCGACGCGGGCGCGTCCATCTCGCTGTACGGCGACGCGCCGCTCACGTGCCAGTTCATGCTGGAGGACCACGCGGTCCGGCACAGCTACCACCACCTCGCGCGCATGCGGGCCGCCCTGCGGTCGTAGGGCGGACTCCCCCGCCCGGCCCGGCCGGGCGGGGGCGGGTACCTTCGGGGGATGCCGTCCCCCCAGACCTACGCCAACCACCGCCGCTTCGTCCCCGCCTTCCACTTCGTCGCCTTCGGCATCCTCGTGCTCAACCTCGGCGCGTCGGTGTGGGGCCTCACGCGAGGCCTCACCTTCGCGGCGGTCGTCTCCGCGCTCCTCGCGGTCGCGCTGCTCATCCTCTTCTTCTGCATGCGCCTCTTCGCGCTGACCGTGCAGGACCGCGTGATCCGGCTCGAGATGCGCCTGCGGCTCGCGCAGGTGCTCCCCGCCGACCTCCGCCCGCGCGTGGACGAACTCGGCGTGGGTGCGCTCGTCGCGCTCCGCTTCGCCAGCGACGCCGAGCTGCCCGACCTCGTGCGGTGGGTCCTCGCCGACCAAGTCACCGACCGCGACGCCATCAAGCGGCGGGTCCGCGACTGGCAGCCCGACCACCTCCGCGCCTGAGCCCGTCGTCGCCGCGGGCGCTCGACGCCGGGACCGTCGCGCGGGCGCGGGCTGCGCGCCCACGGCGTCGCCCCGCCGGTCCGCGGTACCGTCGGCGCCCGGTCGGTGCCCCGTGCCCGACCGCGGTCGGAGGCCCCATGAGCGAGCACGTTTGCGAGGTGCGGTGGGACCGGCGTGGCGCGCCGTTCCTCGGTCACCGCTACGCCCGCGCCCACACGTGGCACTTCGACGGCGGCGTCGTCGTCCCCGCTTCGGCGTCGCCGCACGCGGTCCCGCCGCCCGGCTCGGACCCGAGCGCGGTGGACCCCGAGGAGGCGCTCGTCGCGGCGCTGTCGAGCTGCCACATGCTCTCGTTCCTCTGGCTGGCCGCCGGTCGCAAGCTCGTCGTGGACGCGTACGAGGACGCCGCGGTCGGCCGCATGGGCGAGGTCGCGCCGGGCCGTCAGGCCGTGACGCACGTGCGGCTCCGCCCGCGCGTCCGATTCGCGCCGCCCGTGCCGCCCGCCGAGGTCGTCGCCGCGTTGCACCACGAGGCGCACGAGGTGTGCTTCATCGCGAATTCGGTGCGCACGCTCGTCGAGGTCGAGCCGGAGCCCGCGCAAGGCACGGGTCCCGGGGCGACGGCGGTCGCGGCCGCGCGCCCCGCGGTCGCCGTCGCGCTCGAGACGGCGGTCTCGACCGCCTATCCCGCCCTCGTCGCGAGGACCGAGGCGGACGTCGCGACGACGTGGCGCGCGGGGGGCTGGACGCGCAAGGAGATCCTCGCGCACCTCCTCGACTCCGCGACGGCCAACCACGACCGCTTCGTGCGGGCCGCGGGCGCCGACGGCCTCGCCTTCGCGCCCTACGACGCGGACGCGTGGGTGTCGGCGCAGGCGCCGACGCGGGCCCCGTGGGCCGAGCTCGTCACGCTCTGGGGCGGCCTCAACCGGCGGCTCGTGCGCGTGCTCGACGGGGTGCCGGCCGCCGCGTGGGCGCACCGCTGCCGCGTCGGCGACGGCGAGCCCCTGACGCTCGAGGCCCTCGCGCTCGACTACGTAGCGCACCTGCGCCACCACCTCGCGCAGGTGCTCGACGGCCGCCCCGAACGCGCGTGACGCCCCGCGCCGCGGGCGGTCAGGCGCCGCGCGTGCGCCACAGGCGGCGCGCGACGGCGAGCTGTCCTCCGTGCCACGCGTCGTGGCGCAGCGTGGCCGCGAGGAACTCGGCGAGCGGCGTGCGGTCGCGCACGAGCCCGTCGAGGTCGGCGGGCGTGAGCGCGGCGACGGCGGCGCGCTGCTCGTCGTGCGCCCGACGCAGGGACTCGAGGTCCTCGGCGAACGTCGCCCGAGGGACGCGGGGGGCCGGGTCGGGCACCGTCGCGGCCGTGCGCGCGCGGACGACCGCGGCGTAGTACGCCTTGTAGTGGGCGAGGTGCGCCACGTGCCACCACACCGTGCCGGGCGGGGGCCATCCCGCTTCCGGCGCCTCGGCGGCGTAGCACGGCGCCTGCCACCGCGCCTCTTCGTCGGTCACGCCCTCGAGCGTGGGCAGGAGCGCCTCCCAAGGGTGGGACCAAGCGTCGTCGAACGACTGGACCAGCAGCGCGATCGCGTCCATCGATGACGCCCTCCGGTCCGAGTCTACCCGCGGCCCGCCGCGCGTCCGACGGGCGTGCGCCGGGGTCAGGGACTCGTGATCGACGCCGTGATGCGCCGGAAGAGGGGCAGGCACTCCGCCGCACGCTCGGCGGCGACGATCCCTTGCACGATCCAGTAGCCGGTGCCGTCGCGGACGACGACTTGGTAGAGGAGCACCGGCGCCGAAGACCTCGCGTCCTTCGCGTCGGCGAGGAGCTCGTACGCTTCGCGACCGGCCACTTCGGACGCGACCCCTCGTACGTTCTCGAGGTCCTTCGTGGCGGCCGTCTGCGTGGCTCGGCCCGCGGCGAACTTCGCCAGCGGCGCATCGGGCGCGTCACCCGAAGAGACGCCCGCGACGTAGACTGCGCGTTCGACGCCGACCCCGGGCTTGCCCGGTTCAGTGAGCAGCAGCATCGGTCCCATGCGCTTCGTCTCGGTCAGCGTGCCCGACGGGACCAGCCGGAAGGGAAGTCCTTCGAAGAGGTCCACCGGCGCGGCGGGATCCCACCGCGCGCCGAGGAGAGCGTTCGTGAGCGCGGTGCGAATCGGCTCGGGGGCCGGGGCCGGCGTCGAGGCGACGATCAGCACGGTGGCCTTCTCGTCCCCGGCGACGAGGATCCACTTGGCGAACGTGACGTCGTTCGCGGTCTGGCGGACGTGAACGAGCAGCCCGAACTGCTCGTTCACCTTCGCCACCGACTGCGACACGAGTGCCATCCCGTTCTTCGCGAGGCCTTCCTTCGTCAGGCCCTTGCGCACCTCCGCGATCGGGCCCGGCACGACGGTGACTTGGATCGACGACTGCGACTCCTTGTGGGCGAATCCGGGGAACCGATCGGCCGCGACGAACCCCGGCGGCGGCTCGAGGCGGACGCTCGTGCCGGGGACTCGGGTAGCCTCGCCCGCCGCGGCCGTTCCGAGCGCAAGCGATCCGATCGCCGCGGCCGCGACCACTGCCAGCCCGCTGCGAAGGCGTGCGAGAGCTCCCCGACAGCGCGCC
This sequence comes from Planctomycetota bacterium, assembly GCA_020851795.1. Lineage (GTDB taxonomy): Bacteria > Planctomycetota > PLA2 > PLA2 > JAEUHO01 > JAEUHO01. The sequence goes on along the minus strand of JADZCA010000096.1, from coordinate 44,623 downwards.
ATCCGGTCACCTCCGCCGCCCGACGACCTCGACAGTGTAAGCGACGTCCCTTCCGCCCGTCGGGCTCGGCCGGCCGCTCCGCCGTCGGGGCCGCGCGACCACGAGGGGACCGCGCGGGGTCGCCATCTCGGCGAGAGCGGCGCTCGCGTCGCCTACCGTCCCCATCCGGGGATGCCGAACTCCCACGGTGCGCGGCCGCGGCCGAGGCGGTCGCCCTGCGCGCCCCACGTGGCCGAGGGCGCCCACGGGTCCGGCGCGACACGCTCCACCGGCATCGGCGAAGGCACCGGCGCGGGCGGGGCGAACGGGCGGGCGTAGGGGCTCGGGGGCGGAGCGGCCCATCGCGGACCGCTCGCCACCGTCACCGGCGGCGCCGCCGGGACCACGACGGGCGCGCTCGCCGCCGCGCCGGTCTGCAGCGCGTCGAGCTGGGCGAGGACGGCGCGGGTCATGAGCACGTCGAGGTCGTTCTCGAGGTACGGCCCCGTGTGGTGGTCGGTCGTCCCGCCGTACGAGACGAAGAGGAACTGCCCGAGCGTCACGGCGGCCAGCTGGCGCCAGACGAATTCGCCGCGGTCGTCGAGGCCCGAGCACGCGACGGGGAGGATCGTGATGCCCCGCTCGAGGGCGCGTCGCATCGTGACGGTGTAGGGCACGCCTCGCTCGAAGTGCGGCGGCGCGTCGCCGACGAGGAAGAGGACGCGGACCGCGCCCTCGGGCCGCCACGCGAGGCGGTTCACCGCTTCGTCGAGCGCCTCCTGCACCGCCTCGGGCGTGTCGCCGCCGCCCCCCGCCTCCATCCGGTCGAGCTGTCGCTGCACGAGGCCCACGTCGTCGGTGAAGTCGGTCGGCCTCGTCACGTAGCGATCGCCGACGTCGCGGTACGCGAGCAGCGCGACGCGCACGTCGGGCCGCGACGGGTGCGCGTCGAGGCGCGCCACCACCGAGGTCAGCGTCGCCCGCAGCCGCGCGACCTCGTCGGACATGCTCCCAGTCGTGTCCACGACGAGCGCCACGTCGAGCGCCGGTGCGGACGTCGGACGTCGCCGGACGCCTCGGACGAGGACGTCGTCCGCTCCGGGCACCACGGTGGCTTCCCCGTGGTCTCGGACCCTCGCGCGGCACGCGAGGCCCGACGCGCCCAGCGCGGCGCGCGGGAACGTGACCGAGCCGGCGGCGTTGGTCCGCGCGAGGTAGGGGCCCGACGGGGTGTCGACCACGATCTTCTCGTCCCACAGCGGCGCCCCGGTGTCTCCGTCGCGGACCGTCAGGACCTGTCGGTCGGTGAGGTCGAGCTTGGGCACGTCCCCGTGCGGGTACGCGTCCACGTAGGCGAGGTACTCGGGCAGACGGACGTTGTCGTCGGTGACTCCGCCGACGAGCGGCGCCGCGCCGCGGCGCGCGTGGTGCGAGAGGCTCGGCGCCCCCGCTGACGAGGTGCAGCCGACGAGGGATGCGGCCGCGACGACCGCCGTCGCGACGCTGACACGGAGCGGGACCACGCGCATGGGACGTCCTCCGGTGCTTCGCCGCGCACGACCACTCGCGTGCGCCCGTCGTTTGGAGCGTCCCCGTGACGGGTCATCGACCCGTCACGTCGCCGCGAGGCCGCTGCGCGCCGGGTGGTTCGCGCGCGGCGCCGGCTTCGTGGCACGATCCCGGCGTCACGGCGGGGTCACGCCGACGCCCGTCCCGGAGCTCCCGATGTTCACGGCCGACGACCTGCTCGAGCTCCACCGTCGCACGCAGACGAGCGTGCAGAAGGCGATCGAGCACTGCGAGGACTTCGCACCCGAGGCGCTCCACGTCGAGCACGCGGGCTTCGGCTACCCGACCGTGCTGCGCCAGCTGCACCACGTCGCAGGGGCCGAGCGCTACTGGGTCGGCGTGCTCGAGGGCCGCATGCTCGACGACGAGCACGACGCGGACTTCGCGTCGTTGCAGGCGCTGCGCGCGTACCGAGAATGCGTGCTCTCCGCCACCCGCGCGGCGATCGCACGGCTCTCGCCCGAGGCCCTCGCCACGCGACGCCCCATGACCGTGTGGGGCGGGCGGGTGGTGGACCTCGTGCCCGCGCTCGTCGTGCTGCGCACGCAGACGCACGCCTACCAGCACCTCGGGCAGGTGACGGCGATGTGCCGGCTGCTGGGCCGCCCAGTGCCGCCCGGTCTCGACTTCCCGCTGGGCGCGTAGCCCGCCGAACTCACGAAGGGCGAGGTCGGGGCGGCGGCTTGCGTCCTCGCCCGCCGCCGGCCCCGCCGTCGATCGTCCCGGTCCGTCCGGGGTCGATCGGTCGCCGGGCCCGCGACGCCCGGCCGCGGGGTAGGGTCGGTGCCGGCGGGCACGCGGGGCCCGCGCGGAGGCTTCCATGCCCGTGCGGGCGGTGCTGCTCGACCTCGACGACACGCTCTTCGACCACCTCGGCACGGCGCGTCGCGCCACGGCGGCGGTGCTCGACGAGGAGCCGGCGCTCGCGGCCGCGGGGCTCGACGCGGTGCTCGATGAGAACCTCCGGCTCGTCGAGGCGATGCACGCGCGCGTGGCGGCCGGGGCGATCTCGGCCGACGACGTCCGCGGCGAGCGCTGGCGACGGATCCTTTCGCGCTTCGGGGGCGACCCCACTCGCGGGCCCACCCTCGCGGCGCGCTACCGGAGCGCGTACGCCGAGCGCGAGGGGCTCGTGGACGGCGCGATCGAGCTGCTCGCCGCGCTGGGCGCGTGCGGGGTGCGACGCGTCGTCGTGTCGAACAACGTGCGGAGCGAGCAGGAAGGCAAGGTCGCGCGCCTCGGCCTCGCGCGGCACCTCGACGGGCTCGTCGTCTCGGCCGACCACGGCATCTGCAAGCCCGACCCGCGGCTGTTCGCGATCGCGCTCGACGTGGCCGGCGCGACGGCGTCTGGCGCGGTGCACTTCGGTGACGCGTGGCTCAACGACGTGCTCGGGGCCCTGGGCGCGGGGCTGCGGGCCGTCTGGCTCGACCGCACTGGCGTCGCCGTCCCGCCGCTCCCGCACGTGCCGACGGTCACGTCCCTGCGCCCGACCGCGCCCCTCGTGGACCTCCTCCTGCGCGACGTCGGATCCGGGGAAAACGGGGTCAGGTGATTTCCCCGCAACGTGGGGACATCGGGGTCAGGTGGCGTCCCCACGACGCCGTCGCGCCGCCGGGGTCTGTGCGTCCCGCCGACGCGCGTTGCCCGACGACGCGGCTCAGCGTCCGCCCCAGCCGGGGAGGGCGGCGGCCTCGCGGATCCACGCCGACAGCCGACGTTCGTCGAGGTCGTCCTCGTGGACGTCGATCCAGCGCGCCTCCTTCGCGGCGCCGCCCGGCGGGGGCGGATGCAACGACGTGCCGCGGAAGAACGTCACCTTGACCGCGCGCGAGAAGACGTGGAGCGCGAGGAACCACCCGCGGCCCTCGAGCCCGTAGAACGGCGAGTTCCACTTCACCGCGCGTCGCACCGACGGCACCTCGCGCTCGACCAGCGCGTCTACCCGACGCGCGACGTCGCGCTTCCAGCCGGGCACGGCCGCGAGGTACGCCTTCACCGGCGCGTCGCCGTCCGCCTTCGCGATCTGCGGGTTGCCACCGGCGAGGAGGCGCGGCTTGGGTCGGGGGCGACGGGTGGGCATCGCCGCAGCCTACCGTGCGTCGCACCGCCGCGCGTGCGGGCCTCGCGCAAGGACGCCGCCGTGCCACCGCCCCGCGCTCACGGCGCGCGGACGATCCCGTCCCCGGCCACGATCCCGTGCGCGTCGAGCGTCCCCGCGCGCGCCTCGAGCGCGTAGCGCACCGGGCCCGGCGACGGCACCGCAGTCTCGTCGAACGGCACGAGGTCGTGCACCGCGACGATCGTCCCGTCGCCGTCGGCGTAGGCGAGGTCGAGCGCCACCTCCGTGTCGCGCATCCAGAACGCGACGTCGACGGCGTCGGCGAACACGAAGAGCATCGCGCGCGGCGTGCCGTCGGGGAGCGGCGCGAGGTCGGCGGCGGTGGCGTCCTTGAGCCCGTCGGCGTGCGCCTGCGCCGTCCCCGCGATCCACGCCTCCATCTCGACGCCCCCGACCACGATCCGCTCGGTCGGCAGCGACAGGAACGCGGGGCCGCCGCCGCCGTCCGACCCGCCGCCGCCGCACGCGGCGAGGACGAGCGCGACGAGAGCGAGGCCGGTGGCGACACGCACCCCGACATCGCAACCGACGGCGGCCGCCACCGCAACCTCGCGCTGGCCGCCGCCGCGATCCCGGGGCGCCCACCGGCCCGATCGGGCGCAGGGTAGGATCCGCCGTCCGTCCCGTGTCCGGAGCCCCGGCGTGTCCTTCGACGTTGCACGACGGTCGCACGGCGTCGGCGGCGTGCTTCTGCTGGCGCTCGCGCTCGCCTCGGTCGGGTGCGGCGACGCGCCCACCACGCGGCCCGGCGCGTCCGCCGCCGAGGCCGATGCCACGGTCGCCGACCCGGCGCTGCTCGCGGGGACGCGGTCGCGGGGACTCGCCGAGGGGCTCGCGCTCCCCGAGGTGGCGACGATCGGCGACCTCCCGCCTCCGTCCACGCGGGTCGTGCTGCGCATCGACGCCGACGGCGCGCTCTCGCTGGACGGGCGACCTGTCGCCGAGGACGTGCTCGGCACGCGCGTGCGCGCCGCGGCCCGCGGGAGCGACGTCCTCCTCGCGGTGGACCGCTCGGTCCCGTGGGCCGCGACGTCGGCCGTGCTCCGCGGTGCGACGTCGTCCCTCCGGACGGACCGGGTGCACTTCCTCGTCGCGCCCGAGGGCGGTGGCGAGCCGGGCTCGATGGCGACGTTCCTGCCGGGCTCGCACGAGCACTGCTGCGCACCCCAGGCCGACACCGGCCCCGTCCTCGTCGAGGCGACGCTCGCGCAGGACGGGGCGACTGACCTCGCCGCGCTCCACGCGGCGCTCCGCGCGCTGCCGCCAGCGAGCCGCCAGGTGCGCGTGGGGCTCGCGGTCCCCCCGCTCGCCGCGACCGGCGACGCCCTGCGCGCCGCCGACGTCGTCTTCCGCAGCGGCTTCCGCTTCGTGGGGTTCCAGACCGACCCCAGCGATCCCGCGGCGCAGGGCCCGCTGCGCGAGCTGGTGGCGCGCGCGCGCCACGCGCCGCGGGCGGTGCGTTGGACGCTCGGCGGGGCCCCGCTCGAGGTCCCGCCGGCGGGTTTGCGCGCGCTGCCGTCGGTCGCACGCGTCGTCGGTAAGCCCGCGGGGGACTGGCGCCCGCCCGCGCCGGTCGCGCCGGCGGCGCCGTCCCCGACGGGGCCCGGCGTGCTCCTCGAGGACACCGACGAGGTGCGACGGCCCGACGAGGTCGCACGCGCCTCCGACGCGGGGCCCGCGCCCGTCGTGCCCACGGCGCCCGCCTCCACGCTCGCGGACCGGCCGCGCAGGCCTCGGACGACGCCGGTCGATCCCGTGGAGCGGAGTCTTGAGTGGCTCGCGCTGCACCAGGCGCCCGACGGACGGTTCGGCGCGCAGGACTTCGGCCGGTGGTGCCGCGGCGTCGCGTGGGAGGGGCCGGCCGTGCCGGGCGCCGGGCTCGCCTCGCGCGACCGCGAGTCCACCGCGTTGGCGCTCCTCGCGTTCTTCGGTGCCGGCTGGACGCCGCGCAGCGAGGGCCCCAACGGCCGCGCCGCCCACCGCGCGCTCGTGTGGCTGATCGCGCAGCTCGACGCCGACGGCGGCCTCGGCGGCGGCACGGGGCCCGAGGCGCTGCGCGACCACGCGCTCGGGACGCTCGCGCTGGCCGCCGCGGACCGGGCGCTCGGCGGCGCGCGCGGTACCCGCGCGGCGCTCGTGCGCGCGGTCGCGTTCGCGGCCGCCGCGCGCAACCCGGGCGGCGGATGGGGGCGGGGCGTGCGGTCGGGCGACCTCGACGTCGTGACGACGGCGTGGATGGCGCTCGCGTGGACCGAGGCGCGGCTCGCGGCCGCCGCGACCGCGGAACTCCCGCGCGAGCCGGTCCCGCTCGACGATCGTGCGCTGACCGAGGCGCGCGACGCGGTCGTCGCCGCCACGGACGCGGGCACGGGCGTCCTCGTGGGCGCGCCCACGGACCCGCTCGACGACGCGACCGCGGCGGCGGCCCTCGTCGTGAGGCGGCTGGCTGGCGAGGACCTGCGCGGCGCGGCGCTCGCCCCGACGGTGCGGGCCCTGCTCGTCGCGAGGGCCGAGCGCGGTCCCGGCCGCGCCCCCGACCCGAGCACGACGTGGTTCGCGACGATCGTCGCGTTCGAGCACGCCCGCGAGCCTTGGAAGGCGTGGGAGGCGTCGCTGAAGTCCGACGTGCTCGAGGCTCAGCGGGCGGACGGCGAGCCGTGCGAGGCGGCGGGCTCGTGGGACCCGCCGCCCTCCGACGCGGGTGGTCGCGTCGTGGCGACCGCGCTCCGCGCGCTCGTCGCCGAGGTCTACTACCGCTACGACCGCGTCCCCACGCTCGACCGCCGCTGACGTGCCCGCGCGTCGGGTGCACGGCGCGCCCGCGAGCCCCGGGTCTCAGCGGGTGCGGGTGCCCCTCGCTGCACGGAGCCCACGGTCCGCCCTCACGGAGAGACGTGCTGGCGGTCTCGCGGGTAGAGCGTGACCTCTCGGATGTTGGTCAGCCCGAGAACCTGCGCGGTGAGCCGCTCGAGGCCGATGGCGAGGCCGCCGTGCGGCGGCATGCCGAGGTCGAACATCCGCAGGTGGTCCGAGAACGTCGCGGGGTCCACACCGCGGCCGCGCAGCGACGTCTCGAGCGCGCTGCGCGTGTGCAGCCGCTGCCCGCCCGTCGTGATCTCGAGGCCGCGGAAGAGGAGGTCGAAGGACTGCGCTGCGCCCTCGGTGCCGCGGGGGTGCGTGTAGAAGGGGCGCGACTTGAGCGGGAAGCCGAGCACGAACACTGCGGGGACGCCGTGCTCCTTCTCGGCCAGCGCGCACAGCTGGCGCTCGGCGTCGGGGTCGAGGTCGTCGACGAGGTCGGTGCGGCGGTGGGCCTTCGCCAGCCGCGCCAGGCACTCGGAGAACTCCCACGTCGGCGCCTGATCGAGCGACGGGAGCGGCTTGCCTTGGAACGGCTTGAGCAGGTCGGCGTGCTTGGAGGCGAGCTCGGCAAACACGTGCGTGAGGAGCGTGCGCTCGAGCGCGATGACGTCCTCGGGGCCGTCGATGAATCCCATCTCGAGGTCGAGGGAGTAGTACTCAGTGAGGTGGCGTACCGTCGCGTGCGGCTCGGCGCGGTAGACGTGGGCCGTCTCGAACACGCGCTCGAGGCCGCAGACGCCGTGCTCCTTGAAGAACTGGGGCGACTGCGCGAGGTAGGCGGCGCGGTCGAAGTAGTCGATCTTGAACAGGTTCGCGCCGCCCTCGGTCCCGCCCGAGACGATCTTGCTCGACACGATCTCGGTGAAGCGCTGCCGGCGCAGGAAGTCGCGGAACAGCTCGAGGATCGTGGCCTGCACGCGGAACGCCGCACCGACGCGGTCGTTGCGCAGCGAGAGCGGGCGGTGCGCCAGCAGGACATCCTGGCCGACCGCGGCGAGGTCGGCGGAGGGGTGGAACGGGAGGTCCTGGGCGGCCGGGCCGACGACGCGCACCGCGTCGATGTCCACCTCGAAGCCACCGAAGCGGCTGCGCTCGTCGGCGCGCACGCGGCCGTCCACCTCGACGGCGTCGTCGAGCTTGAGGTGGGTGCCCGCGAGCGCGTCGGTGGCGGCGACGCACTGCGCCGTGCCCGACGCGTCGCGAAGGATCACGAACGTGGTGGAAGAGAGCGTGCGCAGCCGGTGGACCCAGCCGCCCAACGTCACGCGCTCGCCGATGCGCGCAGGGAGGTCGGCGACGAACGTCTTTCGCATGGCATGCCCTTCGGGAGCCCCGAACCGTACCCCGCGGGGGCACGGGGTGGGTGGTCCGCCTGGGGCGCGCGCCCGGCGGTCGCGGTCTGGCGGGACCGAGGAGATTCCCCCGTGCGACGACTCGGGCCCGCGGGCGTGATCGTCCGCTCGCGCCCGCGCCTCTCGGGTACGCTCCGGGTCGGCGACGACGTCGCTGTCGCCCGACGACCTGCGGTCCCTCGCGTGGAGGAGCGCATGAAGCGCGTCACCGGCATCGGCGGCATCTTCTTCCGTGCGCGCGACCCCGAGGCGCTCGGCGCGTGGTACCGCAAGCACCTCGGCATCGACGTGCAGGCGTGGGGCGGCACGGCCTTCGTCTGGGCCGACGACGCCGGCCACCCCGTCAAGGGCACCACGGTGTGGTCGTTGTTCGGGCCCGACAACGACTACTTCGCCCCGAGCACGGCGCCGTTCATGGTCAACTACCGCGTCGCCGACCTCGCGGCGGTGCTGCAGGCGCTGCGCGCCGAGGGCTGCAACGTCCTCGAGAAGACCGACGACTCCGCCTACGGCAAGTTCGGCTGGGTGATCGACCCCGAGGGCAACAAGGTCGAGCTCTGGCAGCCGCCCGAGGGGCAGTAGCCGCGGCGAACGCCTTCACCGCTCACGACGGACGGGGCGGTCGCGCCTTCGTCCAGGTCGCGATCGCGATGCCCGCGAGCACGGCCGCGCCGGCGACGGCGAGCCGGAGCGTGGGCGGCTCACCGAGCAGCAGCGTCGCCGCGACCGCCGCGAGGATCGGGACGGCGAGCTGCACGATCGCCGCGGTCGTCGTGGGAAGGCGCGGCAGCACCGCGTACCAGACGACGTAGCCGAGGCCCGAGAAGACGGCCCCGGAGGCGAGGGCGAGCGCGAGCCCCGTCGCGTCGCAGCGCAGCGTGCCCGCCTGCCAGCCGATCCCGGCGACGACGACCGCGAGCGGCAGCGCGCCGAGGAACGCACGCGCGGTCGCCGACGTCGGGTCGCCCGCGTCGCGTCCCCGCAGCGAGTACGCGCCCCACGCGGCGCCGGCGCCCGCCATCGCGACGAGCCCCCACGGGTCGGGAGCGGTCGCGCCCGGCAGCGTGAGCGTCGCGAGCCCGCCGAGTGCGAGCGCGAGGCCGGCCCACTGCGCGCCCCGGGGTCCCACACCGGCGCGCGTCGCGGCCGCGAGCATCGTCAGCTGCACCGCGGCGAAGAGCACGAGCGCCCCGGGGCCCGCGGGCACGCGCACGTACGCCCACGAGAACAGCGCGGCGTAGGCGAACAGCGCGACCGCGCGGGCGAGGGACGACCGCGACGGCGGCGGCGTACGCCCGCGGGCACGCGCGACCGCCGCGAGCACCGCGGCGCCGCTCGCGAGCCGCACGAGCGTGAACGTCGCGGGGTCGGCGTGGGCGCCGGCGAGCGCGCCCCGGCAGAGGATCGAGTTGCCGGCGAAGGCGAGCAGCGCGCCGCCGGCGAGGAGGCTGGTTCGGGCGTCCACGGGGCCCCGAGGATGCCCGCCGCCCCCGACGACGGGAACCCCGTGCACGGTCGCGCGTCCGCCGCGGGACTCGCACGCGACGCGTGCTGCTACGCTGCGCGGATGAACGTGCGCGCGCGAGCTCTCCTCTCGGGAATCGTCGCGGGGCTCGCCCTCCCGGCCTGCGCGCGGGGACGCTGCGAGGGCGCGCCGCGCGACGTGCCCGCCTGCGTCGCGCGCCCCGCCGAGCCCGCCGTCGCGCCGCCGCTCGCGCTCCCGCCCGGCTGCACGCGGCTCACCGACGGGACCGGCGCGCGTGTCTCCGACGACGGTCGCCTCGTCGCGTTCGCGCGCTGGCGCACGATCCTCGGCCAGCGCGTCCCTCCCGAGGCGCGCGAGTACTACGGTGGCCTCGGCGCCGAGCCGCTCGTCCCCGAGCTCGCGGTGCTCGACGTCGAGACGGGCGTCGCATGGGCCGTCCCCGGCTGGGCGCCCGCGCTCGCCGGCGAGCCCGTGCGCAACGGGTCCCGCTTGCCGGTCGGGTGGACGCCGCGGGGCTCGCTCGTGCTCTCCGACGGCACGATCCTCGACCCGCGCCAGGGCACGCCGTCGTCGCGCGAGGCCCGGCCGCCCCCCGAGGCGCTCGCGGGCCTGGCCGACGGCGAGGGCGCGGCGTCGTGGGCGTGGACCGCCGACGGCGCCCGCGTCGCGTTCCTCGCGCAGGGGACCGACGTCGAGCCGACCGTCCGGGGCGAGATGCGCCGCCGCGGCGTGTTCGTCGCCGACGGCACGTCCGCACCGAGGCGAGTCGTGCTTCGCGATCCCGCGACCGGAAGGCCGTTCGACGACGTCGCCGAGCGTGCGTACCTGATGGAAGCGCACCTCGCGTGGTCGAGCGACGGCGCGCGGCTCTTCCTGCGCCTCGAGCACGGCGGCATGGACGACCGCGGCCCCGACCGCTTCGAGCGCGTGGCCTGCTACGACGTCGCGCAGGCGCGCACGATCGCGTGCACCACCTACCGGCACCTCGAGCGGGCGCCCGACCAGCGCAGCGGCCGCGGCGTGTGGGACGCCGCGGGCCGCCGCTTCGTCTACCTCGGGGCCTTCGCCGACGCCGCCCCCGACTTCGGTCGTCCGTGGGTCGGCCGGCTCGACGTCTGCGTCGGCGACGCGCGCGACGGCACCGTGCGCCGCGTCACGACCGACGGCGTCGAGAAGGGCCGACCCTGCCTCGACCCGCGCGGCACCCGCGTGGCGTTCCTCGTCGGGACCGGCGCGGGGCGCGCGCGCCGCGTCTACGACGACGAACGCACGCCGCTGCGCCTGCGCGTCGTCGAGCTCGACGGCGGAGGCGTGTGGGAGGAGGCGACGGCGCCGTCCGTCGAGCCCGACCCGTGGGTGTCCACGTTGCAGTGGACCGCGGACGGGACGGCGCTCCTCTACGGCTACGGCGGCGTGGAGGGCGGGATCTACCGCCAGTCGGTCCCTTCGCCGGCGCGCTGAGCTTCCACCTCGCGCTCGTCGCGACCGGGCGAGGCCGGTGCGGGCACGCGGCGTGCGTCGCGGCGCGACCCGGCGCTACCAGAACCGCTGGCGGCCGTCCTCGATCGAGAAGGGGCGCTCGAGGTGCTCGGTGCGGCCGTCCTGCTCGACGAGCCACCACAGGCGGCTGCCGGACAGGTCGTCGAAGCGCGGCGCGTCGGGGCCGGCCACGAACTCCTTCACCGTCGTCCACGCGCCGTCCCACCGCTGGAGCCGGTACGTGGCGCCCGGGCGCAGGTGCGTGGGCGGCGTGACCGCCTTCGTGTCGGCGCTCTGCTGCTCGGGGAGCGTCGCCGTCACGACGAGCGACTCGCGCGACTCGCAGCCCGCGAAGCGCTCGACGCGGCCGTCGGCGCGCAGCAGGAACGGCGGCCCGACGGGGACGAGGGCCTTGCCGTCGTGGACGGCGGGGAGCCACAGCATGCCGCCGAGGGGCCCGCCGCGCCCGAGCGCGCGGAACGTCGCCGTGCCCTGGTTCAGGTCGAGGAGCGCGTGGTCCATCGCGAACCACTCGCCTCCGGAGAAGACGCAGAGGTAGACGACGCGCTCGTCCTTGGCGGTCGCCGGGTCCACGGCGATCTCGATGTCGCTCGTCGGGCCGTACTGCGCGGTCACGTCCACGCACGCGCGCCCCTCGATCCAGCGGTTGGGCGCCTCGCGGCCCTTCGGCAGCCGGCTCCACAGGCCGTCGCGCTGGATCTCGAACGTCTTGCGGTAGACCTTCGCCGCGTGGCCCTGCTCGGGCGCCGCGCCGCGTCCCTGCGCGTCGAGCAGCACGGGCCACGCGTGGTTGTTGTCGCGGTGGCCCCAGCGCGGCGTGAAGTCCTGGGCGATGGCGAGCCCGCGGGCCCGCGCCGCGAACGTCGTCGCGTTGGTGATGTCCTCGCAGCGCCCGCCGTGGCTCTTCTCCATCTCCGAGAACGACTGGTCGGTCGGGTGGAGGTACCACCGCTCGTCGAAGGGGACGCGCCGCCCGACGTCGGCCCCAACCCACCCGAGCACCTTCGTCGGCGTGGGGTCGGCGGCGACCTCGGCCGGGAGCTCGGCGTACCGCGCCATGCACGGCGTCAGCCAGTCCTGCGCGGGCTCCTCGCTCCCGCGGTAGGGGAGGATCTGGCGGAGGAACACCTCGAACGACACGCGGTGCGCGGGCGGGGGCGTGCGCCAGGCCCGCAGCGCGTGTTCGACGTGGCGCACGAGGAAGTCGGCCGACAGCGTCTCCACGTCGGGCACGAAGCGATCGCGTTCGAACTCGACGGTGCCGTGCGCCTGCTCGATCGCGTCGAGGGCGTCCTTCGCGGCCTTGAAGTCGGGATAGGAGAGCGGGTCGAAGGGGACGACGGTCCCCTTCGGCTCCTTGCCGTCCTGCTGCGTCTTGAGCGCGAACACGACGTAGCCCTTCCCGGGCATGTTCGCGACGAGGAACTCCATCGCCGCGGCCTCGGCGGCGCCCAGCGCGCGCGCCCGGGTGAGGGCCTGCTCGAGCTGGGGGCGGTTCTCCTTCGCGGCGACGAGCGCCTCCTCGACCCAAGCCGGCTGCACGAGCGAAGGCGTCGGCTCCGCGACGCAGGGCGCGGGCCCCGTGGCGATCCCGAAGCCGAGGAGGAGGGCGACGACGACGGCGGGGCGATGGCGCACGCGCCAAGGATACCGATCGGGCGCGGCGCCGCGTCCCCCGGGGGGCGGGTCGCCTGAGCGCGCTCGACGCCCGTACACTGCCCGGCGCTCCGTGAGGGACCCGCGCATGCGCAGGATCCAGACGCTCCTCCTGGCGACGGTGCTGGGGGCGACGGCGGGGCCCGCGGTCGCGGGCGACGAGGGGCCGCCTTCGTCGGAGGCGTGGGTGTCGAAGGACGGGCCCCCGCCGTGGACGGACGGCGCCGGCGACGGCGTCGTGCGGGGCGTCGTGGCGAGCCAGTCGAACCAGCTGAGCCTCGCCGTGCCGCACAGCGACGAGTGGGTCCTCACGAGCGTCCGCGGTGCGCTCGCGTGGCGGCTCCGCGGCGTCCTCGGTGACGGGGCGGACGTGCTGCTCGAGCTTCCCTTCGCCGCCGCGCCCACGCTTCGTCGGGCGTTCCACAAGACGCCGCCGGCCGTGGGTGACCGCTCGCTCGGCGCGCAGGCGGCGCTCGAGCGCGCCGAACCCGCCGACGCGCCCGCGTGGACCGCGATGTCGGAGCCGCCCGAGTGGGCCGAGCGCGCGGGGGTCGCCCGTGAGACCTGGGTGTTCGCGCTCGAGGTCTCCGCCGAGCGCGAGGACGTCGCGAAGGCGCAGGCGACGACGCTCGCGGCCGAGCGGGTCGCGTGGTCGATCGCGGATCCGCTCCGCCGCACGCTGGGCGCCGACGTCGCGTGGGACGTGGGGCGTCGCGCGGCGTCGTGGCGGCGCGCGACCGCGCGCGGCACGGCGCGCAGCGAGGGTCGTCCGACGACGTGGACGCGCTTCGAGGTGCCGGTCGCGCGCATCCTCGCCGCGGTCCCCGAGGAGAAGCGCGACGCGGCGCGTGACGCGCTGTCCCCGAAGCCGCGCGCGATGCCGGACGGCGACCTGCCGCCGCCGCCGGGTCGGTAGCTCGTCGCCGTGCTCGGCGGTGCCAGGAAAGTTGTTTTCACGCCGCGTGAAAACAACTTTCCTGGCACCGCGTCCCCGCGTGTCCCGCGTGTCCTTCCTGGCACCGCGTACCGCGTATCCCGCGGACGTCGGCGTCAGGCGCCTCGGGTGCGGGCACGCACCGCGTCGAGGCTCCAAGGACCGGCGCCCGCCGCGGAGACGTAGAGCCACACGAAACAGAAGAGGATCGCGGGCGACCCGCCGTTGACGACGGGCCAGAATCCGCCCGGGGCGTGGAACTGGAAGTACGCGACCGCCATCGTCCCCGAGAGCAGGAACGCCACGGGACGGGTGAACAAGCCCACGAGGAGGAGCGCCCCGCCGAACGCCTCGAGCACGCCGCCGAGGCCCACCTGCGAGAACAGCTCCGCCGTGCCGCCGTCGGGCGGCATGCCCACGGGGAACGCGAACAGCTTCATCGTGCCCGCCTGGATGAACAGGAACGCGGCCACGATCCGCAGCACGCTCAAGAGGCGAGGCGCCCACGCCGCCCACCGCTCCACCGCACGAGAGACGTCCACGAGCTCCTCCCTCCGCGGGCCGCCGGTGCGGCGGGCTCTCCCGCGCGCGACGCCGTCGTGCCGCCGCGCGCAGCCTCGGCGCCCGCGCGGGTCGCGTCAAGCGGGCCCCGTCGCACGCGAGGGCGGTTCCCGATCCGGTGCCCGCGAACCTCCCCGGGCGGGGCCGGCGGTGCGGCGAGGTGGCCGCGCCCGGCTCCCGTTCCGGTACGTTGGGGCGGTCTTCGGGCCCGCCCTCGCGCTCGGGGCGGTGGAGGTCGTGATGCAGAGGCACGCTCGCGCGTGGTGGTCGGCCGCGGCGCTCCTCGTCGTCTGCGGGCTCGGCGGCGCGCCGGGCCGCGAGCCGACGGCCTTCGCCGAGGAGGCGCCCGCGACGAAGCTGTCGCCGGCCCAGCTCCGCGAGCTCGTCGGGCCCGTCGCGCTCTACCCCGACGCGGTGCTGTCGTCGCTGCTGCCCGCCACGACGTTCCCCCTCGACGTGGTCGCCGCCGCGCGGTGGCTCGACGCGCAGGGCGGCAACGTCGCGTCCGTGCCCGAGGACCGCGGTTGGGACGGCAGCGTGCAGGCGCTCGTCCAGTACCCCGACGTCCTCAAGTGGCTCAACGAGAACCTCGAGTGGATGGAGCAGATGGGGAGCGCGGTCGCCACGCAGCAGGCCGAGGTCCTGCAGGCGATCCAGGACTTCCGCCGCGAGACCAAGGACGCGGGCAACCTCTCGAGCGGCGCGCAGATCACGGTGAAGGAGGAGCCCGCGCCCGAGGCGCCCGCCGGCACGACGGTGATCGTCATCCAGCCGACGAACCCGCAGGTCGTCTACGTCCCCGTCTACGACCCCGTCGTCGTCACCCGCCCCGTCTACGGCACGCCGCGGCCGCTGCTCGACTTCACCCTCGGCTTCGCGATCGGCGTGGCCGGCGCGTGGGCGTGGCACGAGATCGGGTGGGGGTGGTGGGACTGGCACCACCACCACGGCTGGCACGGCGGGATCTACGTCCACAACGAGATCCACTACTGGGGCCACCCGCGTCCGCCCGGCTGGTACGCCGGCCCCAACCGGCCCGGGTACTGGCGCCCGCCGCCCGCCTACCGGCCGCGCCCGGTGCCCTACGGCGGCTACCCCGTCGTCCGGCCGTCGCGCCCGCTCCCCGTCTACCCCGCGGTGCGTCCCGGCACGCCGCGGCCGGTGGTCCCGCCGCCGGCGACGCGGCCGGGCTACGACCGGCGCCCGTACACGCCGTCCCCGACGCCGACGCCGCTCCCGGCGAAGCCGAAGTACGGCAAGCCCGGCGCGGTGGACCCGGGCTACGGCAAGCCTCCGCCCGTCGATCCCGGCTACGGCAAGCCTCCGCCCGTGGACCCCGGCTACGGCAAGCCGAGCAAGCCCGGTGGCCCGCTCGTCGCGCCGCAGCCGGTCCCCGCCAAGGGGTACGACCCGTCGTCGCAGCGCGGCAAGGAGAGCCTCCACAAGACGCCGCCGCCGACCACCCAGCCGGTGCCGCACCGCAAGCCCACCCCGACGCCGCAGCCGGTCCCGCAGCCGGTCCCGCAGCCGGTGCCGCAGGTCCCGCACGTCCCGAAGGTGAAGCCGGCCCCGCAGCCCGTCTCGCCGACGAAGCTGCACCCGACCCCGCCGAAGGACACCCGCGACTGGTCCAACCGCGGCAAGCAGAGCAAGAAGAAGCCGCAGCCGGGCGAGACGCCGCCCCCGCCGCCGAAGAAGAAGCACTGATCCTCGCCCCCGGAGCCCCACGATGAACCTCTCCCGCGCCGCGCTCGCGCTCCTCCTCGGGGCCGCCGTGTGCACCTCCGCCCGCGTGTTCGCGGGCGACGCCGCTCCCGCCGCCGCGCCGGCCCCCGCCGTCGGGTCCTACGCGACGCCCAAGGACGCCGCGGACGCCCTTGCCGACGCGTTCGAGAAGAACGACGACCAGGCGCTGCGGCTCGTCCTCGGCGCCGGCAGCGAGGACCTCGTCGAGAAGGGCGCCGACCCGGTCGTGGCCTCGAGCCGCAAGGTCATGGCCGCCGACGTCAAGCTGAAGCTGGGCACCGACGTCGGCGACGACGGCCGCGTGACCCTCCTCTTCGGCGACGACGGCTGGCCGTTCCCGATCCCGCTGGTCAAGAGCGGCGACCGCTACGCGTTCGACGTCGCGGCGGGCCGCGAGGAGGTGCTCGCGCGCCAGATCGGCCGTCACGAGCTCGAGGTGATCGGGCTGTGCCGGACGTACGTGGACCTGCAGGCGGCCTACGCCGCCAAGGACCGCGACGGCGACGAGGTCCGCGAGTACGCGCAGCGCATCTTGTCGTCGGAGGGCAAGCACGACGGCCTGTACTGGGCCGACTCCACCGACGACGACCCGTCGCCGCTCGGCGTGGCCCTCGTCCCGCTCAAGAACGGGGCCCAGGACGCGCGCAGCCCGTACGCCGGCTACTTCTGGCGGATCCTGAAGGGTCAGGGCTCCGAGGCGCCCGGGGGCGCGCACTCCTACGTCATCAACGGCAACATGATCGCGGGCTTCGCGCTCGTCGCCGTCCCGGCCGAGCACGGCAAGACCGGCGTCATGACCTTCCTCGTCAGCCACCACGGCAAGGTCTTCCAGAAGGACCTCGGCGAGAAGTCGCTCGACGTCGTGCGCGCGATGGACGTCTACGACCCCGACGAGACGTGGACCGAGGTGAAGCCCGGCGAGGAGATCCTCCCCGTCGGCGGCGCGTCGGTGGCCCCGCTCCCGACGAAGTGACGCCCGCGCGCGGCCGCGACGACGGCCGCGGGTCGTCGTCGCGTCCGTGACCGCCCGCCCCGCGTCTCCGCAGCCGCCGCGTCCGCCGATGCACGCCTCGTCGCACCCGGCCCCGCCGTCCCCGGCCGGCGCGCGGGCGTTCCTCGAGCTCGAGGACGTCGCGTGCTGCCCCGTGTGCGAGTCGCCGGGCGGGCGCGCGCGCTTCCTCCCCGACGTCTCGCAGTGCGCGACCTGTCGCGTGCTCTACCGGTCCCCGCGACCCACGCAGCGCGAGATCGTCCGCTCCTACGACGCGGGGACCACCTACGCGCGGTGGCAGGACGAGCGGCCCGTCCGCGACCTGCTGTGGCGCAAGCGGCTCCGCACGATCGCGCGGTTTCGGCCGTCGGGGGACCTGCTCGACATCGGGACCGGCGACGGCGAGTTCCTCCGCCACGCGGCCGGCGCGTACGCGGTCCGGTGCACCGAGGTCAGCGCGGCGGGCGCCGACCACGTGCGGCGCCGCGGGTTCGAGCCGCAGATCGGGGACTTCCTCGCGCTCGACGTGCCGGAGGCGTCCTTCGACGTCGTGACGCTGTGGCACGTCCTCGAGCACGTGCCGTGGCCGGGCCGCGTCCTCGCCAAGGTCGAGGCCACGCTGCGGCCGGGCGGCATCGTGGCCGTCGCGGTCCCCAACGAGCGCCGACCGTTGCTGTGGCGGCGGCGGCGGAAGCGCCCGCTCGGCACGCTCGGGTGGGGCGAGGAGATCCACCTCACGCACTTCGTCCCGACCACGCTCCGGCGGACGATGGCGCGGGTCGGCCTGCGCGTGCTCGAGTTCGGCGTGGACGACGTGGAGCTCGAGCGCTCGTTCGCGACGGGCGTCGCCCACCAGGCGCACCGCCTCGTCAGCGCCGTCACCGGCTGGCACCTCGGCCGTGCGATGTACGTCGTCGCCCGCCGCACGAGGGGAGGCGCGTAGCACGCCGGATCCGCGTGCCCCGACGGGGGCCCGACGCGCGGGAGGCGGTGCGGCGGGCTCGGTGCCGGTGGGCGCCGCGGGCCCGCGAGCGGGTCGGACGCGGGGTTCGGTACCATGCGCCGCGTGCTCCCCTCCACGCGTCCCGGACGCCTCGACCTTCCGGGCGTCCCGCCCTCGACCGCCGCCGCCCCGCGCGGTCGCCGACCCGCCTCGAAGCGGAGCGCCGCGCTCGTCGCGGGGCTGCTCCTCATCGCGTGCGGCGGCAGCGGGGGCGGCGGCGGCGGGGGGACGCCGGCCGCGCTCGCCTTCGTCAACTACGAGACGCCGCCCGTCCACGCGGTGGCGCTCGGGCCCGACGGCACGACGCTCGCCGTGACGAACACGCCCGACGCGCGGCTCGAGACCTTCGACGTCTCGTCGGGCGTCCCCGTGCCGACGGGGTCGGTGTTCGTGGGCCTCGAGCCGGTGTCGGTGCGCTTCCGCTCCGCGACCGAGGTGTGGGTGGTCAACCAGCTCTCCGACTCGGTGAGCGTGGTGGACCTCCCGACGCGCCGGGTGCGTGCGACGTTGCGCACGCTCGACGAGCCGTGCGACGTCGTGTTCGCCGGCTCGCCGGTGCGGGCGTTCGTCTCGTGCAGCCAGGCGAACACGATCCTCGTCTTCGACCCCGGCAACCTCGCGACGCCGCCGGTGCGCGTCGCGGTGGACGCCGAGGACCCGCGGGCGCTCGCCGTGAGCCCCGACGGGCTCAAGGTCTACGCCGCGGTGTTCGAGTCGGGCAACGCCTCCACGGTGCTCGGGGGCGGCGCGCAGGGCGCACCCGGCGCCGCGCTCGGGTTCCCGCCCAACGTGGTCAGCAACGCCGCCGGGCCGCACGGCGGCGTCAACCCGCCGCCCAACGGCGCGGGCGTGTTCGTCCCCGCGGTCAACCCGGGCAACCCCGCGGCCCCCGCGGTCGCGCTCATCGTCAAGCGCGACGCGGGTGGTGCGTGGCGCGACGACACCGGCGCCGACTGGACGTCCTTCGTGTCGGGCCCGCAGGCGTCGCTCTCGGGCCGTGCGCCCGGCTGGGACCTCCCCGACCGCGACGTCGTCGTCCTCGACACGGCGACGCTCGGCGTCTCCTACGTCCCCGGGCTGATGAACCTGTGCATGGACCTCGCCGTGCAGCCGACCACGGGCCGGCTCGCGGTGGTCGGCACGGACGCGACCAACGAGGTCCGCTTCGAGCCGGTCCTCGAGGGACGGTTCCTGCGCGTGCTCGTCTCGCTCGGCGACCCCGCGGTGCCGGCGGGCTTCGGGCGCGTGGACCTCAACCCGCACCTGACCTACGCCGTGCCGAGCGTCGCGCAGGCCCAGCGCGACCTGTCGCTGGGGGACCCGCGCGGCGCGGTCTGGAGCGCCGACGGGACCCGGCTCTACGTCACGGGCATGGGTTCGGGCAACCTCCTCGCGCTCGACGCCACGGGCCAGCGGGTCGCGACCCCGCTGCCGCTCGGCGCCGGGCCGGCGGGCCTCGCGGTGGACGCGGCGCGCTCGCGGCTCTACGTCTGGAACCGCTTCGAGGGGAGCGTCTCCGTCGTGGACACCGCGGCGTGGGCCGAGGTCGCGCGCGTCCCGACCTTCGACCCGACCCCGGCGGTCGTGCGCACGGGCCGCCGCCACCTCTACGACACGCACGCGACGTCGGGGCTGGGCCACGTCGCCTGCGCGTCCTGCCACGCGGACGCGCGCATGGACCGGCTCGCGTGGGACCTCGGCGACCCGTCGGGCACGGTGAAGCCGTTCGACCAGAACTGCATTTCGGCGCTGGTGACCGCGTGCGAGGGCTTCCACCCGATGAAGGGGCCGATGGCGACGCAGACGCTGCTCGACATCGTGGGCCACGAGCCGTTCCACTGGCGAGGCGACCGCGACGGGCTCGAGGAGTTCGCCCTCGCCTTCGCCAACCTCCAGGGCGACGACGACGCGCTCGGCCCGGTGGAGATGCAGGAGCTCGAGGACTTCCTCGCGACCGTCACGGTCCCGCCCAACCCGTTCCGGCCGCTCGACAACTCGCTCCCGACGCAGCTCCCGCTGCCGGGCCACTTCACGACCGGCCGCTTCGCGCCGGCCGGCCAGCCGTTGCCCGACGGGAACGCGGCCCACGGGCTCACGCTCTACCGGACGGCGAACCTCGACGCGGGCGTGGCGGGCTTCCAGTGCGTGACCTGCCACACGCTGCCGACGGGGACCGGCCCCGACTTCACGCTCTCGCTGTTCGGCGCGTCGCCGATCCCGCCCGGCCCGCTCGGCGAGCGTCACCACGGCGTGGTGAGCGTGGACGGCTCGACCAACGTCTCGATGAAGATCCCGCAGCTGCGCAACCTCTACGACAAGGTCGGCTGCGACTTCACGCAGACGTCGAACCGTGCCGGCGTCGGCTTCCTGCACGACGGCAGCGTGGACTCGCTGGCGCGCTTCGTCACCGAGCCCGTCTTCAACGTGACGAGCGACCAGGACGTGGCCGACCTCGTCGCGTTCCTGCTCGCGTTCTCGGGGTCCGACCTGCCGCAGGGCTCGACCGCCACGCCGCTCGAGGCGCCCGGCACGCCGGGCAAGGACAGCCACGCCGCCGTCGGGGTGCAGGTGACGCTCGCCTCGTCGGCGTCGGACGCGACGCTCGACCTCCTCGGCCTGCTCGCCTCGTCGGGCGCGATCGACCTCGTGGCTCGCGGGCGGGTCTCGGGTGTGCCGCGCGGCTTCGCCTTCGACCGCGCCACCGGCGTGTGGCGCAGCGACCGGGACGGCGAGACCTTCACCGACGCGGCGCTCAAGGCGCTCGCCGCGCCGGGCGCCGAGCTCACCTTCACGGCGGTCGCGCGCGGGCTCGGGCCCCGCCTCGGCCGTGACCGCGACGGCGACGGCTTCGGCGACCTCACGGAGGCGGACGCCGGCACGAGCCCCGTGGACGCCTCGTCGCACCCGTAGCGAGACGTCGGCTACTTCGCGGGGGCGGGGGTGGGCTTGGTGAACACGAGCAACAGGTGCGTCGGCAGGAGTGCCACGTCCTGCGTGAACGCGAGCCCCGCGCGCTCGGTGAGCTCGCGGATGCGCGCTGCCGAGAGCCGGATCGCCAGCGGCGGCCCCAGGCGCATCGGCTCGGGCTTCCAGTCGAGGACCACGAGCCGGCCGCCCGGCGCGAGCCCGTCGGCCATGCTCTGCACGAAGCGGGTGAGCATCGCGTCCGAGACCTCGTAGAGCGTGTTCGCGCAGAACACGAGGTCCACCGCGTCCGTCGGCTCGAGCGGGCGGTCGGGCGGGTTGCGCCGCAGCGTCACGTGCGCGCGGTCGGCGGGCTCGAGCCGTCGCGCGAGCAGGTCGAGCATCTCCTGCTGCACGTCCACCGCGAGCACGTGCCCGGTCTCGCCGGTGGCGCGCAGCAGGCGCGTCGTGAAGTAGCCCGTGCCGCACCCCACGTCGGCGAGTCGCTGGCCGCGGGCGATCCCGAGCGCGGCGACGACGTCGTCGGGGCGCTGCCACGCGTCGCGGCTCGGGTCGTCGAGGACCGGCGCCGCGGCGGCCGGGAAGACATGGCTGCCGGCGGGGCGCGTCGGCGCGGGCGCGTCGGGGCGCCGTCGGGACGCGGGCGTCGCGTCGCTCGGTCCGCAGCCGGCGGCGCCGAGCGTCCCGAGGGCGACCGCCACGGCCGCGATGCGCGACGCGAGGCGACCGGACGGCGACGAGGCCCATCGCGACATGGCGGAGCCCATCTTCCGCCTGCGCGCCGTCCGCGCGAAGCCCGGGAGCCCGCGTCGGGCCGGAGTCGTCGGAGCGCGGGCCCCGTCGGCCCGGCGGTGCGCGTCGGCGGCCGCGCGAGCGGGTCGGCCGCGCCGGGCCGCCCTCGGCCTGCGCGCGACCGTAGAGTGGGCCCCGCGCCGGCGGGCGCCGGAGGTCGGCATGGACGTGCAGCGGGTCTTCCGGATGCCGTTCGCGACGGTGTACCCGCTCTACGTCGCCAAGGCGGGCAAGAAGGGCCGGACCCCTGCGGAGGTGGACGAGGTGATCCGGTGGCTGACGGGCTACACGGCCGCGGGCCTCGCGAAGCAGGTCGCCCGCAAGGTGGACTTCGAGACCTTCTTCCGCGAGGCCCCGGCGATGAACCCCAAGGCCGCGCTCGTCACGGGCGTCGTGTGCGGCGTCCGCGTGGAGGAGGTCGCCGACCCCCTGATGCGCGACATCCGCCGCCTCGACAAGCTGGTGGACGAGTTGGCCAAGGGCAGGCCGATGGCGAAGATCCTGCGGACGTAGGCGGCGACGGGGCGTGCGCCCGGTCGATCGGGCGGCGGGACCCGGAACCGACGCAGGTTTGCCGCGGCGCGACCGACCTGTAGGGGGGTACCCATGCACGGCGCCGACCCGCTCGCCCCGACCCCCGAGTTCGACGCCCGCATCCTGCGGGGGCGCCAGCTCGCCGACCGGGGTGAGTTCCACGCCGCGGAGGGCGTGATCCGCACGCTGCTGACGGAGGCCCGGGGGCGCCATGCGGGCAACCACGCCCGCGCGCTCTCCACGCTGACGACGCTGTACGGTCGCGCGGGGCGCTACCTCGAGGCGCACACGCTGGGCCTGCACCTCGCCTCCCTCGCCCGGTCGGTCGGGCCCGCGGCGGACCGGGCGCTGGCGTTCGCGCTGGCGCGCGTCTGCGGAGCCCTCAGCCAGCTGCGGATCGAGGACTCCCTGGGCGAGGCGCTGCTCGAGCTCCGCCAGGTGCTGGACCGTCAGCCGACGCCGCTCGACAACCTCGAGCTCGAGTACCACGTCGCCGCCGGCGTGCACGCCACGCTGCTCGGCGAGGTGACCCGAGCGCGGGCGCACGTCGAGGCGTACCGCCGGATCCTCGCGACGGTGCAGGCGCCCGACACCGTCTACCGCTGGGCCCTGACGATGGCCGACGCCCGCGTGCTCCTGCTCGAGGGACGCGCGGAGGAGGCCCGTGTGCGGCTCGCCGAGCTCGGCGCCGGCGTCCCCGAGCCCGAGTTCGGTCGGTTGCAGGCGCTCGTGCTCGAGGTCGAGATCGCCACGGCGCTGCGCGACGCGACGACGGCGCTCCGCGCCGGGCGCGAGGCGCTCGAGCGGATGGCCGGCGTGGACCGGTCGTCGTTCCTCGCGGCGGACTACGTCCACCAAGGGGGGCTGCTGGCGCGGGCCTGCGAGCGGCTCGGGGCGCTCGACCTCGCGCAGCAGGCCTACGATCGGATGGCGGCGGCGGTGCTCGTCAGCCTCGAGCAGGTGGACGAGTGCGCGCGGTGGCTGCCCGAGCTCGGGCCGGCCGTCAGCGACGACGCGGCGCCCCTCTCCCGCGCGCGCAAGAAGTTCGTCCGCGAGCAGAAGACGCTGCTCGGTCGCGTGGCGCGGCTCCTCGAGAGCCAGGGCGAGTCGCGCATCCGCGCGCTCCTCGTCCACCCCGACAAGGAGGGCCACGTCGCGATCTGCGCGTGGTGCGAGAGCGTGCGCACCGCCGAGGACGTCTGGCTCCCCATCGGCCACTTCGTGCCGCGCTCGGGCCCGTTCGAGGTGACGCACGGGATGTGCCCGCCGTGCGCGACGGGCTTCGGCGGCGTCCACCGCGCGCGGGCGTAGGTCGCACGCCTGGCGCTAGCCCGCCGAATTCACGAAAGGCGAGGCCTGTCGAGCGTCGAACGCACGTCAGGCCCCGGTCGGGGCGCGCGGATTGCGCCCGGGCGCGCGTCGGCCGCGACGACGGCGTGTTCTGGCACCACGCCGAGGAGCGGACGACGCGCGGCGACGCGCATCGAATCGCCGACGGGCCCTGCGCCACGCCCGGGCGCAAGACGCCGCCCCGACCTCGTCGGCTCGTGAACTCGGCGGGCAAGGCCGGGCGGGGCGGCGAACGCCCGGCATCGTCGTTGGTGGCGTCGGCTGGGCCGCGTCGGGACGTCTTGACGTCATGACGTTCGATGGGAGAATCGAGCCATGTCCGCCACGAAGCGCGCCACCGTCTACATCGACTCCAAGCTCCACCGAGCGCTGCGACTCAAGTCGGCCGAGACCGATCAGACGATTTCCGACCTCGTCAATGACGCGATCCGGGAGGCCTTGGCGGAGGACGCCGACGACCTGGCCGCGATCGAGGCACGGAAGAGGGAGCCGCGCCGGTCGTTCGAGTCGTTCGTGACCGACCTGAGGCGCCGTGGGCGCCTATAGCGTCCTCATCACGCGATCCGCCGAGCGCGAGATCGAACGTCTCCCGACGCCGATGCGGCGGCTGGTCGTCCGGCGCATCGAGGCTCTCTCGGGCGATCCGCGACCTCAGGGATCGCAGAAGTTGGCGGGTGAGGACAAGTACCGAGTACGTCAAGGCGACTACCGGATCGTCTACACCATCGAGGACTCGGTCGTCACGGTGACCGTCGTGCGCGTCGCGCACCGGTCGGACGTCTATCGCTGACCGGCGCACGGTCGCGCGCGGCGACATCGGGCAACCAACCAGCTGAGCTCACGGACGACGGGTCCCGCTGGGCGCCGGCCGCTCGTCCGGTCCCGGACCGGGCTCACGGGCTCGCGGGCTCGGCACGGGCGCGCGTCGGCCGGGCCACCCTCCCGCGTCACTTGCGCTCGGCTGCGGCCGCCGCCCGGGCGCGCTCGTCGGACGCCAGCGCGGCGAGGAGCGCGGTCCACTTCGCCTCCGCCGTCTTGCCCGCCGCGTACGCGCGGCCGACGGCGGTCGCGAGCGCCGTGCGGGCCACGCTCGGGTCCTGCGGGACGCGGTCGCTCGTCTCGACCTTGGGCGCCGCCTGGAAGACGCGGGCGACGACGCCCTTCTCGAGCGTCTCCGGCGCGCCGGCGCCCCCGACGTCGGCCCACGCGGAGACGATCGCCGCGAGCGTGCCGAGGCTGCGCTCCCAGTCGGAGAAGGCCATCGCCTCGCCGGCACGGTGCCGGTCGAAGTAGCCGACCCACGCCGTCGTCGCGGCGGCGAGCGCGGGCCCCGCCTCCGCGTCGGGGATCGCGGCGAGGGCGCGCGCGGCCGCCACGGCGAGCACGCTGGTCTCGCGACGGGCCTCGCCCGCGACGACCTTGCGCAGCACCGGCGCGGCGGCCGCGTCCTTGAGCCGCGCGAGGAGCCGCGCCGCGAGCGCGCGGCCGTGCGGCGCCGCCTTCTCGTCCTTGAGCAGCTTGAGCGCGCCCTCGGCGACGCCGGCGGGCTTCTCGGTCGCGAGCGCCTCGACCTCGGCGACGCCGCGCCCGCCGCCGAGGCGGACCGCCGCGAGGCGCTCGTCGAGCGGGACGGGCCGTCCCTCCAGCGCCGCGAGCGGGTCACCGAGGTAGGTCTTCTCGTCGGCCGACACCTTCCCGACGAACGACGAGCGCGGCCACGTGTCCTTGTACGTCGGGTCGGCGTTGCGGCGCGGGAGCAGGAACTCGAACAGCTCGGCGCGGACCGACTCGGGCAGCCCGTGGCCCTCGTGCTCGAGCTCGGTGTAGCGGTAGTCGGGCTGCGCGGGGTCGTCGTGGAGCCGCTTGGCCGCCGCGCGGTCGGGCGCGACCGGGATGAAGTCGTCGGCCGAGTGGTAGATGAACACCGGCGTCTTCGTGTCCACGAGCGGCTTCACGTTGCCGTCGCCCGCGCCGGCCATCGGGGAGATGGTCGCGAAGAGGTCGGCCATCTTCGGGCCGAGCGACCACGTGCCGTAGCCGCCCATCGAGTGGCCCGTGAGGTGGATGCGGTCCACGTCCACGTGGTAGAGCAGCCGCACCTCCGCGATCACGTCGCGCACGAGCGCCTCGTTGACCGGCTGGCCCCACGGCGCGCGCTGCGCCGTCGGGCACGCGACGATCACGCCCTGCTGCTCGGCGAGCCCGCGGTAGAACATCATCGCGGACGGGCCGCTGCCGACGACCTCGTCGCCCTCCTTCCCGTCGGGGCCGCCGCCGTGCAGCCCGACGAGGAGCGGCCACGGGAGCGCGGGCTCGTACCTCTCGGGGACGAAGAGCGTGTACACCGCGCCGACGTAGCGGTCCGCGTGCATCGAGAGCGGCACGTCCTCGCGCAGGCCCGTGGGCATGCGGCCGCTGCGGTGGAACCGCTCGAGCTCCTCCGGCCGCGCGACGAGGCCGCGGCGCAGCAGGTCGGCGTGGACCGTCCGGCGCGCCGCAGGATCGGCTTCGGCGACGAGCTTGCGCAGGCCCGTGACGAGGTCGCCGTCGAGGTGGGGGTTGCCCCGCGTCAGCTCGGCGGCACGCGAGGCGCCGCCGACGGCGGCGAGGGCCTCCGCGTGGTCGGGGACCTCGGCGAGCAGGAGCAGCCACGCCATCTCGGCGTGCGCCCGCAGCTTCTTCTCGTGCGCGAACCGCGCGACGTCGCGCAGCGCGTCCTGGTCGCCGGGCGTCCGCCCCCGCAGCCGGCGGAAGAACTCGACCTCGGCGGGGGGCTCGACGTCGAGGCGCTTGACCTGGCTCGCCGGCAGCCGCACGACCTCGTACGACATGCCCGGGTTCGTCGAGAAGTGCGGGTTGAAGACGACCTCGGTGTCGCTGCGCGAGACGACCACCCCACGCACCGGCGGCCCCTTCTTGGGCACCAGCACGTCGGCCGGCGCCGACGGCGCCGCCGACAGCAGGACGGCGACGACGGCCGCTCGGCGCAGGGACGGGGGCACGCGCACGGGGCGGATGGTACGGCCCCGACCCCGGGGGCGCACGCGGGACCCGCAGGGCGGCCGGCGCCCCGGCGCGGAGCCCGCCCCTCGGGCGGTGCTCCGCGTACGCTGGCCGGCGACCATGGTCCGCTTCTGCGTCGTCGTCCCCGTCCGTAACGCTCAGCGCTGGGTGGGGCGGTGCGTCGCCTCGATCCGCGAACAGGAGGGCGTGGACCTCCGCTGCGTGGTCCTCGACGATCGCTCCGACGACGCGACGTACGCCCGCGCCGTCGAGGCCGCGGCCGGGGACCCGCGCATCTCCGTCGTGCAGGCTCCCGAGCGACGCTTCGCGCTCGCCAACCTCGCCGACGGGATCCGCCGCATCGCCACCGACCCGTGGGACGTCGTCGCCACCGTGGACGGCGACGACTGGCTGCGGCACCGCCGGGCGCTCGCGGTCGTCGCGCGTCGCTACGACGAGCACGACGCGTGGCTCACGTACGGTTCCTACCAGCGCTGGCGCGGCGGTCTCCTCGACCGGCTGCGCCTGCGCGCCGTGCGCGGCATCACCCGGCGCTTCCCCGACGACGTGCTCGCGCGGCGCTCGTTCCGGGCCCAGCCCTGGCAGGCGTCGCACCTGCGCACCTTCCGCCGCTTCCTCTGGGACGCGATCCGCCCCGAGGACCTCCGCGACGAGCGCGGCGAGTGGCTGCGCGTGACGTGGGACGTCGCGCTGATGCTCCCGATGCTCGAGATGGCGGGGAAGGACCACCTCGTCCACGTGCGCGAGATGGTCTACGTCTACAACGAGACCAACCCCGCGAGCGACCACCGCCTCGCGGCCGAGGAGCAGCTCCTCGTCGAGTGCCGCCTGCGCCTCAAGGCCCCGTACCCGCTGCTCACGTCGCCGCCCGCGCGACCCGACGGCGCGACGCCTCGGCCCGACCCGTCGTGAGGCGGCCGGGCCGCGGGGCGCTCAGCCGAGCCCCAGGGCCCCGAGGATCTCGTCGATCCGCCGCTCCCACGTATGGTCGCTCCACGTCCGGCGGAACCCCGCCCGGGCCACGGCCCGCGCCCGGCTCGGGTCGCGGCGCAGCGCCTCGAGGGCCTCGGCGAGCGGCTCGCCTTCGTCCGCGACGACGACCTCGGTCCCGGGCTCGTAGAACGCGTCGAGCCCCTCGGCCGGCGTCGTCACCTGGCACGCGCCCAGCGCCGGGATCTCGAAGTGCCGTCCCTTGATCTGGTTCCCGCCGCGGTCCACGGACGCGTTGGCGAGGTTGAGCGACACGGCGCTGCGCCCGATGGCGGCGAGCGCGTCGCGGTAGGGGACGTAGCCGTGGTCGCGCTGGTCGTTGCGCAGCGGGCGGCGCCAGCCCGCGCCCCACGTCTCGACCGGGATCCCCGCGCGGCGCAGCCGCCGCACCACCGAACGCCGGTCGCCGTGCGCCTGCCCCACGAAGCTCACCGCGAGCGGTCGATCGCCGTCGGGATCGAACCCGCGGTACCGGCTCGACACCGCCCACTGGCTCACGTGGACGGAGGCCCCGGCCTCGCGGTAGCGAGGGGCGCTCGCCGCGTGCGTCGTGACGAAGAGCGCGTACGCGCCGACGCGCGGCCGCACGAAGTCGTCGAAGCGCCACGACGAGTCGGCGTCCCACTCGACCGTGGCGACGCCCTTCCTCGTCAGCTCGACGAGCGCGTCGCGCGGGACGTCGTACTCCGGCGTGTACGGGTGGTGGACGAGCAGCGCCGGCGGCCGCCTCCGCACCCGGTCCAGGAACCGCGCGCGCATGCCCTCCGGCCCGTGCAGCCTCGCCTCGACGTCCACGAAGAACGGGCTCGCCGAGAGGCGCGGATGCTCCGAGAGGCTCGTCCACAGGTTGAGGAACTCGTGGCTGACGTCCCGCTCGGGGCGCGCGTAGTCGTGGAAGAGGCCGACGTAGAGACAGTCGATCGGCGAGGCCGCGCCCATCCCGAGAGGGTACCGCCCTGCGCCGCACGGCGGCGCACCGTGGTCTCCCGTCGGCCGCCTCGGTCCCGTGCGATACGGTGGGGCCCATGGCCGGAGAGCTCGTCGTCGTCACCGGAGCGGGCGGGTTCATCGGCCACCACCTCGTGCGGCGTCTCGTCGCCGACGGCTGGCGGGTCCGCGGCGTGGACCGCAAGGCTCCCGAGTTCGAGCCCACGGCCGCGCACGAGTTCGAGCTGCGCGACCTGCGGCGGCCAGAGGACGCGCTCGCCGCGCTGCGGGGCGCCCACCACGTGTTCGCGCTCGCCGCGAACATGGGGGGGATCGGCTGGATCGAGACGCACAAGGCCGAGATCGTCCGCGACAACACGCTGATCGACCTCCACTCGCTCGAGGCGGCCCGGGTCCACGGGGTGCGTCGGTTCCTCTTCTCGTCGTCCGCGTGCGTCTACCCCGCAGGGCGCCAGGGTGCGACGGACGTGACGCCGCTGCGGGAGGAGGACGCCTACCCCGCCGACGCCGAGGACGGCTACGGGTGGTCGAAGCTCGCCACCGAGCGGCTGTGCCGTCACTACCGCGAGGACTTCGGCCTCGACACGCGGGTCGCGCGGTTCCACAACGTCTACGGCCCGCTCGGCGCCTGGGACGGCGGCCGCGAGAAGGCACCCGCGGCCGTCGCCCGCAAGATCGCCACCGCGCGGGACGGCGACGAGATCGAGGTCTGGGGCGACGGTCGCCAGACCCGCTCGTTCTGCCACGTCGCCGACTGCGTCGAGGGGCTCGTGCGGCTCCTCCGCTCGGACTGGCCCCATCCGCTCAACCTCGGCACCGACCGGCTCGTGTCCGTGGACGAGCTCGTGGGCCTCGTCGCCCGGATCGCGGGGCGCCGGGTCCGCCTCCGCCACGACCTGTCGAAGCCCGTCGGCGTGCGGGGCCGCAACAGCGACAACACGCGGCTGCGGCAGGTCCTCGGCTGGGAGCCCTCGATCTCGCTCGAGGACGGGCTCGCCGAGACGTACCGCTGGGTCGAGGGACAGGTCCGCGAGCGGGACCGGCGAACGGCCGCGGGCGGGTCGTCGTGACCGCAGCGCACGGAGCGGCGGCGTCTGCCGACTCGGGTCGCTCCCTGCGGTTCCAGGCGTTCGTCTTCAACTGGCCCGGCGAGAAGCAGCGGGCGCGGGCGCTCGAGGTTCACCTCGCGCCGCACTGCCCCGTCGTCGTCGTCAACTCCGACGACACGCGACGCGGCGAGTTCCCGCACTGGGTCCACGTCGGCGCGGACGCGTACTTCACCCGACAGTGGGACGAGGCTGTCCGTCGTTTCGAGGGCGACGCGCTCCTCCACGTCCAGGCCGACGCGTGGATCGACGACGTCCCGGCGCTCCTGCGGGGCGCCGAAGACGCGATCGCGCGCGGGGCCGGCGTCTATGCCCCGGACGTCGACTACACGGCGCACACGTACGACCGCTCGCGCCTCGTCGAGCTCGCCCCCGGCCTCTGCGCGGTCCCGAACACGGACTGCACCTGCTGGGTCATCCACGCCGACGTCGTCCGGGCGACCCCGCAGGTCGACCCCGCACGGAACCGGCTCGGGTGGGGGATCGACTACCTCGTCGCGGCGACGGCGCTCCGGCTCGGTCGCGCCGTCGTGCGCGACTACCGCCTGCAGGCGAGCCATCCGCGGGGGACTGGCTACGACGTGCGCCGCGCCCGGGAGGAGCTCCGCGCGCTCCTCCGCTCGCTCCCTCGGGAGACCGCCCGAGACGTGGATGCGCTCCGCCGCCGCCGACGTGACCTCCGGTCGCGCTGACTCGCGCGCGGGGGGCGCGCGCGACGCGCTCGTCGTCGAGCGCCTCGACCGTCGCCGCACGCTACCTTCCTGCCTCGGCATCCCACCGGAGCGCCCATGGACTTCGCGTTCCTCCTCTTCGACGGTGTGACGGCGCTGGACGCCGTCGGGCCGTACGAGGTCCTGAGCCGGATCCCGGGGGCGCGCGTGCGCTTCGTGGCACGCACCGCGGGCACGGTCGGCACCGCGAACGGGATGCTCGGGCTGCGCGCGACCGAGGCGCTCGCCGACGTCGTCCGGCCCGACGTCGTCGTCGTGCCCGGCGGGCCTTGCGTCGACGCCGTGGCGGCCGACGAGACGATCCTCGCCTGGCTGCGCGCCGTGCACGCCACGACGCGCTGGACGGCGTCGGTCTGCTCGGGGGCGCTCGTCCTCGGGGCCGCGGGGCTCCTGCGAGGCGTGCGCGCGACGACGCACGCGCGCGCCCTCGAGGACCTCGCCCGCCACGGCGCGACCGTGGTCCGCGAGCGCTACGTCCTCGACGGCCGCATCGCGACGTCGGCGGGCGTGACCGCCGGCATCGACCTCGCGCTCGCGCTCGCCGAGCGGCTGGCCGGGGCCGACGTCGCGCGGGGCATCCGTACCGTGCTCGAGGTGGACGCGACGGGGCCGTCGCTCCCCGCCGCGGGACCCGGGGCGGGCGCGCACCGGCTCACCGCGCGCGTGCTTCGCGACGAGACCGTGCTGCGCCGGATGCTGGGCGAGCCCAACGACGTCG
Source organism: Planctomycetota bacterium (assembly GCA_020851795.1). GTDB lineage: Bacteria > Planctomycetota > PLA2 > PLA2 > JAEUHO01 > JAEUHO01. The sequence goes on along the minus strand of JADZCA010000096.1, from coordinate 13,744 downwards.
TTCGTGGCAAGGTGGACACGCGCATCACGCCGCTGACGCGGCTCTACGTCGAGCGCTCCCCGTTCGTCCTCCTCGCGACGAGCGACCCGCGCGGTCGCTGCGACGCGAGCCCGCGCGGCGACCCGCCCGGCTTCGTCCGCGTGCTCGACGAGCGGACGCTGCTGCTGCCCGACCGCCCGGGCAACCGCCTCGCCGACTCGCTGCGCAACGTGGTGGCCAACCCGCGCGTCGGCCTCCTCTTCCTCGTCCCCGGCGTGGTGGACACGTTCCGCGTGAACGGGCGCGCGACGATCACGGACGACCCTGCGCTGCTCGAGGGCTGCGCCGTCGAGGGCCGCGTCCCGCGGCTGGGGATCCTCGTCGACGTCGAGGAGGCCTTCATGCAGTGCGGCAAGGCGCTCTACCGCTCCCACCTCTGGGACCCAGCCCGCCACCGCGCGGCCTCCGAGTTCCCGACCTCGGGTGCGATCCACGCCGAGCGCATCGGCTGCGGCTTCGACGCGGCGGCCTACGACGCCGCGCGCGACGCCCGCTACCGCCGACGCGAGGGGTTCTACTGACTGCGGCAGGGGCCAGCGCGCTCCCGCTCGGGCGCCATCGCGAGACCGGCGCGCGGCGTCTCGGGCGGCCGCACGCGGCGCGTTCGCGCGCGCTCCACCCGCGAACACGAGGCCGTGCCCGCCTCGGCGGCGCTACCCCTTCTTCGCGCGCCCGCGCTTCGCGGACGGCGCGCCGTCGACGAGCACGTCGAAGCCGCTGTAGACCATCCGGTTCGCGTCGAACGGCATCTTGTGGCCGGGGCCCATGCTGGCGGCGATGCGCGGATCCTTCATCACCGCCGCGTTGACGCGGTCGCGCTCCTTCTTCGAGCGGAACACGACGAAGGCGAGCACCGCGGTCTCGCCCTTCTTGAGCTTCAGTTGCTTCGAGAACGGCATCCCGCAGAACGTCGAGGCGTCCTGCAGCACGCACTCCTTGTAGTCGAGCGCGCCGTGGTCCATCCAGACCTTCGCGCCGACCCGCGCCATCCGCGCGTAGGCCGCGACATTGCGCTTCGGGACCGGGAGCAGGTAGCCGTCGACGTACGCCATGGCCTCGACCTCCAAGGAGTCCCCCGTGCGCGAGGGTCGCCGAGCAGGATGCCATCCCGGTGGCGCTTCACGTAGAGGCCGCGCTCCCGATCCGACTCCGAGCGGCGTCGATTCGCGCAGCGCCCGACCGGCGTCCGGCCGTGGGGCGACGCGATCTCGGTCGGGCCTGCTTCCGCCGTCGACGTTCACCCCCGCAGCCGCCCCGACTGCGTCCGCCCTCGGGTTCGGCCCGAGTACCCTTGGCTCGTGGCGAGAACGGTTCACGACTGGCTGAAGTCCGCGAGCCTCGCGACCGGCGCGCGCGAGGCGGACCGGGCGTTCGAGCAGGCCGTGGCCTTGGCCGACTCGTGTCACGACTGGCGAGCGATTCTGCGGGCCGTGACCGCGAGCTGCCTGGCCTCGCGAGAGCGCATCGCCGCGGCCGCGAGCCGGACGCTCGCGGCGGCGACCGCCGAACACGACGTCTGGGGCTTCCGCGACGTCGCGGCGGCGTTCGCGACGCGGTTGGACGACGGCCACGGGGCGCGCGCGGCGCTCGACCGTGGCCTCAAGTCGCTCCTCGAGCGGAAGGGCGACGAAGGCGACGCGGGCCAGCCCGCGTGGCTCGCGTCGTCGCCGACGCGAGGATACGAGTGGGTGATCCTCGCGGCCGGGTACGCCGAGACGCTCGCGGACGAAGCAGGTCGGCGACGTTGCCTCGAGGCGGGGATCGAGGGGGCTCGACGGGCCGGGAACGCCGACGACCTGTGCGCCGTCGCGGAGGCCTGGGGGAGGTCCGTCGGGCGCGAGAGAGGCCTCGCGCTCCTGCACGAGGCCGAGGCGACGGCTGCGAACGGGAGCGCGCGGCCGTGGACGCTCGCGAACGCGTGGAGCCGCCTCGGCGACGTCGAGTCGGTGCGCCGCGTGCTCGATCGCGCGCAGCACGAGGCGCGTTCGCTCGACGACACCCTGCACGTCGCCAAGGCGTGGGCGTGCCACCGACGACCGCAGGACACGCTCCGAGCGCTCGCGCGGGCCCGAGCCCACGCGACGACGTCGGACGACTGGCTGCGGATCGCGGAGACCGCGTTCGACTCCGCCGCGGGCGACGACGTCGTCCGTGACGCCCTCGCCCGGGCCGAGGTGCTCGCGACCGACGACGAGGCGCGCGGTCGCGTGTCGAGCGGCTACCGGCTCTGGCTGCGCGACGAGGCGTCCGCCGCCCGCGTCGGGCCTCGAGGGGTGCGTCCTGAGCACCTCCGCCGGCCCGCGGCGACGCGCCTCTCGGGCTGGGACGCGTCGGCCTCCGACCTGTTCGACGGTCTCCGCGCGTGCGCCACGGTCGAGTCGTTGCGGAGGATCGCCGGGGCGGACCACGGCAACGACGCCGAGCAGCACCTCCTCGCGCTGCGCGACCTCTGCGACACCGGCCTCGTGCCGCGCCGGCTCGCGTGGGTGCCCGGGGAGGTCGTGGCGCTCACGCGCTGGTCGCAGGGCGAGGAGGTGGACCACGTGGCGCGCGCGCTCTGCTGCACGTTGCTCTGCCTCGTGCCGGACGGCGCGGGCCTCGTCGTGGACGGCGTCATCCTCACGGACAGCTGTCTCGCGCTCGGTCGGGAGACGGGCGCCTCTGCGGAGCGCTTCTTCGCGTGGCTCGGCTCCACCGTCCCTGTCGGCGACATGCCCGATGCCGGCGCATCCGACCGCGACCGACCGATCGCGCTGCTGATCCTCTTCCTGGTGCGCGCGGCCCACGCGCCGGACGACGAGCGTCTGCCCGAGCTCGCTCGCGAGGTGGTCGCGGCGTCCGCCTCGGCGCCGGAACCCGTTGCCGAGCAGCTCGCCGGGTCGATGCGGCGCGCGCTCTGGGAGGAGCTGATCCACCGAGTTCTCGAGCCGATGCGGCAGACTCACCCCTTCGTCGCCGACGTGCTCGCGGTGCTCGGACGCTAGCGCCGTACCGCGTGATGCGGGCGTGACGACGAGGTGACCGTGAAGTGACCTCGGGCGTCCATGCTCCGTCTCGGAGGACCCATGCGCCGCTCGATCCCGTCGCCCACTTCGCTCGTCGCCGCCCTCGCGATCGCGCTCGGACCCACGGTGGTCTTCGCCGACGAGGCGCCGCCGACCGCCGCTCCCGCGCCGACGCCCTCCCCCGCGCCCCGCGCGGGCCCCGAGGCCCCGCCCCCGGCCGCCCCCACCCCGCCGACGGAGGACGCCCTCGCCGCAGTCCGCGCCGCCGCACCGGACGCCAAGGCCGCGGCGGTGGCGGCGCTCCGCGCGACGTCGGAGGCGGGGTTCCTCGCGCTGCCCGTCGCGACGCTCGCGGCGCTCGCCCCCGACGTGCTCAAGGTCGCCGACCTCTCTGCGGCGCTCGCCGAGGGCGACGACGCGCCCACGCCGCCGGCCTTCGACCTCGTGGCGACGCCGCCTTCGACGGCGCCCACCGCCGCCTTCGGGCGCCGCGGCGAGGGCGACGCACGGGCGCGCCGGATCGCCGCCGCGGTGGGGGAGGCGCTCCGCGGCGCCGCTCCCGCGTTCGCGCTGGTGCGGCCTCCCGACGACGCGGGCCCCGCGACGCTCGTCGTGCTCGCGCCCGCCGCGCGGTGGGCGGACGTCGAGCGAGCCCTCGACCGGATCGCCACGACGGGCGGGCCCGTCGTGCGCGTCGAGGCCGAGCTTGCGCACGCGGGGACGGGCGAGGCGCTCGCGCGGTACGAGCTCGACGTCCCGTGGAACCGCTCGGCCTCGGCGTGGCGCGTCGTCCGCCACGCCTACGTGCAGGACGCCGACCCCGCGGAGGCGGCGCCCAAGGCCGCCCGGCCCGTCGCGCCCGTCGTCGGCACGTGGGCCGAGGGCCTCGGCGTCGTCGCCTCGGCTTCGGGCGACCCCGCCCAGCCCAAGGTGACGCTCTCCGTCACCGCGGCGTTCGGGAACGACCCCGTGCCCACGTTCACGACGTCCCTGTGCGACGGCGCTCCGGCCGCGACGATCGAGCGCCCCGAGCTCCGCGTCGCCCACGCGGAGCTCACGTGGCTCGTGCCCGCCACCGGGCTCGTCGCGTCCGAGCCGGTCGTCGACAAGATGCTGTCGGTGGCCGTGCGTGCGCAGCGCCTCGAGGCCGGCGCCGCGGTCGGGCGGGGCTGGGCGTGGGCCGCTGCGGACGCCGTGCAGGCCGCGACCCCGGAGCGCGTGGTCACCCTCGCGTGGACGTGGGAGGACGCGACGGGCCGCGTGCTGACGGCCCCGCAGGTCACCGCGTGGGAGCGCCAGCGCGCGACCGTCTCCGTGGCGGAGCAGACGCCGTACGTCGCCGGGGTGGACGTCGAGGTCTCCGGCGACGCGTTCATCGCCGATCCTGTCATCGGCACCCTCTCGCACGGGACCACGCTCGAGGCGGCTGCGCGTCCGGCGGGCGACGGCACGTACGTCGTCGAGGGCCGGGTGCTGGGCGTCGCGGTGGACGAGCCGATTCGCGAGCGGCGGTGGGACTTCGGCGTGGGCGCGCCGATGACGCTCCAGCTGCCGGTCTCGCGCGAGGCGTCGCGGCCCTTCCGCGTCCGGCTCGCGGTCGGCGAGCGCGCCCGCGTCGCCGCGCCGGCGATGCCGGGCCGCGGTCCTGCGGCCGCGCTCTCCGTGAAGCTCGTCGCCGCGGGGCCCGTCGAGCCGTCGGGCCCGGCGACCGCGCCGAAGTAGGCTCTGTCTCGGAACGTCCCGTCGCGAGGCCGCGCGGGCCGAGGCGAGGCTAGGCACCGCAGGCGAAGAGCCCCGGAGGCGGGTTCCTGACCCGCGGAGGAGGCGCTTCGCCGAGGACGCCTTGCCGCAGCCCGGTCCGTGCGGACGCAGCAGGGAGGGTTCCGAGCCAGAGCCCAGGCTGAGGAGGGCCGAGCGAAGGGCCTGCCGACGGAGCGCTCGAGCGGCGGGACACGCCGACGGGGCGGGCCGGTCGAGGCCGTGGCCGGGCGACCCGAGGTCCGACGGGTCCGCGTGTCGCGGAGCCTGCGCGGCCGCCTGCGTCAGGGCGCGTAGAGCCCGGTCGCCCGTGCGAGCCGCACGCCGGGCCAGGCGAAAAGGAAGTAGAGCGCCCACCCGAGGAGCCCCAGCCCGAAGATGGCCAACGCGATCCCGAACGACTGCCTCTCTTCAGGCGTCGGATCGTCCCGGTGGCCCTTCATCGACACGGTTCCGGTGACGTGCAGGACCTCGTAGAAGAGGGCGAACGCGAAGCCGGCCGCGGCCCCCTGCAGCGCGGGCCCGGTCGGGAAGCCCCCGCGCAGTCCTGCGCCCGACCTGAGCACCGCGTGCACCACGAGCACGAGCGCTCCCCACGCGGCGCCGAAGAGCAGCGCGAAGTGCGCCCCCTTGCGCGAACGGGGCCGGGCGGCGTGCGTCGGGTCGGCGCTCATGCCCCGATCCTATCGCGCGGGCGCCGTCCTTTGCGAGCGCCGGGCCTCACGAGGATCGGCACGCGCCGCCCGCCAGCGAGATCGCGGTGAAGTCCGCGATGACGTGAAACCGGGCGACGTGGCGGCGCGCTGCGACGACGCGTCGGACCCGCCGGCGTCGGCACCGCGACGGTCGTCGGTCGGGAGACCCCTGTGCTCGCGACCCCCGCCCCGAGGTCGAGCAGGACCTCTTCGACGTACCGACGCGCTACGTTCCGGACGTGGTGCCCGGTACCCTACGGCGAGCGCCAGGAGCCGCCGCGGATGAGCACTCCCGACTGGTTCGACGATCGGCTCCGGATCCCCACGCCGCGCCCGGTGGCGAATGCGTGGACGCTGCACCTGATCCGCGGCTTCGTCGTGGCGGCCATCGGATTCGTGTTCGGCATGCCGATCCTGCGCGGGGATCCGTGGCGCGTGCCGTCGCTCGGGGTCGGGGTCTCCGTCGCCCTGTTGCTCGGTCTGGCGCTCGTCGAGCGCCTCGCTCGGCGCAAGCGGAAGTTCCTGCGGCACGGAACGGTGGCGTTGGCGAGGATCGGCCGTCGGTCGGCCATGTCCGTCCTGACGTGGCGCGCCAGCTACGAGTACCCCACCGGGCCCGGCTCGCGCGAGGCGGGGTCGACGCAAGTCCGCGACGAGGACGAGAGCTCGCTCCCCGACGACCGCTTCCCGGAGGGGACCTACGAGGGCGCGCGCTTCGTGGTGCTGTTCGACCCCGAGCGCCCCGCGCGTCACGTCATCTACCATCCAGCCGACATCGTCCGCATCGTCCGGGTACCGAGTCCGGAGAGCGGCGCGCGGACTTCGTGACACGACGCGCTCCGATCACGGCGCGGCACGGTGCGCCGGTGCCGGTGTCGCGGAGCGGTCGGCGGCGCCTGGCGCGGCCCTGCGCGCCGCAGGACGTCGCGCGGGGCCGGCCGGGTCAGCGCTCGGCGGCGGGGGAGCGCCGCAGCGGCGCGTCGGGTCGAGGCGATGGCGGGGCGGGCGAGGGACCGTCGGGGCCGCGTGTCACGGAGTTCGCGCGCCACGTGCGGGGCTCGGTACGCTCGTCCGCATGCTCCGCGTTCGCCCCTCCACGCTCGACGACGCTGCCGCGCTCGCGGCCCTGCGTCGATTCGTGCACGAGCCCCACGTGGAGGCCGAGCCCGGCGTGTACGCGCCGCTCGAGGCGGCGCGTCGGGAGGCGGCCATGCGCGAGCGGCTCGCGCTCGCGGGCGTGCGCGGGCTCGTGGCCGAGCGCGACGGGCGCGTCGTCGGGTACGTGCTCACGCAAGAGGCGATCCGCGTCGCGACTTCGTTGACCGTGGCGCGTTCGTATCTCGTCGTCGAGGAGCTCGCGGTGGACCCGTCCTCACGGCGGGGCGGGGTCGGCCGGGCGCTCATGGCCGAGGCGGAGGCGCTGGCCCACCGGCTCGGCCTCCCGCGCGTCGAGCTCGAGGTCCGCGCGTGGAACCACGCGGCGGCCCGCTTCTACGCGGCGCTCGGGTACACGCCGGCGTCCACCCGGCTGCGACGCGATCTCGCCTGACTCCGCGGGCGCGGACGTACGGAGACGCGTGCGACTCGACCAAGGCAGGCGACTCCCTTGGGGGGGCGCCGGGCAGGGCTCGACGTGGTGAAGAGGTGCGCGCTTCCGGACCTCCGTACCTGCGCGATCCCGCGCGATCCCGTCCGTCCGACCGGGAATCGGTGGTGACGCGCCGATCGACCGTCGCTCCGACGGCAAGGCGCCCTTCCACCACCCCCGTGGAGCCGGACCTGTCGGGTCCGCTCCACCGTCGGACGCCCAGATCATGCGCCATCCGGTGTTCCTCGGAGAGCGGCGTCGAGGGACGCTCGACCTGCGGTCGGCGTTGATCGGCACGGTCGCGGGGCTCGTCGTGGGAGGCGCCTCGCTCGCCTTCGCCGCGCCGCGGGGTGGCGGGGTCGTCCCCGGGCCCGTGCCCGCGCCCCCTCCCCCGCAGGCGCCCGGCGGCACTGCGCTCGGCGGCTCGCTCGCGGCGCTGCTCGGCGACTGGGGTGGGAACGGCCCGACCGCCAAGGGGAGCGGCCCGATCCAGCCGATGGGCGCGCCGATCAAGGGAGCTGTCGTCAAGGCGGAGAAGAACCCCGGCTATCAGGTCGTGGATCGCAAGGCGAGCGGGCAACCCAAGCCCGACATCCTGTTCCAGAGCGGCGTCTCGCCCGCGAACCCCGCGACGGGCGCGCCCGAGGTCAACCTGTTCGCGGTGCTCCAGATCGGGGAGGACGGCGCCTCGGTCACGATGTGGTGCTGGACCAACTTCTGGATCGGCCCCGCCGTCCTGACCGGCACCGCGACGCCGGGCGTCGGGTACGTCGTCTCCGGCCCCGGGCCGAAGGGCGGCGCCGTCACCGTCAAGGCCACGCTCCAGAACGGCGACCTCGTCACGGACTTCCAGTACACGCCGCCGGCCGGCGGCGGCGGACTCAAGGGGCCCGTGAGCAACCGGCGGTCCAACCCCAAGGAGCCGCCCTCCTGAGACCGGCGGCCGCGCCCCACCCCTTCACGGCCCTTCCAAGGAGCCCATCCCATGCGAGCACGCACTCTGCCCGTTCGACTCCCCTTCCTCGCCCTCGCGGCCGCCGCGGGACTCGCCCTCTTCGTCGCCGGCCGCGCGTCGGTGCACGCCGGCGAGCCCCCGGCCCCGGCCCCGCGGGCCGCGGGCGCTTGGGCGTCCCTCGCCCAGCCCGAGGTCGCCAGCGACCTGACGACGCTCGTCACGCGCCTCGGACAGGCCGCCACGTCCTCCACGATCCAGCGCGCGATGGCCAAGATCGCGGCGGGTGGTCGCGAGGGAGCCGCCGCCGCCGGCGAACTGCAGACGTTCCTCGCCGACGCGGCGCAGGGGAGCAAGCCGGTCAGGGGCATCGACATCATCGTGGAGAAGAACCCCGGCGGCTCGGTCCTGAAGGTGTCGAAGGCGGGGCAGACGCTGGTGGACTTCCAGAACCCCGCGCCCTCCGCGACGGCGCGGCTCGCCGGCTCGTACACGCTCACGCTGACCGTCGAGGGCGACGGGACCACGCTGCAGATCGCCTGCAAGGGCCCTCCGGGAGGGGGGAAGGGCACCCCTCCTCCGCCCTCGGCCAACCCTCGCTGACCGCGACGTCGCCGGGGCGACTCGCGCGCCCCGTGTGCGCGTCGCCCGACCCCGGCCCACGTGCGTCCACCTCGGAGCCCGCCATGCGCTTCCCCCGCCTCCTCGCCAGCCTCCTCGCGTCGCTCGTCGTCCTCGCCGCCCTCTTCTTCGCCGCGTGCGGAGGGGGTGGCGGCTCGGACGCGCCGACGCGTGTGAAGGTCCTCGTGATCCACAAGGGCACCGACGCCCAGGGGCTCGCCGACGTGCTCGCGGCGCTCGCGGCCACCGGCAAGTTCACGGGGTCTTCCTTCGACGCGGGCGCCTCCCCCTCGCCCGGAGGTGCCGCCCTCGCGGCCTTCGACGCCGCGCTCGTCCTCGGCGACGGCAGCTTCGCGGACGGCGTCACCTTGGGGAACGACCTCTCGACCTACGTGGACGGCGGGGGCGCGCTCGTGCTGGCGATGTGGCTGTTCCGCGGCGCGAACACGCCGGTCCCGAACTTCCCGGAGGGGCTCGGCGGCGTCTACGACGTCGGGGGCTACTTCGCGATCCCCGAGTCGGCGACCAACCTCGACAGCCCGAACACCTGCACCGGTGGACCCATGGGGTCCTTGCCGCTCACGGTGCCCGCCCCGACTCACCCCATCCTGGCCGGCGGGGCGCTCTCCGGGGGCCTCGGCGTCGTCCCCGCGTTCAACGCCGCCTCCCTCAGCGGCCTCACGCTGTGCAAGCACCACGACGGCATCGCCATCGCCGGCGGCGCGACCCTCGTCGCCGCGTGGGACGACGGCGCCCCGTTCGTGGCCACGAACCTCATCGGGTTCGCGCACGCGCGGACCGTGAACCTCGGCGCCGACGTCCAGGAGCTCGCCACCTCGCCCGCCACCTTCCAGGTCGTCGCCAACGCGCTCCTCTGGGCCTGCGGGCGGCTGTAGCGCGCCCGCGGGGCCCGGACCGTCGCTGTCGTGGATCGGATTCCCCCCTCGGAGAACACCCATGCGTTCGTCGCGGAAGAGCCTGTGGCTCGTCGCCGTGCCCGCCCTCGCCCTCGGTTGGCTGGCCTCCCTCGCCTTCGCCGCCCCGCGGGGCGGCGGGGTCGTCCCCGGGCCCCAGCCCGCGCCGTCCCCCAAGCTGACGCCCGAAGCCGCGGGCGGCGCGCTCGCGGCGCTCGTCGGGAACTGGGATCCTCCGGCGGACCCGACGGCGAGGGGTGCGACTCGCCGACCGAAGGAGATCCGGCTCGTGCTGGGAAAGGTGGGCGGCGCAGCGGTGGCGCGCACGACGAGCGGCCAGAAGTCGCCGGACGTCATCCTCCAGGACTACACGTGGCCCGCGGACCCCGCGAAGGGGACGCCCGAGGTGAGCTCGTTCGCCGTGCTCCAGGTCGGCTCCGACGGAACGTCCGTGACGATGTGGCTGTGGACGAACCTCTGGGTCGGGCCCACCAAACTGACGGGCACCGTCACGCAGGGAGGCGGCTACGAGGTGGAGGGCGTGGCGCCGAAGGCCGCCGCGGTCCGGGTGACCGCGACGCCGAACGGCAACAACGTGGACGTGTCCTTCTCGTACTCCCTGCCCGCCCAAGGATCCGTCAGCACCTCCCGCTCGAACATCAAGAACCCGCCCTCCTGACCCTGTCACCCCCGCCCCGCCGTTTCCTCCCGTGCAAGGAGCCCTCTCGATGCGCGCACGCGCCCTTTTCGCTCGACTCCCCTTCCTCGCTCTCGCGGCGGGCGCGGGGCTCGCCCTCTTCGGCGCGGGCCGCGCGTCGGTGCACGCTGGCGAACCCCCGCGGCCCGCGCCGACCTCGCGGATCAACTGGGACGTCTTCGATCTCCCCGATGGGCCGAAGGCGATCACGACGGGGACCGCCCGTCTCGCGCAGGCGGCGACCGCGCCGGAGCTCGTGAAGGCCATGCAGGCCACGCAAGCCGCCCCCTTGAAGGCCCAGCACGACATCGCCATGAACGTCATCCAGAATCTCCCGGCACGCGTGGCGGGCAAGAGCGCCGCCCCGATCCCGACGAGGATCTCGGCCGTGGGTCCCGCCGGATTCGAGACGCTCGCGCAGACGTCCGCGCCGTCGGGCGGCGCCGAGGACCCGTGGGCCGCCGAGGCCTACCTCGAGCTGACCGTCCGCGCAGGCAACCTCGCGCTCACGATGCGTTCGCCGCTCTCCGGTGTCGCCCCCGCTCCCGCTCCCGGTCGGTGAGCCGGTACGGACGGTATGGGGGGAGTCAGGAAAGCGACGCGCGGACTTCGTGACACGACGCGTTCCCGCCCGGGTCTGCCTCGTCGTCCGCGCCGCGGAGGGATGCGGAGCCGCGCACGTTCTCACGAGCTCAGGCGGCCGCACCGCCCGCTCGTCCGTTCAGCGCCGCGCCGCGGTGGACTGGCTGCGGCGGGCGAGAATCGACCGGGTGGGGGCGTACACGGCTTCGCACCCGACGTGCGTTCGGCGCTCGACGGGCCTCGTCGTTCGTGAGTGCGGCGGGCTGGGATCTGCTTCGGAACCCTCCCTGCTGCGTCCGCGCGGACCCGGCTGCGGCGAGGCGTTCTCGGCGAAGAGCCTCCTCAGCGGTCCAGGAACCCGCCTCCGGGGCTCTTCGCCTGCGGTGCCTGGCCTCGCTTCGGCCCGCGAGTACCGGAGTACCGAGCCGCGTACGATTTCACCAAGGGCAGTACCGAGCCGCGTACGTTTTCACCAAAGCGGGCTCGCGGGGGCGACGGGCCCAGCGCGACGTGGTGAAGACGTACGCGGCTCGGTACGCTCCGGTACGCTCGTCCGCATGCTGCGCGTCCGCCCCTCCACGCTCGACGACGCGGCCGCGCTCGCCGCCCTGCGGCGTTTCGTGCACGAGCCCCACGTGGCGGAGCGCTTCTACGCGGCGCTCGGGTACGCGCCGGCGTCCACCCGGCTGCGACGCGACCTCGCCTGATCGCGGGGGCGCGGTCGCGCCCCGGGCGCGCCGCGTCGCGTGCGAGGGGACTCCGGCGACGCCGCGAGCGGTGCGGGAGACCCTCGAGCCCGCGCGGGCTCCCGCGCCCCCGTCGTCGGCCGGGCGGCGGCCGTGGCGTCGTCGTGCGGCCGCCGGTAGCCTGTGCCCCATGCACCCCGTCCCCAGGACCTGGGCCGTGCTCGGGTTCGTGGCGATGGGCGCGGCGCACGGCGCCCTCGCGGCCGACGCCCCGTCGCCGCCGGCGGCTCCCGCGCCGACGCAGACGACGATCGAGCAAGTCGTCGCGGCAGCGAAGGCCGGCGACGCCGCGCGCCTCGCCGCGCTGTCGTCGGCCGGTCGGCCGGACCCGTGGATCGTCGTCGACGACTTGCTCGCGAGCGGCGAGCAGGACGCGGCGGCCGCGTTCGCGCGCGCGGCCCCGCGCCCGGCGGTCGCGCGGCTGCCGGCGTACGTCGAGATGCAGCGGCACGTCGACGTGCCCGTCGAGGCGCGGCAGGCCCTCGCGGCGGCCGAGGCGGCGCTGCGGGCGCGGGACGCCGATGCGGCGCTCTCGCAGCTCGAGAAGCTCGGGGCGCGCGGCGACGACGTCCACTCGATCCGCGGTCTCCTCGCGCGAGGGAGCGCGTCGAGGTCGAAGGGGCGGGTGGAGGAGGGGCAGGCCGCGTTCGCCGAGGCGGCCGAACGCGCGGACCGGACCGGCGCGGTGTGGCTCCAGAGCGAGGCGCTGCGCCGCAGCGGCGAGTGGGCGCTCGAGGTCGGCGACCTCCGCACCGCCCGCGCGCGCTTCGAGCGGACGCTCTCGGTCCGAGAGGCCGCGCAGCTGACCGGTGGGGTCGTCCGGGTGCGGTTCAACCTCGTGACCGTGCTCGAGTCGATGGCGGAGTACGCAGAGGGGCGGGCCCACGCCGAGCGGGCCCTGCGTGACGCCGAGGCGGCCGGGTCGAAAAGCGACGAGGCGATCGCGCTCGGGCTCCTCGGCACGCTGTCGGACGCGCTCGGCGACCTCCCGGCGGCGATCACGTACGGCGAGCGGGCGCTCGCGCTGTTCGTCGCCGCGGGGGACCGGCACGCCGAGGCCGTGACGCGGGGCAACCTCGCGACGTCCGAGGTGTCGATGGGCCGGTACGCGCGCGCGCAGGACCACTTGCGGCGCGCGTACAAGGCCATGGAGGCGCTCGGCGACCGCCGCGCGCAGGCGTCGACCCTGACGGCGCAGGGCGCGCTGCGGCGCCGGCTCGGGAACTACGCCGAGGCCTTCGCGGACTTCGACGCCGCGCTCCGGCTCGTGGAAGGGCTCGGCGACGTCGAGGCCCGGGCGAGCGTCCTCCTCGAGATGTCCCGGGCCCACCAGATGGTGGGCGACGCGGTCCGGGCCGAGGCGACGCTTCGCCGCGGGCTCGCCGACGTCGTCGCGTCGGGCGCGAGCCGGTGGCTCCCGGCCGCCCTCGTGGACCTGTCCGCGCTCGTGGCCGCGCGCGGCGAGGCGGAGGAGGCGGCCGCGCTCCTCGATCGGGCGCGCCGGTCGTTCGGCGACGTCGGGGACCGCGTCGGCGCGGCGGGCTGCGACCTCTCGATCGGTCGGCTCGCCCTCGATCGCGGCGCACTCGACGCCGCGCAGAAGGCCTTCGAGCAGGCGGAGGCGGTCGGCTCGGAGCTGCAGCGGCCCAGCCTGGTCGCCGACGCCGTGCGCTGGACCGCGGCGCTCGACCTGCGCCGCGGACGCCTTCCGCAGGCGGCCGAGGGATTCGAGCGGTCGGCGGCGGTGTACGAGCGGGCGCGGCTGCGGGACCGCACGGCGGCCTCGCTCGCGGGGCTCGCGGAGGCCCAGCTCGAGTCGGGGCAGGCGGAGCTCGCGATCGCGACCGCGCGCCGCGCCGTCGGCGTCGTGAGCGGGCTGCTGCGCGGCCAGGCCGACGACCTCGGTGGCGCGACGCGCGCCCAGTTCACGGCCGTCTACGACACCGGGCTTCTCGCGGCCGAGCGGACCTCGCGTGTCGAGGACGCCGTGTGGTTCGTCGAGGCGGGGCGGGCGGGTTCCCTGATCGAGGCGCTCGAGAACCGGGGCGCGGTGCTCGACGCGAGCCTGCCCGAGGCGCTCGCGCAGGAGGCCGTCGCCGCGCGCACGCGCGACCGGGTCGCGCAGGCGGCGCTGCAGCGGGCGGTGG
>JADZCA010000095.1 GCA_020851795.1 Planctomycetota bacterium | reverse complement strand
GCGCGGTCGTGCGACGTCGCGCGGATCCGCTCCGTGCGCGACCAGTGCCGCGAGGCCGGGGTCCCGTGCTTCGTGAAGCAGCTCGGGGCGCGGCTCTCGTTCCACGGAATCGGCGTCATCACGCCGAAGCACCCCAAGGGCGGCGACCCCACCGAGTGGCCGAGCGACCTTCGCGTGCGGGAGTTCCCCGAGGTGCGCGCGTGACGCAGCTCCCCGACGGCCTCTACCGCGAGCCCCCGAGACCGACGAACTGCCCGGTCTGCGGCGGGCTCGAGTTCTCGGGGCCCTCCTTCGAGCCCGGGCTCGGCTGCGCGTGCCACCCCGACTCCGTCACCTGGGAGTGCACGACGTGCCACTACGTCGTCCACGACCAGATCCCGCCGACAGCCTCCCGCGCCGGAGCCGTCCCGTGAAGGCCTTACTGCCGCCTGACTGGCCGCCCGCGCGGCGCCGGTCGAATCACCTTGAGGTCGTCCGCGACCAGAGCGTGTGTACGCGCACGCCACGGGCGAGTGCCCGCCGGCGCCACGGAGCACACCGATGAAGCGCTCGCGCAAGATCCCTGCCCGCAGGTCCACCAAGCGCCCCACGAAGAAGGTCGCCACCGCGACCCGGGCCGCCTCCGCGCCGGCGGCGACGACCTCCACGCCGTCCGCGGGCGAGCGCGACCCGCGGCTCCCCGCCGCCGGGACGACGCGCCTGCGCCCCTACAAGGGCAAGGACGTGAAGGTCGTGTTCCTGGCCGACGGGATCGAGGTCGACGGCACGCGCTTCGACTCGCTCAGCGCGGCCGCGCGCCACGTCACGGGCGCCGCGTCGATCAACGGGTTCCTCTTCTTCGGGCTCACCGGGCGCGGGCCCGCGCCGCGCGCGATGGGCGCGACGGTGGTGGTCCAGCCCAAGGCGAAGAAGCCCGCGGCGCCCAAGATCGGCGACGGGAACGAGCTCGCCACCGCAGCCGGGCAGCGCGCCGCCCTCGCGGCGGTCGGCATCACCAAGGCCCCCGCGAAGGAGCCGCGCTCGTGAGCGCCCGCGTCCTCGCTCTGCGCCACCCGCGCGCGTCGGCGCCCGACCCCGAGCGCGCGCTGCTCCAGCAGCTCGCCGCGTCGCTGCGCGAGTGCGTCGCGTGGATGGACGCCCCGCAGCGCGCCACCGACCTCTCGCGTGCCGTGGTCGACGACGCCCGACGGGTGCTGCTCGCCGCCGAGGAGCTCACTCGTGGCTGAGCCCGCCGTCGCCACGCTCCGTCCCTCGGTCGCGCTCGCGGTGCTCCCGCGGGCGCGGCCCGACGACCCGTGCGCCGAGACGCCGGCGCAGACCGTCGAGCGCATCGCCGCCGAGCGCGGCGTCGCACTCGACGCGCTCTACGCGACGCGCCGCCGCGGTCGCTGGCTCACCGACACCCGGCGCGCGATCGCGCACGCGCTGCGCGCGCGGGGCATGGAGCTGCGCGAGATCGCGCCGCTCGTCGGCTGCCGCAACCACACGAGCGCGCTCTACCTGTGCAGCACCCCGAGGAGGACCCGATGAGCGACCGACGCGTCCACAACGCCTTCCGCCTGGCCAAGCGCGGCTTCCAAGGCCAGCGCGCCAGCGAGTCCATGCGGCGGGCCCTCGACCAGCTCCGGCGCGCGCAGCAGCCGTGGCCGCGGGCCACGGCGCCCGAGCGTGTCGACCCGAAGAAGGAGGAGCAGCCCCGTGCCTGACAACCCGACCTGTGCGTCCTGCCGCTGGTGGGCGAGGGAGGCACACCCCCTCGGCCAGTGCAGGAGGGCCGCGCCGACGCTGCCGAAGATGGCGGGCTCGGGCGCGCAGTGGCCGTTCACGTGGGTCGGGGACTGGTGCGGCGACCACGAGCCCTCCCCGACCACGAACCGCGGTCCTGCGGCCGCCGGCAGCCCCACGCAGCCCGCCGCCACGGAGCCGTAGGCCATGGGTCGCCACAACGGGAGCTGGTCGAAGTTCCACCCTCAGCTCAACGACCACGAGAAGACCGCGCGCGCCGCGCGCGTCCTCGTCGAGGGCGGCGTCCCCCCCGAGCACGCCGCGCCCATCGTCATCCTCGCCGTCCTGCGGCTGGCCGCGTGGGCGCTCAGCGACGGCGACACCGGCGAGACCACCACGCTCTTCGACGGCCGCCTCGCAGGCATCGCCTGGCCCGAGGCCGTCGAGTCCAAGCGCCCCGCCCTCGCCGTCCCAACCCGCGTCGGCGCGCTCCTGCGCCAAGCCCTGCGGACCGCCGGCTTCCTCGACCACGACGGCAAGTCCGAGTGGATCCACGACTTCGTCGAGATCTACCTCGAAGTCATCAACCGCCGCCGCAAGGTCCGGCGACTCCCCCCGATTGTTCCGGAACAACTGCGGAACAACCGCCGCGGCAATGCCTCCATTTCGCCGGAATTGTTCAGGCTTTGTCACGTCCCAGGCGGCAGCGGCAGCGGCAGCGGCAGCGGCAGCGGCAGCCCCCCAACCCCCCGCGGCGGCGGCGACGCAACCGATCCGCCCCCGGACCCCGCCGCCACCGCGCCCCGCCCCGACCAGCCCGCCCCCCGGCGAGCGCCGCGACGCGACCCCGCCCCGACCGAGCCCGCCACGCCGCCGGCCGCGGCCGGCGACCCGCTCGCCGCCGACCTCGCCGACCGCCTGCGCTGGAAGGCCCTCGCCACCGTCGAGGTCATGCTCGACGAGCTCCGCGGCGAGGGCTTCACCGACGACGACCTGCGCACCCGCATCGGCGCCACGCCCCGCGAACGGCTCGCCCCGTGGGAGTGGGCCAAGGCCGCACGCAAGGCGCGCGGTGCCCGCTCGCCCAGCCTCACCGACACCGAGCGCGTCGAACGGCGACGCAGCGCCGAGCGCTTCGCAGCGATGGCTCGCGAGGCCGCCGACGCCGGCGACGAGACCCGTGCGAACCAGCTCTGGAACTCGGTGCGCCTGCGCTGCGCAGACCTCGGCGTCGACGCCGTCGCCGAGTTCGGCGCGCCCCCGCTCCCGTCCAGCGAACCCGCTGCGTAGCCACCGAATCCGCAGTTTCGCGCGGAATCTGTGTTAGGCCTCGGACATGCCCGCACGCCCCGAAACTTCCGCGCAGCGTCGCCGAAACCTCCGCGGCGAGCGTCCGGGCGCCACCCGCGAGGCCGTCCTGCGCCGCGCCTCCGACCCGCGCCAGGCCGAGGCCGACCACCTGCGCAAGACCCAGCGCTGGGTGCGGCTGCGTGCGTGGTTCCTCCGCCAGCACCCGCTCTGCGTCGCGTGCCGCGCCGACGGTCGCGCCGAGCCCGCCGTCGACGTCGACCACGTCGTGCCCGTGCGCACGCTGCTCGCGCAGGGCGCCCACGAGGCCGTGTTCGACCCCGCCAACCTGCAGGCGCTCTGCCGCCCGTGCCACGCGGCCAAGAGCGCCCGCGAGCGCCACGGCGTGCGCGCGGCGAACGACGCGGCCACCCCCGTCCCTCACCGCGCGCACCCCCCCGGGGGGGAGGGTCCGGTCTCGACCGCGGAGGGCCCTGAGAGCGCGCGTTTGTCCTCGCGCGAATTCTCGACGGTTTCGGGCGCCCGGGGGGCGGCCGCATACCCGGGGGGGCTCGGGTAGCCCGTGGGCGCGCGCGGACCGGTCCGGACGCCGACGGCGATCCTCGAGGCGCGTGGGTCTCCGGTCGCGCGCGAGCGGTCGGGCGAGCCGAGGCCGGCGGTCGGCGTGATGCCGACCCGTCCGTCGTGGCTCGACGCCGAGGCGCGCCGCGCGTGGGCTCACGTGGTCGAGCAGCTCGGCGCGCTCGGCGTGGTGGGCGCGGTCGACCTGCACGCGCTCGCGCTGTTCTGCGCGACGTGGTCACGCTGGCGGCGCGTGGACAAGTTCCTCGCGAAGAACGGCGAGACGTACGCGGCGACGACGCGGGAGGGCGACACCCGCCCGACGCTGCGGCCGGAGGCCTCGCTGAGCGTGGCGCTGCTCGCCGAGCTGCGCCAGCAGGGCGACCGCCTCGGGCTGAACCCGTCGGCGCGCGCGCGGCTCGACGTGGCCGTCGCCGCACCCACGAGGTCCGCGAAGCCGAGGCCGTGGGCGCTCCTGCCCGGCGCGGAGTCGCCGAAGTCGCCGCCGGCGTCGCCCGCGCCGGAGGCTGCGGGCGCCTGACGTGTGGCCGGCCGCCACGGTGGAGCAGGGGCGCCTCGCGCTCGAGCACGTGTTCGGGTGCGAGCGTCGACTGGCGGACGCGCCGTGCCCGGACTGCGCGTCGGCGCTCGAGTTCGTGACGCGGATCGTCCCGCGTTACGACCCGTGGGCGACCGCCGGCGGCTCGACGTTCGACTACCTCGCCGCGCGTCGCGTGATCGGGTTCTTCCACGACCACCTCGCGTTCATCGAGGGCGACGTCGCGGGGCGGCCGTTCGACGTCGAGCCGTGGCAGGGAGCGGTCGTCGCGAACGTGTTCGGCTGGAAGCGACCGAACGGGATCCGGCGCTACCGCGAGTTCCTGCTCTACGTGGCAGCCAAGAACGGGAAGAGCCCGCTGCTCGCGGCGATCGCGATCTGGCTCCTGCTCTGCGACGGCGAGCCGGGCGCGCAGGTCTACTCGGCCGCGGCGGAGAAGGAGCAGGCCGCGATCATCTACCGTCACGCGTCCGCGATGACGTTGGCGAACGCCGAGCTGGCCGCGCAGGTGCGCGTCTACCGCGCCGTGAAGTCGATGCAGGTCCTCGCGACCAACAGCTTCTTCCGGGTGCTCACGTCCGACGCGGACACCAAGCACGGTCTGAACGCCCACGGGGTGCTCGTCGACGAGCTGCACGCGCACAAGGACCGTCGGCTGTTCGACGTGCTCAAGACGCGCACGTCGTCCCGCCGGCAGCCGGTGATCGGCGTCATCACGACGGCGGACTACGAGCGCCCGTCGATCTGCAACGAGGTGTACCGGTACGCGTGCCAGGTCCGCGACGGCGTCGTCGACGCGCCGAGCTTCCTCCCCGTGATCTACGAAGCCGACGCCGGCGACGACATCGAGAGCCCCGCGACGTGGCGCAAGGCCAACCCCAACCTCGGCGTGTCCGTCCGCGAGGACACGCTGCGGGAGGAGTCCCGTCGGGCCCGCAACTCGCCGGGCTACCGGGACGAGTTCCTCCGGACCAACCTCAATGTCCGGACGAACGCGAAGGTGTCGGCGATCGACGTCTCGCGTTGGCTCGCGTGCGCTCCGGAGAAGGTGGAGGGTCACCGCGGGATGGGGTTCCGCGAGCTCCGCGAGGCGCTGCGCGGCGCGCGGTGCTTCGGGGGACTCGACCTCGCGTCGACGAGCGACCTCGCGTCGCTCGCGCTATGGTTCCCCGAGGTGCGGGCGGCGCTCTGGTTCAACTGGTGCCCTCGCGACTCCGCGCAGGAGCGTGAGCGGCGCGACCGCGTCCCGTACACGGCGTGGGCGCGCGCGGGCGCGCTCGGACTGACCGGGGCCGGGCCCGACGAGCGCGCGACCGACTACTCGGCGATCCGCCGCGACATCGTGCGCCTCTGCTCGGAGTACGACGTGCAGGAGATCGGGTTCGACCGGTTCGGCGCGAACGAGACCGTGACCGCGCTGCGCGACGTGCACGGGATCCGGGTGATCGACTTCGGGCAGGGGTTCGTATCGATGAACCCGCCGAGCAAGCGGCTCGACGTCCTCGTCAACGGGACGACGGCGCTCGCGCACGGTCGCGACCCGGTCGCGACCTGGGCAGCGAGCAACCTCGTGTGGGCCGTCGACGATGCCGGGAACTGGAAGCCGTCGAAGAGGAAGAGCACGGAGCGGATCGACCCGATGACTGCGCTCATCATGGCGATCGGGGTCGAGATGTTGCAGGTGACGTACCAGGTCCCGTGGGTCGCCACGGTGTCGGCCGAGCCGCCCGCGGCGGGAGCCCCGGCGGCGCCGCCGCGGGGCGAGACCGCGCCGGGTGCGGAGCGCGGCGAGGTGGGCGACGACGAGCTGGGGTCCGAGCCGGGCGACTCCGGGGCGGCCCCTGACGTCGAGGCCGACGCCCCGCTCAGCGACGACGACGCGCGGCTGCGTGCGTGGCTGTTCGACGACGAGTAGGCCTTTTCGCTCGGAATCCGTGTTAGACGCGCAGCGGGAGCCACCCTCGATGGCGAAGAAGCCCCAGTCGAAGAAGCGGACGCGCAGCCGACGCCAGCCGGCGCGCGGCCGCCGTGCCGGCGTCACGTGGCGGACCGGCCCGTTCGTGGCCACTGCGGGCGCCCGGACCGCCAGCGGCGAGCGCGTGACCCCGTCCAGCGCGATGGGGCTGAGCTCCTACTTCGCGGGCGCCCGCAACATCAGCGAGGACGTCGCGAAGCTCCCGAAGGCGGTTGTCGAGCGGCTGCTCCCCCGCGGGCGGGCGGTGCTCGACGAACATCCGGTGACAGGCCTGTTCGACGACGGCTTCAACCCCTACTGCGACGCGTTCACGGGCGTCCAGACGGTGACGTTCTGGGCGGTGGGGTGGGGTAACGGCTGCGCCGAGATCGAGTTCAACGACGCCGGCGACGTCGTGGCGCTGTGGCCGATCCACCCCTCGCGGATCCGGCTCGACGTCTCCAAGGGCGTTCCGGTCTACCAGGTCTGCGTCGACGACATCACGGGGCGCACGACGCCGCCGCAGCCCTACGAACCCTCCGAGATCTTTCACCTGCGCGGCATCGGGGACCAGTGGCAGGGGTGGTCGCCGGCGCAGGTGCACGCCGAGACGATCGGGATCGGGCTCGCGGCGCGCGGCTTCGCCGCCGCGTTCTTCGGCAACGACACGGCGATCGGCAACGTCGTGTCGCTCGAGGGGCGCATCCCCAAGCAGGAGCGCGAGGCGTTCCGCCAGGACCTCCAGAAGAACTACGCCGGGGCGCGGCGGTCGCATGGGCTGCTCGTGCTCGACAGCAACGCGAAGATCGCGCGCATGGGGCTGCCGCCGCAGGACGCGCAGTACATCGAGACGCAGGAGTGGACCGTCGAGGACGTGGCGCGGATCCTCCGCTGCCCTCCGCACAAGCTGGGGCACCTCAAACGCGCGTCGGGCTGGTCGACGCTCGAGGCGACGAACACGGACTACGTCGTCGACACGCTGATGCCGTGGGCCGTCCGGTGGGAGAAGGAGGCGCGGCGCAAGCTGCTCGTGGGGCAGCCCCGCCGGCGGCTCGTGTTCTTCTTCCAAGGCATGCTCCGCGGAGACTTCAAGACGCGCAGCGACGGCTACCGCTCGATGGTGCAGGGCGGCGTGATGACGCCGAACGAGGTGCGCGAGCTCGAGGACATGAACCCGTCGACGTCGCCGGGTGCCGACGAGCTGTGGATGCAGGGAGCGATGGCGCCGATGCGCCGCCTGCTCTCGGGGCCCGCGCCGACGGCGGCCGCGCCCGGCAGCAGCTCCTCGACGGACGTTGTCGAGCCGCCGGCCGACGGCGCCGCCGACACGTCCGTCGAGGACCGCGTCCGCGGCGAGGCGCTCGCCGAGCGGGTCGGGCGCAAGGTCGCGGCCGCGTTCGCGCGGCACGCGTCGAGCCACGCCGACGACGTCGAGGGGTTCCGCTCGTGGGCGCGACGCTTCACGTCGCAGCTCTCCGACGAACTCGCGCGCGGCGCGGGCCCGATCCTCGGCGATCGCGCGGCGGTCTGGGCGCAGAGCAGGGCCGACGCGATCGGCCGGATGCTCGTCGAGAGCTTCGTCGATCGCCGCACCGTGGTGGCCGCCGCGGTCGAGGCCGAGCTGTCCGAGTCCCTGATGGAGGTCCTCTGATGTACGTCCCCGAGTGCGTCGCGTCCCACCTCGGTGCGTGGGCGTGCGAGCCGTCCCGGCTGCGCGCCGCCGTGCAGGCTGCCAAGGACCGGCTGCTGCCGATGCGCCAGAGCGTGCAGCGCGTCGAGGGCGGCGTCTCCTTCCAGACCGCGCCGGAAGGCGTCGCGATCGTCGGCCTCGACGGCGTGATGATGAAGGGGCCGAGCAAGTTCGACGGCACCGTCTCGACGGCGATGGTGCGGCGCACGCTGCGCCAGCTCGCCGGCGACGACCAGGTCCGCGCGATCCTCCTCCGCGTGTTCTCGCCCGGTGGCTACGTCGACGGGACCGCGGACCTCGCAGCCGACGTCGCCGCGGTCGCTGAACGCAAGCCGATCGAGGCGTTCATCGAGGACATGGGCGCGTCGGCCGCGTACTGGGTCGCGTGCCAGGCGGAGAAGGTCTGGGCGAACGCGACCGCGCTCGTCGGGTCGATCGGCACGTACCAGGTGCTCTGGGACCAGTCGAAGCAGTTCGAGGCCGAGGGGATCCGCGTCCACGTGATCTCGACGGGAGCGCTCAAGGGCGCGGGCGAGCCGGGGACCGAGATCACGCCCGACGTGCTCGAGTACGAGACCCGGCTGGTGAAGGACCTCAACGCGCACTTCCTCGCCGGCGTCCGCAAGGGCCGCGGGATGACGCCGAAGCAGGTGGAGGCCGTGGCGACGGGCGAGGTCTGGATCGCCGCGAAGGCGAAGGAGCTCGGGCTCGTCGACGGGATCTCGACCATGGACGCGGTGCTCGAGCGGCTCGCCGCGCGCGGGAGCAAGGGGTCCACGGCGCGACCGCGCCGCGCGCTGGCGGCGTACCGCGTCCAGCGCGCCTGATAGCGCGCGGAGAATTCTCTTCTTTCCCCCTCGCGACCTGTTTGCGTCGTGAGCGTCGAGTTTCCGAGACGCGGAGCCGGCTCGGAAACTCCGAAAGAAACCCAGTCCCCGCACGCGGAGCCGCGCGGCCTGACGCCCCCGGGGGTCGAACCCCGAGGACGCCGGTCCGCGCGGTCTTCGTTTCGGAGCGTCCGCCGATGCACCCGACCGTCCTCGCCGTCACCCAGAGCATGCCCGTCCTGCTCATGGGCCTCGCCGTGCTCGCGATCCTCTGCAGCGCCGCCGTCGCGCCCAGCATCCCCGAGCTCCGCCAGAAGCGCTCGGCGCTCCTGCGGGAGGCCGAGGGCATCATCGCCAAGGCCGACGGCGAGAAGCGCGACCTCAACGACGACGAGGAGAAGGCGGTCACGGACCGGACGGACGAGGCGGCGAGGATCCTCGCCGACGTGGAGCGCGCCGAGCGACGGCAGACGCTCCGCTCGACGGTGGCCGCCGGGGTCGCGGGTCTGTCGCGTCCGCTGGGGCCGAAGAGCGGCGAGACGCTCGCCACCGCGCCGCTGGGCTCGGTGCAGGCGGTCGAGGCGTGGCGCACCGACCCGGCGCGCGGCTACCGGCGCGCCGCGGACCAGCTCGTCGACGTGATGCGGTTCGCCGCGACCGGGCGCGCGTCCGCGCAGCTCGAGTCTCTCCGCGCGGCCGCCGGCTCGGACGAGGCCAGCGAGAACGCGTCGCCCTACGGGGACTTCCTGCTCGCGCCGGCCTTCCAGCCGGTCCTGCTCAAGGTGGACCCCGAGGTCGACCCGGTCGCCGGGCTGGTGACCGAGGTGCCGATGGCGGTGCCGGCCGTGCGCCTCCCCGCGCGCGTCGACAAGGACCACCGCAGCTCGGTCTCGGGCGGCCTGCAGGTGTTCCGCCGCGCGAGCTCGCAGGACGTCGACCCCAAGCGCGTCAAGATGGAGCGGATCGAGCTCCGGGCGGACAGCCTGATGGGCCTCTCGTTCGCCGAGGAGGAGATCCTCAGCGACTCCCCGATCAGCTTCGCGGCGATCCTGGCGGCGGGGTTCAACGACGAGTTCCGGGCTCGCAAGCTCTCCGAGCGCCTCGCGGGCACCGGCGCCGGCGAGTTCCTCGGGGTGCTCAACTCGCCCTGCCTCGTGACGGTCGCCGCGCAGGACGGCCAGGAGGCGGACACGTTCCTCTACGAGAACGCGATCGACATGCGGTCGCGGTGCTGGGGCTACGGGCGGGCGATCTGGCTCTACAACCAAGACGTCCTGCCCGAGCTCATGCGCATGGTGATCCCGACGGGCACCGGCGGCGTCCCCGCGTGGGTCACGTCGGCGCGCGAGGACCGGCCCGACACGTTCCTCGGGCGCCCGGCCTACCCGACCGAGTTCTGCAAGACGCGCGGCGACCTCGGCGACGTCATCCTCGGCAACTGGTCGCAGTACCTCGAGGGGAACCTCGAGGGCACGCAGGGCGCCGAGTCGACCCACGTCCGGTTCGACACGCACGAGCGCGCCTTCAAGTTCTGGCAGCGCAACGCCGGCGCCCCGTGGTGGCGCTCCACGCTCCACCCGAAGAACTCGGAGGCGACGCTGTCGCCCTTCGTGGTCTGCGCGGAGCGCGCCGGTTCGTAACGGCGCGCCTGCGGAGCCCCCCGTCCATCCCCGTTCCGATCGGAGTCGCCCCATGAACCTGCTGCTCGCGGTCACGATCAACCCGCTCCTCGCGCTCGCGCTCGTCGGCGTCGCGGTGTTCTACATGCTCCCGTTCGCGAGCGCCGTCGCGAGCGAGAAGATCGGCGCGCGCATCCCGCTGAAGAGCTTCGACCACGACCCGGGCGCCACGACCGCCGTGATCTGCTCGCCCGACGGCGGCACCACGAAGCGGGCGTGGGACCTCGGGGCGCTCGGGCTGGAGGCCTTCGGCGTCGAGGTCCGTCCGACCGTGATCGGCGGTGGGGGTGGCGGCGTCGTCAAGGTCGAGATCGTCGCCGCGGACGACGCGGCGATGTCGACGCACCTGACGGTGGTCAAGGACAGCGGCACCGTCGCCGCCGACGCGCTCAACGACGTCGTCTTCCTCGAGGCGCTGGCCTCGGAGGTCCGCCAGCTGTCCGAGGAGCTCGGCTACGCGCTGCGCTACGTGGCCGCGCGAATCACCTGCGGCCACGCCGGCGACGAGGCGAACGTGCTCTACGTCGGCCTCAACCCCCGCTTCTCGTACTCGGGGCTGACCGCCACGTCGATCACGTAGGCGGCGGCGCGGGACGAGACCGACACACCGCTGGAGCTCACCGTGGCAAACCGCAAGATCCGCGCGACGCGCGACGGCAAGACGATGTTCGTCGAGTCCGGCGGTGCGATCGACTTCAAGGCCGGCGCGGCGCTGAAGTTCGGCGGCGTCGCCGTGCGATTCGCGGGGGGCGAGGCGGCGCTCGACGGCGCCAACCCCACGCCGGTGGACACTGGCCTGACGACCGTCCTCGGCTTCGTCGCGACGCTGAAGGGCTCCGTCGCGCCGGGCGACAACACGTCGGTGCTCACGGCGGTCATCGACACCGACGGCGTGGTGAACGTCCACGCGTGGAAGAACACCGGCGGGACGGACCCGACGCTGGTCGCCTCGACCGGCACCGAGTCGTTCTACTGGGTGGCCTTCGGGACGTGACCGTGACGACGCGCCTCCGTCCCCACAAGACCGTCTACGAGCGCCAGACGCTCGTCGCGGCCGCGGCGCGGACGGCCACCGCCGGCGACGCGGGGGCGGCTGCCCGCCTCCCGATCGCGGGTGCCTACGTGTTCGTGCTCGACGTGACGGAGGCCGCCACCGACGTCGGCGACACGCTCGACGTCTTCGTGCAGGCTCTCCTCGGCTCGACCTGGGTCGACGTCGCCCACTTCACGCAGGTGCTCGGCAACGGCGGCGCGAAGCGCTACGTCGCGAAGGTCTGCGCCGGCGTGGCGGAGGCCATGTTCTCGGACGCGTCGGCGCTGGCCGCGGGGTCGGTGCGGCACGTCGTCGGCGACGCGTGGCGCGCGCGCTGGGTGATCGTCGACGCCGACGCGGACGCGTCGTTCACGTTCTCGGTCGTCGCGGTCCCGGTGTGAGCCATGGGCCTCCGGCGCATCGAGCCCCCGACCGACGAGCCGGTCAGCCTCGACGAGGCGAAGGCCCACGCGCGCGTCGACGGCAGCCACTCCGACGCCGAGCTCACCCGCCTCGTCGCGGCCGCGCGGGCCTACGTCGAGCGGGCGACCGGGCGGTCCCTGCTCGAGCAGACGTGGGAGCTGACCCTCGACCGGTTCCCGTGCGACGACGACCCGCACGGCGCGGTGATCCGTCTCCCGATGGGGGACGTCATCAGCGTCGACTCGATCGCCTACCTCGACGAGGACGGCGAGTCGCAGGTCGTCGAGGCCGCCACGTACGTGGTGTCGGTCGGCGACAACCCCGCGCGGGTGGCGCTGCTCGACGGCGCGTCGTGGCCGTCGACGCGGATCCAGCCCGACGCGGTCACGGTGACCTACTCCGCCGGGTACGGGGACGAGGCGGAGCATGTCCCCGGCGACCTGCGCGAGGCCGTGTTGCTCGTCTTCGGGCACTGGCTGCGCAACAAGGAGGGCGTCGTCACCGGAACGATCGCGACCGCCCTGCAGCACTCCGTCGACGCCCTGATCGACTCGTACCGAATCCACGCGTGAGGACCTGACCCATGGCCGCGATCACGATCACCGCCGCGAACGTCGCCCGCGCCAGCGGCCCCACGCGCACCCGCCGGGCCGGCGAGGCGATCAGCCCGGGCGAGCTCTACTACATCAAGGCGTCGGACAAGCGGGCCTACAAGGCCGTCTGCACCGGCACCGAGGAGGCCGCGTCCGCGGTCGGCGTCGCGCTCAGCGGCGCGTCGGCCGCCGGCGCGCCCTTCGTCGGGCAGGAGGGCGGCGAGGTCGACGTCGGCGCCGTCCTGACGCTGGGCAAGGCCTACGTGGTCTCCGCGACCGCGGGCAAGTGCATCGCCGTCGACGAGCTCGTCAACCCGAACCGGATCTCGGGCGTCGGCTACCCCAAGACCACGAGCCGCCTCAAGCTCGCCTTCTGCCCGAGCGGGGCCGTCGTCCCGGCGTGACGCTCGCCGCCGGCTCCCTCTCCGACCGCGTGACGATCCTCGACGGATCGGAGCGGGAGCGGTCCGCCAGCGGTCAGGCGACGCAGCGGTGGCGCGACCGGGAAGAGCGCTGGGCCCGCGTCGAGGACCTCAGCGCCAGCCTCGCCGAGAAGGCCTCCGCGGCCGGCGTCCGCGTCCGCACGATGGTCACGCTCCGCGAGCCGATCGAGCTCGAGGCGTTCGTGAACGCGATCCGCTTCGAGAGCCGCGGACGGACCCGGATCCTCAACGTCGTCGAGGTCCGCCGGATGCCGTCGGCCGAGTACGTCGAGGTCTTCTGCACGGAGATCGCGTGATGCCGCGGGCCACCGTCGGTGCCACCGCCATGCCGATCCGCCTGCGAGGGGCCGACGAACTCGCGGCGCGCTTCGACGCACTGCCCCGCGTGATGCAGGTGCAGATCCTCCCGTTCGCGCTGCGTGCCGGCGCGGAGATCGTGCGCGACCGCGCGCGCGCGCTGGCGCCCGTGCGCCTCGGGCGGCTGCGCGGCGGGCGCTGGACGCTCCGCAAGGTGACGAGGCGGCTGGGGAACGTCGAGATGTTCGTCGGCGTCCGGATCGCCTCGCCGCGCCGCGGCGACCTCGGAATCCCCCCGAACGCGAAGGGCTACTACCCGTACGCCCAGAACTACGGCTGGCGCGTGGGCCCGCGCGTCGTCGGGCCGGTGGACCAGGGCGCGCGGGTCGTCCGGCTCAACCGCAAGGGGCGGCGCTACCGGACCTACGAGCGGACGAAGGCGCAGGCGCGCGCGGCGCTGCAGAGCGGTCGGCGCCTGATCCCCGGCAAGAAGTTCATGGAGCGCGCGCTGTGGGGCAGCTCCGCCCTCGTGCTCGCTCGCGTTCGCGAGGAGATCGCGCGGCGGATGAGCGTGCTCACCGCCGGCGCGGTCGACGTGGCGCGGTCGCGGGAGGTCGCGTGACCGGGATCCGCTCCGCCCTCTTCGGCTACCTGGCCGCCCTCGAGTCGCTCACGGGCGGCGAGGGCGGCGGCGCGCTCGGGCTCCCCGACGACCCGCGCATCTACCCCCACGGGGCGCCGGCGCGATCGCCGATGCCGTACGTGGTCTACAAGCGCTCCGACACGCCCGAGGCCCGCACGCTTTCGCGGGTCAAGGAGCTGCGCGGGGCGACGTTCGACCTCGAGATCTGGGGCGACGACGTCGACCAGGTCGAGGAGGTCGTGGAGGCCCTGCGCGCCGCCCTCGAGGACGCTCGAGGGGACGTCGCCGGCGTCTCCATCCGTTCCGTCGAGCTTCAGGGCGAGGTCGACGACGCGGTCCGGCCCGAGGATGGCTCCGAGGTCACGTGGTTCGTGACGATCCTCACAGCTCGCCTGACGTACGTGAACCTCAAGGCGGGAGCGTGACGCCATGGCAGACGTCGGACAGGGCGCGACGATGGAGTTCGTCGGGCTCGGAGAGATCGACCCGAACTCGATTCGGATCCCGGATCAGGGGGTGACGGCACACGACGTCACGAAGCTGAAGGACACCGAGAAGAACAGCATCCCCGGGCGGGTGGTCGACCGCGGCGAGCTCGGCGCCGACCTCCTCGTCGACGACGAGGGCGAGGTCCGTCCCGAGATGGGCTGGAGTGGTCAGGTCGTGATCACGTACCCGGTGCCCGCCGGGATGACCAACCCTCGCGTCGACACGTACGAGGGCTTCATCCGCACGGTCGGCGGCCACACGATCGAGGCCGACGGCGTGCTCCGCTACGCGATCACGTTCACCGTCAACTCGCTCATCAGCCACGAGGACCCCTCGTAGCCATGGGCGCGCTGACGCGAGAGGCGATCCTCGGCGCGTCGGACCTGCGGAGCCGCGCGGTAGACGTCCCCGAGTGGGGCGGCGACCTCGTGCTCTCCGAGATGTCCGGCGTGGACCGCGAGGACTGGGACGCGGCCTGGCTGCGGCGCTCCGCCGCGGAGCGCGCGGCCGCCGCGAAGGAGAAGCGCCCCGCGGACCCCAACGGGGCCGCGGCGCGCAACTACGCCGCCCGCATCGTCGTGTGGACGGCGCGGACGAGCGACGGCGCGGACCTGTTCCCGATCCGAAGGCCCGACGGGCGCATCGACGTCGAGCTCGCCGAGTCCGCGGCGCAGGCGCTGAGCCGCAAGTCGGGCGTCGTGCTCGACCG
Organism: Planctomycetota bacterium; assembly: GCA_020851795.1. Taxonomy (GTDB): domain Bacteria; phylum Planctomycetota; class PLA2; order PLA2; family JAEUHO01; genus JAEUHO01. The sequence continues at coordinate 12,956 of JADZCA010000095.1, read as the reverse complement.
GCTCGCGCGCGTGGCCGAGGACCTCAACGGCTGGGGTGCCCGGGCGGCGGAGGCCGTCTCGGGAAACTCCGAAGGGACCCCGCCCGTCTAGCGCGCTGGGAGGCGTGCGCGACGTTCGGGGTCCCCTCGCCGCGCCACCTCGCGCGGCTCCTCACCTCGTCGGAGCTCACCGAGTGCGTCGCGTTCCTCAGTCTCTCCGGACGCCTGCGCTGGATCGCGGACGTGCTGCCCGGCCCGCGCGCGCCGGCGGGCTCGGCCTCGGCGCGCACGGGCCGTCCGGTGAGCCTGCTCGAGGCGGCGGACGCGATGTTCGCGATGGCGAGCGGCCGCCGGCGCGGGCCGCCGGCGGCGCCGCCGGCGAAGGGACGGTGACCCGTGGCCGCTGCTAGCGGGAACGGCCCCACCCTGCTCGTCACCGTGGGCGCCGAGACGGGGGCGCTCTCGCGAGGGATGGCGCAGGGCGAGCAGGTCGTTCGCCGGTTCCGTCGCACGGTCGAGATGGAGTCCGAGGCAGTCGGACGGGCGAACGATCGGATGGCGAGCGGCTTCCGCATGTCCTCCGAGAAGATCGGGAGGTCGATCGGTACGGCCGTCGGCGGGCTTGCGATGCTCGCGGGGACTGCCGAGGGCGTCGCCAACACGGTCGGCGGGAGCCTCACCCGCTCCTTCGGTGCATTCCTGACCGCCGGCGGGGGGCCGCAGGGCGCGCTCGCGGCCGGGATCACGCTGGTCGCCGACGGGATCGGCTTCCTCGGGCGTCGATCGCGTGAGGCGGCGGACGCGGCGGACCGGCTCCGCGAGGCCAACGCGCGGGCCGCGGCAGAGGCCGCCAAGGCCGCTGCGAAGCGCAAGGCCGACCACGACGCCTACTTGGCGGGGCTGCAGACGGAGCTCGACCTCATCCAGCGTGGGGTGGAACTGCGAAGCGACCGGCGCGAGGCTGGTCAGTCCGCACGCGTGCGGGCGGCGCTCGACGCCGACTTCGCGGCCGGGGCGAGCCTGAAGGGGACGACGGCTGCCTCGAAGGCACGGGAACTCAACCGAGCCGAGGACGCGGCCAGTCGAGCGCGTGCGTTCGGCGATCAGATGAAGGCAGACGCCGAGGCCGCGAACGAGCGCGCCGAGGCTGCCCGGCGGCTCGGCGAGGCGGAGGCTGACCGGCGCGTCGCGCTGCGTCGCCAGCTCGACGACCTCGTCGCGCAATCGAAGGCCACCGAGCAGCAGCGCGCGCACTGGTCGGAGATCCAGCGGATCGCCGAGATGCGCCGGCTGGGCATGAGGCTCGAGGCCGACCTCGCGCAGAAGATGCTCGCGGACACCATGTCTCGCGAGAACGCAGAGAAGAACCTCGCGGCCGCGCAGCGCGAGGAGGCGGAGTTCGCGCGTCGCGTAGCAGAGAACCGCGCGGCGATGGAGAAGGAGATCGAGGAGGCCAAGAAGCGCCAGCTCGCGATCGCAGAGCAGGCGGCGCGCGTTGCCGCGCGCGAGAGGGAGGAGGCGGAGGCCGCGCACGCGCGGCGCTTCGAGGCGGCGCAGGCCGAGGCCGCCGCGGCGAAGTCCGTTCGCGCGGCACTCGACTCGCAGTACGCGGGTGGCATGGGCCCGATGGCGGCGGAGCGCGCGGCGAAGAAGGCCGCCCGCAACGTCGAACGGTTCCGCCGCCACGAGGCGAACATGAGCGCGGAGGCCCGGGCCCGCGCGTCGTGGGGGTACGGGACCAACATCCGCCCCGACGGCACCGGCTGGGGCGACGGCGCGGCGGGCGGCGTGGACCCGACGGGCGGCATGTCGCTCGACGACTGGTTCCGCGACCGGCAGTCGAAGTCGAAACCGACGTACCCGAACCTCCCGCCCGGGCTGCTCATGCCGCCGATTCCCGGGGCGGACGGGCAGGGCTTCGACTTCGGGAAGGCGTTCGGGGGTGCGGGCGCCAACGGGAACCCGTCCGCGTTCCCGCCCGTGACCACGCCGAGCAACCCGGAGCCGGTGGACCGCCGCAGCATGGACGTCCTCGGCGACGCCGCGGGCAAGCTCGGCGCGGCCGGTGACAAGGCGAAGGAGGCCGGGGACGCAATCACTGGCGCGAGCGAGGAGATGAAGTCCGCGGCGGGGGAGATCACCGACGGCGCCGACCGCACCTCGAAGGCCGCCGCCGACGTCGCGACCAACGTCGCGGCGATCGGAACCGGCGTCCTCACGATGGCCGAGGCGATCGAGTCCGTCTCCGACGAGCTCGCCACGCTCAAGCAACAGCTGGCGACCGCGGGGTACATCGCGGCCTGACCATGGGCACCAAGCGAGCCATCTTCGGGACCCTGCGGCTGTGGAGCCACGCGCGCTCGCTCGTCGAGCAGGAGGACCGCGGAAACCCCGCGCAGGTCGTGCTCGGCGTGGACCAGGACCGCGCGCTTGTCGTGCCCGACTCGCCCAACGCCGCGGGCGGCATCGAGGTCGTGACGTGGGGTGGCCCCGGCGCGGCGAAGACGCAGGCGGCGTGGATCGCGCAGAAGGCGGCGATCCGGGCGGCGCTGCGCGCGCGGCACGGCTACGGCCTGCCGCTCGTCTGGTGCGAGGACGACGACTTCGACGCGGTGCTGGCGAGCGGCGCGGGGACGTCCTACGTGACGGCCGCGGCGCACGCCTTCGAGGTCGGCGACGTCGTCTACTTCTACCGGCCGAGCGACGCGACCGACCGCGCCGCGCTCTTCGCGTTCGGCTGGGCCACGGTCACGGCGACGCCGACGAGCACGGGGCTCACCTTCGACGAGGACCCCTCGACGGACGACTACGCGCCGGAGGCCGGGGACCTGCTCGTGCGGGTCTCGTCGCTGTTCGACCCGCTCTACTGCGGCGGGATCCGGCAGATGGGGCGGCCGGCGAAGGGCGACTACTACTCGCCCGAGATCGTCTGGCCGTTCACGGGCGTCCCGACGACGGAGATCCACCGCACGCCCGGGAGCGTCGTCCCGTGACGGACGCCGTGCGCCTGTACCGGCACACGTTCGACGGCGCCGACGCGCCGGGCGTCGTGGACGCGTGGCCGGGCTTCGAGATCCCGCTCGAGCAGGACGCCGACCTCGAGCTCGTCAACCCGCAGAGCGGCCTGCAGTCGGGCCTCAACGCGCCGGTGGAGCCCTACGTCAACCAGCCGACGATCCCGACGCTGCACGGCGACGGGCGCGGCATGGGCCCGCGCGGCTTCGGCGCCGCGGCGTACAAGTGGCTCCTGCGCAGCGAGAACCGCCCGGGGCGCGACGACTACCGGGCCGCGCAGTGGGCCCGGTGGCGCGCGCCGGGCTCGACGACGCACCCGCAGGGCGTGGGCGTCGTCGCCCGCTTCCGCGACATCAACAACTACGCTGTCGCGCGCCTCGTCGCGAACGCCGACGGCACGCCGACGCTGCGGATCGTCACCGTCGAGGACGGCGTCGCGACCAACCGCGGCGACGCCTACAGCGGCGCGCACGTCACCGAGGACGACCTCGCCGACGGGCTCGCGTGGTCGTTGGCCGTGGCCGACAACGCCGACGGGACGACGACCTTCCGCGCCTACACGCGCTCGTCGGGAGGGTCCTCGCGCGGCACGCTGCGCGCGTCGTGGACGGGAGCGGTCCCGAACCTGCGCGGGCCGTGGGGGACGGGCGTCGAGCTGACCGGCGGCGTCGTGCTCGAGGACGTCCTCGTGGACGACCACGAGGTCTACGACCTCTCCGACGAGAGCGACGTGGACCTCGGCGACGGGTCCGGCTGGGTGCTCGAGATCGACGGCGTGCGCTACGCCACCGAGGACCTGCGCGGGCACGACCCGAAGGTGCACGACGTCGAGGTGACGCAGAGCCTCGGCGCGAGCGGATGCACGGCGCGGATCGTGGCGGATGGCGAGTGGGTGCTCAAGACGGGGCTGCGGCCGGGGCGGCGGGTCGTCGTCTACCACCACGGCGCGGTCCGGTTCCGCGGCGTGATCGTGTCGGGGGCCGCCGCGGCGTCGCCGGCAGCGTCGCAGTCGTGGACGGCGATGGACGCGATGGCCGCGGCCGGCCTCGTGGACGTCGCCGAGGACGACGGGACCTCGACGCTCTACTTCAACGTCGCCGACGCTGGCGCCGACTACTACGACGCCGACCGGCAGGACATGACCGTCGGCGACGTGCTCGCCTTCCTCGGCGACCGCTACAAGGTCCGGCTCGCCGAGGTCGGTGCGGCGCCGTCGGACGGGTCCGACGTCTTCGACGACGCCGAGCTCTCGCTGCTCGACGCGGTCGTGCCGGGCCTGACGGTGTCGGGCAACTTCGCGGCGGCGGTACTCCAGCTCGTCGCGCGGATGCGCAAGTACCAGCCCTTCGTCGATCCCGAGGCGAACGTCTGGCACTTCCGTGACATCACGGGCGCGGAGGCCGAGACGATCGAGTGCACGGCCGAGTGGGTCAAGCCGAGCGTGACGCTCGACGTGCGCCGCGCGGTGACGGCGTTCGAGTTCGTCGGCGTGCGCGGCGAGCGCGGCGAGACGACGCTGCAGATGGGCGTCCCGGGCGAGGCCGACAACCTGTCGCCGCAGTGGACGCCTGAGCAGGAGGCGGGGATCGACGGCGGGAAGCAGGGCAAGCAGTCGATCTCGGGCAAGATCGCGGGCGCCGGCGTCGAGTCGTTCCGCGGGGTGACGCGCATCTACGTCACGATCGCGGCGTCCTACGGCCTCGTCGCCGACCAGTTCCGAGGCGGGTACTGCAACGGCGAGTTCGTCGTCGGCAACACGACGACGAAGATCTACATGTACCCGTCGGCGTGGCCGGGCGGCGTGGCTCCGTCGCCGGGGACCGCGTTCGTCGTGACGCTGCTCGACGCGCGCGCGCAGTGGTGGCTGTCGTCGATGGGCGTCGGGCGCTCGTTCCGCGCGAAGGGCATCCCGACGATCTGCGGCGTGGCGCCGAGCGCGCTGGCGCAGGGCGGCTTCGACCGCGCGAAGGCGTGCGGCGCGATGCAGATCGGCTTCACCGACCCGCGCACGAAGGTGACGTCGTGGGAGGAAGTGGACTTCGGCGTCCACATGCCGAGCCAGGAGGCAATCAACGCGGGCTTCTGCGACCCCGTCGTCGTGCTCGCGAAGCGTCCCGAGCGCCCGGTCGTCCTGATGACGTGGATCGGCCCGGAGCCCGCGGGGTCGCCGCCGGCGGACCAGTGCTCGAATCCCGCCGTCGCGATGAGCGAGGTCTCGCTCAAGGCGCGGCTGCGTACGCTTGGCGACGTGCCCCGCGTGCGCGTGCCCGCGGCCGAGGACACGTACGAGGGCCGCGCGTGGGACGAGTACGGGTGGGGGCGCCTGCAGCGGATCGAGCTGCAGGACTTCACCTCCATGGATCAGGCAGAGGGCCTGACGAAGGCGGGGCAGGCGCTGCTCGACGTGCTCGGCGACGTGCCGCTGCTGTTTACGGCCGAGATCGCGTCGCCGTGGAAGTCGCACGCTGCGTTCCCGCAGCACCCGAGCGGCTACCCGACCGCGCAGTGGGCGGGCCTGACCAAGCGCGTCGCGCTGACGTCGCGCAAGCGCACGACGGGGCTCGAGGCGGACCGCAACCTCGTCGTCTACTCGGTGACGTGGTCGCTGCTGCGCGGGACGACCACGATCCAGGCGGGCACGGCGGCCGGCTGGCTCAATCTCGCGGCCGAGGAGATCGCGCGGACCTACATCGAGCGGCCGGCGCAGCTCTCGGCGGCGCAGGCGCTGCGCACGGCGCGCGACGTCGTGGACTGCCTCAACGGCAGGTCTGAGACGACGGTCGGCGCGCAGCCCGCGGGCCCGATCCCGGGGTGCAAGGTCGAGGTCATCGACCGCGTGCGCCGGACCACGGCCGACGTCGATACGGACGACCAGCACAAGAAGGACGGGATCCAGCACCTCAACCTCGCCGGGCGTCTCGGCGACGCGGCGGGCGGGCTGGGCGGCAACCCGTTCCCGGGCCAGCCGATCCCGCTCCCCGGGTACGACGACGACGACGGCAGGACGTTCGTCGCCGGCTACGGCTCGATCCCGCGCGCCCCGGTCGAGTCGTGGCTCTCGGGCCCGGTGGACGTCGCGCGCGGCAAGGCCAACCCCTACGGCGGGCCCTACGTCGGCGACAAGTCGCTCGCCGGTCGCCCGCCGGACATCGTCGCGCGGTACCCGTGGGGGACCGTGCGCAAGGCCGCGGACGCGTCGGGCGACCACGCCGGCGGGCAGGCGCTCGAGTGGAGCCCCAACGACGCGCAGGGCGCCCCGACGGGCTCGTGGGCGCCGCTGACGACGCTGCTCGACGTCGGGCCCGCGGGGCTGCCGCTGCGCCACGCCGCGGCGGGCTCGTACCCGTCGCAGCTCGCCGCGCGCGACGCGGCGATCGCGGCCCGGCTGGGCATCGTCCTCGACGCCGCGGGCCGCGTGCTCGCCCCCGGCACGGTCGCCGACGCCTACCCCGACGGGGTGCCGCCCGACCACGTCACGACGCTGCGCGCGGCCGCGGTCGCGTCGGGGCTGCGGCCGCTGTGGGGGACGCTCTCGGACCCCGGCGGGCTCGTGCTCCACGGGCCGGTCGGGGCGGACGGGGTGGACGCCGGGCTCGACTGGCGCGTGCTGCCGCCGGGGCACGGGCTGGTGCTCGTCGAGGCGGTGACGCCCGGGACGGGGCGCAACGGCGGGGCGTGGTCCGACGTCGTCGAGACCGACGACACCTACACGCTGCTGCGGGGCGGCGGGGTCGTGCACAAGCAACTCGACGCGCCCGCGCTGCGGTCGGACCGGGGCGACGACGTCACCGCCGACGCGCCGGTCGCCGCGTCGGAGGACCCTCACTGCTTCACGGGGTCGGCCGGCCGCGTGCTTCCCGCGGGCGCAGGCGTCGTGACCGGCGCCGGCGGGATCCTCTCGATGCCGCCCTACGCGGCCGGGGCGATCGCGGTCACGGCGCACCTGCGCGAGGTGACGACGGGGTCGCCGGAGGCGTCGGGGCGCGCGCCGTCGGTGCGGCTGTCCTACGCGCGGCAGGGCTCGGCGTGGACCGCGCCGACGACGACGGCCGCGCAGGAGCCCGAGGTCACCGACGGGTCGGGCACGGGCACGGCGCTGGCCGTGTTCCTCGTCCCCGGCGGTGCGGTGCCGCCCGGGCTGCGCAAGCCATTCGACCTGTCGCTCTCGGTGCAGCGCGACGGCGACGGCGGCGACATGACGGGCGACGCAGCGCTGACGGGCCTCGGCGTGGACGTCGCGGTGGCCGAGCGCTCGTCGATGCACCGCGCGTCGGGCGCGCTCGCGATCGGCGGCGCCGCCCGCGACAACCGCGGCATCGCGCTCGGTGCGCTGGCGATCGGCGGCGACGTCTCCGAGACGGTCGTCGAGTCCGTCACCGGGGCGCTCGCGATCGACGGTTGCGCGCGCGTGGACACGGTCCCGTGGTCCGTGGCGTTCGGCGCGCTCGCGATCGCGGGCGCGTATTCGGATTCGATCGACCCGCTCGAGGTCTCGGGCGGGCTGGGCATCGGCGGCCGTTCTCACGGCCGCCTGACGTAGGAGGTACCTGTGGCGAACCTGGTCTTCACGGACGCCGGCCTCGAGTGGCTGGTCAAGCGAGCCTTCGACAACGCGACGGCGCTCGGGCCCGCGCTGGCACTGGCGATCGGCTCGGGCGCGACGACGCCGAGCGCGGCCGACACCGCGCTCATCTCCGAGACGGCGCGCGCGGCCGCGACGTTCGAGTACGTCAGCCCCGGCGTCTTCAAGCTCACCGCGACCTTTCCCGCCGGCGACGGAACGGGGACGGTGGCCGAGGCGGGGATCTTCGACGACGCCGACGACGACGAGGGCACGCTGATCGCGCGCTGCCTCGTCGGCCCGTTCGTCAAGGGCGCGGGGGCCGAGTACACGCTCGAGCTGCCCGTCACGCTCGTGGACTCCAACGCGTAGCCATGGCCTGCGGCGACGCGCGCCAGCGGATCGCACTCCCCGACGGCACCGAGCTCGACGTGGGCGACGTGGCGGACGGGGAGTCCCTGCGCCGCGTCGGGGCCGAGGTCGTCGGCTACGACTCCGGTGACGGCCTGCGCTGGCTCGGGGCGTGGAGCGGGGCGGCGGCCTACGTCGCCGGCGACGCGGTGTCGTCGGGCGGGTCGTCCTACGTGTGCGTCCTGGCGCACGCGAACCACGCGCCGCCGAACGCGACCTACTGGGCGCTGCTCGCAAGCAAGGGCGACGCCGGCGATGACGGTGCCGATGGCGCCGACGGGGACGATGGGGCGCCGGGTGCGGACGGCGCCGACGGGTCGGACATTGTCGTGTCGAAGGGCGCGGCCGACGTCGCGGTCGGCCCGTCGTCCGCCGCCGAGACGGACCTCGTCTCGTACTCGACCACCCTCGCCGCCGGTGATCGCCTGCGCGGCCGCGCGTGGGGCGTCGTCACCAACAACAGCGGCAGCAACCAGACGGTGACCTTCCGGCTCAAGTTCGGCTCCACCGAGGTCATCCGCCTCGTGACGCCGAACCTGACGTCGGGCGGAAGTCGCCACTGGGAAGTCACGTGGGACCTCGCCGCACCGAGCACGAGCGCCCAGCGGTGCCGGCTCGGCATCTGGACGTCGCAGGCCGACGCGGCGCTCGGGACGGGCGGCACGGTCCTGGGGAGCTCCGACAAGCGCGCGCACGGGACGGCGGCCGAGGACTCGACGTCGTCGAAGGCGCTCAAGATCACCGCGCAGCTCTCCGCGAGCGACGCCAACCTGTCGCTCACGCTGCGCGCGTACGAGCTCGAGCTGGTGTAGGAGCCCCCCGATGCGCCCCATCCTCGACCTCTCGGCCTTCCCCGGGCTCACGTTCGTCGACGCCGCCGACGGGCGCGACACGTTCAGCGAGGACGGTCCGGCGCAGGAGCGCACGTACCGCGCCGGCGGCGTCGCGCCGCGCGTCTACACGATCCCCCGCAAGGGCTACCCCGAGGACGCCGACGACCAGCGCGCGTGGCAGGAGGCGCGACTGCTCGCCGGCGAGGCCTTCTACGTCGAGGACCCGTGGGAGAGCCGTCGGTACGACGTCGAGGTCGGCCCCGCGCTCGAGGGGCAGACCGTGTTCGGGTTGCCCGAGGACGACGAGGTCGAGGCCTACCGCGACTACCCCATCGACGGCACGGCGAGCGCCGTCGTCGCGGGCACACCGCGGGCCGTCGCGTCCGTGAACACCGACGCGCGGACCATCACGCTCGCGTCGGGTGCCACGGCGGGCCAGAGCGTCAAGGTGTCCTACCGGGCCTATCGGCTGTGCCACTTCGGGCCCGAGGCGCGCTGGGCGGCCGAGGAGCCGGACTGGTGGACGGGCACCGTCGAGGTCCGCGAGGTCCTGCGCGAGCCGTGACCCCGCTCGAAGCCACCACGCGGGCCCGCGAGGCGATCCTCGCCCGCATGCTCCCGCCGGCGACGGTCCGCGACGTCGAGGACCTCGTCGCGGTGGCCGAGGCCGCCGGCGGGCTGTGCCCGCGGAAGGGACGCGCGCTCGTCGGGGTGCTCCTGCGGGCGGGCTTCCTCGCCCGCGTCGACCCCGGGAGGGTGGTGGGGGGCGCGCGCCTGCCCGTGCGTAGCGCGATTCTCTCGCCTTTCCGCCCGCAGGATCGGTTAGACGCGAACGACTGAGGGCTGTGCGTCCGGAGTTACTCGATGCGTCGGTCCACGTTTCCCCTTCTCTCCCGGCTCGCGCGACTGGCGTTCGTCGCCGTCGCCGCGGCCGCCACCGCCGGCTGCGTGTCCGCCCGCACCGAGGGCGGGGCCCTGCAGATGCGCCTCTCGCGCTTCGCCGACGAGGCCGAGGTGGACGCGCTGGCCAAGCGCGTCGACGGCACGGACGCCGCGCTCAAGACGTTCCACGACGACCAGACGGCGGCGATCGCGCAGCTGCGCGAGGACGGAGCCAAGGCCGACGCGCAGCTCCGCGCGGACCTCACGGCGGCCGACGAGCAGATCCGCAAGGACCTCGTGGCCCAGCAACAGGCGAGCCAGGCGGCGTTCGAGCAGGCGATCGCGGCGGGCAAGAGCCAGGCCGACGCCGTGCGCGAGGCCGCGGCCGCCGGCGTGCAGCAGGCCACCGCGCTGGCGGTCACGGCGAAGGGCACCGCGGAGGCGGCCGCGCAGCGCGCGGGGCAGGCCGACGTCGACGCGAAGGCGCGCGCGGACGCGTTCGCCGACGTCGTCGGGAAGCGCCTCGATGCGGAGTCGCGGGCGCGACAGGAGCAGTACACGAAGGCGATCGACGAGACCCGCGGCTCGAAGTGGAACTGGTACGAGATCGCGCTCTACGCGCTGGGCGGGGGGGCGATCGTCGGGCCCGCGGCGACGCGCGTCGTGCGCGGTTCGCCGCTGCGCTCGGGCGCCGGTGCGCTGAAGGCGTACCTCGAGCCCGGGTCCGTCGCCGTCCGCAGGGCGCCCGCCGGCGCGCCGGACTCCACGCCGACGCCGACGCCTCCGGCGGCCGCGGCCTGACGCGGCGCGTCCCCGCTGGGATGACGCCCGCCGTGCCCGATCCCGCCCAGCGCCCCGTGCCGTCCGCCTTGACGACCGTCGTCGAGGCGGCCGGCCGGGGCATGGCCGCCGTCGAGGAGGCCTCCCGTCGCGAGCCGCGCGAGGCGTGGCGCACGATCCGCGTGGTCGGGATCATCGCGGTGGTCCTGCTGTTCGTGTGGGCGGCGTGGTTCGCCCCGTGGGCGCGCGGCAGCGACATGCCCGGCGGGGCGCCCGCGGCCGCCGACCCGCAGCTCGCGCCGGCGACGCGGGGCGACCTCGAGCGCGCGCTGGCGCCACTGCGGGCGTCCGTAGAAGCAGTCGGCGCGCGCGTGGACCGGCTCTACGAGCGCATCCCCGCCGGCGGGGGGCGCTGATGCGTCGCGCCGCCTCCCCCCGCAGGCGCGCCGGGGCCCTCGACGTCGGTGCCGCGCTGGCCGTCCTCGCCGTGCTCGTGACGCTCGTGGCCGCGGCCGCGTCGTGCGGCTGCGCGTGCCCACCGGCCGCGCCCGCTTGCCCGCCCGGGACGAGGCACGTCGGGACCGACATCTACACCGGGCACCCCGCGTGCCAAGCCTGCGGCGCGGGGAAGTGCGAGTAGCGCGGTGGTCTACTCGCGTTGTCGCTGCGGCCACGTCCAGCACTGGAGCTCCGGCATGGAGCCTCCGCGATGCTGCCCGTGTCCCAAGTGCGGGACCGTCCCGGCGACCGGGCCAGACGTCCATCCCGATCCCGTCCCGCACGACTTCCGCGCGACGCCGGTGCAGGCCGACCAGCCCGGCGCCACGCTGACCCGGTGCCTGATCTGCTGTAAGACGAAGGCGCAGATCGACGCCGCGGCCGCGGAGCGTCCCGCCTGAGATGGACGCCCCACTGCGACGCCGCGCGCGTCGCCCGCTGGCAGGCCATCGACCGCGAGCGTGCCCGCCAGAGCGCGCGCGCCGCCGCGACGACCTCGGAGCCGTCCGAGGCGCCCACGCCCGCGCAGGCCCCGCCCCGCGACCCGTGGAAGCCCCGCCCGTTCGGCCGGGCCGCCGACGGCCCGTCGTCCGGCGGCTACCGCGTCCTCGCGGGCCCGCGCAGCGCGGGGTAGGGCGTCACCTCCACCCCGGGGGCCCCGGCCTCGGCAGCCCGAGCCTGGCGCGGAGCACTCCCCGGGAGATCGACGAGCGGGACGCCGGCGGCCACGGGCGGCCACGGCGGGAGGGTGAGGAGGGGCGCACCACAGGAACTCGCGCGAGGGGGCACGGCGGTCACGCGCCGAACGCGCGACCGGCTGCCGCCGCGATCCGCTCGACCCGGGGGTGCAGATAGACCCCGGTGGACGCGAGCGAGCGGTGCCCGAGCGCGGTCTGGAGCTCCGGCAGGGTGGCACCGGCGTCCAGCAGGGCCGTGGCGAACGAGTGGCGGAGCGGGTGCCAGGACACGACGGGGACGCCGGCCGCGGCGCAGAGTTCCGCGAGCCAGCGATAGCGCGACGAGTGCGCGGTCGCCTGCTGCAATCGCCCCGTCGCCGGCGCGCGACGTCGGATGACCTCCTCGAGGCGCGGCACGATCGGCACGATGCGGTCGGCGTGCCCCTTCGTGCCGTGCACCGTCAGCACGCGGCGGCGCCAGTCGACGTCCTCGACCGTGGCGGACTGCGCCTCCTTGAGGCGGCACCCCGCGAGCGCGGTCAGGGCCACGAGGACCTCGAGCTCGTGGCCGCGCGCGGTGTCGAGCAACGCGTAGAGCTGAGGGACGTCGAGGTGCTGGATCGTCGGGCGGTGGGGACGCCAACCGCGGTACGTCCCGACGAAGTCGGGGACGGGGTCCCCGTGCTCGGCTGCCCAGCGGATCCACTGGCGGCACCCCGAGAGCCACAGCTGGCACGTCCGGCCGGACCAGTCGCCGGAGGCCCGCTTCGCGGCCGCGTAGGCCTCGGTGTGCTCCCGCGTCCACTCGTCGATCGGGACGCCCTCCCATGCACGGACCATCGGCTCGATCGACGAACGGTAGGAGTCGGCCGTCTCGAGGCAACGCGTGGCCGCCACGGCCGCGAGCCAGCGCTCCATGAGGTCCCGGTTCGTCGCGCGCGTCGCGGGCTGGGAGAGGCCTTCCTCGGCCCGGAATCGGGCGAGGCGCGCCTCGGCCAGCCGGCGGTCGCGCGTCCCGGTCGGCTTGGAGTGGTGCCGGCCGGCGTCGTCGCGCCAGCAGATGGACCAGAACTTCCGGGCACCTCGGGCAGCCAACCACGCCATCGGCGAACCCCTGCGAACGTCTGCGACGGAGCCTATCTGCTCACACGGCTGCTCACAAGAGATCGTAAGTCGTTTACTACTAGTCCTTTACGTAGTCCAAGTACCCGATCATCATCTCGTCCCAGGTCTGGTCGCCCCAGCGGACGGTGGCGGTGGGGTCGGGGTTGTAGGGGTTGTCGGCGGAGTTGTCGAAGGTCGCCGTGCAGTGCAGGAACG
>JADZCA010000094.1 GCA_020851795.1 Planctomycetota bacterium | reverse complement strand
GGCGGCGGGGAGGTCGCCCGTGACGAGTCACACCCCCTTCTCCATCCACCGGGTCCGACGGCGCCCCGCCACGACGGCGACGGTCCGAAGGTCCCCCTTGTCGGAGGTCGTCGCATGGCCGGTCTGTTCGTCCCGCTCGTCCTGATCCCGCGGTACACGACGTACTGCGGAGCGAACGCCACGTCGTTCACCACCGTCGGCATGGACGTGTCGGAGTACGAGAAGGCGGTGGTCTCGTTCTGGCGCACGGCGGGCATGAACGTCGCCGGGCTGCAGACGATCACGTTCGAGGAGTCGATGGACCAGCTCAACTGGACGACGTGCGCGGGCGGCCCGTTCACCGACCCCGGCGCGGTGACCGAGGCGCAGTTCCAGCCCGAGCTGACCAAGCGGTGGTTCCGCGTCAACGTGACGCTCAGCGTGGTGGGCAACGGCGCGATCACGTGCTGGTGCCTCGGCTTCCTGATGCAGCGCGAGTCGTAGGCCGACCTGCACGACCGACCCGGTGACTCGGGGGGAGGGCGGCCTCCCCCCGAGGGCTCGGGCCTGCACCCGGAGGAGGAGGAGGACGACCGATGGCCGGCAAGCAGACGCCGCTGGTGCTGATCCCGCGCTACACGTCGTTCGTGGGGCCGACGCAGTTCTACATGGACCCGCTGCCGGTCTCGGCGTACAGCGCGTTCTCGGTGACGCTGTGGGTGGGGATCTACGCGGGCGGAGCGCCGGCGGCGTACTTCGGGTTCCAGGAGAGCAACGACGGGGTGGACTGGACGGACTGCGACGGGGTCGCGCCGTTGCTGGTCCCGAGCGGGCCGAGCTCGCAGGACTTGACCCGCACGCTGACCAAGGCGTGGCTTCGGGCGTCGGTGGGCCTGACGGGGGCGGGGACGGCGCTGACCTGCTACGTCGTGGGCTCGCTCGAGCGACGGGAACGCTAGACTGCGCGGGCGCGCGGCGGAGGGCGAGGCGATGGCGTGCGGCGGCGACTGCGGCTGCGACACGTGCGGCGCGGGGCGCAGGGCCCGCGCCGTCGCGCTCGTGGCGCCGTGGGGGTCGGAGCCGTCGTGCGGGTGCGAGGACGGGGCGGGGACGGCGTCGAGAGAGGCGACGGCGGGGGGCGCACCGGTCCCGAGGACGGTGCGGCCGCCGCGACACCCGGCGCTCGCGGGGTTGACGACGGTCGAGGAGGTCGGCGCGCGCGCACCGGTGCGCGGGGGCGTGCGGGCCGGCGTCGCGCCGCCGCAGGCGCTCGAACAGCGCCCCGACCCCGAGACGCTGCGCTTCCCGCCGCTGCCCGGGACGCCCGCGTCGTCGCCGACGCCGTCGCCGCCCGAGCCGCGGACGCCGCCCGCGCCGACCGAACCTGCGACGGTGGCACCGCCGCAGGGCGACGACGTCGCGGTGGCGCCGCGCGCGCGTGCGCCGCTCGACGTCGCGGCCCCGCGGATGCACTTCGAGGAGCCGGCGCCGCGCACGCGGGGCAAGGGCGGGGGCGGTACGGGGGGCAAGAAGGGGCGCAAGTACGTGTCCCCGGGCGGCGGGGTGCCGCCGCCGGACGGGGTGGGGTGGAAGCCGATCGAGCCGATGCTGCTCCCCAACGCGTTGGTGGAGCCGTTCGTGGGCTCGGCGCTCGCGTCGGCGCCGGTCGCGGCGCAGGACATCGGGTACGCGTCGGCCGTGGCGACGGCGCACGGCGGGATGGCGCTCTCGATCTCGCCGTTCGGGACCTTCTCGACGACGCCGGCGATGCCGACGACCGCGTCGGGGGCGACGAAGGCGGCGGAGCCGTGCCCGTGCACGTGCGCGTGCGGGCCGGCGGTGGTGTCGCCCTCGACGGCGGCGACGAACGGGAACGCGCCGGGCGTGATGCTCCCGGGGAGCGGGGCCGCGGGGGCGGGCGGGGTGCTCGCGACCGCGATCCTCGCGTCGCACGACGACGAGCCCGAGACCGAGCCCTCGCTCGCGAGCGTGGGGATCGTCGGTGCGCCGCAGCGACTGAGCCCGCCGCCCGAGGGCGACGCACCGGGCGCATCGCCGTCGGCGGCCGCGCCCGCCGAGGCCGGGGCGACGGCGCCCGACGCCACGGCGTCGGCGCAGGACGCGGCGGAGGCGGCGCGCGAAGCCGAGCACCGTGCGCACGACGCCGCACGCGAGGCGGCGCAGGCGGAGTCGGCCGACGCCAAGGGGCGGGCGGCGGAGAAGGCCGACACGGCGGCGAGCGCGGCGAAGGCGGCGGCACGGAGGGCGCACGACGCGGCACGCGCGGCGCCGTCGGACCAGAGGGCCTCCGCCGACCGCGCGGCGCGCGACGCCTCGAAGGCGGCCGCGCGGGCGGAGAAGGCCGCCGACGCCGCGAACCGGGACGCGCGGCGGGCCGCGGTCGCCTCCGGCGGCGGCGGCAAGGGCAAGAGCCTGTCGGAGGCGGCGGGCGCCGACGTGCTCGAGGTGCGCCGGCCGCCGGTGTCGTCGCCGTCGGAGACAGCGCGGCGTCCGCTGCCGCCGCCGCGGTCCCCGCCACTGCACCCGTCGGGGGGCGTGGGCGGCTCGTCGCGCGTGGCGGTGCCCGACGACGCGTTCGCGGGCGCGCGCCCGTTCCGTCCGGCGTCGGCGGCGTTCGCGTCGCCTTCGGGGTCGGCGCGGACGGCGGCGCCGTTCGGAGCGGGCGGGCACTTCGACCCGCGGGGCGCCCCGCAGGTCGTGCCGCCTCGGGCCCTGCTCGGTCCGGGCGGCGCGATGCGGCGTCGGGACCACGCACCGATCGCGGCGGCGCCGCCGTCGTCGGTGCCGACGGTGCCGCTCGCGGACAAGGTCGGGTGGATGCTCGGCGAGGTCGGGGGCGGCGAGCGCGACGCGGGGCGCGAGCTCGACAGGACCCCGTTCGGGACCGAGGGCTCCACGCAGCGGCCGGTCGGCGGGTTGGTCGCGCGGACCAAAGATGCGACGACGCCGACGGTGACGCCCGTGGCGCCGCCGCCGGTGCCCGACGCGCCGTCGGGGCCGGTGCGCGCGCCCGCGGGCACGATGCGACCCGTGCCGCCGCCGCGGACGACGGGCGCGCGCGCGGCGACGGCCCCCGCGGCGGGCGTGGCGGCGCCGCCGCAGGGCGCCGTGCGTCCGGCGGGACCGGCGCGCGGTGCCTCGTTCGCGCGCCCCGTCGTGGCTCCCGGGGCGGCGGCGTACGGCCCCGCGGCCGGCGCGCCGCCGGTGGGCGAGGGCGACGACGACGTCCGGCCCGCCTCCGCGCGGCCGACGGCCGTGCCGTCGGGGACGGGCGCCCTGCCCGGCCTCGCGTTGCGGTCGGCCGACCTCGACGTGCCCGACGCGACCGAGCGCGGCGCGGGGGGAGGCAACGCGATCCTCCAGTCGGCGATCGACGCGCGCATCGCGGCGGACGCGCTCCGAGCGCACGCCGAACGAGCGCAGCTCGACGCGCGGTGGGCACGAGAGGCAGCCGACGACTCCGAGGCGGCAGTCGCGATCCTCGGCGGGATCGACGCGAGGACCGACCTCACCGAGGAGGAACGGCGTGCCGTCGTCGCGGCCAACGTCAAGCACCTCCAGTCCAACCCTTGGACGCCCGAGCTCGCCGAGCGTGAGCAGGCGGAGGCGGCCGCGGCCGACGAGGCGACCCGCCGTGCGGAGTCGGCGGCGAGCGCCGCCGCCGCCCGCGCCGAGCAGGTCGGCGGCCGGGCCGCTCGGGACCGCATCGCCGAGGCCGCTGCGAGAGCCCGCGCTGCGACGGCTCAGGACGTGCGGGACCTCGAGCTGCGCGACGACCGTCGGATCTCCTCGAGAGCGGGCAACCTCCGCGGCGAGATCCGGGCCCTCGAGACGGCCCGCGCGCGGGAGGCGGCGCTGCACCTGGCGCGCGGGGCGGCGCTGGACCGCGACGACGCGCGGCAGGCGAAGTTGCGCGCGGAAGGCGCGGCGTCGGGGTTGGGACCGGCGCAGCGCCGCGACCTCGCGCGGCTCTCGGGACGCGAGGACCGCCGAGACGCCGAGCGCGAACGGATGCTCGACCGAGAGCTCGCGGTCGCGGGGAAGCTGCTCGGCAAGCTCGCCAAGCTCGTCGCGCGCCTCACGGAGGCGGGCAGGACGCCGCAGGACGACCCCGAGCTCGCGGCCGCGCTGAATTCGCTCTCCGACCTCGACACCGCCCTCCGAGCCCTCCGTCGAGCGCGAGACGACGTGCGCGCGCGCAGGGCACGCCGCAGGCACCGCCCGAAGTCCCCCGAAGCTACGGCCAAGCCCTCGGACCCGCCGCCCGCGACTCCGACGGCGTGGGTGCTCGAACAGGCGTCGGCGGCGAGCCTCGTCGCCGCCACGGTGCAGGACACGTTCTCGGCGTCGGTGTACGCGACGTTGCGCGCACCGGAGGGGAGCCTGTTCTCGTCGAGCGCGGTGCTCTCGGCCCACGGCCACGACTTCGACGTCGGCCGCGGGGTCCGGGACGCCTCGGTGGGGTTCTCGGTCGCGACCGCGGGCGGGCCCGCGGTCGTGACGCCTCCGCAGCTCGTCTCGTTCGTGGGCGGACCGTGCCCGCCCGGCTGCTGCAGCGCCGCCTGCAAGCCCGGCGAGGTGTGCCGCTGCGTCGCGCCCACGGACCCGGTGACGCCGCCGGGGACCGACGACAGGACGGGCGGGCCGACCGTGGGGGGTGGGGGTGGGGGCGGGGGTGGTGGCGGAGGCGGCGGTGGGACGGCTGGCGGCGGGGGAGGGACGACCCAGCTCCCGCCGGGCACCGTCGCGCCCGACCACACCTACGCCCCGCCGACGGAGCCGCCGCCGCCGCCCGACGACACGACGACCGTCGCGCCGCCCGGGACGTGTCCGCCCGGGACGTACCTGTGCGGCGACTCGGGGACGGTTGCGCCGCCGCGGCCTCCCGGCGACTCGCGCGAGGCCGATCGCCCTTGCCGGCCCGCGTCGTGGCCGGAGCGCGTCGAGGTGCTGTACGGCGCGGCGCTCGTCAGGGATCGCCTCGCCAGGGTTCTCGAGCGTCCAGCGAAGTGGAGGAACGCGAGCGAGATCCCCCCGTTCGAGTGCTGTCCCGGGTGGCTCGAGTGGCACCGCTACGTGCTCCAAGTCGTGAGGGCGTATGGCCGCGAGGCCTTGGACGCGCTGGACGTGGCCGTGCGCAGCACACGTTCCGACGAGCCGGGTGGACGCCCCCCGTGCTCGGGCAAGGAGATCGAGGCCCTCGCGGAGCGAGTGCTCCGACTCTCCGCAGTCGCCGTGGCGCTCGACGCGCTCGCGCAACTCGCCGACCGGATCTGGAGATTCGAGTTCATCCTGAGTCTAGGTGAGTCGACGGAACCCTGCCTCGCGTGGGTACGCGCGGTCAAGGTCCTGCAGACGTTCGTTTGGAGGCAGCTGCAGTTCGTGGCGTCGCCGGGAGCCGCGCTCCCTGACGATCGCCCGTACCCCGACGTCGGCTCCGGTGCTTGGGGGGACGACGACGTCGACGTGGCGCTCGGGTTGCTGCCTCGTCTGTTGAGGCAGCTTCTCTGGGACGTCGCGGACGCGGAGCGGAAGCTGCTCCGGCGGTTGCGCAGGGTCGACGAGGCGGCGGAGGCTTGGAGGAAGGCGGGGGCGTGGATGGACGTGATCTTGGCGGCGGCGGCCGTGGCCGGCGGCATGCGCGGACGGCGCGGATCGTCGGGTCGAACGGTGGGCGGCGCCGTGACCACTCTCCGACCGCGCAGACGCGCGATCGGACCGCGTCCGTCGAGGGCTGGTGGGCCCAAGCCGCGCCGGCGTGCGGGTGGCGGAGGCCCCGGCAGGCCGCCTGACGCTGCCAAGCTGAGCGAGCGTTCCGAGGTAGGCGGCACGGAGGAGGGGGCGGGTCGAGGTAAGCGTTCAGCTGTAGGAGCCTCATCCGGCGAGCGTGGGGCCCCGCGTGCGCCCGAAGACTGGACGCCGGACGAGGCGGCGCGACGGGTGAAGCAGCTTGAGACGGAAGGGCCGCGGAGTCATGG
>JADZCA010000093.1 GCA_020851795.1 Planctomycetota bacterium | reverse complement strand
CGCCGCTCGTCTCCGCGCTCCTGCGCGACTTCCTCCGGTAACGGTCCGCGCGGTGCCAGGAAAATTGTTTTCACGCCGCGTGAAAACAACGTTCCTGGCACCGCCTGTCCCGCCGGTCTTCCTGGCACCGCCGGTCCCGGCACGGGCGGTCGGATGCGCGCTGGGCGAGGCTGCGGCGCGTGGGCGCGCGCGGTACAAGGGGAGCCCCTGCGACGAGGAGGTCTCCGTGGCACACCGCACCTACGGCACGATGTACTACGTGCGCGACATGGCGAAGGCCGCTGCGTGGGTGCGCGAGACGCTGGGCCTCGCGGCGCGCTACGAGAGCCCCGAGTGGACCGAGTTCGACGTCGGCGGCGCCGCGCTCTGCCTCCACCACACCGACGACGCCGCGCAGCTCGGCCGCGGCGGCATGCTCATCGTGCACGTGGCCCAGATCCGCGACCTCGTCGCACGCCTCAAGTCGTGCGGCTTCGCCGTCACCGAGCTCAAGGAAGTGCATCCCGGTGCGTGGTGCGCCGACCTGCGCGACCCCGACGGCAACGTGCTCAGCCTCTACGACAACGGCGCCGTCACGGCGTAGCAGCGCGGTGCCAGGAACGTTGTTTTCACGCCGCGTGAAAACAACTTTCCTGGCACCGGCGCGACCCCGGCGCGACGTTCTTGGCACCGGCACGATCGTCCCCGCGCGCGACCGCGTCGGGTCGTCAATACGGCAACTCGGGCCGAGGGCGGCGCCCTCGGCCCGGTGCGCACGCGCGCGACCGCGCGGGTGCTACGCCGGACGCTCGGGGTGACAGACGCCGCACCACCGCGCGGAGCGGAAGCGGGTCTGCACGGCCTCGAGCGTCATGCAGTGATAGTAGCGACCGCGCTTGCCGCCGTTCGTCACCACCTTGGTGACGAAGTGCTGCGCCTGCACGGCCGGGCACTTCGCGCGATGGACGTGCGTCGGCGTCGAACGGTCCGTGACGACGAGGAAACCGACCCCCGCCGCGACGACCGCCTCGAAGTCCGGCAACGTCCGGAGCTCGCGAATCTCCCCGACACCAGTGGTCATGGGCGAACTCCTCCTCGGAGCGGCCCCGACGTCGCCCCCGGGGGCGAGGGAGGGGCCCCCCCGGACGCCCCGTATTGTAGCCCCGGGGGACCGGGGAGGGAAGCCCCCGGGCCCCCGAGGGGTGGAAGCGCTACCATCGGGGGGTGTCCCGGGACCCTCGGCCCGTCCTGCGCCGGCGCCTGTTCGCGGCCGTCGTCCTCCTCGCCGCGTGCACGGCCGTGCGGCGCCCGCTCGCGGCGCAGGACGCCCCCGCGCCCCCGGCCGCGCCGCTCTCCGACGCCGACGCGAAGGTCGCGCGCGCCGAGCTCGACGAGGCCGTCGCGCTCCAGGAGCGCCGCCAGTACGCCGCGGCGCGCAAGAAGCTCGTCGCGTGGCTCGCCCGGTGGCCCGGCGCCGACCCCGCGTGGCGCACCGAGGCCGAGGACCGCTCCGAGGACAACGCGTTCCTCGGCCTCGAGTGCATCCACCGCGGCGGCCCGTCGGAGAACCGCATCGACGTCGAGCTGATGGGGGACGGCTACCTGCTCACGCAGCAGGACACGTTCCGCAAGCACGCCGAGGCGCAGCTCAAGGAGTTCTGGCGCGAGCCGCTCTACGACGAGTACGGCGCCTACCTCAACGTGTGGCGCTTCGACCTCGCCTCGAAGGAGGAGGGCGTGGACGAGGTCGCGCGGCCCGCGCCCGAGGGCGACGCCGGCCGCCGCCGCAAGCGGCCGCTCAAGGAGTACTCGACCGCGCTCGACTGCCAGGCCGCGGGCCCGCAGAACCAGGTGTGGGCCGACCCCGAGATGGTTTTCCGCTGGCGCAAGTACCTCAAGGAGAGCGACGGGCTCTCGATCTGCTTCGCCAAGAAGGGCGAGCTCGGGATGGGCGGCATGGGCATCGCGACGACGGGCCGCCGCGTCGCCGTCGTGCACGAGTTCGGGCACGCCTTCGTCGGCCTGCTCGACGAGTACGCCGTCAACCCGGGCTCGCCGCCGGGCCGCGTGGCCGCGCGCAACGCGATCTCGGGCAAGGGCCCCAAGGAGCCGCCCGACGTCGAGCGGGTCCCGTGGCGCCACTGGCTCGACGCGAAGAACCCCGAGGTCGGCGTCTTCCTCGGCGGCGCGACGTTCCAGGAGGGCGTCTTCCGCCCCGCGGCGTCCTGCGCGATGAACGCCGGCGGCGGCGGCTCGTACTGCTGGGTGTGCCGCGAGGCCGGCGTCCTCAAGCTCTACGAGTACGTCAACCCGGTGGACGAGGCGACGCCCGCGTCCCCCCGCGTCACGCTCGCCTCCGGCGCGACGGCCACGTTCTCCGTGGTGCCGCTCGCCCCGAAGAGCCACCGCCTCTCGACCGAGTGGTTCCTCGAGCGCGTGCGCACGCGCGTGGTCACCGACGACGACGAGGAGGACGACGGGCGCGGCGCGGGGCCCGTGGCGCCGGCGGCGCCGCCGCCCGAGGCGCCGCCGGTCGCGCACACGCCCGACGGCTGGAGCCGCGGGCCGCTGCGCGGGCACGAGCGCCACGCGAACCCGTGGCCGCCCGGGCCGCCCAACGGCGAGCTGGTGGACGCGAAGGAGAAGGCCGAGGGCCGCTCGTACCGCTCGACGGTGACGCTCGAGAAGCTCACCGTCGGGCGCTACCGCCTCACCGCGCGCGTCCGCGACGACGCGCAGGTCCCCGGCTACCGCTTCCCGTGGGTGCTGCGCGACCCGGTCAAGCTCCTCGAGGAGCGGCGCACCTGGGAGATCGAGGTCCGCTGACCCCGCCGGCCGCGCGCGCCGTAGAATGGAGGCCGGTCTCGGGAGGGCGGATGCGATGGCGGCGTGGCGGACCTGGGCGCTCGTGGCGATCCTCGCGGCGGCGGCGGCGACGACGGGCGCCCCGGCGCGCGCGGGGGGCGACCCCGTGCTCGAGGGCGAGGCGAAGAAGAAGCACGACGACGAGGTGAAGCGGCTGCTCGCCGAGCTGCGCGGCGAGAAGAACAAGGTGCTCGTCGCGGGCCACATCGAGCGCATCGGCGCGACGGGCGGCCGCGCCGGGCGCGACGCGCTCATCGCGTTCGCCACCGGCAACAAGAACCAGGAGTACGTCGGCAAGGCGTTCACGGCGCTGGCCAAGATCGGCGGCGCCACGGTGATCGACTTCCTCTCGGGCAAGGAGGGCGTGCGCTCGGGCGACACGCTCGTGCAGATCGAGGCCGCCGGCGCGCTCGCCAGCACCAAGGACCCCACCGCGGCGAAGGCGCTGCTCGACGTGGCGACCAACCCCTCGACGAAGTCCGAGGTGCTCGGCGCGGTGTGCAAGGCGGCGGCGCAGGTCGCGCCCAAGGACGAGAAGGTGGTCGAGACGCTGCTCGACCTCACCAAGGCCGTGAAGGACATGACGCGGCAGTACGCCGCCGACGCGATCGGGTGGCTCGCCTCCGACGCCGCGATCGCGCGGCTGGCCGAGATGCTCGAGACCGAGCGCAACGGCGGCGTGCGCACCGGCGCCTGCCGCGGGCTCGGCAACACGATGCGCGCCGACGCGATCCCGTACCTCGAGAAGGCGATCGCGCAGGACAAGGCGCTGCAGGTCAAGGACGCCGCGAGCACCGCGATCACCAAGATCCGCGGCGGGGCGAAGTAGTGGCGCGGTGCGGCGCCCGGGCGGCGGGCGGGCCCCGCGCGCGGGGCCCCCGTCCCGGGCTCCTCCGCCGCGTCGCGCTCGCGCTGCTGCTGCTCCTCGCGTGGGCCCCGGCCGCGCCCGCGGCCGACCTCACGCCCGACGAGCAGAAGTGGGTGCGCGCGCTGCTCGACGCGCTGGGCGCGAACAGCCCGGCGACGCGTCGCGGCGCCGAGGCGGCGCTCGTCGCCTTCGGCCCCGACGCGCTGCCCGAGGTGGTCGAGGCGATGCCGCTCAAGAGCGAGACCGCCAAGAAGGGCCTCCTGCGCGCGCTGCGCGCGATGGGGGCCGCGCGCGTGCGCGAGGCGCTCGAGCGCCAGCGCGAGAACGCGCGCGGCACGCCCGTGCGCCGCATCGACGAGCTGCTCGCCGACCTCGGCTCGGCGCTCTCGCCCGACCTCGCCGTCGTGGTCCCGCTGCGCCCCGCCACCGACCTCGCCCCCGACCGCGTCCCGCTGCGCGCCGAACGGGCGGTGCGCGACCGCGTGCCCCCGCCGTTCGCCGCGGCCCCGCTCGCGGTGACGGTCGCGGCCGACGCGCTGTGGCTCGACGCCGACGGCGACGGCACGACCGAGACGAAGGTGCTCGCCGCCGAGCCGCGCGTCGTCTTCCTCGGGCCGGCGCCGCGCTCGGTGCCGGTGCTGTTCCAGCGCAAGGGCGACGCGTGGACCGCGTGCTCGGCGTCGCTGCTGCGCGGCACGCGCGGCAAGGTCGCCTTCGAGCTGCTCGACGTGGACCTCGACGGCCGCTTCGACGGCGAGGCCGACGAGCGGCGCGTGGGCGACGGTGCGTTCGGCCCGCACGGCGGCGCGCGCCGGCTCGGGCTCGACGAGGGGCTCGCGACCTACGAGGTCGCGCGCGACGGCGACGCGACCGTGCTGCGCCTGCTCGGCGTGCGCCGCCCCGACGGCGTCTCCGACGACGCGTGGGACGGGCTCGCGGTCCTGTCGGCCGCACGCCTGCGCCTCGGGCTCGCCGCGCCCGGCGTGGACGTGGCGCGGTCGCGCGCGTGCGAGAAGCACTGCGCCTACCTCGTCGAGAACCGCGCCGCGCCCGAGACCGCGGGCCTCGGCGCGCACGAGGAGCAGGCCGACCGCCCCGGCTACTCGGCCGACGGCGCCGCGGCGGGCGGCTCGAGCGTGCTCTCGCCGATCGGCGACGTCGCCGACGGCGTCGCGTCGTTCGTCCCGACGATGCTGCACCGCGACGCGCTGCTCGCCCCGCCGTCGTGGGCGTACGGGATCGGCTGCGCCCGGGGCGCGCGCGGCTGGACCGCCGTGTGGGGCACCGAGGTGGACGTGCCGCCCGGGGCGCCGCTCGTCGTCCCCGCGCCCGGGCAAACGGGCGTGCCGCCGCAGGGCTCGGCCGAGCACCCCGAACCCGACGACCCGCCCGGCTGGTACGGCCGGCCCCGCGGCTACCCCGTCGCCGCCTACCTCGACCGGCCGCTCGCCAACCCGACGCTGCGGCTGCTCGACGCCGACGGCACGTCGGTGGCGGCGCGGACGTGGGGGCCGGGGCGGCCCGTCACCGCCGCCCGCGCGTCGCGCAGCGCGCGGACGGTCGTGCTCATGCCCGAGGCGCCGCTCGCCCGGGGCGCGCGCTACCGGGCGGAGCTCTCCGGGACGTCGGACGGCGCCGTCGTGCGCTGGGTGTGGGCCTTCACGACGCGCTGACGACGCCCCCCGGGCTCCCCCCGGGGCTCACGGCGCGGGCCGGCGTCGGCCGACAGGGGGACACCATGGCCCGTCCCCCGATCGCGCCGCCCCCGGCGCGCCCGCCCGTGCTGCGCCCGGTGGTCCTGCCCCCCGAGCGATACACTCCGTCGCTTCCCTCCGTCCGAGGACGCATGCCGAGCCTCCGCATCGAGATCGCCGGCCAGGTCGTCACGGCCCGCCTCTCCGACGCGGCGGTCCGCGTGGGGCGCGAGCCCACGTCGGACCTGCGCATCGACGACGCCGCGGTCTCGGCCGCGCACTGCACGATCGAGCCGCTGCCCGGCGGGGGCCACAAGCTCACCGACCTCAACTCGGGGCGCCCGACGAAGGTCAACGGGCTCGTGGTCAAGCGCGTGTCCCTCAAACCCGGCGACGTGATCGAGGTCGGGCCCGCGCGCATCACCTACCTCGCCGGCGACGCCGTCGCACCCGCCGCGACCGCGCCCGCCCCGGCCGCCGCCGTCGCGCCGGCCCCGCCGCGTCCGGTCCCGGCCGCCGTCGCCGCGCGTCCCGCCGTCGCGCCCGCCGCGGCCCCCGCGCCCGTCCCCGCGCGCGCGGTCGCGCCCGCGGCCGTGCCCGCCGCGCCGGTCCCGGTCGTCCCGTCGCCGGCGGCGGCGGCCGCGTCGCCGGCCGCGCCCGCCGCCGACGCCGCGCCGGTCGCACCCGCCCGTCGCGCGCGCGCGGCGTCGCCGGGGTCGAAGCTCAAGGGCGCGCTGGTCGCGACCGCGGTGTTCGCCGTCGCGGCGCTCGGCATCGCCGCGTGGATCCGCTCCGGCGGCGGCTCGGGCGGCGACGACCTGCGCGCGCTGCGCACCGAGCTCGACCGCGCCACCGCGCTCGAGGGCGACGACGTGGACCGCGCGCTCGAGGCGCTCGACCGCCTCGCGCAGTCGCCCGTCGAGGGCATCCGCCGCTCGGCGTCGCGCGAGGCAGCCTACGTGCGCGAGCGCGTGCGCCGCGCCGACAGCGACGTCGCCGACCTCGAGCGCCGCGCCGGCCGCCTCGAGCCGCACGTCGTCGCCGCCGAGCTCGGGATGATCCGCGAGCGCTACGGCGCCGCGATCCTCGCCAAGCACCGCGACGTCGTCGCGCGCCTCGACGGCGCGCGCGGCGCCTTCGTCGCGACGCGCACGAAGGAGACGGGCGAGCGCAGCGCCGCGCTGCTCGCCTCGGGCAAGTTCGCCGAGGCGCTCACGCTGTGGGACACGTTCGTCGCCGACCTGCCCGGCAACGACGAGGCGCGCCGCCTCGCCGACGACGGCCGTCTCGCCGTCGAGGGCGCGGCGTCGGAGGGGTTCAAGCGCCTCGCGGGCGAGGCCGAGCAGCTCGCGGGCAAGGACGGGCCCCGCGCCGCGGCGATGCTGCTGCGCGCGCGCCTGCCCGACTTCGTGGGCACGTCGGGGGCCACCGCGATCGCGCTGCGCGCCGCCGACTACGACCACGCCGCCGTCGTCGCGTCGTCGGCGACGGCCCGCGCGACGCCCGCCCCGGCGTCCTCGCCCTCGGCCACCGCGCCCCGCACGGGCCCCGCGGCGACCCCGGCCTCCGCGCCGAGCACGCCCGCACCCTCGGCGGTGGACCGGCAGCGGCTCTCCGCGCTCCTGACCGACGCCGACGCGCTCGCCGCGCAGCGCAAGTTCCGCGAGGCGCTCGCCGCGCTCGCGCAGGCGGGCTCGTTCGCCGCCGGCGGCCCCGACGGCGCGCGCGTGGCGGCGCGCCGCGACGACCTCGAGCTCGCGCACCGCGGCGTGACGCTGCTCAACGACACGATCCGGCAGCACCCCGACCGTTTCACCGCGGTCGAGCTCTCGCCGCGCTACGTCGTCTCGCTCGTCGAGGGCGACGAGGAGTTCCTCTCCGCCGCCGTCCGCGGCGGGCGCACGAAGGTGCGCTGGGCCACGCTCGACGGCGCGCGCGTGCAGGCGATCGTCGCGCTCGCGCGCCCCGCGCCCGCCGACGCGCTCCCGCTCGCGGCGCTGCTGCGCGAGTGCGGCTCGCCCGAGGGCGCCGAGCGCGAGCTGCTCCGCGCGGTCGAGGGCGGGGCCGACAAGGCCGCGATCGACGCGCGGCTCGCCCGCTGGCGCGGCGAGGCCGTCCCCGCGGGCGGCTACGTCGCCTTCGAGGGGCGGCTCGTGTCGCCGGCCGAGCGCGACCGCCTCGTGCTGCTCGCGCGCGTCGCCGCGGCGTGCGCCAAGGTCGGGAGCCCGCAGGCCCGCGAGCGCAAGGCCGCCTACGAGGAGCTGCTCGGGCTCGGCGCGCCGGCGAAGGAGGCGTTCCTGACGGCGCTGCGCGCGCGCCGCGAGGCCGCCGCGAAGGAGGTCGCCACCTCGAAGGTGTTCACCTCGGGGCGCACGCGCCAGCACCTGCTCGACGAGCTCGAGAAGCGCCGTGCCGCCGCGCTGGCCCTCATCGAGGACGAGAAGGAGTACCCGTACCCGTACGCCCCCGACCAGGCCGAGCGCCAGAAGCGCGTGGACGACCTCGTGGACAGGGTGCGCGAGGTGTGGGAGCGGCCCTTCGACCTCGTCGCGTCGTGGGACAAGGCCGTCGAGGAGTCGCTCGCGCTGGTGCGCGAGGTGGACGAGGTGCTCGGCAAGGTCGAGGAGGGCTACGTGCCCGACCTCGACGCGGTCAAGGCGACCGTGAACCGCGCCATCGACGTCCCGGGCGCGAACTTCGACCCCTACGACAAGGACGTCCTCGCCTTCAACGAGAAGGTCGCGACGAGCGCGACCCCGCAGGAGAAGGAGAACGTCCGCATCGTCAACCGCTACCGGATGATGATGGGCCGTCGCGCAGTCAAGATCGAGGAGCGCCTCGTGCGCGGGGCCCGTGGCCACAGCATCGAGATGCGCGTGCTCAAGTACTTCGCGCACGAGAGCCCGACGCCGGGCCTCGAGTCGCCGGGCAAGCGCTGCGCGCGCGAGGGCTACTCCGGCGGCGTCAGCGAGAACATCGCGTGGGGCACCGGGCTCATGTCGGCGCAGGGCGCCTTCGACGGGTGGTTCCACTCGTCGGGGCACCACCGCAACATGCTCGGCAAGGGCTGGACCGAGCTCGGCGTCGGCCGCTCGTGTGCGCCCGACAGCGCGTCGTACTGGACGCAGAACTTCGGCGCGCTCGGCGGGAAGTCGCTCGGCACGCCGGACGCGCTGCCGCCGCCGCGCGCCGACGTCGCGCCCGAGAAGGACCCCGAGGACGCGGGGGCCGCGGCGGGCGGCGACGCGCCCAAGACGACCCCCGACGACGGCGGGACGGGCGGCTCGTGACGGGGGGCGGGCGCGCGCGCGCGGCGACCGCCTCCGGCCGCCGCGGCGCCGTGCTCGCCGTGGGCCTGATGTCGGGGACGAGCGCCGACGGCGTGGACGCCGCGCTCGTGCGCATCCGGCCGGGCCGCGACGGGCGGCCCCGCGTGACCACGCTCGCCGCGGCGACGACGCCCTACGACGCGGCGCTGCGCGCGCGCCTCCTCGCGCTGCCCCACGTGGACGCGCTCGCGCTCGCGGCGCTCTCGTTCACGCTCGCCGAGCGCTTCTCGCGCGCGACGCTCGCGCTGCTGCGACGCGCGGGTGTCGCGCCGTCGCGCGTCGCCTTCGTCGCCTCGCACGGCCACACGGCGGCGCACGCGCCGGCGCGCCGCGGGGCCGGCGCGACGCTGCAGATCGGCGAGCCGGCGGTGGTCGCCGAGCGCACCGGCCTGCGCGTCGTCGCCGACTTCCGCCCGCGCGACGTCGCGGCGGGCGGCGAGGGCGCGCCGCTCGTGCCGTTCGCCGACCGGCTCCTCCTCGGTCGGCCCGGCCGCGTCGTCGCGTGCCAGAACGTGGGGGGGATCGCCAACGTGACGGCGCTGGGCCCGGGCCCCGACGACCTCGTCGCCTTCGACACCGGTCCCGGCAACATGGCCATCGACCTCGCCGCCGCCGCGGCGACGGGGGGCCGCGTGCGCTACGACGCCGGCGGCGCGATCGCGGCCGCGGGCCGCGTGGACGAGGGCCTGCTCGCGGCGCTGCTCGCGCACCCCTACCTGCGCCGACGTCCGCCCAAGTCCACGGGGCGCGAGCTCTTCGGCGCGCCCTTCGTGGCGCCCCTGCTCGCGCGGGCGAGGACGGCGCGCGCGCGCCGCGACCTCGTCGCGACCCTGACGGCCTTCACCGCGCGGTCGATCGCCGACGCCTACCGGCGCTTCCTGCGCCCCGTGGACGAGTGCTTCGTCAGCGGGGGCGGGGCCCACAACCGGACCCTGCTGCGCCACCTCGCCGAGGCGCTGCCGGGGACGCGCGTCCGCACGAGCGCGGCCGCGGGGGTGGACCCCGACGCGAAGGAGGCGGTCGCGTTCGCGCTCCTCGGGTGGGCGCACCTCGCCGGCCTCGAGAACACCGTGCCCGCGGCGACGGGCGCGCGCCGTCCGGTCGTCGCCGGCGCCGTCTGGCCCGGCTCGCCGGGCACCCTGCGTCGGACGTAGCTCGCCCCGTCCGCGAGTGCGGAATCGCACGGCGCGAGCCGATCCGTCGAGGCACAGGGCGGTGTGCCCTGCGGGGGCCGCAGGCCCGATGCCCACGCTCGCGCTTCCGCTCGTCGTCCCGTGGATCCGTCTCGACCGCGACCCGAAGGCGGAGGAGGAGGCGGCCCTCGCCGCGGCGCGCGAGCCGTGGTGCGCCGGCTTCTGCCTCTTCGGCGGCGAGGCCGAGCAGGTCCGCCGCCTGACCGCGCGCCTGCGCGAGGTGAGCGACGGGCGTGTGTTCGTCGCGAGCGACATGGAGCGGGGCGCGGGCCAGCAGGTGCGCGGGCTGCGCGTCCTGCCCGACGCGGCGGTCTGGGGCGCGGCCGCGTCGCCGGCGGAGGTCCACGCCTTCGGCCTCGCCACCGCGCTCGACGCCCGCTCGGTCGGCGTGGACGTGCTCTTCGCGCCCGTCCTCGACGTGCGCAGCGAGCCGCGCAACCCCATCGTCGGCAACCGCTCCTTCGGCTGGGACCCCGACCGCGTCGCGCGGCTGGGCGCGGCCTACGTCGAGGGCGCGCTCGCGGGCGGCTGCGCCCCGACGGCGAAGCACTGGCCGGGCCACGGGGCCACGCGCGCCGACAGCCACGACGCGGTGCCCCTCGTGGCGGCCGACGAGCCGACGCTCGTGGACCGCGACATCCTGCCCTTCGAGGCGGCCGTCCGCGCCGGCTGCCCGGCGGCGATGACGGCCCACGTCGCCTATCCCGCGCTCGACGCGTCGGGCGTGATCGCCACGTTCTCGCGCGCCGCCGTGGACCGCCTGCGCGCCCTCGACGGCGGGGCGGGCGCCGACGTCGCGGTGTTCACCGACGCGCTGCTGATGGCCGGTGCGGCGACGGAGGGCGGCGAGGCGGAGGCGGCGCGTCGCGCCCTCCTCGCCGGCTGCGACGCGCTGCTGATCCCGAGCGACCCCGCCCGGCTCGCGGCCGAGGTGCTCGACGGGGCGACCGGGGCGCTGCACGCGGCGGCCGAGCGCGCGGCGGTGCGCCTCGACACGCTGTGCCACCGCATCGCCGAGCTCGCCGCGCCGCCCTCCGACGAGCTGCAGGCCGACGCCGACGTCGCCGCGGGGCGCGTGGCCGACCGCGCGCTCAAGCTCGCCGGCGGTGGCGCGCTCGAGCGGCTGCACCGCGGGGCCGTGCTCGTGGTCGTGGACGACGACGCCACCGACGACCGTGGGCGCGTGCTCGCGGCGCGCGGCGCGCAGGCGGGCGTCACGGTGCACCTCGAGCGCTTCGCGCAGGGCCGCGCGACGGCGCCGCTGCGGGGCGACCTCGCCGCGGACGCCGTCGTCTGCATGGCGTCGGTGCGCGCGTGGAAGGGGGCGGCGTCGGTCTCCGAGGGTGCGCTCGCGCGCGTGGTGGCGCTCGTCGAGCGGGCCTCGATCGACGTGCAGGTCGTCTCCTTGACGCCGCGCCCGATCGGGATGGGCGTGCACGTCCCCGGCACGGGCCCCGACGTCGAGTCGGCGATCGCCGACCGCCTCCTCGGCTGACCCCTCGGCGGCGCCCCTCTCCGTCCGCCGGGAAGTCGGGGTCAGCGAGCGATGGCCCCCGTTGCGGGGAATTCACCTGACCCCGATTTCCCCCTGTTGCGGGGAATTCACCTGACCCCGATTTCCCCGGGCGTCACTTCGTCGAGGGGGCCGCCAGCCAGCCGGCGCGGCGCAGCGCCGGCAGCAGCGCGAGCGCGGGCACGGCGAGCAGCGCCGTCAGCGTGAACCAGCCGACGCGGCCCATCGCCTCGACGCCGTAGCCCGACGCCGCGCCGCCGACGAGGCGGCCGAGCGCCATCACCGCCGTGAACGCCGCGACGTCGGCCCCCGCGGCCGCGCGCGACGCGCCGAGCAGCATCACCGCGCCGTACGGCGCCATCGCGAGCCCGCCGCAGAACGGCTCGACCGCGGCCGCGGCCCACACGACCGCGGGCGTGGGCCACGCCGCCGCCGCGACGTAGGCGAAGTTCGACCCCGCCTGCGCCACGCCGAGCACGAGCAGCGCGGCGAAGAGCCCGCGGCGCTGCGTGAACCACCCGCCGAGCGCGCACCCCGCCACCGTCCCGACGAGCCCGACCGTCTTCGACACGCCGAGCTCGGCGTTGGTCCAGCCCGCCCCGTCGGGGGCCTTGAGGAACTGGCGGGCCATCGGGGCCAGCGCGTAGTCGCCGACCTTGTAGAGGAGGAGGAACGCCGCCAGGACGAGGAACCCCCGTCGCCGCACCAGCGTGGCGAGCGCGAGCGGGGCCGCGGGCGGGCGCTCGACCCGCGGCGGGGTCGGTGCGCGGGTCACGGCCACCGCGGCCACCGCCATCGCGGCCGCGGCGACGCCGAAGGTCCCCGCCCAGCCGAGCGACGCCGACCCGACCAAGAGGAGCAAGGCGCTTGCAGAAAGCAAGTACCCGACCCGCGCGGCGTTGACCCGCAGCCCGCTCACGTGGCCGAGCGGGCCCCCGGCGAAGGCCTCGACCGCCCATGCGTCGATGGCGATGTCCTGGGTGGCGGACGCCAGCGCCATCGCGGCGACGATCCCGACCAGCACCGAGGCGGACGCGCCGGCCTCCTCGAAGCGCCACAGAAGGAACGCCAGCGCCGCCAGCGCCGTCAGGCCGCCCGTGACCCACGCGCGGCGGGTCCCCCGGGCGTCCACGGCGGGCGCCCAGAGGAACTTGCCGATCCACGCGGCCTCGAGGAACGACAGCAGGCCGAGCTCGGCCTTGCCGAACCCCCGGTCCTGCAGCCACGCCGGGACGACCTCCTGGATCAGGCCGAGGGGGAAGCCCTGCGCGACGTAGAGGAGGACGAGCCACCCCCACGGGCGACCCGACGCGGGGGCGTGGCTCGCGGTCATGCCCCGCCACGGTACGCCCCCGAACCGACAGCGGGTCCGCGAGGGGGGGCGGGCGGGGGTCCGTCACGCCTCGGTCACGGCGGTTCCGGGCAGGGCTGCGGTCCTCCGTTCGTAACGCGTTGTCGCACCGAGGGTTGACCCCGGTCCGGCGCGCGGGATGCGATCTTGACACCGCGGAACGGGCGTGCGTACACTCCGCGCCCTAACGTCCGGTTCGAGCGATCTGAGTCCGTCCTCGTCGGGCAGGCGAGCGCGGGCGCGACAGTCGCGGGTTCGCTCGGTTCCGGTGGTCCGTCCGATCCCGATCGCAGGGAGGTTTCCGCATGAAGGCGACCGGCCTTCGTTGGATGGGTGGGATCGTCGCGAGCGCGGCGCTCGTCGTCGGTTCGGCGCTGTGGGCGCCGACGGCGTCCGCCGACGAGGCCGCGCTGCGCGCGGCCTTCGACGACTATGCCGCCGGCAAGTACGACGACGCGCTCAAGAAGCTCACCGAGTACGTCGCGGCGAACCCGGGCGAGGACGAGGTGTACTCCGTCCTCCGCGGGGTCGACGAGGCGGTGAAGGTGCGCGCGCTCGCCCAAGGGGGCGACCACGAGCGCCTCATGCGCTACCTCCTCGACAAGGCGAAGCCCGCCGTCGAGGCGCGCAAGCGCGACCCGGACGCGATCAAGGCGCTCGTCGAGCAGGCCCTCTCGGGCGAGATCGACCAGCGTCGTCGCGCGGGCCTCGAGCTCGCGACGAAGAACGGCGACTACGCGGTGCCCTACCTGCTGCCCGCGCTCGGCGACGCCGACGCGGCCAAGGTGGTCAACGCGATCTTCGCCTTCCACGCGATCGGCGGCGAGGCGGTGCTCCCGCTGTCGGCCGCGATGAACTCGTCCGACGCGCGCCTCCGCGGCTACGTCGCGGCGGTGCTCGGCGACATCCGCGACCCGCGTGCGCTGCCCGTGCTGCGCCGCGCGGTCGAGAAGGATGCCGACGAGGCCGTCAAGGCGAAGGCCGCGGCCGCGGTCCAGAAGATCCGCCCGGGTGCGGCGGCGGTCAGCGCCGCGGACTCCTACGTCCGCCTCGGTGAGCGCTACCTCGCCAACGACCCGACGGTCCTCTCCGAGCCGGACCAGGTCCACAACCTGTGGGTCTGGGAGGGCGACGGGCTCGTGCGCTACGAGGTGTCGGCCGGGCTCTTCGGCTCGCGCCTCGCCGAGAACAGCGCGTGGGACGCGATCGCGCTGGCGCCCGACCACCGGGACGCCCGCTCGCTGCTCGTCCGCGCGGTGCTGACGCAGGTCGTCGCGGGCCGCACGCTCGGCGACAAGGCTCCCGAGGCGCTCAAGGGCGCGTGGGACCTCGTCGCGAGCCAGGGCTTCGACGCGGCCTCGGCCGCGCTGGCCGACGCGCTGGCGCAGCGCACGTGGGACGTGGCGGTCGAGGCCTGCGCGCTGTGCGCGAAGACCTACGGCGGCCAGCCGCTGTCGGGCCACGCGCTCGGCACGGCGCTCGGCGCGACGGAGCGTCGCGTGCAGTACGCGGCGGCCGTCGCCGCGCTGCGCATGAGCCCCGCGGCCCCGTTCGAGAACTCGGCGCAGGTCCCGGCGCTCGCCGCCCAGGCCGCGTCGGAGCAGGCGCTCCGCCAGATCTTCGTGATCGACGACCACGACGAGTCGCGCGGCAAGCTCGTGCAGGACCTGCGCGAGGCCGGCTACATCGTCGCGGCCGACCGTGACGGCTTCCGTGGCGTGGGCCGCATCAAGGGCTCGCCCGCCGTGGACGTCGTGATCGTGTGCGCCGACCTCGAGGCGGGGAACCGCATCCCGATGGAGCGCTGGAAGTCCTCGCTCGCGGTGATCGACGAGCTGCTCGCCGACATCCGCACGAAGAACATGCGCATCGTCGTGGTCGTGGGCGGCGCCGACATGGCCGCGAAGAAGGAGTTCCTCACGACGAAGTACGGCGACAAGCTCGCCGGCTTCATCGAGGAGCCCCTCGTCGCGACGGCCTACGTCCCGACCGTCCAGGCGGCCGTCGAGAAGGGGGACATGAACGCGGAGCGCGCGGCGGCCCTCGCCGTCGCCGCCGACGCGGCCGACGCCTTCGCGACGACCAACCCCTGCTGCACGGCGTGGGACTTCAAGGTCGCGGTGGACCCGCTCGCCACGAACGCGGCGGAGGGTGCCAACGACACGATCAAGATGAACGCGATCCGCGCGCTCGGCAACCTCAAGGCCGGCGGCTCCGCCGCGCTCGCCACCGTCCTCAAGGGCGACGCGAGCGAGGAGCTCAAGGTCGCGGCGGCCACGGCGCTCGGCTCGGTCCTCTCGCGTCAGGCGCCGGCGGGCGACGAGCTCGACGCGCTGGTCGCGGCGGCCAAGGGTGGTGGTGCGGTCGGCTCGGCGGCGATGAAGGCCCTCGGCATGGTGCGCAACCTGCCGGCCGACGTCGCGCGCACGGTGTTCGGCGACCACCGCCTCGGCGTCGGGACGAAGGGCGAGTAACCGGAGCTCGCTTCGCGCGCTCCAGAGCGGCCCCGCGGGACCCCCCGCGGGGCCGCTTGCTTTTCCGGTCGGCGCGCGAGGGCTCGCGCTCGCGCGAGGCTCGCGCTCGCGTGAGGCACGCGTTCCCGCGCGGGCGCACGGTCGCCCCGGGACTCGCGTGCGGACGCCGGTCGCTACCGCCGACGCGGGCGCTTGCGCGGTGCCGGTACCTTGGGTGACGCCGCCTTCGCGCGCCGCGCGGGACGCCGTGCGGGCGGGGCGGCGACGGGGACGGCCACCGCGACGGCGGCGGCCGTGTTCCCGGCGTGCGAGAGGCTGATCGTGATCGAGAGGCCCGCGGCGGCGGCGAGGCGGCCCACGGTGCCGCGCAGGACGAGCCGCGGGGCGCTGCGGCCGCCCCCGACGACCTCGACGTCGCGGAACGACGCGCCGCGGCCCCAACCGGTGCCCAAGGCCTTGAGCACCGCCTCCTTGGCGGCGAAGCGCACGGCGAGCACGCGGGCGCGCTCGGCGGGGCGGGTGGCGGCGTAGGCCCACTCGGCGGCGGTGAACACGCGCCGCGCGAGGCCGTCGGCGTGGCGCGCGAGCGCCGCTTCGAAGCGCGGCACGTCCACGAGGTCGAGGCCGACGTGGGGGATGGGCGGGCGGGGGGCGGGCACGGGGCGCAGCCTACCGCGCGCCGCCCCCGGGCGCGTGGTGGGCGGGCGCGGCGCCGGGGGGCGTAGGCGGGCGTTTCGCTACCGTCGGGCGAACGAACGAGAACCTGCGTCGAGTCGGCGGCGGAGTCGGCCGATGGGGGGAGAGGGAGGGCCGGACCCCCTTGTGGGGGATCCGGGGCTTCCCTACCATTTCCTGCGGACGACCCCATGTCGAAGAAGAAAGACTGCTTCGGCTCCGAGACCTACGTCTGCAGGACGCAGAACTGCGCCTACATGTCCGAGTGCGTCAAGGTCGTGTGGGAGAAGAAGCTGCGCCGCATCCTCGCGCGCCGGCCTTCCGACGCGCCCGCGTCCACGACGCTGACGCGCACGCCGGGCGGCGTGACGATGCGCGCGAAGGACTTCCTCTCCTCGGCGGGCGGCTGATCGCGTCGCACGGGGCGCACGTCGCCCACCCGGCCCGTCCGCGCGGGGCCCGCAGCGTCCGCCGTCCGCGCCGCGTCCGTCAGCGACCGTCGTCGGCGGCGGGGTCGGCGACGACGCGGAAGCCGACGTCCTCGTGGCTCGCGTCGCGCGGCTCGAAGTTGGCGCGCGACTCCGTCTGGCAGTCGCCGATGCCGACCTTCCACGAGCCGCCGCACGCCGCGGCCACGCGCGCGGGCATCTCGGCCGGCGCGTACGCGCGCCACAGCAGGAAGGGCGGCTGCGACATCACCGCCTGCTCGGCGCCCCACTGCACGGCGTAGGCGTGGTCGAGGGTCCACTCGCCGACGTTGCCCGCCATCGCGAAGAGGCCGTCGGGCGTCGTGCCCCACGAGCCGACGGGTTCGCTGTAGCGGAAGTGGACGAACTGCGGCCGGCCGAACGAGCCGAGGTTGTTGCACGCGTAGACGAGGGGCTTGTCGCCCCAGGGCCACAGCGCGTCGGCGCGGCCGCCGCGGGCGGCGTGCACCCACTCCATCGTCAGCGGCAGGCGCAGCGGGATCCCGAGGCGCTCGCTGGCCCACGCGCAGAAGGCCTCGGCGTCGTAGTACGAGACGTGCGTGACGGGCAGGTTGCGGTCGGCGTCGAGCACGTTCCACCCGACGACGGGCGGCTCGGCGTCGGACGGGGTGCCGCGCCGTTCCGCCTTCACCTGCCACGCGAGCGGCACGTGGTAGCGCAGCACGACCTCCTCGGGCGACGCGATCCCGCTCGCGCGCATCTCCTCGCGCCAGCGGCGCGGGAGGCGTTCGGGGTGGTCGTAGACGTCGCGCAGGAACTCGTCGTACTGCCCGCGCGTGACCTCGTAGCGCAGGATGCGCAGCGGGTAGGGGATGCGGGCGTCGAGCACCACGGCGTCGGGGAAGCGCGCGCGGACGGCCTCGCGCATCTCGTCCTCGAGGGCGTCCACGGGCACCTGGTAGGCGAAGCCGGGCCCGATCTCGACGAGGTCGTCGCGGAGGCGCGCGACGTCGAAGGCGGGGCTGACGTAGGACCGCCACTCGGGCGGCGCCGGCGGGGTCTCGGGGCGGGGGCGCGCGAGCCACGTCGGGTGGAACAGGAGGATGCCGACGACGGCGGCGGCGAGGAGCACGGCCGCGGCGGTCGCGACCACGAAGCCGGTGCGCCAGCGGCTGCCGCTCGCGGGCGGCGGCGACTCGACGTCCACGCCGCGCAGGCGGAAGGCGCACGCGGGGCAGAACTTGTAGTCGCCCGTGATGGGGGCGCCGCATCGGGGGCATCCCCCCCGGCTTCCGACGGGACGGAGATTGGCCTCGGCGGTCATCGGCCCTTGCGCCATGGGCATCGCGTCCACCGGGGAGTGTAGCACCGGGGCGGTTGCGGTCGGACCCCCCTCGTCCGGGACGCGGGGCCCGTGGCGACCGCACCGCGGCCGGGCCCGCGGGATCCGGCCGCGCGAAGCGGACCGATGGGCGATGCGGGTCCCGGGGCGACGGCGGTCGGGCGTGCCCTACGGCCGCGCGTCGTCCTCGGGAGCGGCCGCCGGCGCACGGGGCGCCGCACCGGGCGGACGCGAGCGCGCGGGTGCGGGGAGCGTCCACACGTCGTGGGGGAGGCCGCCGTGGGGGACGTCGTGGGCGGTGACCGCGAACCCGAGGCGACGGGCGACCGCCTGCGAGCGGGCGTTGCTCGGCAGGATCGCGCAGACGAGGTGACCGACGCCGAGCGTGGCGAACGCCTGGGCGGCGACGGCGGCCGCGGCCTCGGTGGCGTAGCCGTGGCCCCATCGGTCGTGGCGGAGGTGCCAGCCGAGCTCGAGGTCGCCGGGCGCGAAGGGGGCGGGCTGGAGGACGACGTTGCCGACGAGCTCGCCGGTCGTGCGTTCCACGAGGGCGTGCCATCCGACGGGGGCGGGGCGGCCGGCGCAGCGGGCGCGGGTGCGCTGGATCATCGCGAGGCTGGCCGCGACGTCGGCGGCGGGGCCCCAGAAGACGACGCGGGGGTCACCCCAGATGCGGTGGAAGGCGGGGGCGTCCTCGTCGGACCACGGGCGGAGGTCGAGGCGCGCGGTGCGCACGGGCCGGTTCTACTCGCGGTCGCGTGCGGAGGGCGGGCGGCGGGTGCGGGGCGGCCGCCCGTGGCCCCCGGTGTCCGGGCCCGCGCGCCGTTTCTTCCCCCCCGCGCGCCCCTTCGTATCCTGCTCCCCTTCGACCAAGCCCTGGTAGCTCAGCGGTAGAGCACCGCTTTCGTAAAGCGGGGGTCGTCGGTTCAAATCCGACCCGGGGCTCCATCTCCTACGGCCGCCGTTCGCGCGCATACGCGCGAATCGGGCGAACGGGCCGCGACCCGCGGGATCGCGCGTCCCCCCGTCCCAACCGACCCCGAGCGACCGGCACCGACGGGGACCGACCGCGAGATCCACACCCGTTTACCCACCCGCCGGTCGCGGCGGGGGGGCGGGACGCCGCGAAGACGAAGATGCGGATCGGGCCGGACAGCCCGCGGGGGAACGCCGGTCGCCTGAACGTCCACCGCGCGCATGAACGCCCGCGTGCGTGGCACTCGCGCGCCCGGTAGGCCGGCGTGCGTCGCGGCCGTGGGGGGAATTGGGCATCCTGTCGCGCCGCGGCGGCCCCGCACTTCTCGCACGTCGGGCGCCACCAGTACCACCCCGCCTGTCGCCCCCAAGGAGCCGACGCCGGGGCTCTCGGGCACCTCGTTGCGACCCGGCCTATCGTGGTGCTGTGCCGACGCGCGAGAAGTCCACCCGACAGAGCGTGAGCCTGCCGAGCCGGGCTGCCCGCCGGGTGCATGCCATAGCCAAGTCCCGTCGGACCAGCGCGAGCCGAGTCATCGCGGATCTCATCGAGTCCGGCCTCGACGCCAAGGAGGCGGAACGTCGGCATCACCTCTGTTTCCTCGAGCGACTCCGCGCCGCTGACGACCCGGCCGAGAGGAGGCGACTCACAGAGAAACTCGCCCGACGGACGTTCGGCGAGTGATGCCGACGGTCCGGTGGACCGACCTGCCCGAGGCACTCCGAGTCCACCTCTTCCTCCGCGCGCCAGAGCGGCTGATCTCGGGTGAGGACCTGCTCAGGCTCAAGGCCCGGCGCGAGTCAGTGCCGGAGGCGCCGGGCGGTCCCTGGTTCAAGGACTTCGGGTCGTTCAGGATCTGCGGTCGAGGGGAGGTTCCCCAAGAGGTTCTTGCTGCGGGGTCAGCCTGCCCGCGGCCAGCGACTCTGACCTCCATGGCGAAGGTGTTGGTCACCCGTGGGACCCGTAGCGAGACTGCCGAGCCGCAGGACGTTCCCGTTTGAAGATGTCCAAACGCGCGCATGGATCGCTCAAAAGTGGATTTCCCTTCCTCCGATCGATGACTTCCAAACGACCGATCCGCTAGGCTCCGTGGACCAAGGGAGCCATAGCATGCGCGATCGCGATTTCGAGTTCTGGCTGGCGAACACGTACCGCACTGCGCAGCAGCAGTCGATGCAGGCATCGACCGTGCGAAACACGCTCGCGGATTGCCGACTTGTCGAGAGGTACGAGGGCGATCTCGACGAGCACTACAGGAGGGACGGGATGCAGCGCCTGCTCGCCCGCTTCGTGTACTCCCGTGACGAGGAAGCGCGACATGTGAAGCCTCGGCACAGCATTCCGATCAGCGGCTGCTGGGTAAACGCCCGGCCATGCTTTCGATTACCCACAGTTCCGTGGGGGGTGCGGTGACGTAACCCGCCGTCCGATCTGGAGTTGAAGGGCTCCGAGCCATCCCATGCGGCCCACGCGCCCCGTCAGGAGGCGCACATGCCGGACTG
>JADZCA010000092.1 GCA_020851795.1 Planctomycetota bacterium | reverse complement strand
GTCGGGCCGGGCACCGCCTCCGTAAGGTCGCAGACTCCTCGTCGTCGGGCCGCGGCTCGGCGTACGGCGGTGCGAGTACGCGGTCGCCGCGGCCGCTCCCGCGGGCCTGAGCGAATCGCGGGCGACGTGAAAGGGACGCGTCTCGCGCGGACGTCGATGCGGAGCGTGCGGACCGGACTCGCGGTCGTCGAGCCGCGTCTGCTGCGATCGCCCTCACGGGCTTCAGCGAGCACGGAGCGCCCCCCCGCGAGAGCCGAGTCCCGGGCTCCTACCGGCCGCCGGCGCGGCGGCGACGACGGGGGCGGGCGTCGCCCTCGATCTCGACCCGGCGGCCGAGGCACTCCTCGAGGACGTCCACCTTGTTGCGTGCGCCCCAGACGTCGAGCTCGACCGCGTCGTGGCCGACGACGCGCAGGCGCACCACGTCGCGGCGGACCGTGACCGTGACCGCGTCCACGGTGGCGGCGTGGCCGCGGTCGAGCCCGTCGGCGACGCGCAGCAGGCCGATCAGCGTCCGCAGCGCGTCCCGCCGCCGCGGCGGGACCGTCTTCCACTCCTCGTGGTCGTCCTTCGGCGCGCCGCGGCGGTGGTAGCGGCACAGCACCGCCATCGCCTCGATCTCCTCGGGGTCGAAGCCCTGCAGCTCGGCGTTCTTGACGAGGTACCACGAGTGGCGGTGGTGGCGCCGGTGCTCGACGTGGTGGCCGACGTCGTGCAGCAGCGAGGCGAAGTGCAGGATCTCGCGGTCGGCGGCCGCGAGCCCGTGCAGGCGCCGCGTCGCGTCGAACAGCGAGAGCGCGAGCCGCGACACCTGCTCGCCGTGGGCCGTCGTGTCGCCGTAGCGCGCGACGGCGTCGCGGACGCTGCGCTCGCGCACGTCGCCCGTGGCGCGGCGGGAGGGGCGTTCCGGGTGGGTGAGCACGTAGTCGAGCACCATCCCCTCGCGCACGGCCGCGCGGCAGGTGCGGATCTCGTCGACGCCGAGGCCCGAGAGCACCTCGTCCACGACGATGGCGCCGAGCCCGAGCGTGTCGGCGCGCGCGGGGTCGAGCCCCGGCAGCTCGAGCCGCTCCGCCATCGGCATCGCCAGCAGGTCCTCGCCGAGCTCTCGGATCGCCTCTGCCGGGATGCGCTGCACCGACGGCGAGTCGGGCTCGACGAGGAAGCCCTCGCGCGCGAGCAGCAGCCGCACGATCGCGTTGACCGTGCCGGCCGTGCCCACCGCACGCCCCACGCGCGCGCCGCGGCCGCGACGCACGCCCTCCTCGAGGACGCCGCGCACGTGCTCGCGCAGGGCGCGCCGCTTGCGCTTGCCGAGCGCCCGGCCGCCCTCGAAGCGCGCGTTGAGGCGCAGCACGCCGAGCGGGAGGCTCTCGGCCCAGCGCATGCCGGTCGCGTCGCCGACGATGAGCTCGGTGCTGCCGCCGCCCACGTCGATGATGAGCGACGGGGCCCCGCGCAGGTCCATCGCGTCGCGCACCGCGAGGTAGATGAGGCGCGCCTCCTCCTGCCCCGACAGCAGGCCGACGTGGAGCCCGGTCTCCTTGCGCACCAGCGCGAGGAACGCCTTGCCGTTGGCGGCCTCGCGCACCGCGCTCGTCGCGGCGGCGAGGACCGCCTCGGCCTCGAGGCGCCGGGCGAGCTCGGAGAAGCGCGTGATCGTCGAGAGCGCGCGGGCTTGGGCGGAGGCGGAGAGGTGGCCGTCGGCGAACGCGCTGTCGCCGAGCCGCACCATCTCCTTCTCGCGGGCGACGATGCGGAGGTCGCGGCCGGGCACCGCGTCCACGACCACCATGTGGACCGAGTTGGACCCGACGTCGATCGCCGCGATGCGCACGGGCGGATCGTACCGGCCGTCCCCGGCGGCGCGAGCGTACGCGCGGGGCCCGCTCGTTGAACGGGGCGGCACGGCGTGGTCCGATGAGGCCGATGCGCGAGCGACCGCGCCGCCCCCGACGTCCCTCCCGCCGCGTCGCGCGCGCCGCCGCCGCCGTGGCGGTCGCGGTCCTCGGGCTGGTCGGCGCCGCCGGGCCGCGCGTCGCCGCCGAGGACGCGCCCGGCTCGAGCGCCTGCGTCGTGCCGGTGTTCGTGGACGACGACGCGACGCTGCGCGCCGCCTACGACGGGCTGCGGCTCGGGCTCGAGGAGGCGTCGCTCCCGCGCGCCTGCCGGCGCGCCCCGCCGACCCCCGACGAGGGCGGCTGGGCGACGGTCGCGCGCGAGGTCGTCGCCGAGGGCGTGCCCTTCGTCGTGGCGATGGGCCCCGTGAGCTGCGCCCGCGTCGCCGCCGCGCCCTTCGCCGGGCCGGCGGGCCGGCTCCCCTGCGTCTACGTGGACGTCGCCCTGTCGGCGGGCCGCGTGGTCGCCCCGGAGCCGCCCCGGGTCCCGCTGCCGTGCGCGGTCGTGCGGGCCGAGGTCGGCTTCGAGCGGGTCGGGCGGGTCCTGCGCGACCTGCTGCCGGGCCGCCCGGTCCCGGCCGTCCGGTTCCCGTGGGTCGCGCCCTCGCCCGTCGCCGTGACGCTGCGCGCGGGCCTCGAGGCCGCGGCGGGCGTGCGGCTCGTCGACGACCCGAGCGTGCCCCCCGACGTCGTGCTCGACGCGCCGGGCGGCGGCGAGGGGTCGGAGCCGTTCTCGGCCTCGCTGGCGCGCGCGACGAGCCTGCGGGTCCCGGTGGTCTCGCTCGACCGCGGCCGCTTCGGCCAGGGGGCCGCGGTGGTCGTCGTCCCCGACGCGCCGCTGCTGGGCC
Organism: Planctomycetota bacterium; assembly: GCA_020851795.1. Taxonomy (GTDB): domain Bacteria; phylum Planctomycetota; class PLA2; order PLA2; family JAEUHO01; genus JAEUHO01. The sequence continues at coordinate 22,586 of JADZCA010000092.1, read as the reverse complement.
GCGTCGCGGCCGAGGCCGCGCGGCGCCTCGTGGGCGGCGAGGGGCGCGACGAGCCGCTGCGGCTCTCGACGCGCGCGACCGAGACGTGGGTGGACCTCGAGGCCGCGGCGGCGGAGGGGCTCGACCCGCCGGTCCCGTTCCTCGCGCGGGCGGACCGCCTGCGGCGCGCGCGCCCGGTGCCGACGGAGGCGGGCCGGTGAGCGCGGCCGCGGGTCCCGGGGCGGCCTCGCCCTCCGTGCGGTGGTGGGCGTCGCTGCTGCCGCGCACGATCGCGCTCGTGGCGGGCGTCGTCCTCGCGCTGGGCGCGCTCGTGGTGCTCCGGCTGACCGACGAGGACCGCCGCGACGCCCTGGCCGACGCGCGGCGCGCCGAGCAGGTCGCCGAGCAGGCGCTGCGCGACCTCGCGCGCGACCTCGTCGGCGACGGGCGCGCGCTCGCCACCGCGCTGGTGGAGTCCGCCGACGCCCGCACGCGGGCGTGGCTCGAGGAGGAGCCGCTCTCGCTCTACCGCGACCGCACCCGCCCCGACCGCGTGGACGTGGACGCGCTGCGCCGGGCGCTGACGGCCCGCGTGCGGGCGCGCGGACGCGACGCGACCGAGCACGTGGCCATCGTGGCCGAGCGGATGGAGTCGTCGGCGACGGCGCGCATCGACCGCGTCCTCGACGACCTCGCCCGCGAGGACGACGCGCGGGCGAGGGCGTCCGCGTCGGAGCGGCGCTCGCGCCTGTCGGCCCGCCTCGCGCTCCTGCTCGCCGGGCTGGCGCTGCTGCTGGGCTTCTCGCTGTGGCGCGCGGTGCTCCGCCCGGCCGCGCGCCTGCGCTCGGCGGTCGCGCGCATGGCCGGCGGCGACCTCTCGACCCCGGTCGGCGAGGTGGCGAGCCGCCGCGACGAGATCGGGGCCCTGGCCCGCGACGTGGACGCGATGCGCGACGACCTGCGCCGTTCGCGCGAGGGCCTCGAGCAGGAGGTCGCGCGCAAGACCGCCGACCTCGCCCGCACGCTCGCCGAGCGCACCGCCGCGCTGGCCGAGCTCGGGGCCACCCGCGACCGCCTCGTGCAGGCGGCCAAGATGGCGAGCCTCGGCACGCTCGCGGGGGGGCTGGCCCACGAGTTCAACAACCTGCTCGGCGGGATCCGCAACTGCGTCGAGAGCGCCCGCGCCGAGAACCGCGACCCCTCGGTGGGCGAGGACCTCGACGTCGTGGACCGGACCGCCGCGCGCGGCCTGCGCCTCGTCAAGAGCCTCCTCGACGTGGCGCGGCCCGGCGCCCGCGCGCTCGAGCGGGTGGACCTCACGGGGCTCGTCGACGACGTCCTGCGCGCCTCCGCGCCGGCCGCGCAGCGCGACCACGTCGTGCTCCGCCGCGAGGTCGTCCCCGTGCCCGCGGTGCTCGGCGACGCGGCCCAGCTGCACCAGGTGGTGCTCAACCTCGTCACCAACGCGTTACAGGCTGTGGACGAGGGGGAGACGGTCGTGGTCGCGCTCCGGCCCGACGGCGACCGCGTGCTCCTCGAGGTGCGCGACGAGGGGCCCGGCGTGGACCCCGCGCTGCGCGACCGGATCTTCGAGCCGTTCTTCTCGGGCCGCGAGGGCGGCACCGGGCTCGGTCTGTTCGTCTCCTACGGCATCGTCGAGCGCCACGGAGGGACCCTCGAGGTGGGCGACGCGCCGGAGGGCGGCGCGCGCTTCTCGATGCGGCTCCCCCGGGCGCCCGAGGGGTCCGGCCCGCCGTTCGCGTAGGGTGGGGGGACCATGGCGGCGCAAGCTCCCCAGGACCGGCCCCTCGCGGCCGGCCGTCGTGTGCTCGTCATCGACGACGAGGAGTCGCTCCGCCACGCGCTCGGCAAGGCCCTCAAGCGCGCGGGCTACGTGGTCGAGACCGCGGCGACCGGGCGGGAGGGCGTCGAGCGCCTGCGCTCGACCTCGTTCGACGCGGTCGTCACCGACGTGCGCCTGCCCGACCTCTCGGGGCTCGACGTGGTCGCGCTGCTCACCGAGACGCGGCCGACGGTGCCCGTGCTCGTCATGACGGCGTTCGGCAGCGTCGAGACCGCGCTCGAGGCGATGAAGCGCGGGGCCCGCGACTTCGTCACGAAGCCGTTCGAGACCGCGGCGCTGCTCGCGCTGCTCGAGCGCGAGATCGGCCGCGCGGCGGGCGGCGAGGACGCGCGCCTGCGCGTGCAGGTCGAGCGCCGGTTCGCCCCCGCGGCGTACTCGCGCGTCGAGTCGGAGATCCGGCGCGAGGGCGCGGGGCCCGGGGCGCCGGCGGGCCCCGCGTCGCGCGAGGCGGGTTCCCCCGCGGCCGCCGCGGCGTCCCCGGCGCCGTCTCCCGCCCCGCCGACGGACGCGGTCCCGGGCGAGGCGGGGCTCCCGCGCGCGGCCGAGGAGCCGCTCGAGCTGCGCGACGCGCAGCGCCGCTTCGAGATCCGCTACGTCGAGGACCTCCTCGCGCGGACGGGCGGCAACGTGGCCGCCGCGGCCCGGCTGGCCGGGATCAGCCGGCCCAACTTCCACAAGAAGCTCAAGGTCCTCGGCGTGGACCCCGCGCGCTTCAAGCGGGCGCACCGTCGAGGCAAGTTCGCCGGGCTCTGACCGGCGCTCGGAGGCACCCATGGGCCGCACCGGCTTCCTGCTCCTCGCGGTCGTCGTCGCCGTCGCCGCGTTCCTCCTCTGGCCGTTGTTCGGCGGCGACCGCGCGGGCGACCGGGTCGTCGTCTACTGCTCGGTGGACCAGGACCAGTCGCAGCCGGTCGTGGCCGCGTTCGAGCAGAGCACCGGCACGCCCGTCACGCTCGTCGGCGAGGCCGAGTCGGCGCGCAGCGTCGGCGTGACGCGCCGCCTCGAGATGGAGAAGGACGCGCCCGTCGCGGACGTGCTGTGGGCGAACGAGATCATGCACACGGTCGCCCTGCGCGACCTCGGGGTGCTCGCGCCGCTCCCGTCGGGCGTCGCCGACCCGTTCCCCGCGGCGTGGCGCGACCCCAAGGGCACCTACGTCGCCTTCGCGGGCCGCGCGCGCATCCTCCTCGTCAACACGAAGCTCCTCCCCGACGCGAAGGACTGGCCGACGTCGGTGGAGGACCTCGTGGACCCGAAGTGGGGGGGCGACGACCGCCGTCCCGCCGTCGCGGCGCCGCTGACGGGCACGACGTACACGCACGCCGTCGCCACGCTGACGCGCGACGCCGAGAAGGCGCAGGCGTTCTGGCGCAAGGTCGCCGAGCGCGGCGCCAAGGGCGAGGTCAAGGTCGTCCCGGGCAACGGCGCCGTGATGCGGATGGTCTCCGACGCGAGCAACGGCGTGCCGTGGGGCCTCACCGACACCGACGACGCGCGGCAGGCCATCGAGCGCGGCGACCCCGTGGCGGTCGTCTACCCCGACCAGGGCGAGGGGCGTTTCGGCACGGTCGTGATCCCGAACACGGTCGCGCTCGTCCGTGGGGGCAAGCACGCGGCCAAGGCCGAGGCGCTGCTGCGCTGGCTGGTCTCGTCGGAGTCGGAGGCGCGGCTCGCGGCGGGGCCCATCGCGAACATCCCGCTGCGCGACACGGTCGCCGCGCCGTCGCACGTCAAGCGGCCGGGCAAGGACTTCCGCGCCGCCTCGGTGGACTGGGACGCGGTCGGGCGCGACCGCGACCGCTGGCGCGGGTTCCTGCAGACGCTGTTCACGGCGAAGTAGGCGACGCCCCCTTGACGTAGGCGCGGGTCGGGCGAACGTGGCGGGGTCGTCGCGCGCGCCCATCGTCCAGCCCGGTCCAGGACGTCAGCCTTTCAAGCTGAAAACACGGGTTCGAATCCCGTTGGGCGTACTCCCTGCCCGCGGCCGATCGCGACGCGGCCGGCCCGAGGTGCCGCCGTGCCGCGTCGTCCCGACCGTCCTTCCCGCCGTCCCTCCGGCGGGCCGCCCGGCCGCGCGCCGCGCGGCGGGCCCCGCAACCCGCTCCGCGGCCCGGTCCCGCCGCCGCCCTCCGGGCCGTCGCGCGAGCACGCCGCCGCGCGCCCGCCTCGGGCCCCGTCGGGCACCGCGCCCTCGCCGGCGCGCCGGACCGAGGACGGGCCCGTGCCGTTCCCGCTCCGGCCCGGCGAGACGCAGATCGAGCTGCAGCAGCTGCTCAAGGCGGTCGGCGCGGCCGACACCGGCGGGGGCGCGAAGGTGGCGGTCCAGTCGGGCGACGTCTCGGTCAACGGCGAAGTCGAGCGTCGGCGCAGCCGCAAACTGGTCCCGGGCGACGTCGTCCTGCACGCCGGCCGCGCGTGGACGGTCGTCCCGGGGACGTAGGCACGCGTCGCGCGGTGCCAGGAACGTTGTTTTCACGCGACGGCCCGACGGCGTCGGGGTCGCTTCCGTCGTGAAAACAACTTTCCTGGCTCCGGCCGTGGATACGCTGGCGCGTTCCCGATGGACGACCGCCGCGACCTCGACCGCCGCTCGTTCCTCGCGCGCGCCGTGGGCGGCGCGGGCCTCGCGTGGCTGTCGGCGGTCGCCGCGTCGGTGCGGCTCGAGCGCGCGGCGCGCGCCGCGCCGACCCCCGAGGGCGCCGCGCCCAAGGTCCTGACGCCGGCCGAGTGGCGCACGCTCGAGGCCGCCCAGGACACGCTGCTCCCCTCCGAGCCGGACGCGCCCGGGGCCCGCGACGTCCGCGCGACCGCGTACCTCGACGCCGCGCTGGCCGACCCCGACACCGAGCCGCCGCGCCGCGACCTCGTCCGGGCGGGGGCGGCGGCGCTCGACCGCCTCGCGCGCGACGCGGGCGCCACCGACTTCGCCGCCCTCGACGAGGCGGGCCGCGACCGCGCCGTCGAGGCGTACGCCCGCAGCGACGAGGGCGCGGCGTGGGTGGACGCGACGCTCGCGTTCACGCTCGAGGCGATGCTGGGCGACCCGGTGCACGACGCGAACCCCGGCGAGGTCGGGTGGCGCTGGGTCGGGCACGTCCCCGGCGAGCCGCGGCCCGCGCGCAAGGCGCAGGAGGGCGGCCGATGACGCCCGACGCGGACGTCGTCGTCGTCGGCAGCGGCGCGGGCGGGGCCCCGGTCGCGTGGACGCTCGCCGAGGCGGGGCGCCGCGTGATCGTGCTCGAGAAAGGGCCGTGGCTGCGCGAAGCGGACTTCACCAAGGACGAGATCGCGTTCTGCCGCCGCCCGACGGTCGTCCCGCGCCGCCACGAGGAGCCCCACGTCGTCGAGGTGCGCGAGGGCCTCGGCTGGACCGCGTTCCCGACGCCCGGCACCGACTGGGACTTCTGGAACGGCACGCTGGTCGGCGGCGCGACGAACGTGATGAGCGGCTTCTTCCTGCGGATGAAGCCCGACGACTTCCGGCCGCTCTCCGCCTACGGCCCGGTGCCGGGGGCGGACGTCGTGGACTGGCCGATCGGCTACGACGACCTCGAGCCGTTCTACGCACGGGTCGAGCGCGAGGTCGGCGTGTCCGGCCGCCTGCGGGCGCACCGCTTCGCCGAGCCGCGCTCGACGCCCGAGTTCCCGTTCCCGCCCACGGTCGAGCACCCGTTCGCCTCGTGGATCGACGAGACGGGCTCGAAGCTGGGCCTCTCGCCCGTGCCGCTCCCGCGCGCCGTGCTGGCGCGCCCCGTCGGGACGCGCCGCGGCTGCTCGTACTCGGGCTACTGCGGCTCGTACGGCTGCGCCACCGGCGCGAAGGGCTCCGCGCGCGTCGCGCTGATCGACCGCGCCGTCGCGACCGGGCGCTGCGAGGTCCGGGCACACAGCCGCGCCACGCGGGTGCTCACCGACGAGGCCGGCCGCGCGACGGGCGTCACGTACCTCGACGCGCAGGGCCGCGCGCAGACGGTGACGGCCCGCGCGGTCGTCGTGGCCTGCCAGGCGATCGAGACCTCGCGTCTGCTGCTGCTCTCGACGGGGCCCAAGCACCCGCGCGGGCTCGGAAACGCCCACGACCAGGTCGGGCGGCGGATCCTCTTCTCGCCCGACGGGGGCGGCTCGGGGCTGTTCCCGCTCGCCAAGTTCGACGGCGACCGGCGCGAGGCGCTGCTCTCCGACGCGACCTTCGTCAACCGCACGCTGCAGGACGCGTACGTGATCGAGGACCCGGTGCTCGGCCGTCGCAAGGGCGGCTCGGTGGACCTCCTCCTCAAGCACAGCAACCCGATCCAGACGGCGATGCACGCCGCACGCTCCAACGCGCGTCCGTCGGGGGCGCCGCTGTGGGGCCGGCCGCTCAAGCGCGCGATCGAGCGCCTCTTCCGCGACGTCCGCCAGCTCCGCTTCGAGGTGTTCCTCGACTGGCAGCCGATGGAGGGGTGCCGTGTCACGCTCGACCCCGCGGTGCGCGACAAGGACGGGCTCCCCGTCGCCCGCGTGCGGGTGGACAGCCACGAGTGGAACCGCCAGACCGCGACGTGGCTGTGCCGCTTCGGCGCGCGGTTCCTCGAGGCGATGGGGGCCGAGGGCGTCCGTTGGGCGGCCAACGGGGGCCCGAGCACGAACCTGCAGGCCGGCGGCTGCCGCTTCGGCACCGACCCGACGACGTCGGTCCTCGACCCGGCCTGCCGCGTGCACGACGCGGGCAACGTCTTCGTGACCGACGGCTCGTTCATGCCGACGGGCGGCAGCGTGCCCTACACGTGGACGATCTACGCGAACGCCTTCCGCGTCGCGACCCACGTCCTCTCCGAGGTCGGCGGCCGCCGCTGACCTCGTCGTTCGTGCATTCGGCGGGCTCGCCCGCCGAGTTCACGAGCCGACGAGGTCGGGGCGGCGTCTTGCGCCCGGGCGTGACGTGGGGCCCGGTGGCGATTCGGTGCGCTTCGCGGCGCGTCGTCCGCTCCTCGACGTGGTGCCGGAACACGCCGTCGTCGCGTCCGACGCGCGCCCGGGCGCCATCCGCGAGCCCCGACGGGGGCCTGACGTTCGATCGGCGCCCGACGGGCCTCGTCGTTCGTGCGTTCGGCGGGCTAGCGTTCGGTGCGCGCGAGGAGCGCGCGCAGGCGCGCGCGGTCGTCCTCGTCCGGTTCGAGCGCGATCGCGGCGCGCAGCACCGCGCGCGCCGTCGTGGCGTCGCCCGCGGCGAGGAGGTCGCTCGCCGCGGTCGCCGCAGGCCCCCGCTCGAGCGGGTCGGCGAGGAACGCCGCGAGCGACCACCGCGCCGCGCCGGCGGCGTCCCCGCGACGGCGCGCGCGCTCGGCGAGCGCCAGGCGTGACCACGGGTCCTGGCGCGTCAGGCGCGTGAACGTGACGAGGTCGGCGTCGGCGACGGTGCCCCCCGCGACCGATCCCCTCAGGGCGGCCGAGAGCGCCGCGGCCGCACGGACCTTCGGCTCGGCGTCGCCGAGCAGACGGGCGAGCGCCGCGTCGCCCGCCGCGTTGCGCGGCAGCGCGTCCACGCACGCGAGCCGCACCTCGGGCACCGGGTCGCCGACCAGGGACGTCGCGTCGCCCAGCGCGCGCGCCGCGTTGGCGCGCACGACGGGGTCCGCGTGCCCGAGCCCGCGCCGCAGCGCGTCGTGATCGACGTGCCCGCCGCGCGCGCGGGCCAGCGCGGCGACGACCTCGACGGTGCCCGCCGGCGGCTCGCCCCAGAGGCGACGCCACGCCTCGTCGGCCCACGTCTTGTCGTGGTCGCGGTGGCACGCGGTGCACGCGTCGGGCGTCGTCCGGTCGGCGGGCCGCGGCACCGAGATCCGGTGGTCGCGCTGGTGGGCGAGCAGCCCCGGCAGCAGCCGCGGCATGTGGCACGAGAGGCAGCGCGCCCCGTCGCCCGCGGGGGCGTGGTGGGTGTGCGCGGTCGAGGCGGCGTCGCGGTGGCACCGCACGCAGAGCGCGTCGCCCTCGGCGCGCAGGCCCGGGCCGTGCGCGTCGTGGCAGTCGGTGCACACGAGCCCCCCGGCTCGGTGGCACGGTGACGCGAGCAGGCCCTGACCCTGGTAGACCTGCCCCGCCGCGCGCCCGTCGGGAAACGTGCCGCGGCGGTCGGCCACCCACGCGACGTAGGCGCCCGCGTCGGCGGGCGCGAAGTCGCTCGCGGTGGGCGGCCCGCCGTGGCAGCGCGTGCACGCCGCGAGCGACGCGCGCGGCGCGAGCGTGCCCAGCCGCGGCATGGGCGCGTCGGCCCGCGCGGCCCGCCACGCCTCCACGTGGGCCCGGCCGGGGCCGTGGCACGCCTCGCACCCGATCGACGCCTCGACGTGGCCCGACACGAGGCGACCGTGCTCGACGTCGAGCGAGGTCGTGGGCTGGCTCGCGTGGCAGCCGGCGCAGTCGGTCTCGAAGGTGCGCCGCGCGAGCGGGGTCGGCATCGGCGCGGGGGCGACGTCGGGCGTCTCCCCGAAGCGCCCGGCGATCTCGGCGAGCACCGACGACACCTCGAGCCAGCGCCGTTCGCGCAGGTCGAAGCAGCGCGGCACGATCCGCGACAGCCCGGTCGCGTCGCGCCGCACGTACGCCTGCATCCACTTCGAGCCGACGGCGCCGTCGGCGCCCTCGTCGGGCCGGATGGCGAACGAGCCGTGCGTCGCGTGCGTCGAGCGCGCCCACGTCGCGTGCTCGCGCGCGTGGCACGGCGCGCACGCCGCCGACCCGCCGAACGCCGAGACGTCGGAGTCGGTGCACACGACCGTCGGCGGTGGCGGCGCGGCCGGAGGCGGCGCCGGGGCGGGCCCCGTGCGGCCGCAGCCCGTGACGGCGAGCAGGGCCGCCGCCGCGAGGAGCCGGGTCCCGGTCCGCGCCGCGCGACGCCGGTGTTGCGGACCGTTCACCACCCCGCCCGCGTCCCGACGCGCAACCTCTGCATCGCAGCCGACGGCCGCGGACGTCGCACACGACGACGTTGCATGCGACAGGGGCGTCGCATGCCACGGGAGGGCCGGGACTTCCGTCGGATCGGCAGTTTGCTGCACGGGAGGCGTCGCGGACGACGAAGTCGGGGGCCCTTCGTTTGCTGTCCGGGAGGGAAACGGATGCGCCCTGCGTTGCTTCCGGCGCGTCCCGGAGGTCGCGATGACCGAGCCGACGCCCGCTGCCGCCTCGACGCACGACGCCTTCGCTGCGCGCCGCCTCGACGCGTTGCTGAGCATCCTCCCGGTCGGCGTGTTCACGATCGGGCACGACCAGCACATCCGCTCGATCAATCCGGAGGCGGCCCGCCTGACGGGGCTCGACCCGGTCGCCGCGATCGGGCGCAACTGCCGCGAGGTGCTGCGCTGCGCGTTCTGCACCGACAAGTGCGCCGCGCAGCAGGCGATGTGCGAGGGCGAGGTGTTCCGCGACTGCCCGGTGGACATCACGCGCCCCGACGGCAGCCAGGTCTGCCTGCGCATCGACGCCGCGCCCGTGGGCGACGGCGAGGTCGCGGTCACGCTGCGCGACGTCACCGAGGCCGAGCGCCTGCGGCGCGCGCTGCGCGACCGCTGGGTGTTCCACGGGATGGTGGGCGTCTCGCCCGCGTTCAAGCAGGTCGTCGGCCAGATCCGCGACGTGGCCCCCTACGACACGACCGTGCTCGTGCTCGGCGAGAGCGGGACGGGCAAGGAGCTCGTGGCGCGCGCGATCCACGCCGAGAGCCCGCGGGCCGCGAAGCCCTTCGTGACGGTGACGTGCTCGGCGTACTCGGAGAGCCTGCTCGAGTCCGAGCTGTTCGGGCACGTGCGCGGCGCCTTCACCGGCGCCGAGCGTGACCGCCCGGGGCGCTTCGAGGTCGCCGAGGGCGGCACGGTGTTCCTCGACGAGATCGGCGAGATCTCGCCGAAGATCCAGGTGAAGCTGCTGCGCGTGCTGCAGGAGCGCGAGGTCGAGCGGGTCGGCGAGAACCGGCCGCGCAGCGTGGACGTGCGCATCGTCGCCGCCACGAACAAGGACCTGCTGCGCGAGGTGCGCGAGGGCCGCTTCCGCGACGACCTCTACTACCGCCTCGCGGTGCTCACGATGCACCTGCCGCCGCTGCGCGACCGCCACGACGACGTGCCCGCGCTGGTGGACTACCTGCTGCAGCGGGCGTCGATCCGCACCGGCAAGGAGGTGCGCGCCGTCGCCGAGGACGCGATGGAGCGCCTGCTGGCGCACCCGTGGCCGGGCAACGTGCGCGAGCTCGAGAACGTCCTCGAGAGCGCGGTCGTCCGCTCGCACGACGGCACGGTGCACGTCGCCGACCTGCCCGAGGACGTCGGCGTCGCCGCGTCGGGCGCCCCCCCGACCGAGCGGATGCGCGACGCGCTGCGCCGCGCGGCCGGCAGCGTGACGCTCGCCGCGCGCCTGCTCGGCGTGCACCGCACGACGGTGTGGCGCTGGATGACCGAGGCCGGCGTCAAGCGCGAGGACTTCCTGCCCACGTGAGCGCCGCCGCCCGACGCCGTCCCGCACGGGGCCCGCGCGTCCGGCGGGGCGGCGCGTTCGTGGGCGCGCAGGGACGCCGGCGGGCGCGCGGCGCGGGGGCCCGATGACGTCGCGCCTGCGCCCGAGGCCCGTGCCGCTCGACCCCGCGTGCAACCCGGGCTTCCTCAAGCTCGACCTCCTCTGCCGCGGCGCGCGGCTCGAGGAACCCGCGCGCGTGCGCGCCGACCGCGGGCGCCCGATCCTGCGGACGCGGGCGGGCCTCGGCTCCGGCCTCGAGCTCGTGCTGCCGGGCCGGCTGCACGTCAACGTCCCCGTCGTCGAGCCGTTCGCGGCGGAGAGCCCCTACGTGCTCCGTCCCGGCCGCCGGCCCGGCGCGGTCGAGGTGCTGCGCGACGGCCGCGCGTGCCTCCCCGCACGGCTCGCGCCGCGCCCGGCGTGGTACGACCGCACGACGTCGTCGGGCCGGCCCATGGCGCGCGTCGCCACGCTGCAGGGCACCTACCTCGCGGTCTACCCCGGCCGCGTCTGCGACTTCTGGGTGCGCGGACCGGAGCGCGAGGCGCGCGAGAACTGCCGCTTCTGCGCGGTCGGGCTCAACCTCGGCGCCGACGACGCGCCGCAGAAGTCGGTGGACGAGGTGATGGAGGTGGTGCGCGCCGCACGCCGCGAGAGCGCGATCACCTACGTGGACTTCAACGCGGGCCACGCCGACGACGCCGGCTTCCTCGACCTGCTCGAGCCCTACCTCGCGCGCGTCAAGGCGCTCGGGCTCCTCGTCGGCGTGCAGACGCCGCCGCACCCCGACCCCGCGCGGTGGGCGCGGCTGCGCGCGATGGGCGTCAACCGCGTCTCGTTCTGCTTCGAGCTGTTCGACCGCGCGCGCTTCCTCGACGTGTGCCCGGGCAAGGCGCGCGTGTACGGGCTCGACGGCTACCTCGCCGCGATCGAGCGCTGCGTCGAGGTCGGGCGCGCGCGGGGCCCGCTGCTCGAGCCGTGGGTCGTCAACGGGGAGATCGTGGCGGGGCTCGAGCCGGTCGAGAGCAGCCTCGCCGCGGTGGACTGGCTCACCGAGCGCGGCGCGATCCCGACGGTGTGCGTGTTCCGCCCGCTCGTGGGCACCGACCTCGCCGGCGCGCGGCCGCCGCCGACGGAGGCGATGGTGCCGCTGTTCCGCCGCCTCTACACCCGGTGCGTGGCGCACGGGCTCCCGATCGGCGTGGCGCCCGACGTCCACGTGAGCCTCGTGCTGCTCCCCGAGGAGGCGCGCTGGCTCGTGGACGACCCCGACGTGCTCGACGCGTGCCGCCGCCGCGAGCGGCGCAACGGCTGGCTCGCGCGTGGCTTCGCCGCCGCGTTCCGCACGCGCGTGGCGCTGCGCGCGGCGGCGGCGCTCGCGCCCGGCCGGTGAGCGCGGCGGGCCCCGCCGCGGCTACGCGCCGCCGTCGTCGGACGACGGCGGCGTCGAGCGCGCGCGCGGGTGCGCGGCGTCGTAGACGCGCTTGAGCGCGTCGAGCGTGAGGTGCGTGTAGACCTGCGTCGAGGCGAGGCTCGCGTGGCCGAGCAGCTCCTGCACCTCGCGCAGGTTCGCGCCCGCCTCGAGCAGGTGCGTCGCGAACGAGTGGCGCAGTACGTGGGGGCTCGTGCCGGCGGGGAGCCCGGCGGCGAGCGCGTGGCCCTCGAGCACGCGGGCGACGCCGCGCACCGAGAGGCGCCCGCCCGACTTGTTGAGGAACACCGCGGCGCGGTGGCGCCGGCGGCGTTCGCGCTCGGTGGCGTCGAGGTAGGCCTGCAGCGCGGCGACGGCGGGGCGGCCCAGCCCGGCGAGGCGCTCCTTGCGGCCCTTGCCGCGCAGCAGCGCGGTGCCGTCCACCATGTCGAGGTCGGCGAGGTCGAGCGCGGCCGCCTCCGCGACGCGCGCGCCCGTGGAGTACAGCGTCTCGAGCAGCGCCCGGTCGCGGCGCGCCGTCCACCCGTCGCCCCGGGGCGCGACGAGCAGCGCCTCGACCTGCGCCTTCGACAGGAAGCGCGGCAGCGGCCGCCCGCGCTTGGGGATGCGCAGCGCCGCGGCGGGGTCCACGGGCACGCGCCCCTCGGTGGCGAGCCAGCGGAAGAACGCGCGCACCGCCGAGACCTTGCGCGCCACGGAGCGCACGTGCAGCCCGCGCTCGGCGAGGTGCCCGAGGTGGCGGCGCAGCGCGACGACGTCCACGCTCGCCGCCGCCACCGGCCCCTCGGCCTCGAGCGTCTCGACGAGCTCGACGAGGTCGCCGGTGTACGCGCGCAGCGTGTGCGGCGAGAGGTGGCGGGCCGTCTCCTGGTGGTGGAGGAACGCCTCGACGTCGTCGAGCAGCGACGCGGCGGGGCTCACGCGCGCCTCCGGCGACGGCCGGCCGCGGGCGCCCCGGGGCCCGCGCCGTCGCCCTCGACCGCCCGCGCGAGCGCACGGCCCTTGTCGAGCGTCTCGACGCGCTCCGCCTCGGGGTCGGAGAGCAGCGTCACGCCGCCGCCCACGCGGTAGGCGACGCGGCCTCCCGCGACCGTGAGCGTGCGGATCGCGACGGCGAGGTCGAGGTCGCCGCCCTCGTCGATCCAGCCCACCGCGCCGCAGTAGGGGCCGCGGGCCTGCGCCTCGAGCGCGTCGATGCGCTTCATCGCCTCGACCTTGGGCGCCCCGGTGACGCTGCCGGGCGGGAACGCCTCGCGCACGAGGTCGATGCCGGTGCGACCGGGCGCGAGGCGCCCCTCGACCACGCCGACGGCCTGGTGCACGGTCGCGTAGCGCTCGAGCCGCCGCGGGCGGACCACGCGCACCGTGCCGGGCGCGCACGACCGCCCGAGGTCGTTGCGCGCGAGGTCCACGATCATCGCGAGCTCGGCGCGGTCCTTCTCGCTCTTCGCGAGGTCGTCGCGCAGGCGGCGGTCGGCGGCGGCGTCGGCGCCGCGCGGGCGCGTGCCCTTCATCGGGCGCGTCTCGGCGCGGTCGCCGACGAGCGAGACGAAGCGCTCGGGCGACGCGCTGAGCACGGCGCGGCCGCCGCCGACGTCCACGTAGGAGAGGAACGGCACCGGGGAGCGCGCGGCGAGGCGCTCGAACAGCGCGAGCGTCGTCCCCACGAGCGGGCCCTCGAAGCGCTGCGAGAGGTTCGCCTGGAACAGGTCGCCTGCGCGGATGCGGGCGCGCACCGCGGCGACGCGGCGCCGGTACGCCGACGCGGGCACGGTCGGCCGCACGCGCGGGGCCGCGGCCGCCGCCGCGGGGGCGGGACGCGCGGGCGTGGGCTCGGCGCGCGAGCCCGCCGCGACGAGGTCGCGCAGCCGTCGCGCGGTGGCCCGCGCGGCCGCGAGCGTGGGGCCGGTGCCGGCGACGTAGGCGCGCCGCGCGTGGCGGTCCCACGCCACGACCGCGTCGTAGCGGCCCAGCCACAGCGCGCGGAACCCGTCGGCGGGGGCCCGCGGCGGCGGCACGCGCTCGACGGCGGCGCGCAGCTCGTAGCCGAACGTGCCGAACCACCCGCCGGCGAACGGGATGCGCGCGCCCACGCGGCGGACGGGCCGCGGGACGCGGCGGGCCAGCGCGCGCCACGGGTCGGCGTCGAGCCCGCGGCGCGTCCCGCCCACGGCGAGCACCTCGACGGGGTCGGCCCCGGCGAACGACCACCGCGCGAGGTCGCGGGGCCCGCCGGCCGCGTGGCGCAGGAACGGGTTGCGGCGGCCCGCGAGCGCCCGCAGCGCGGTCAGGGGAGGGGGGGCGCCGTGCCACGGCAGGACGACCGAGACGAGGCGCTGTCTCGGACCGTCTCGTCGGGAGGCCGCGCGGGCCGAGGACGCCTCGCCGCAGCCCGGTCCGTGCGGACGCGGCAGGGAGGGTTCCGAAACAGAGCCCAAGGCGCGGGGGGACACCGCGCCATCCTACGGAGGGCCCCCCCGCGCCGCGGTCTCCCCCGGCGGCGCGGCCGGCGCGCGGCCGGCGCCGCGCGCCGGGAACATCCGGCAAGGTTCTTGCGTCACCCCCGGGCGGATGCCCGCAAGGGCGTCCGTCACCGGCCGCCGGGGACAGTCCCCGGGGGGATTCGTCCTCCGACGGATACAATGCCCGGCTGCCGGTCGAGGAGGTCTCCATGGCCCGCCGTACCGTTCTCCCTGCCTGGTCCGCCGCCTTCCTCGTGCTCGCGCTCGCCGCGGGCGCGACCCGCGTGGTCTCCGCCGAGGACGCCAAGCCGGCCGAGCCCGCCAAGCCCGACGCGCCCGCCGACCCCAACGCGAAGCCGGCCGACCCGAACGCCAACGGCGGCGCGAAGCCCGAGGAGCACCTCGTCCACGGCCGCCCCAACCCCTTCCACGGCGAGCCGGTGCTGCTCAAGGACGGCCTCGCCGAGGCCGTCCGCCTCAAGGGCTACCTCAAGACGAGCAAGTCCGACAACGGCGACATCCTCGCGTCGCTCGACGCGCTCGCGAAGGCCTACCACAACCTCGCGCCCAACGACGACGCCGGCAAGGCCACGTTCGAGGCCGACCGCGAGAAGTTCCAGAAGGAGGCCGAGAAGCTGTTCATCGACGCGCTCGAGGTCAAGCGCGTCAAGCCGAACACGTCGGCCAACGACCGCGACGACGTCAACATCCGTGCGGCGCAGGTGCTGGCCACCTGCCGCAAGGAGGTCACGAGCAAGATCATCGAGGTCCTCGAGACCAAGGTCTTCAAGGCCAAGGACTACGACCCGCCCACGACCCTCTACGACGAGGCGTTCAAGGCCATCGGCATCGTCAACGACCACAAGGTCGGCCTGCCGTACTGCCTCGACTGGGTCAAGTACAGCAACAACAAGGGCGATCCCGAGCGCATCAAGGCGGCCTACGACGCGATGGTCGAGTTCCGCGACGTGAAGGGCTCGGTCCGGCTCGAGTTCGTCGACAAGACGCTGCGCACGTTCCTCTCCGTCGAGACCGCGGCCGACCGCGGCCGCACGAAGGAGGAGCAGTCGCAGAAGGCGGTCTGGGACAAGATCAAGACGGCGGTCGTCAAGGCCCTCCAGGCGTACTGCAAGGAGCCCAAGGCGAAGGACGGGGCGCTCATGGCGAAGCTCAAGGACTTCGACCAGTGGTTCCGCGACAACGACTCGCCCAAGAACCCGGTGTGGGACGACCCGAAGATCGCCCACGTCGGCAAGTAGTCCCGGCACCGGACGGGCACGACGGCCGATGCGAAGGACCGTGATCGCGCCGGGCCGCCGTGTCGTGCGCGCGGGCGTCGGGACCGCGGTGGCGCTCGGCGCGTCCACCGCGGTCCTGTTGTTCTCGGTGCTCACGCTGTGGTCGGCCGCACGCGGCGGCGGGCCCGCGCCCGTGCGCGGCGACGGGCCGTCGCGGCCGCCCGCCGAGGTGGACGTGTGGGTCGCCGAGCGCGGCGCCGGCGTGAAGCTCGTGCTCGCCACCGAGTGGAGCGACCCCGTCTGGGACGACCGCCAAGACGCGTCGTGGAACCGCAGCCTCGGCCTCGCGCAAGGCGAGCGGCTCGCCTTCTACGACGTCGTCGCGTTCAACGTGTCCGACGCGCCGACCATGGTGACGTTCGACGCGATCGAGGTGACCCCGCCGGGCGCGACCGCGGTGCGCTCGGTGGACCTCGCAGCGCTCCTGCAGCGCCCCGAGGTCGCCTCCTCCGCCGCCGGCAGCACGCTGCGCGCGCTCGGCGCCGGGCGGGACCAGGTCGAGCTGCCCCCGGGGCGCATGGTGCGGCGGCCGGTCGCGTTCGCCCACCGCCTGTCGCTGGCCGACGCGGCGACGGTGGTCGCGGGGGACGGGACGGCCTTCCGGCGTCGTCGGATCCGTCGCGTGGAGTGGGCGGGGCTCCTGCACTCGCCCTCGGTCGAGCGCGTCCGCGCGCTCTGAGGTCGCACGACACCGGGATCGGAGACCACCGTGAAGGACGCCGCCGAGCCCAGCCCCGACCCCGACGTGCTCGACCCGATGGGCCCGCCGATCCCCCGGGCGGGCGACCCGCCCATCCTCGGGCCGCTGCCGTCCGCCGGCGGCGGTGCCGTGGACGCCGAGCCCTCGCGCTACCGCCGTCCGGCGCGGCCCGCGCCCGCGGCGGGGGAGGCCCGCAGCGCGGCCGCCGACCCGTTCACGGGCTCGATGGACGTGTCGCTCGCGCCCGCCTCGCTCGCCGCGTCGGGGCGCGCGATCGCCGAGCCGCTCGCCGCGCTCGCCGCGGCGTTTCAGGCCAACGCCGAGGCGCTGCGCCGCTCGCAGGAGATGCAGGCCGAGCTCGGCCGCGCGCTGCAGCGCGCCGACCGCAGCGAGGTGCTGCTGCAGTCCACCGGCGCGCTCAACGACACGTTCAAGGGCCTCACCAACGTCCAGAAGTCCCTCGCCGGCCGCATCGACGCGTCGGAGAAGGCGGCGCGCGAGGGCCGGTGGTTCCTCCCGGTGCTCGTGCTCGCCGCGCTCGCGGTCGGTGGCGGCGCGCTCGCGCTCGTCGTGCAGCGCATGGGCGCCCTCGAGCAGGACGTCGTGGGCAGCGGCGACATCGCCACGCGGCTCGACGAGGCGCAGCGCCGCGGCCACGAGCAGGGCCGCGCCGACGCGGCGAGCGCGTTCGACGTCGAGCGCAAGGCCCTGCTCGACCGCGTGGACCGCGTCGAGAAGGACCTCGCTGCGGCCGTCGCGGCGCGCGACGAGAGGGACGCGGCGGCCAAGCAGGCCGCGGCGGACCTGCTCGCCGCGCAGGCCGAGGTCGCCATCGGGCGCACCGACGCGCTGCGGGCCCGCGCGCTCGAGCAGGAGATCACGCGGCTGCGCGCGGACGCCGCGGTGCGCGACCCCGAGGTCGAGCGGACGCGCCGCGAGCTCGAGACCGAGCGCGAGACGACCGCCGCGCTGCGCAAGCGCGTCGCCGAGCTCGCCACCGGGCGCGTGGGGCCCGCGCCGGCCGACGGCGCGCCGGCGCCCTCGTCCGCCTCGGCGGTGCCCACGCCGCCGCCGCCGTCGGGGCTCGCCGACCCGCGCGACGTCGAGCGGGGTCGGCGGATGCTCAACGAGCTCCTCCAGACCTCGTCGGGCGGCAAGACCGACTACCTGCAGTTCGGCACGATCGGCGGGATCGACGGCGAGCGGCTGCTCGACGTCATGGCGACGAGCTACACCGCGAGCGGACGGGTCGTGAACTTCGTGCGTGCGCGCCAGGCCCGCGTCTACGTGGACCGCGCGACGCGCCGCGTCGAGGTCGTCTTCGACGAGGGCGCGCTCGAGCTGAACGGGCAGAGCGTCCCGTTCCCCGGCGGGCAGTTCCGCAAGGTCGTCGCCGAGGGCGACGAGGCGAGCCGCTGGGCGACGAGCGGCCTCCGCTTCGTCGCGGCGAAGTAGGCGCTCCGCGCGTGGACCCGCTCCTCGCCACGGCCGTCGGCGCGACCGCGGGCGCCGTCGTGGCGTGGGTCGTGAGCCGGTCGTGGCCGCGGCCGCCGTCGGCCGCCGACGAGGCGCGACGGCGAGAGGTCGAGGCGCGCGCCGCCGCCGCGGAGCGCGCCGTCGAGGAGGCGCGCGCCGCGACCGAGGCCGCGGCGGCGGCGCGCCGCGACGCCGAGGTCCTCGCCGCCGACGCGAAGGCCCGCCTCGCCGCCGCGGCCGGGCTCTCGCCCGCCGAGGCCAGGGCGCGGGCGCTCGAGGAGCTCGACCGCGAGCTCGCGCAGGAACGCGCGCGCCGCGTCGAGGCCGTCGCGCGCCAGGCGCGCGAGGAGGCCGACGCCCGCGCGCGCGCCGTCGTCTGCACCGCCCTGCAGCGCGTCGCGGTCGCGCACGCGACCGAGCGCACCGTCACCTCGGTCCCGCTGCCCGACGAGGCGATGAAGGGGCGCGTGATCGGGCGCGAGGGCCGCAACGCGAAGGCCTTCGAGGCCGCGACGGGCTGCGACCTCCTCGTGGACGAGACGCCCGGCGTCGTGACGATCTCCGCGTTCGACCCCGTGCGTCGCGAGGTGGCCCGGCGCGCCCTCGCCGCGCTGGTCGCCGACGGGCGCATCCAGCCGGCGCAGATCGAGGAGGCGGTGGCGACCGCGCGGCGCGCCGTCGAGGGCGAGGTCACCGAGGCGGGGCGCAGGGCGCTGCTCGACGCCGACGTCGGCGACGCGCACCCACGCGTCGTCGAGCTGCTCGGTCGGCTCCAGTGGCGCACCTCGTACGGTCAGAACGTCCTGCGCCACGCGGTCGAGGTCGCGCACCTGTGCGGGGCGATGGCGGGCGAGCTGGGCCTCGACGCGCGCACGGCGCGCCGCGCCGGCCTCCTGCACGACCTCGGCAAGGCGGTCGAGCACGACGTCGAGGGCGGCCACGCCGCGGTCGGGGCCGACGTCGCGCGACGCTGCGGCGAGGCGCCGCTCGTCGTCAACGCGATCGCCTCGCACCACGAGGACGTCCCGCAGGAGAGCGCGTACGCCGTGCTCGCGCAGGTGGGGGACGCGATCAGCGCCGCCCGGCCCGGCGCGCGCTCGGACACGGTCGAGAAGTACGTCCGCCGCCTCGCCGACCTCGAGCGCGTGGCGGCCTCGTTCGCGGGCGTCGAGGACGCCTATGCGATCCAGGCGGGCCGCGAGCTGCGCGTCCTCGTGGACGGCAAGGCGGTGTCCGACGCCGCCGCGCTCGCGCTGGCACGCGAGATCGCCGCCGCCGTCGAGCGCGAGCTCGCCTACCCCGGCGAGGTCCGCGTGACGGTGCTCCGCGAGACCCGCGCCGTCTCCTACGCGAGATAGCGGTCGAGCGGGTCGCGCCCCGGCGGGGACGTCCCCGCACGCGGCGGCCGGGACCCGCGCGGCCACCCGGGGGGGGCTCGAGTCCCGGCCCGTCTGCGCGCGTCGGCGTGACCGAGCCGCGACCCGTGGAGTCGGCCTGCGGGTACCATCACGCCGTGGGCCGGACGGCGCTCCCGAGGCGACGCCGCGCCGCGGGCGGGAGGATCGACATGGGACGAGCGGGGGTCCGGGTGGTCCTGGGGTTCGCCGTGCTCCTGTGCGCGGGAGGACGGGTCGCGCACGCCGACCTGCACAAGGACGAGCAGCTCGGCTTCTCGCTCCAGGTCCCGCAGGGATGGCGCCAGATCCCGATCGCGGCGGAGGAGGAGTTCATCGTCGCCCGCTACCAGTCCGACCGCGAGTACGCGGACAAGAAGGAAGGGTGGACGTTCCGGCCCGAGCTCAAGGTGATCCTCTTCGACCCCAAGGGGAAGAAGACCGCCGAGGTGAAGGAGGAGGGCGAGGGCGTCTCCCGCATCACCGTCCGCAACCCGTACCGGAACTTCAAGGAGTGGGTGAAGTCGGACGGGTCGGGCGGCCGCTACATCAGCAAGGAGGAGGAGACGACGGTCAACGGGCTGACGACGACCTGGTACGAGGTCGCCTACGAGAAGCTCACCGTCCCGCGCCACGGCGTCGCCTACGTCTACCACGCGGAGGACATCGACTACTGCGCGACCCTCGAGGTGCTCGAGCAGGACTGGACGAAGCTCTCCGGGATGCTGTTCCAGGCGCTCAAGTCGTTCAAGGTGTTCCCGCGCAAGGGCTCGGTGAAGCGCGAGACGACCGGCGACGACGTGGTGCTCACCGCCGACCTCTCGAAGCTGACCCCCGGAGGGGCTCAAGCGGCGGCTCTCCAAGTTCGAGCGGGACCTCGAGATCGCCAAGTCGCGGCTCCCCGACGGGTGGACCGTCAAGCGGTCGAAGAACTACGTCGCGATCTCGCACGTGGACGACAAGTACACGGCGAAGATGCTCGACCAGGCCGAGGCCGTGCGCGCGTGGGCCGACGCGACGTTCTCGTGGTGGGGCGACGGGTTCCCCGGCCCGCAGACGCTGCGCATCTGCAAGGACTCCGACGAGGAGCGGGCCTTCCGCGACCTCTCGAGCCGCAGCGCCGCGTGGGGGACGGGCGAGATCACGATGTCGAAGGACGAGGGCCCGACGGGGTTCCGCTGGTTCGCGCAGACGCTGTTCGACCGCTGGCTCGACGAGAAGAGCCCCGCGCTCGCGTACTCGCAGCCGCCCTGGCTCTCGCAGGGCATCCGCGAGTGGGTCGGCTCCGCGGTCTACAAGGCGGGCAAGCTCGACTTCCGCGCCGACGTGGACACCGCCGTCGCGCTCAAGCTCGCGGCGAAGCAGAAGAAGCTGCTGCTGCCGCGCGAGCTCTTGCTCTCGACCTACGAGGACCTCAGCGAGCGCGACAAGGCGCTCGAGGCCGGCGCCGGCAAGGACCCCGCCGCGGCCGAGCTCGCCCGCCGCATGAGCGCGTGGAGCCAGGCGTCGGGCTTCGTCCGCTACCTCCTCGCCGGCCCGGGCAAGTCGGCCGCGCGCACGAAGGACCTCCTTCCGCGCTACGTCGCCGCGCTCAAGGAGCACCTCGCCGCCGACGAGGGCAAGTCGTCGTCGTCCGACGGGGCCCCCAAGACCGAGGAGGAGGAGGCCGAGCGCTTCAAGAACCGGCAGTCGTACTGGAAGGAGCACCAGAAGGAGATGCTCAAGGCCGTGTTCGACAAGGTCTTCGAGGGCTTCACCGACGACGACTGGACCGCGCTCGACAAGTCCTACACCGGCTGGGCGGGCTGACCGTGCGCCCCGCCTCCCGCCTCCTCGCCGCGCTCGCCGCGGCGCTCCTCCCCGCCGTCGCCGCCCCGCGCGCGTGGGCCGACACGCTGCTGCTCAAGGACGGGCGCACCGTCGAGTGCAAGAAGGCGGTCCGCACCGACGACGGCAAGTGGCGCCTGACCTACGAGCACGGGGAGGTCCTCGTCGCCGCCGACCTCGTCAAGGAGGCGATCACGACGGACGCGTCGGGCGCCTACGAGCCCAAGGACGACGTCGAGAAGGAGAAGCTCGCCAAGGGCCTCGTCCCGTTCGAGGGCAAGTGGGTGCCGAAGTCGGAGCGCGACGCGACGACGGCCCGGCGCGCCGCCGAGGCGAAGAAGCGCATCGACGAGGCGAAGGCGCACCGCGAGTGGCGCAACCGCTACAGGGCGAAGACGGCGAACTTCGAGTTCGAGTACACGATCCCGCCCGAGATCGCCAAGGGCTACATGGACCTGATGGAGACGTACTACGCGTTCTTCACCAAGCAGTTCAACGTGTCGCGCCCGCCCAAGGAGAAGCTCAAGGTCTGCTTCTACCACGACTACGACACCTTCCTCGAGGTGTCGGGCGCGGGCTACGGCGTCCTCGCGTACTACCGGTTCGTGCCGCCCCGCGAGCTCAACTTCTTCTACGACCGGCTCCGCCCCGAGGAGACGGTCGCGATCATGTTCCACGAGGCGCAGCACTACCTCTCGCACCTCTTCGACCTCAAGTTCAACATGCCTCACAACCTCGGCGAGGCGTACGCCGAGTACTACGGCGGGAGCTCGTGGGACCCCGTCAAGAAGGTCATGACGACCGGCGGCCTCCAGGAGGGGCGCCTGACCGAGGTGCAGACCGACATCCAGGGCGGCGAGCGGCGCAGCCTCGAGAAGTACCTGCGGGGCGAGCTCGGCTACGACGACTACACGTGGGGCTGGACCTTCGTGCACTTCATGATGGAGACCCCGAAGTACCGCCCGAAGTTCCAGCGGCTCTACCGCGCGCTCCCCGACGCCAAGGACATCACGCGCACGCTCGAGGGCGAGTACGCCACCGTCAAGGGCGACGAGCTCGTCAAGGCCTTCCAGAAGTACGTGGGCGTGGACGATCTCGCGGCGCTCGAGAAGGAGTGGTGGGACTACATCGACAAGAAGCTCAAGGCCGAGAGCGTGGTCGGCTTCGAGGAGGCGGCGTTCGCCGCGCTCAACACCGGTCAGACGCTGCGGGCCAAGCGCTTCTTCGGCCTCGCGGTGGACAAGGGCAGCCGCAACCCGACGCTCTACCTCCGCTACGGCGACCTGCTGCGCGGCGACGACAACGGCAAGGCTGGCGAGCTCTACCGCAAGGGGCTCGAGCTCGACCCCCTGAGCCCCGCGCTCTGGATCGCGCTCGGCCGGCTCACGCGCGCGCTGGGCGGCGACGAGCACGAGGCCACGGGCACCCGCTACCTCAAGCTCGCCGCCGAGCTCGACCCCGACAGCGTGGACACCGCGCTCCTGCTCGAGGAGGCGGCCCGCAAGGTCGGCGAGGGGCTCGGCAAGCCGGGCGGCGGCGAAGGGCGCTAGCCCGCCGAATTCACGAGCCGACGAGGTCGGGGCGGCGTCTTCGGCCCGGGCGTGACGCAGGGCCCGTCGGCGATTCGATGCGTGTCGCCACGCGTCGTCCGCTCCTCGGCGTGGTGCCAG
>JADZCA010000091.1 GCA_020851795.1 Planctomycetota bacterium | reverse complement strand
GGTGCCAGGCACCGCACTGCGGTGCCTGGCACCGCGCTGCGGGGCTAGCCCGGGAGGGAAGCGAGGACGAGGGCGGCGAGGGAGAGGAAGAGGTTCGACGTGTACAGCCGCACGTAGAGCCGGTGCAGCGCGTCGAACTGGCGGCGCGCGTCGGGGTCCCAGGTGCGGGCCTCGTCCTCGGTCTCCGGCGGCTTGAGCGCCGCCATCTTGGGCGCCACCGACCGGCGCAGCAGCGTCGTCGTCGCGTGGACCGCGGCCGCGAGCACGACCAACGCCGCCCCGCGCGCCGAGATCGCCACCGCCATCGCGGCGACGCCGCCGGCGACGGCCACGAGGGTCGCGACCCACGCCATCGCGTCGAAGACCCGCAGGACGCGGCCGAAGACGCGCCCCGCGTCCACCGCCTTGAGCGTGCGGAACGTCGTCGGCGCGACCGCGAACGAGAGCGCCGCCGTGCCGCCGAAGACGACGGCCATGGCCACGAGGTAGAGGACCGCGCCGGTGGTCGCGACGAAGCTCACGAGGGGGACTCCTTGCCTTCCTGCAGGAGGAGGCGCGCGCGGGGGCCCGCGACGGCGAGGTCGCGCCGCGGGGGGAACCGCTTGCCGAAGCGGTAGACGTCGTGGACGGCGATGTCGAAGGGCCGGGGCCCCGCCTTGCGGTCGAAGCCGCGCTGCTGCGCCTCGCAGGCGTAGCACACCGCGACCGGCGGCACGACGAGGTAGAGCAGCGCGTCGAGGCCCACGAACACCGCGGTGCTGATCCAGCGCGTGAACGGGCCCGTCAGCACGCCCACGGCGACGAGCGCGAGCCCCACGCTGCGGCGGAAGTCGCGCTGCTGGTAGAGGTCGGTGCTCCCGCACACCGGGCACACGTCGGCGCGGCGCGACGCCACGAGCCCGGCGAGCTCGGGCAGCGGCGTGTCGTGCTGGCACGCCGGACAGCGCATCGCCGCGGTCGTCGCCCCGACCTCGCCCTCGACGGCGCCGCCGCACGCGGGACAGGCGAAGGCGAGCGAGAGGGCCACGCCGGGGTTGTACCGCGGCGCCGTCGGCGCGCGAGTTCGGCCGGCGAGCCCACGGTCGCCACGGGGCCCGTGCCCGTGCCCGCGCCCCGGCCCGCGCTCAGCGCCGCCGCGGCCCCTGCGCGAGGGCGCGCTCGAGCGCCGCGCGCGTGTCGGCGTGGAAGTCGTTGCCCGCCAGCAGCGCCGCGACGCGCTCGCGGCCCGCCGCGCCGAGCCGGGCCCGCTCGGCGTCGTCGGAGAGCAGGCGCCCGAGCCGCGCCTCGAACGCCGCCACGACCGCGGGCGTCGGCTCGCGCTCGTCGTCGGGGACCTTCGCGACGACGGCCGCGTCGCGCCCGTCGGTCACGCACGTCCCGATGCCGCCGACGTCGGTCGTGACGACGGGGACGCCGAGCGCCATCGCCTCGACGAGCATGAGCGGGAACAGCCCCTCCATGTGGGAGAGCAGCGGCACGACGTCGGCGGCGGCGTACACCTCGCGGGTGTCCTCCACCGGGCCGAGCAGGTGCAGGCGGCCCGCGAGCGGGCTCCCGGGCGCGCGCGCGGCGGCGACGGCGGCGTCGAGGCGCGCGACGAAGTCGGGGACGGGCGGCGCGTGGCGGCCGGCGAGCACGAGGTGGACGTCGAGGCCGCGGCCGGCGAGCCGCCCGACGAGGGCCACGAGCTTCTCGAGGTTCTTGTTGCCCGACAGGCGGCCCGCGTACCCGACGACGCGGGCCTGCGGCGGGATCCCCAGTCGCGCGCGCAGCGCCCGCCCCCGCGCCCGGGCGCCCTCGGCGTCGGGCGTGGCGAGGGAGGCGAAGAGCGGGCGTGCCACCGAGATGCGGTCGAGCGGGACCCCGAACGACGCGGAGAGCACGTCGCGGAAGTCGTAGGTCGCCAGCCAGTGGTCCACGAGGCGCGAGCGGCGCCCGTCGTCGTGCTCGATGCACCAGCCGTAGCGCTCGTGCACGGTCTCGAGGACCACCGGCGGCCGCCAGCACGGGACGCGCTCGAGCTTGCGCAGCGCGCGGTAGGCGCGCACCGTCCAGCACGTGAAGATCGCCTCGTAGCGGGCGAAGAAGAGCCGGCGCGCCAGCGTGGACGCGCTGACGACGGTCTCGATGCGGCGCACGTGGCGGTTGGCCGCACGCACCGCCGGCGCGAGCTCCTGCGGGCTGTCGCCGACGGTGACCCACACGTCCACCGGGCGGCCCGTCGGCTCCATCGCGCGCACCTGCTCGACGAGCACGCGCTCGCCGCCCCCGAACCCGAGGTTGGCGTGCAGCCACGCGATCGGGCGCGGAGGGCGGGCCATCGCGTCAGGCGGGGAAGCCGTACCGCGCCTCGAGCCAGGTCGCGGCGAGCTCGCCCATGAGCACGAAGAAGATCGCGGTGTAGAGGATCCCGGTCGCGGCCTGCGTGTGCCGGTAGCGGAGCGCGTCGCGCGTCATCCACACGAGCGTGAGCGGGCCGAAGAAGCCGAAGGCGACGCGCCAGGCGCACCAGATCACCTCGGGGCCGAGCAGCACGTCGCTGGCGCCGGGCCACAGCCACAGCACGAGGCCGAAGCCGACCGTGCGGGCGACGATCACCGCGACGCACCACGTGCCGCTGCGGGCGAGCGCCTCGAGCGGGAGGCCTTTGATCATCAGGTAGAAGTGGCCGAGGATCATCGCGTCGTTGACGCCGCCCATGAGGCAGCCGCCGAGCAGGCCGCCGGCGGTGCGGCCGGCGACCTGCCAGCCGGCGTCGCCCGGCGCGATGCGCGCCGTGCCGAGCACGGGGAGCAGGCCGACGACGCAGGTCGCGACGAGGACGACGCGCGCCGCGGTGCGGCGGAACGTGCCCCACAGCAGGTTGGCGAGGAGGCACCCCGCCCCGACCAGCGCGAGGCCCCACGGCATCGCGCCCTCCGAGGACGCGAACGCCGCCCACCCGCGTGGCCAGGACGGGCGCACGTCGTCGCCGAGCGCCGCGTCGTAGAGCGCCGCGGCGCCGCTCGAGAGCACGAGCGCGAGGACCAACTGGAAGCGCACGTGCCGCTCGGCCGCGCGCATGCGCATCACGACGAGCAGCGCGCACAGCGTCCCCACCGCCATGCGGGCGAGGAACGCGTAGAAGACGAGGGACAGGCGCACGGTCCCCGCGTTCTACCGGCGCGGGCGGCGCGCCGCGAGCGGGGGCGGGGAGGGGGTGGCGCGCGCGGGCCGCTGGCACACTGGGGCACCACGGCGGACGGCGCCGGTGGAGGACGCCATGGCGGACGGGCTCGGCCGGTGGGTGGGGAGGATGGCGGCCTCGGCCGCGACCTACTTCGTGCTCGCGGTCGCCGCGACGGCCGCGAGCCTCGTCTCGGTGGGGTCGCTCAACGTCCATGGGCCGTCCGCGCTCGGCGCGGATCTCGCGTTCGGCGTCTGCTGCGCGCTGATCGCCGCCGGCCTCTGGGTCGCCGCGGCGGTCGTCGCGGCGCGCCCGCGCGCGTGATCGGCCGGCGTCGGGTACCGCGGGTCGAGGTCAGTCGGGGAGCACCGCGACGCTCTCGATCTCGACGAGGGCGGGCGCGTCGTAGAGGCGCGCGACCTCGACGAGGGTCATCGCGGGGAACCAGCGGCCGAGGTGCTTGCGCCACGCGGCGCCGATCGCCTTGCCCTCGGCGCGCCAGGCCTCGACCGAGCGGGTGTAGATCCGCATCGAGACGAGGTGCTCGGGCGCGCCGCCGGCCGCCGCGAGCACCGCGACGAGGTTCTCGAGCGCGCGGTCCACCTGCGCGGGCAGGCCGACGGCGAAGCGCTCCTCGCGGTCCCAGCCGACCTGGCCGGCGAGGTAGAGCGTGCGGCCCTTCGCCGCGAGCACGCCGTTGCTGTAGCCCTTCGGCGGCGGCAGCGACGGCGGGTCGAGCCGACGGTGGGGCGGCTCGGGGTGCACGGTGCCGGTCATCACAGCCCCAGGTCGTCGGGGCGCTCGTGGCGCAGCCCGAGGTCGAGGATCGCGACGCAGAGGGCCGCGGCGGCCTCCTTGAGGTTGGCGGCGACGCAGGGCGCGAGCCCCTCCTCGCGGAGGAGGTCGGCGACCCCGTCGTAGAGCCGCAGCAGGCGGCGCTCGACCGGCGTGGCCTCGCGGCCGGCGAGGTCCTTCATCACGCACCTCCCTTGACGACGCGGTCGTCCTTGACGCGCTTGGCCTTCAGCTCGAACCGCGGCAGCGAGCCGGTGGGGACCCGCTCGACGTGGAAGTGCAGGCCCTCGTGGTTGCGCACGAGGTCCTTCTGGAGGTCCACGGCGGCCCGGTCCCAGTGCTCCTCGTGGCCGGCGCGCACCTCGCAGCGCACGCCGATCTCGTCGCGGATGCCCTCGTCGGTCCACAGGCGGATCTGGAACTCGTCCACGGCGGGGTACTCGCGCACGATCGCCTCGACCGCGCGCGGGTACACGTTCGTGCCGCGCACGAGCAGCATGTCGTCCACGCGGCCGAGGATGCCGCCCTCGTAGAGGTCGAAGGTGCGCCCGCACGAGCACCTCGCGCCGGGCACCTTCACCACGAGGTCCCGCGTGCGGTAGCGCAGCACGGGGATCATCCCGCGCCCGAACGACGTCACCACGCGCTCGCCGCGCTCGCCGTACCCGACCGCCTTGCCGGTGGCGGGGTCGATGACCTCCTCGACGAAGTGGTCCTCGATGATGTGCGCGCCGCCCGGCTGGTGGCTGCACTCGAACATCATGATCGTGCCGAGCTCGGTCATGCCGGCGGTGTCGCCCACCTTGGCGCCCCACTGGCTCTCGATCAGGCGCTTGGTCGCGGGGATCGAGCCGGCGGGCTCGCCCGAGACGATCACCTTCGACACGAGCCCGCGCGGCAGGTCGATCCCCAGCTCGCGCGCCTCCTGCGCCATGCGCAGCGCGTAGGTCGGCGTCGCGCAGACCACCGTCGCGCCCATCTCCTCGATCACGCGCACGCGGTTGGGCGTCGCCATGTTCCCCGACGGCAGGACCATCGCGCCCATCTTCTCGCAGGCGTAGTGCGCGCCCCAGAAGCCGATGAACGTGGCGTAGGAGAACGCGAAGAACACGCGGTCGGTGGGGCGGACGCCGAAGCCGTGGAAGCCGTAGCACCAGCACTCGGCGATCCACTTCCAGTCGAGCCGGCTGTCGAGGACGCGCAGCGGGCGGCGGCCCGTGGTGCCGCTGGTCATGTGGTAGCGGACCGCGTCGTGCTCGGGCTGCGCGAGCATGTCGCCGTAGAGCGGGACTGCGCCCTGGCACTCCATCCACGCCTCGCGGGTCGTGAACGGGATCCGCTCGAGGTCGGCGAGCGAGCGGATGCGCTCGGGCCGGACCTTCCCGCCGTCGAGCAGGCGCCGGTGGAACGCGCTCTTCTCGTAGGCCCGGGCGACCACCGCGCGCAGCTTCTTCGCCTGGAGCGCCGAGAGCTCCTCGCGCGGCATCGTCTCGGTCTTGGGGTTCCAGTACGGGGAGTCGCTCATCGGGTGCTCCCGCCTCCGTCGTCTCGGCCGAGGAGGTCGCGCGCGAGGATGACGCGCTGGATCTCGCTCGTGCCCTCGTAGATCGTCAGGCCCACCGCGTCGCGGTAGTGCCGCTCGACCGGCAGGGCGTCGTCGTAGCCGCGCGCGCCGTGCACGCGCACCGCCTGCGTC
Organism: Planctomycetota bacterium; assembly: GCA_020851795.1. Lineage (GTDB taxonomy): Bacteria > Planctomycetota > PLA2 > PLA2 > JAEUHO01 > JAEUHO01. Next base: position 4,243 of record JADZCA010000091.1, on the reverse strand, counting down.
GCGGTCCGCAGCGCCGCCTCGGTCGCGAACAGCTTCGCCGCGCTGGTCTCCGCGGTGGCCGGCCCGCCCGTCCGGTCGAGCGTGCGCGCCGCGTGGTGGACCAGCAGCCGCGACGCCTCGAGCGAGACCTTCATCTCGGCGAGCGACGCACCCACCTGCTGGAAGTCGCCCACGCGCTGGCCGAACTGGCGGCGCGTGCGCGCGAACGCGGTCGCGGCCTCGAGGCACGCCGCCTGGATGCCCACGGCGCCGGCCGCGACGCCGAGGCGGCCGTGGTCGAGGCCGGCCATCGCGACGCGGAAGCCGCCGCGCGCGGGCCCGAGGCGCGCCGCGCGCGGGACGCGGCAGCCCTCGAGCACGATGCGCGCGTGGTCGGAGGCCCGGTGGCCGAGCGGGTGGCCCTCCATCGGCCGGGCGGAGAACCCCGGCGTCGAGGTCGGCACGAGGTAGGCCTCGACGCCCTTGCGGCCGGCGGCGGGGTCGGCGGTCGCGAACACGATCGCGAGCCCCGCGACGCCGCCGTTGGTGATCCAGTGCTTCTCGCCGTCGAGGACGACCTCGTCGCCCTCCTCGCGCGCGCGCGTCGCGACGGCCGCCGCGTCGCTCCCCGCGCCCGGCTCGGTGAGCGCGAAGCAGCCGATCGTCTCGCCCGACATCAGGCGCGGGAGCCACGCGCGCCGCTGCTCGTCGGTGCCGAGCTCCGCGACGGTCTGCGTCACGAGGCCGACGTGCACGGCGAGGAAGCCGCGGACGCTCCCGTCCACGCGGCCGAGCTCCTCCGACACCAGCGCGTTCGCGAGCGCGCCCGCGCCCGCGCCGCCGTGCGCCTTCGCGACGGGCGCGCGCAGCAGGCCGAGCGCGGCCATGCGCGGCACGAGCGCGCGCGGGAAGCGGCCCGCGCGGTCGGCCTCGCGCGAGAGCGGCGCGACCTCGTCGCGGGCGAACGCCTCGGCGCGCAGGCGCCAGGCCTCCTCGGCGTCGGAGAGGCCGTAGCGGAGGGCGTAGTCGGACGCCACGGGGTCAGCGGCCCTGAAACGCCGCGGGCTTGCCCGCCTTGTAGGCGTCGTAGAAGGTCCGGTGGTCCTTCGCGCGCAGCAGCAGGGCCTGCGCGACCGCCTCGACCTCGATCGCCGAGGCGAGGTCCATCGACTGCTCGTGCACGAGCAGCCGCTTGGTCATCGACAGCGCGAGCCCCGGGCCCTCCGCGAGCCGGCGCGCGAGCGCGGTCGCCTCCGCGAGCACCTGCTCCTTCGGCACGACGCGCGTCGCGAGCCCGATCGCGAGCGCCTTCGCCGCGTCCACCGGGTCTCCGAGCATGAGCAGCTCGGTCGCACGTCCCAGGCCGACGACGCGCGGCAGCAGGTACGCCGCGCCCATGTCCGCGCCCGTGAGCCCGACCTTGGTGAACAGGAACGCGAACTTCGCGCCGTCGGCCATCACCCGCAGGTCGCTCGCGAGCGCGATCACGGCCCCCGCGCCCGCCGCGACGCCGTTGACCGCGGCGACCACCGGCTTGTCGAGGCGGCGGACGTTCTCGATCACCTCGCCCGTCATGCGCGTGAACTCGAGCACGTCCTTCGTGTCGCACTCGAAGAGCGCGCCGATGATCCCGTCCACGTCGCCGCCCGAGCAGAACCCGCGGCCCTTGCCCGTGATCACGAGCGCGCGCACCTCGTCGTCGTCGCGCAGGTCGCGCAGCTTCTTGGCGAGCGCCGCGTAGACCTCGAAGGTCAGCGCGTTGAGCACCTCGGGGCGCGACAGCGTCAGCGTCCCGACGCCGTGGTCCACCGACCACTCGAACGGGAGGCCCCCGGCGGGGGGCGGAGGCGTGGCGGGGCCGCTCGTCGTCATGCGTCTCGGTCCGGGGAAGAGGGCGCGACAGTCTACGGGTGGCGCTCGCGCGCGCTCAACGGGGAACCCGGGGGCGACGGCCGCCCCGCGTCCTCGTACGCTGCGGCGCCCGTGCCCGAGCCGACCGCCCGCACCCGCCACCCGCTGCCCCCGGCCCGCTGGCCCACCGCCGCGGAGGCGGCGGCCAGCCGCTGGTTCTCGCCCGTGCGGCTCGGGGCGCACGTCGTCGCAGCGACGCGGACGTGGGTGCCCGCGATGGTGCCGTGGCGCGCGGCGGAGGACGGTTCGGTCACCGAGGACGTGCTCGCCTGGTACCGGCGCTTCGCCCGCGGGCGGCCCGGCGTCCTCGTCGTCGAGGCCACCGGGATCCGCGACGTGCCGAGCGGGCCCCTGCTGCGCATCGGCGACGACCGGTTCGTCCCCGGCCTCGCGCGGCTCGTCGAGGCCGTGCGCGAGGCGAGCGGCGGCGCGACGCGGCTCTTCGTCCAGGTGATCGACTTCCTCTCGATCCGACGGCGCCCGACGCCCGAGGCGTACTTCGGGCGCTTCCTCGCGGTCACCGACGAGCTCAAGGACCGCGGGGCCCGCGCGCTCGCCGACCCGCGCCTGCGGACGGCTCCCGAGGCCGAGGTGCGCGCGCGGCTGCTCGCCGCGACGCGCGAAGAGCTCGTCGCGTGGCTCTCGCCGCGCGAGCTCGAAGCGCTCGACCGCGGCGCGCGCGAGCGCGTCACCGACGTGCACCTGCCGCACGTGCGCGACCTGCCGAGCACGCTGCCGCCGCTCTTCGCCGCGGCCGCGGGGCGGGCCCGCGCCGCCGGCTTCGACGGCGTCGAGCTCCACTACGCGCACGCGTACACGATGGCGTCGTTCCTCTCGCGCCTGAACACGCGCGAGGACGGCTACGGGTCCACGTTCGAGGGCCGGCTGCGCCTCCCGCTCGAGGTGCTCGCCGCGGTGCGCGCGCGCGTCGGCGACTTCGCGGTGGGGCTGCGGTTCCTCGGCGACGAGGCGATCGCGGGCGGCACGACGGTGGACGAGGCCGCGCGCTTCGGCGTCGCGCTCGCGCGCGGCGGGGCCGACTGGCTCTCGGTGAGCAAGGGCGGCAAGTTCGAGGACGCCAAGCCGCCGCGCGTGGGCGAGGCGGCCTACCCCTACACGGGGCCCAGCGGCCACGAGTGCATGCCGACCGTCTACGCCGACGCGCGCGGGCCCTTCGGGCGCAACCTGCCGCTCGCCGCGGCGGTGCGGGCCGCGGTGCGGGAGGCGGGCCTCTCGACGCCGGTGGTGGCGGCGGGCGGGATCGCGACCTTCGCGCAGGCCGAGGACGCGCTGGCGCGCGGCGACGCCGACGTCGTCGCCTCGGCGCGGCAGGCGCTGGCCGACCCCGACTGGTTCGAGAAGGTCCGCACCGGGCGCGGTGCGCAGGTGCGTCGCTGCGAGTTCACCAACTACTGCGAGGGGCTCGACCAGCGCCACCTGCAGGTGACGTGCAAGCTCTGGGACAAGGACTTCACGCCCGGCGACCCGACGGTGCGCACGTCGCCCGACGGGCGGCGGCGCCTCGAGGCGCCGGATTGGTCGCCCACCGACCGACACGGAACGCTATAAGGTCGGGCTCCTCCGGAGGCCGTCCATGCGTCGTCGTCTCGCGTCCGTGCTCGCGCTCGTCGGGTCGCTCTCCCTCGCTGCCTGCGGCGACAGCGGCGGCAAGGCCGCGGGGTCGGGCGGGGGCGGCGCGACGCCGGCCGCGCCAGCGGCGAGCTCGTCGGAGGGGGCGGTCCGCGCGCGCCTCGAGGCGTTCTTCGCCGCGGTGGGCGAGGGCCCGGCGAAGGCCGCGTCGTTCATCGCGTACCGCGGGCCCGACGAGGCGCGCCGCTACAAGGCGCCCGCGAAGTACGAGGGCGACGAGCAGCGGCAGGTGGACCGCGTGGTCGAGCGCGTCAAGGGCCACCTCGCGGCGGGTGCGGCGACCTTCGAGAAGAGCGAGGCGCGGAGCAAGGGCGCCGAGAAGTGGGTCGCCTGGCACGTCACCTTCGGCGCCGGCGACGCCGCGAAGAAGGCGCTCTACGCCTTCGTCGAGACGCCCTCCGGCTGGCTGCTCGGCGACATCGACTAGGCTCTGTCTCGGAACCTTCCCTGCTGCGTCCGCACGGACCGGGCTGCGGCGAGGCGTCCTCGGCGCAGAGCCTCCTCAGCGGGTCAGGAACCCGCCTCCGGGGCTCTTCGCCTGCGGTGCCTGGCCTCGCCTCGGCCCGAGCGGCCTCGCGACGGGAAGTTCCGAGACAGAGCCTCGGCTCCGTCTCGGAACCCTCCCTGCTGCGTCCGCACGGACCGGGCTGCGGCGAGGCGTCCTCGGCGAAGAGCCTCCTCAGCGGGTCAGGAACCCGCCTCC
>JADZCA010000090.1 GCA_020851795.1 Planctomycetota bacterium | reverse complement strand
GGCTTCTCGCTGCCGCGCGCGACGCTGAAGTTCTCGGGCGACGCGACCTGCGACGTCCACTACTACGCCGAGCTCGAGTTCGGCCATGCGGGTGGCGAGAGCCGTCAGACGCTGCTCTTCAACACCGACGCCGTCGCAGGTCTCGTCTTCGCGGACGGCGGGACCTCGGCGAACCTGCTGCGCGAGGGGTGGATCGAGTACGAGGCGGCGCCGCAGGCGGCGTTCCGGATGGGCCTCATCAAGACCGCGGCGACGCGGCAGCTGATGACGGCGCCCGAGATGCAGCAGTTCGTGGACATCTCGATGGCCTCGGCCTTCATCGGCCAGTCGATGCCCGGCTACATCGACCGCAACCGTGACTACGGGTTCATGGTGCACGGCGCGCTCGGCTGCGACGGCGAGTGGCAGTACATGGCGACGGTCACGAACGGCGACGGCCCCGCGCACCGCAACGTGCTCGACGGCACGACGAGCGACAACTTCGCCTACAGCGCGCGCGTGAACTGGGACGTGAAGGGCCACCTCGGCTACGAGGAGGGTGCGCTGCGCTCGACGGAGTGCGCGTGGGCGCTGTCGATCGGCGCGTGGGTGCACTACTACGCCGACGCGGCGCAGCACCGTCCCTTCCAGAAGTTCGCGGACCGCCTGACCTACGGCGTGGACGCGGCGTTCACGTGGGGCGGCCTGTCGGTGACGGCGGCCTACAGCGCCCTCTCGTGGGACTTCGACCCGGCCGACGACCGTGACGCGAGCTCCTACCTCGTGCAGGCGGGCTACCTCTTCCCCGGCACGGCCTGGGAGGTCGCGGCGCGGTGGAGCGGGTGGACCAACGACAACGGCGGGTTCGAGTCGGGTGCGAGCGAGATCGGCGCCGCGGTGAGCTACTACATCGACGGGCACGCCGACAAGGTGACCCTCGACGTCGCGTTCATCAGCCCCGAGGACGACGCGAACTTCTTCGACGACGTCTACACCGCCTACCAGAGCACGGGCGCCAGCGACGGCATGCTGGTCCGCCTGCAGTGGCAGCTGGCGCTGTAGCAGCGCCGCGGCGGCACGGACTGCGTTCTCGCTGCGGGCCGGCCCGAGAGGGCCGGCCCGCGGTCTTTTCGCGCGGCGCTCCTACAGCGCCAACACCGAGCGGCGACGGGCGACGGTCTGGGGGACGGCGCGAAGGACGACGCCCGCGGCGTCCCGTCGGCCCGCGGTTCCCGGAGCCTCCAAGACCCGGGCGACGCGACGCGGACGGGAGTTCCCCGCGACCCGGGTGGCGCCCTGCGTCGGCCTTGAAGCGGCCGTGAGCGGCCGCACGCGGCGACCCGCTTCGCCGATGTCCGCCCCGGTGCTTCCTCAGGGGCTGCCCCAACCGGCTCCGCGCCCTCCCCGTGGCGCGCCGCCTCCGGCCCCTCGGACGGGATTCCGCGCCGCGCGGAATCCCGAAAAAGATGCGCGCCCGGCTCGAGCTCGGCCGGGCGCGCGCAGGAGGCAAGGCAAGAAGCCCTTGGTCGCCTCCGGTGTTGCCACCGGCGACGACCGCGACCCGCCGGGTGGTCTAGGTCCGTCGGGCAAGAGACAGCCTAGCGCACCCTGCGGGGTTGGCAAGGGCCTCTTCCCGCTCCCGTCCGTAGGATGCTGCGCCCTCCCCCGTGCCCACCCCCTCCATCCGCATCCGCGGCGCCCGCCAGCACAACCTCGCGGGCGTCGACGTGGACCTCCCCCTCGGGCGCCTCACCGTCGTGACGGGCGTCTCCGGGTCGGGGAAGTCCTCCCTCGCCTTCGACACGCTCTACGCGGAGGGGCAACGGCGCTACGTCGAGACGTTCTCGGCCTACGCCCGTCAGTTCCTCGACCGCATGGACCGCCCGGCGGTGGACGCGGTCGAGGGCATCCCGCCCGCCGTCGCCATCGACCGGACCAACCCCGTCCGCACGAGCCGCTCGACGGTCGGCACCCTCACCGAGCTCCTCGACCCGCTCAAGCTGCTCTGGGCCAAGGCCGCCACGCTCGTGTGCCCCGGCTGCGCGCGCCCGGTCCGCCGCGACCGCCCCGCCGACGTCGCCGACGACCTCCTCTCGCTCGCGGCGGGCACGCGCGTCGTGCTGTGGTTCCCCCTCGCGCTCGGCGAGGGCCGCTCGCGCGCCGACGCCGCCGGCGACCTCGCGACCGCCGGCTTCCTGCGCGTCCTCGACGGCGACGCGACGGTGGACGTCGCCGCGGGCGGGGCCAACCTGCCCGCGACCGGCACGCTCCGCGTCGTGGTGGACCGCCTCGTCGTCGGCCGCGTCGAGCGCGGCCGTCTGGTCGAGTCGGTCGAGACCGCGATGAAGGCGGGCGCGGGGCGGATGGGGGCCCGGGTGCTCGGGGGCGAGGGGGCGGCGGGGGAGGACCGGCGCTGGTCCGACGCGCTGCACTGCGCCTACTGCGACCGCACGTTCCGCGACCCCACGCCGAGCCTCTTCTCGTTCAACAGCGCGCTCGGCGCGTGCGCGACCTGCCACGGGTTCGGGCGCACGGTGGGCCTCGACCCCGAGCTCGTCGTGCCGGTGCCGCACCGCACCCTGCGCGGGGGCGCCGTCGATCCCTTCGAGGCGCCCTCCGCCGCCGAGGCCAAGCGGGACCTGCTCGCGTTCTGCCGGCGGGCCGGCATCCCGACCGACGTGCCGTGGGCCCGGCTCCCCGACGACGCGCGGCGCCGCGTGTGGAAGGGCGAGGGCGACTGGTACGGGATCGACGGCTACTTCGAGTGGCTCGAGAAGAAGACGTACAAGGTCCACGTCCGCGTCTTCCTCGCGCGGTTCCGCGGCTACCCCGTGTGCACCGCGTGCGGCGGCGCGCGTCTCGCCGAGGAGGGCCGCGCGTGGCGCGTCGGCGGCCGCTCGCTGCCCGAGGTGACCGCGATGTCGGTCGCGCAGGCGCGCGCGTTCTTCGACGCGCTCGACCTCGGCGCCGCCGCGCTCGTCGAGGGCGGGCGACCGACGCCCGCCGGCGCGCTCCTCGCCGAGGTGCGCTCGCGCCTCGAGGTGCTCGACGCCGCGGGGCTCGCTTACCTCACGCTCGACCGCCAGGCCCGCACGCTCTCCGGCGGCGAGGCCCAGCGCGTCCACCTCACCTCCGCGCTCGGGACGTCGCTCGTCAACGCGCTCTACGTGCTCGACGAGCCCTCCGTCGGCCTGCACGCGCGCGACAACGACCGCCTCGTGCGGATCCTCGCGCGCCTGCGCGACGCGGGGAACACCGTCGTCGTCGTCGAGCACGACCCCGACATCGTGCGCGCCGCCGACCACGTCGTGGACATGGGCCCGGGCGCGGGCGAGCGCGGCGGGCGCGTCGTCGCGCAGGGCTCGCCGGCCGAGGTCGCGGCCGTCGAGACCTCGCTCACCGGTGCCTACCTCTCCGGGCGCCGGCGCGTCGAGCGGCCCGCGGGGCGGCGCGACGTGGCGCGTGCGCCGCGCGTCGGCGTCCGGGGCGCCCGCGAGAACAACCTGCACGACGTGGACCTGCTGGTCCCGCTCGGGGCGCTGACGGTGCTGACGGGCGTGTCGGGCTCGGGGAAGTCCACGCTCGCGCACGACGTGCTCTACCTCGCGCTGCGGCGCGCGCTCGGCCGCCCCGAGGGCACGCCGGGCGCGCACCGCGAGGTCGTCGGGGCCGACCTCGTCTCCGACGTCGTGCTCGTGGACCAGTCCGCGATCGGGCGGACGCCGCGCGCGAACGCGGCGACCTACGTGGGGGCGTGGGACGGCATCCGCGCGCTCTTCGCGCGCACGCCCGAGGCGAAGGCGCGCCGCTACACGACCTCGACCTTCTCGTTCAACGTGCCCGGCGGCCGCTGCGAGCGCTGCACGGGCGACGGCCACGAGAAGGTCGAGATGCAGTTCCTCTCGGACGTGTACGTGCCCTGCCCCGACTGCGGCGGGCGCCGCTTCCGGCCGGAGGTGCTCGAGGTCACGTGGGACGGGCTCTCGATCGCCGACGTCCTGCGGCTGACGGTCGAGGACGCGCTCGCGCGCTTCGCCGCGCACCCGAAGGTGACGGGGGCGCTGCGCCCGATGGCCGACGTCGGGCTCGGCTACCTGCGCCTCGGCCAGCCGCTCAGCACGCTCTCGGGCGGCGAGGCGCAGCGCCTGCGCATCGCCGAGGCGCTCGCCGAGGGCGGCGGCGCGAAGCCGCGGCTCTACGTGCTCGACGAGCCGACCACGGGCCTGCACCTCGAGGACGTCGCGGTGCTGCTCAAGGCGCTCGACCGCCTCGTCGCGCAAGGGCACGGCGTGCTGGCCGTCGAGCACCACCTCGACGTCGTCGCCGCGGCCGACCTCGTCGTGGACCTCGGCCCCGAGGGCGGCCCCGACGGCGGGCGTGTCGTCGCGCAGGGCCCGCCCGAGGCGGTGGCCGCTGGCCTCGGCCACACGGCGAAGCACCTCCGCCGCCACCTCGCGGCGTCGGCGCCCACGCCGCACGGCGCGGGCGAGCGCCCCGCGGCCTACGCCGCCGACGGGGGCGCGATCCGCGTCGAGGGCGCGCGCGAGCACAACCTCCGCGACGTGTCGGTGGACCTGCCGCGCGACCGCTTCGTCGTGGTCACGGGGCCGTCGGGCTCGGGCAAGTCCACCCTCGCCTTCGACATCGTCTTCGCCGAGGGCCAGCGCCGCTACGTCGAGACGCTGTCCGCCTACGCACGCCAGTTCACCGGGCAGCTCCCGCGGCCCGACGTGGACCGGGTCACTGGCATCCCGCCGACCGTGTCGATCGAGCAGCGTACGACGCGCGGCTCGGCGCGCTCGACCGTCGCCACGCAGACCGAGCTCGCGCACTACCTGCGCCTGCTCTTCGCCAAGACCGGCGTGCCGCACTGCCCGACCTGCGACCGCGCGCTCGAGGCCCGCCCCGCCGAGGCGATCTTCGACCGCGTCGCCGAGGACTTCCGCGGCGAGGAGGTGCGCGTCGCGGCCCCCGTCGTCGTCGGGCGCAAGGGGTTCCACCGCGAGGTCTTCGAGGCCGCGGCCCGGCGCGGCCACGCCGAGGCGCGCGCCGACGGCCGCCTCGTCGCCACGTCGCCGCCGCCGCGCCTGGCGCGCTGGAACGAGCACGACGTCGAGGAGGTGGTCGCGCGCGTGCGGGTCGGCGCGGCGACGCGCGAGGCGCTGCGCGCCGCGGTGGACGAGGCGCTCGTGCTCGGGCGCGGGTCGGTCGTGGTCGTGCGCGCCGACGGCTCGGCGCGCGCGCTCTCGACCTCGCGCACGTGCCCGCGCGACGGCGTCACCGTCCCCGAGCTCGACCCGCGCTTCTTCAGCCACAACAGCCCGCGCGGCTGGTGCCCGACCTGCGAGGGCCTCGGGGCGGTGCCCCGCGTGGACCCCGCGCGGCTGCCGGTGGACGAGGACGCGACGCTCGCGCGCGGCGCGGTCAAGGGCGTGGGGCTCGACCCCGGGATCGGCAAGCGCTTCGTGCGCGACCTCGGCAAGACCCTGCGCCTCGACGTCAAGACGCGCTGGCGCGACCTCACCCCCGCGCAGCAGCGGCTGGTGCGGGGCGGCGGCAAGGGCCCGGGCGGCACGTTCCGCGGGGCCGCCGCCTACCTCGAGGAGTTCCTGCGCAAGTACCCCGACGCGATCGACTGGCTCGGGGCGTACGCGCGCCGCGCGCCGTGCCCGGCGTGCCGCGGGGGCCGGCTGCGCCCCGAGGCCGCCGCGGTCCGGGTCGGCGGGCGCACGCTCCCCGAGCTGCTCGCGCTGCCGGTGGACCGTTTCGCGCAGGCCGTCCGCACGCTGCCGCTGGTCGGGCGCGACGCGGCCGTCGCCGACCCGGTGGTGCGCGAGCTCTCGTCGCGCGTCGCGTTCCTCGCGCGCGTCGGCCTCGGCTACCTCTCGCTCGACCGCGCGGCGCCGTCGCTCTCCGGCGGCGAGGCGCAGCGCATCCGCCTCGCGGCCCAGCTCGGCAGCACGCTGCGGGGCGCGTGCTACGTCCTCGACGAGCCCACGATCGGCCTGCACGTCCGCGACAACGCGCGGCTGCTCGACGCGCTCACCGAGCTGCGCGACCGCGGCAACACCCTCGTCGTGGTCGAGCACGACGACGACACGATCCGCCGCGCCGACCACCTCGTGGACATGGGGCCCGGCGGGGGCCGCGACGGCGGGCGCGTCGTCGCGCAGGGCCCGCCGGCGCTGGTCGCGAAGGACCCGGCGTCGCCCACCGGGCGCGTCCTGGCGCGCCCGCCCGTCCCGCCGGCCCCGCCGCGCGGGCGGCCGACGGCGGTGCTGCGCGTCGAGGGCGCGACCGCGCACAACCTCGCCGACGTCACGGTGGAGGTGCCGGTGGGGCGCTTCGTCGTCGTGACGGGCGTGTCGGGCTCGGGCAAGTCCACGCTCGTGCGCGACGTGCTCTACGAGGGCGTGCGCGCGGCGCTCGGGCTCTCGGGCGCCGAACCCGGGCCGTTCGCGGCGTTGCGGGGCGCGGAGGCCTTCGAGCGCGTGCTCGAGGTGGACCAGACGCCCGTGGGCAAGACGCCGCGCTCGGTCCCGGCGACCTACCTCGGCGTGTGGGACGACCTGCGCGCCGCGTTCTCCAAGACCGCCGCGGCGCGGGCGCGCGGCTGGAAGCCGGGGCGCTTCTCGTTCAACGTGCCGGGCGGGCGCTGCGAGACCTGCGAGGGGCAGGGGCGCGTGACGGTGGAGATGTCGTTCCTCCCCGACGTCGAGGTCCCGTGCGAGGCGTGCGGCGGGCGGCGCTTCACGCGCGAGACCGACGAGGTCCGCTGGCACGGCCTGTCGCCCTCCGAGGTGCTGCGGCTGACGTTCTCGGAGGCGGCGGCGGTGTTCGACGCGTTCCCCGCGGTGGCGCCGTTCCTGCGGCTCATGCTCGACGTGGGCCTCGGCTACCTCTCGCTCGGGCAGCCCGCGACGACGCTCTCGGGCGGCGAGGCCCAGCGCCTCAAGCTGGTGACCGAGCTCGGCAAGGGCGGGCGCGAGGGCAAGACGCTCTACGTGCTCGACGAGCCGACGACGGGCCTGCACGGCGAGGACGTGGACCGCCTCGTGGCCGTGCTGCGCCGCCTCGTGGACCGCGGCGACACCGTCGTCGCGATCGAGCACGACCTCGACGTGATCGCGGCCGCCGACCACCTCGTCGACCTCGGCCCCGAGGGGGGCGACGGCGGCGGGCGCGTCGTCGCGCAGGGCGCGCCGCGCGACGTGGCGAAGGCCTGGCGCGTCAGCCACACCGGCGCGGCGCTGCGGCGCTACTGGTCCGGCGGTCCCGCGGACGGGACCGCCGTGGGGGGGCGACCGTCGCCGCGGCGGCACCCGTCGCCGCGACGGAAGGCCTCCGGCGGCGGGGACGGGGGCTCGGGCCGGGAGAAGCGCTGAAGGAGAGCGAGGGAAGGGAGAGAGGGGAGCCGGAGCTGAACGGAGCGGAGCGGGGCGGAGCGGACCGGCGGGGAAAGCGACCGAGCCGGGCCCGGCCGCCGACGGTGCGATAGGCTGGCGCGGCCGTGCGTCCCGGTCCCGCCCCCCGCCCGCCTGCCGTCGCCGGGGACGCGCTGCGCGAGCGCCTGCGCCGCCTGCCCAAGACCGAGCTGCACCTGCACGCGCTCGGGGCGCTGCGGCCCGCGACCACCGTCGAGCTCGCCCGCCGGGCGGGCTCGCCCGTGCTCGCGGCCGCCGAGCGCGCGGCCGCGGAAGGGTACGCGTTCGACGACCTCCCGCACTTCGTCGAGTTCTTCATCGGCCTCTTCGGCCTCGTCACGACGCCCGCCGACTTCGAGCGCGTCGCGTGGGAGGTCGCCGAGGACCTCGCGGCCCTCGGCGTGCGCTACGCCGAGGTGCGCTGGACGCCGACCAGCCACACCGCGCGGGGCGCGACCGTGGACGGCATGTGGGCCGGCCTCGAGGCCGCGCGCGCGCAGGTCGAGCGCCGCCTGCCCCTCACGCTCCGCTGGGTCGTGGACTTCCCGCGCAGCCTCCCGCTCGCCGTCGGCGAGGCGGCCTGCGGGATCGCCGTCGCGACCCGCGACCGCGGCACCGTCGCGTTCGACGTCGCGGGCGACGAGCGCGCCGTCGGCGCCGAGCCGCGCTTCGCCGCGCTGTTCCGCCGTGCGCGCGCCGCGGGGCTCGGCTGCCTCGCGCACGCCGGCGAGGCCGCGGGGCCCGAGAGCGTCGCCGCGGCCCTCGACCTGTGGGGCGTGGACCGCATCGGCCACGGGACCCGCGCGATCGAGGACGCGGCGCTCGTCGCGCGGCTCGCGCGCGGCACGGTGCCGCTCGAGGTGTGCCCGACGAGCAACGAGGCCCTCGGCGTCGTGCCGAGCGTGGCGGCGCACCCCGTGGTCGAGCTCCTCCGCCGCGGCGTGCCCGTCGTCGTCTCGAGCGACGACCCGACGCTGTTCGGCACCGACGTCGTCCGCGAGCACGAGCGGCTCCACCTCGAGGCGGGCGTCCCCCTCGACACGCTCGGGCGCCTCGCCGCGGCGTCGTTCCTCCAGGCGTCGCTGCCCGCCGCCGAGCGGCACGAGCGCTTCGCCGACGTGGCCCGCGAGGCGGTCGCCTGGTCGGAGGCCGCATGCGCCTGACCTCGACGTGGGGCGTGCTGGCCGTCGCGTGCGTCGCCGCCGTCGGCTGCGGCGGCGACGACGCGGGCGGCCCGCTGCGCGTGGAGCTCGTCCCGTTCGCCGCCGACCCCGCGCCGCCCACCGACGGCTGGACGCTGCGCACCGAGGGCGGCCGGTCGCTGCGCCTCGTCGCGACGGGGCAGCGGACGCCGCGCGGGCTCCTCTTCGAGGCCACGGGGCCCGAGGGGCGCCTCGCCCTGCACGGCCCCGAGCCGTGGGGCCTCGTCGGCGGGCCGACGCCGGTGCCGATGCGCCCCGGGCTCGACCCCGTCGCGCTCGGCGTCGGGCGGCGCCACACGATCTACCTCCTGCCCGGCGAGGGCCGCCGCGTCGGGCGCGTGGACGTGCGGCAGGCGCCGCGCGCGGGCACCGGCGGCGAGCCGATCCCGTTCGAGCGGGCCGACGGCGCCGACGGTCGCGCCGCCCTCCGCGTCCCGCCGACGGCGTGGTCGGGGGTGGCGCAGGTGCGCTGGACGATCGGCGACGGCGCGTTCGCGCTCCAGGACGGCCTCGCGCTCGCGGCGGACGGGACGCCCACGGGGGCGGGTGCCCGGCCGGCGCCGACGCAGCCGGTCACCGTGCACGTCGTCCCGGCCGTCCCCGACGGCGCGCCGTTGCGCCTCGACGTCGCGTGGGGTGCGGTCTCCGTGTCGCTCGACGCGTCGGCGCTCGGGCGCGACGCCGCCGAGTGGCCCACCGCCCCGCTGCAGGGCGACGACGCGACCGTGCGACGCGGCGACGCGACGTGGCCGATCACGATGAACGACCTCGCCCGGGGCGAGGTGCGCCTCGTGGCCGCGGCACCGCGCGACGGGTCCGGGGCCGTGATCCGCCTCCCCGACGCCCCGCGCGGCGTGCTGTTCGTCCAGGCGCGACCGGACGGGAGCGCGTCCTACGGGCTGGTCGCCGACGTGGCGCCGGAGCCCGGGGGCGGGGCGACGCTCGCGTGGCGCGTGCCCCTCGCGCCCGGGCGGTGGCGGCTCCTCGTGGCCGACGACGAGCGCGCGGGCACGAGCGCGCCCTTCGACGTCGCGGCGGGCGTCGCGACGCCCGTGGACGTGCCGTTCGAGCCGCTCTCGACGGTCCGGGCCACGATCGACGGCGGCGTCGCGCCCTCCCGTCGGCTCGAGTGCTTCACCGAGCGCGAGGAGGACGGCGTGTTCGTCGCGGCGCACGGGTGGGCCGACCGCGTGATCGTCCGCCCCGAGCTCGAGCTCCACCTGCCTCGTGGGACCTACCGCCTCCGCCTCGTCGAGGGGCGGCGCACCGCGCCCCCCGCGCCGATCGTGCTCGACCGGCCCTCGACGCGCGCGTCGCTGCGGCTCACGCTCCCGCGCTGAGCGGCGGGGCGACCGGGCGTGCGGACGTCGCGGCGACGGCGCGGGGCCCGGGGCGCCCGCGAGCGGCGCGGCCCCGAAGCGACCGGGGGCGGTCGCCGTCGCACACCGCCGCGTTGACCCGCCCTCGCCGCAGGGGTAGCGTCCGGCCCACGACGTCGGAGGTGTTCGCATGGGTCGCACCGGACACGAGGGAGGCGGCCCGCCCGGCCTCTCCCGGCGAGAGCTGCTGCGCGGCGCGGGGCTCGCCGCCGCCGCGGGCGCCACCCTGCTGCCCGCCGCGCGCGCGCTCGCGGCCGACGCGCCGGCCGACCTGCGGGTGCAGGGGCCCGACGCCGTCGAGCTGACGCTCACCGTCAACGGCGCGCCGCGCACCGTCGCGGCGGCGCCCCGGGACACGCTCCTCGACGTCCTCCGGCTCCCGCTCGACCTCACGGGCGCGAAGAAGGTGTGCGACCGCGGGACCTGCGGCGCCTGCACCGTGCTGCTCGACGGCAAGCCCGTCTACGCGTGCTCGGTGCTCGCGCTCGACGTCGCGGGCCGCAGCGTGACGACGGCCGAGGGCGTCGTCGGCGGGGCGGGGCGCGCCGTCGCCGACGCGTTCGTGGCGAAGGACGCCATGCAGTGCGGCTTCTGCACGCCGGGCATGCTCGTCGCGTGCGCCGCGGCCGTGGCCGAGCACGGGCCCTCGCTCACGCTCGAGCAGGCGCGGGCGGCGACCGCGGGGAACCTGTGCCGCTGCGGCACGTACCCGCACGTGCTCGAGGCTGCGCTCGCCGCCGCGAAGACGGCGAAGGGACGGTGACGCGTGGCCGAGTCCAAGGTCAAGCTGGGCGTCGCCGACGTCGTCGCCGAGAAGACGATCCGCCACGAGGACGCCGACCCCGCGCCGTGGGGCCTCGACGCCCGCCTCGCGGTCGTCGGCACCGAGGTGTCGCGCGTGGACGGGTTCGCCAAGGCGTCGGGCGCCGCCCGCTACGCCGGCGACCAGCGGCCGACGGGGCTCGCGTTCGCGCGCATCGTGCGCTGCCCGCACGCGCACGCGAACGTGACGCGCGTGGACCTCGACGCGGTGCGGACGATGCCGGGCGTGCTCGCGGCCGACGAGACGGGCGGGCGGCGCAAGACCTACGCCGGCGCGCCCGTGGCGGTCGTGTGCGCGGCCGACGAGCGCTCGCTCGACGACGCGGTGGCCGCGGTGCGCGTGTCGTACGAGGTGCTCCCGCACGTCGTGGACGCGACCGAGGCCCTGGCGGAGGGCGCGGCGCAAGTGGACCCCAAGCGCGCCAACCGCGGCGACGCCGACGGCCGGGGTCGCGGTGGCGGCCCCGCAGGCGACGCGCAGAAGGCGCTCGACGAGGCCGAGCTCAAGGTCGAGGCGACGTACCGGACGCAGGTCCAGACCCACGTCCCGCTCGAGCCGCACGGCTCGGTCGCGACGTGGTCCGAGGACGGCAAGCTCACGCTCTGGTGCTCGACGCAGAGCGTGGACGCGGTGCGCAACGAGATGGCGCGCCGCTTCCAGGTGCCGGCGGCCGACGTCCGCGTGGTCACCGAGTTCATGGGCGGCGGGTTCGGCTGCAAGTTCGGCCCGGACCCGTGCGACTACGAGGCGGTGCGGCTCGCCCGCGCGACGAAGCGCCCCGTGTGGTGCATGAACGACCGGCGCGAGGAGCACCTGACCGGCGGGTTCCGCCCCGACTCGGTGCAGAAGCTCACGCTCGGCGGGCGGCGCGACGGGACGATGACCGTGATCGCCGGCGAGTGCTACGGGACGCCGGGCAACGGTCAGGGCGGTGCGGGCGCGGCCAACACGGCGCTCTACGACATCCCCGCGCGCGGCGTGACCCAGTTCGGCGTCTCGACGTTCACGGCGCACGGGCGTGCGTTCCGCGCGCCGGGGCACCCGCAGGGCGTGTTCGCCCTCGAGGGCCTCGTGGACGAGTTCGCGCTGGCGGCGGGGATGGACCCGCTCGACGTGCGGCGGCTCAACGACAAGCACCCCGTGCGGCGCCTCGAGTGGCCCGTCGGCGCGAAGCGCATCGGGTGGGCGCAGCACCGCCGCAAGGTGCCCGGCAGCGACCGCGGCCCCGTCAAGCGCGGCGTCGGGTGCGCGGGCGGCGTCTGGTACAACGCGGGCGGGGGCAGCTGGCGCATCGACGTCGCGGTCGCGCGCGACGGGAGCGTGGTCGTCCGCAGCGGCGTGCAGGACATCGGCACCGGCACGAAGACCGTGCTCGCCGTGCTCGTCGCCGAGGAGCTCGGGGTCGCGCCGGGCGCGGTGCGCGTCGAGATCGGCGACTCGCGCTTCCCGCCCGGGCCCGGCAGCGGCGGCAGCACGACCGCCCCGTCGGTGGGCCCGGCGGCGCGCGAGGCCGGCGTGCGCGCGCGCGAGGGCGTCGCCGCCGTCGTCGCGGCGGCGTGGGGCGTGGACGCCGACAAGCTCTCGTTCGCCGGCGGGCGCGTGCGCGGCCCGGGCGGCAAGGAGACGACGTTCGAGCAGGCGTGCGCGCAGCTGCCGTCCGAGGGGCTCTCGGTCTCCGGCGTGCGGCGCAAGAACTACGAGGGGTTCTCCGGCACCTGCGGCGGCGTGCAGTTCGCGCGGGTCGCGGTGGACGTCGAGACCGGCGTCGTGCGCGTCGAGAAGGTGGTCGCGGTGCACGACGCGGGCCGGATCGTGGACACGCTCACGGCGCGCAGCCAGGTCAACGGCGGCGTGATCCAAGGCATCTCGTACGCGCTGTTCGAGGAGAAGCGCCTCGACCGGGCGAGCGGCGACATGGTCAACCCCACCTTCGACACGTACCGCATCGCCGGGATGGCCGACACGCCCGAGATCGACGTGGTGTTCATGGACGTCGCCAACGGGATCAACAACGTCGGGATGATGGGCCTCGGCGAGCCGGCGACCGTGCCGACGGCGGCCGCGGTCGCCAACGCCGTCGCCAACGCCACGGGCGTGCGGATGCGCGAGCTGCCGATGACGCCGGCGCGCGTGCTCGCGGCCCTCGCGGCGGCGCGGGGAGGTGGCAAGTGAAGGCCTTCCGCTACGAGCGCCCGACCACCGTCGAGGCGGCGGTCCGCGCGCACGCCGGAGGCGCGCTGCTCAAGGCGAACGGGATCGACGTCCTCGACCGGATGAAGGAGCGCCTCGACCAGCCCGACCGCGTCGTGACGCTGGTGGACGTGCCCGGGCTCGACCGCGTCGAGCGCCGCCCCGACGGCTCGCTCTCGATCGGAGCGATGACGACGCTCGCCACGCTCGCGGCGTCGGCCGACGTGGCGGCCGCGTGCCCCACGCTGGCGACGGCCGCGGGGCAGGCGGCCTCGCCCGCGCTCCGCAACCGCGCCACGCTCGGCGGCAACCTCGGGCAGCACACGCGCTGCGGGTACTACCGCTTCGCCTCGTTCCGCTGCTTCAAGCGCGGCGACGCCGACTGCCCGGTGCAGGCACCGGGCGGCGTGCAGGAGCCGGCGGGGATCTTCGGGATCGACCTGTGCGCTTGCGCGCACCCGTCGAGCCTCGCGCCCGTGCTTGCGGCGGGCGGGGCCGTCGCGGTCGTCGCGAGCGCGAAGGGCGAGCGGCGCGTGCCGGTGGCGGCGCTCTACGAGCCGCCGGCGCGCGGCAAGGCCTCCGACTGGGTGCTCGGCGAGGGCGACGTGCTCGTGCGGGTGGAGGTGCCGCCGGTCGTCGCGGGGTCGCACCGCGTCGGCTACGAGGAGGTGCGCCAGAAGGCCGCGTTCGACTGGCCGCTCGTCGTGGGCGCGGTGTGGGTGGCGGCGCGCGACGGCGTGGTCGCCGACGCGCGGGTGTGGCTGGGGGCGGTCGCGCCCTCGCCGTGGCGGGCCGAGGCCGCCGAGAAGGCGCTCGTGGGCAAGCCGTTCACCGCGGCGCAGGCGGCGGTGGCGGGCGAGGCGGCGGTGGCGGGGGCGACGCCGCTCCCGGGGACCGCGTACAAGGTCGAGCTCGTCAAGGTCGTGGTGCGGCGCGCGCTGGTCGCGGCGCTCGAGCGGAGGTCGTGACGATGGACTGGGCCGCACGCGTCCGCGAGGAGCTCACGGTGCGCTGCACCTGGCTGCGCACGAAGAAGGCGTACTTCCCGCTGCCGCAGGCGAACGACGTCCCGAGCCCCGCGCCGACGGCCTGCTGGTGGTGCGCCCGCACGACCGAGGCCCTCGGCCCGGACGGCTCGATCGCCGACCCCCGCGGCTGCGACGGCGCCACGCCGCGCGCCTGCTACGTGCCGCCCGTCCGCCTCTGACGCCCGCGGGGACGCAGGGGTCCGGTGACTTCCTCGCGTCGCGGGGAGGCCGGGTGCCGGTCTTGGGGCGCGCGGTCAGGGCCGTCGCCGGCCCGGTCTCCCCGGAGGACCGCGCGTCGCGCTTCAGTGCGCGGGGCGGACCGCCGATCCCGACGGCCCCGAAAACGAACGAAGGCGGGGGCGCCGTGGGCACCACCCGCCTTCGCGAGGCGCGCTGCCGCGCCCGCCGGTCACATGTAGTTGATGAACCAGCGGTTCGGGGCCGTCTCCGTCTCCTGGTCGCGGCGCCACGGCGGCACCACGCCCTCGAAGATCGCCGCCACCCACGGGACGTCCACCGGCGCGAGCTTGCGGCCCGGCGTCAGGTGCATCTCGCGGTCGCGGATGTCGGCCAGCAGGTGGCCGAGGATGTCGAGGTGGAACCCGTGGTCGTGCGCGAGCACGTCGAGGAACTTCCGCAGGTAGCGGTCCTCGACCACCTCCGCGGCCCGGCGGTGGAACACGATCGCCCGCTCCGCCGCCCGGAAGGCCTCGTCGAAGGCCTCGTAGAGCGACTGGGGCGTCAGGATCGCGGGGCCCTCGGCCGCGCGCGGACGACGACGGCGCCCGCCCTGCTTGCCGAGCGCACGGGCCTCCTCGTGGTCGCGGAGGTGGCGCGACAGGATGCGCGCGTGGTCGCGCACCTCGGCGGCGTACTCCTCGAAGAGGCGGCGGATCGGGCCGTAGGTGAACGCGCGCCCGACCCGGAGGTAGCGGGCCTCGACCACCTGCTCGATCGCGATGGCGAGCTGGAGCGTGCGCACCGTGCGGTCGGGGCCGGTCCCGAGGTCGGGGATGTCGCGCGAGTCCTTCAGGACGCGCTCGATCGGGTCGCGCTCCTTGAGGTCCTTGGCGGCGGGGGCCGCGGCGGGCGTCAGCAGGGCGGAGTCGGTCATGGCCTCGGTCTCCTCAGGGTCGGTGGGCTCCCTTCCGGCGTGACCTCCGGCGGCGGAGGCCCCATCGGGGGGGAGGCGGGAGCCGCAGCCCCTGTCGGTCGGGGCGGCAGCGGGCCCGCGTATGGCCTGGAACCCGCGGGCTCCGGCACACCCTCGAGCCGGCACGGAGGATTTTCCGTACCGATCGCAGGTGTTCACCGCGGATCGTACGGACACCCGCGGGGCCGTGCAAGAGGGAAGTTCTTTTGAATTCGGTTTTTTCTTTTCGCGAGTTGAGACGGGGGGTATTGCCGCTACGTTGATTGGTATATACAATCAAATACGGCCCGGCGCGCCCGTCACGCCGGGAGCACAACGGCGCGATTTCCTGCGAATTCCGGCGGTTCTCGCGCGATCCCGCGGGCCCGCCCCGGCGCCCGGGGCCCCGGTGCGAACCGCCCGAAATCGGACCGAGTCGGCTCGTTGACTTCGACCGCCCCGCCCGTCCACGCGTTCCGCCGCGCGCGGGCCGTGCGCGTCCGGGCGCGACGCCGCGCACACGCACGGACGCGCCGTCCCGCCCGTAGACTCGCCGCCGTCCGCCCGGAGCGACCTCTCCTCGTGCACGTCCTCGTCACCGGTGCCGCGGGCTTCATCGGCTCGCACGTCGCCGAACGCCTCCTCGCCTCGGGGCACCGCGTCACCGCGGTGGACTGCTTCCACCCGTACTACGCCCGGGCGGTCAAGGAGCGCAACGCGCTCGCGCTGCGGCGCCACCCCCTCGCGCGTTTCCTCGAGCTCGACCTCGCCACCGGCGACCTCGCACCCGCCGTCGCGGGGGTGGACGCGGTCGTGCACCTCGCCGCGCAGGCGGGCGTGCGCGGGTCGTGGGGGGCCACGTTCTCCACGTACCTCGACGCCAACGTGCTCGCGACCCAGCGCCTGCTCGAGGCCACCAAGGACCTCGGGCTCTCGGCGTGGGTGTACGGCTCGTCGGCGAGCGTGTACGGCGACGGCGTGCGCGCGGCGGTGGACGAGACCGCGCTCCCCGCGCCGCACAGCCCCTACGGCGTCACCAAGCTGGCGGGGGAGCACCTCGCGACGCTCTACCACCGCAACCACGGCACGCCGACGGTGGTGCTGCGCTACTTCTCGGTCTACGGGCCGCGCGAGCGCCCTGACAAGGCGATCCAGCTCTTCCTGACCGCCGCCAAGCACGGCCGCGGGATCCGGATCCTGGGCGACGGGAGCCAGCAGCGCGACTTCACGTTCGTGGGCGACGTCGTGGACGCGACCGTGGCGGCCCTCGAGCGGCGGCCCGTCGGCGCGGTGGTCAACGTCGCGCGGGGTCGCACCGTCCCGCTCGCCGAGGTCGTCGACACCGTCCGCCGCGTCACCGGCGCGCCGCTCCCGGCGACGCACGAGCCCGCCGCGCTCGGCGACGTCCGCACGACCGCGGGCGACGTCACGATGGCCCGGCGGCTCCTCGGGTACGCGCCGAAGGTGGACCTCGCCGAGGGCATCGCGCGCCAGTGGGACCACGTGTGCGCGGACCCCAACGCGTAGGCACGGACCTCGACGGCGGGCGCGCGCCGGAAGCCCGACGGGCCCCGCCCCCGTCGGCGGTCGCGCCCGCCCGCCCCCCGACCACCGGCCGGACGCGCGAGGCGCCGGGCGTGGTACGAGGATCGCCGGAGGCGTCCATGCCCGTACGTCCCGGTCCGTCCTCGGTGCGCCGCGCTGCGGCGTGCGTCGCGCTCGCGCTCCTCGTCGCCTGCGGCGGCGGGGGCGGCGGCGGCGGGGGCGGTGGCGCCGCGACGACGGGCGACGTCGCGGGCACGATCGTGGTCCCCGGCGTCGTGTGGGGGATGCTCGCCGAGCGCGAGCCCAACGGGACGCCGTCGCGCGCGCAGGTGCTGCCGCCGCTCGAACCGGACGGGACGCTCAAGGTCGCGGGCGACGGCAGCGCCGACGGCTCGCGCACGGGCCTCGTGGACGCCACCGACGCCTTCCGCGTGGTGACGCCGGTCGGAGTGGACGTCGTCGTCACGCTGCTCGCCCAGTCGGGCGGCGTCGCGCAGGGTGCCTTCGACCTCGCGGCCCTCGACGCCGGCACCGGGCTGCCCATCGCCTCGTCGGCCACGGCGTCCAACCCCGAGGTGGTGTCGTTCTCGCTCGCGGCCGGCGCCGCCGCCGACCTCGTCGTGACCTGCGCCTCGGGCGCTGGCGCGTGGACCCTCACGATCGAGACCACCACCGCGGTCCCCGCGCGGATCGCGACGACGCGGACCGGCTGGAGCCCGAGCGACGCGCCCTCCGAGGCGGCGACGGACTACGCGCTCGCCGACCCCGACCTCGTCCCCGGGCGGCTGCTGCTGCGCGTGCGCGGCGGGCGCGCCGAGGCCGAGGCGGCCGCCGCGTCGGTCGGCGGCGCGCTGCGGCGGCGCACCGCGTCGGGGACGTGGGTGGTGGACGTCCCGTCCCTGCGCGCGCAGGGTCCGCGGGCGTCGCTCGCGGGCTGCGCCCGGCTCGGGATGCACGAGAGCGTCGTGCGCGTCGAGCCCGACGCCGTCGTGCGCCCGTGCGCGGTCCCCGACGACCCGCGGCTGGGCGCGCAGTGGCCGCTGTCCGCGATCGGCGCGCCCTCGGCGTGGGACGTGTCGTTCGGCTCGTCGAGCGTCGTCGTCGGCGTGATCGACACCGGCGTCGTCGCGCACCCCGACCTCGACGCGCAGCGCGTCGGGGGCTACGACTTCGTCGACGACGCGGCGACGGCGGGCGACGGCGACGGCCGCGACCCCGACCCGACCGACGAGGGCGCACGCGACGGCGAGGGCGGCACCTCCTCGTGGCACGGGTCGCACGTCGCGGGCATCGCGGTCGCGCGGGCGGGCAACGGGTACGGCGTGGCCGGCGTCGCGCCGGGGTGCCGCTTCATGCCGCTGCGCGCCACCGGCGTGGGCGGCGGCTCCACCTCCGACCTCGCCGACGCGATCCTCTACGCCGCCGGCCTCGCCGCCACCGACGACGGCCCCGCGCTCGCGGCCCCGCTGCGCGTCGTGAACATGTCGCTCGGCCTCGGCGTGGACGTCGCCGAGATCCGCGACGCGGTGCAGGCCGCCGCCGGCGCGGGCGTGCTGCTCGTGGCCTCGGCGGGCAACACCGGCGGCGCCGTCCTCTATCCCGCGGCGTACCCCGAGGTCCTCGCCGTCGGCGCGGTGGACGGTCGCCTCGTGCACGCCGCCTACAGCTGCGTCGGCACCGAGCTCGACCTCGTCGCGCCGGGCGGCGGCGCGGACGGGCGCGACACCGGGGCGGACGGCTTCCACGACGGCGTCCTGTCGACCGTGCTCGACGAGACGGTGGCGCCCGCGGTGCCGTCCTTCGGCTACGAGTCGGGCACGAGCATGGCCTCGCCGCACGTCGCGGGCGCCGCGGCGCTGCTGCTCTCCGTCGAGCCGTCGCTGACCGCGGCCCAGGCGCGCGCGGCGCTGCTCGCCACCTGCCGCGACCTCGACGTCGCGGGCCCGGACACGCTGACGGGGGCCGGTCTCCTCGCGGTCGGCGAGGCGGTGCGCAAGGTGCTGGCGGACCGCGGCACGCCGCGGGCGGACCCCGCGCGGCTGCTCCTCTCCTCGACGTCGCTGCGGGTGGCCTCCGACGCCTCGACGGGGTTCGTCTACGTGAGCAACGCCGGCGGCGGCACGCTCACGTTGGACACGATCGCGGTGCAGACCGACACCGGCGTCCCGTGGCTGGGCGCGTTCGCCACGCTCGCGGCGCCCGGCAGCCCGGCGACGGTGGACCGCGTCGTGGTGGTGGTGGACCGCACCGGCCTCGCCTCCGGCGCGTACGCGGGCACGGTGTTCGTGCGCAACGGCGCGACCGTGCTCGGGGCGCTGCGCGTGGTGGCGGAGGTGGGCCCCGCGCCCGACCTCGGCGCGGAGGTGCCCGTGGTGCTGCGGCGCACCAGCAACGGCGCGGTCGTGGCGTCCACCACGGCGCGCCCCGAGAACGGCTACCGCTACGTCTTCGCCGGCGTCGCGGCGGGGGACTACACCGTCCTCGCCGGCACGGACCGCGACGACGACGGCTTCTTCTGCGAGGCGGGCGACCTCTGCGGCTCCCACGGCGCGTTCACCGTCGTCGCGGGGGAACGGACCACGGGCGTGGACGTCGTCCTCGGGCCCTGACGGGCTCTGCCCGACGCAGGCCCCCGCGCAGGTCGCGGGGACGTGAACCCGGGGCGCGGTCGCGGCGCTCCCTCCCACCGGAGGGTGCATATGCGCCGAGTTCGTGCCCTGTTCGTGCCTCTGCTCGTCCCGTTCGCCGCCGCGGGCGCCGCGTCGGCCGCGGACGCGCCCGCGCCGGTCGTGGCCGCGCCGGTCGTGGCCGCGCCGCCGGAGGCGCCGCGCACGGTGGAGGAGGTCGTGATCCGGGGCGAGCGGTACGTCATCCCCGCGGACGCCACGATCACGACCGCCACGCGGACCTCGCTGGCCGACCTCGCGGTCCCGCGTGCGACGTCCACGGTGACCGCGCGCGACCTCTTCGAGCAGGCGCCCCGCACCGCGCCCCTGGCGCTCGACCTCGAGCCGGGCGTCTTCGTGCAGCAGACCAACCTCGGCGGCGGCAGCCCGATCGTGCGCGGCCTCACGGGCGAGCAGGTGCTGCTCGTGATGGACGGCATCCGCCTCAACAACGCGACCACCCGCAGCGGCCCCACGCAGTACGCGAACCTGATCGACCCCTACCTCCTCGACCGCATCGAGGTCGTGCGCGGCCCGAGCTCGGTGCTCTACGGGTCCGACGCGCTCGGCGGCGTCGTCAACTTCGTCCCGCGCCGGCGGGACACCCTGACCTGCTGCCTCGACCTCACCACGATGCTCGCGGGCAACGCGAGCACGGCGACGATGGGCGGCACCGGCACCGTGCGCAGCGACGGGTCGTGGCGCGGGCTCGGCTGGACCGGCGGCGTGCAGGGGCACGACTTCGACGACGTCCGCGTCGGCGACGACGGCGGCGAGCAGGAGCCCACGGCCTACCACGGCGGCGCGGTGGACCTCCTCCTCGAGGCGGCGCCCGCCTCCGGTCAGCGCGTCGCGCTCGCCTACCAGGGCCAGGAGGACCGCGACGTGCCGCGGACCGACGCCGTCGAGTCGGGGGCCAACCTCGAGTTCGAGTTCGACCCGCAGCGTCGGCAGCTGCTCTACCTCGACTGGCGCGGCGAGCACCCCGGCGCGGTCCTCGAGTCGTGGCGCCTCAACGGCAACCTGCAGCGGTGGGACGAGGGGCGCTACGAGGTGCGCACGAACCGCCCCAACGTCGAGCGCCACCTCTACGACCGCGTGGACACGTGGGGCGTGTTCGGCCAGGTCACGCTGCGGCTCGGCTGCCAGCACCGCGTGACGGCGGGCTTCGAGTGGTACCACGACGAGGTCTACAGCCGCCGGCGCGACTACGACCGCGCGACCGACGTGTGGAAGCGCGGGCAGGCGCGCTACGCGAGCGGCTCGACGTGGTCGCCGTTCGGCGTGTACGTGCAGGACGAGTGGACGCCGACGCCGTGCTGGCTCGTCGTCGCGGGCGTGCGCTACAGCCGCTTCGACCTCGAGGCGGCCGAGCGCACCGACACCAACCCCGTGATCCCGTCCGCCGACGCGACCAACGACGAGGTCACCGGCAGCCTCGCGGCCTCGTTCGAGGTGGCGCCGGGCGTGCGTCCCTACGCGTCGGTCGCGCAGGGCTTCCGCGCGCCCAACGTGGACGACACGACGGTGTTCGACCGTGCGGCGTCGGGGATCGAGGTGCCCAACCCCGACCTCGAGCCGGAGCACGTCGTCGCCTACGAGCTCGGCTGCAAGGTGGACCGTCCGTGCTGGAGCGGCGGGCTCGCGCTGTGGCTCTCCGACTTCGAGGACCTGATCCAGCGCGTGCCGGGCACCTTCCTCGGCTCGCCCACCGTGGACGGTCTCCCGGTCTCGACGCGCGAGAACGTCGCCGACGCGACGATGAAGGGGCTCGAGGTCTGGGGCGAGTGGCGGTTCACGCGCGACGCCCGCCTCTACGGGTCCGTCTCGTACGCCGAGGGGACGAACGAGGAGACCGACCAGCCGCTCAACAAGGTCCCGCCGTGGAACGGCGTCGTGGGGGCGCGGTGGACGCGCTGCGACCAGCGGTGGTGGGTCGAGCCGTACGTGCGCTGGTCGGCGCGCCAGATCCGCCTCTCCGACGCGGACAAGGCCGACTTCCGCATCGGGGCCGACGGCACGCCCGGCTGGTGGACCGCCAACGTCCGCGTCGGGTTCCAGGTGGACCGCCACCTCGAGCTGATGCTCGAGGCGGGCAACCTCTTCGACGAGGGCTACAAGCACCACGGCAGCGGCGTCGAGGACCCGGGTCGCTACCTCACGCTCGCGGTGGAGGCGACGTTCTGACGCGCGCGACCCGGCGCGCCGCTGAACCCCCCTCCCCCGGGACGACGCTCTCCTGCTAGGCTCTGTTTCGGAACTTCCCGTCGCGAGACCGCGCGGGCCGAGGCGAGGCCAGGCACGCGGGCGAAGAGCCCCGGAGGCGGGTTCCTGACCCGCTGAGGAGGCTCTTCGCCGAGGACGCCTCGCCGCAGCCCGGTCCGTGCGGACCCGGCAGGGAGGGTTCCGAAACAGAGCCTAGGCTCCTCCCCGCACCCCCATGGCCTTCCCCTTCCTGCGCCCGTCGGTCTTCGCGAGCCTCGCCGTCCACGGCGCGGCGCTCGTCGCGGGGATCGCCGTCGCCGCGGGGCCCGCGCGTTCCCACGAGGCGCACGTCCTCGGGTTCCTCGAGGAGCCCGAAGGGTCGGTGGCCTCCTGCGAGGTCCCGCCGCCCCCGCCGGAGGCGCCGCCGCGCGAGGTCCCCG
This sequence comes from Planctomycetota bacterium, assembly GCA_020851795.1. GTDB lineage: Bacteria > Planctomycetota > PLA2 > PLA2 > JAEUHO01 > JAEUHO01. Next base: position 4,362 of record JADZCA010000090.1, on the reverse strand, counting down.
AGGTCGTCGAGCCGTCGCCCATCGAGCCGCCTCCGCCCGCCGACGAGCCCGAGGTGCTGCCCGACGAGCCGCCCTCGAGGGTCCCGCCCGACGCGTCGGAGCCCACGGTCCCGTGGGGCGCGCGGGTGCCGCGCCGTCGCGCACCGGCGCCGGTCACGCTGGCGGCGGCCCCGGCGCCCGCCCGGCCGCCCGCGCCGGCGTCGCCGCCGATGCCCGTCGCCGCGGCATCGACCGCGGGCGCCGCGCGCGTGACGGCGTTCGCCCAGGGACACCCGACCAACCGCCGTCCCGCCTACCCCGAGGCCGCGCGTCGCGGCGGGTGGGAGGGGACGGTGACGCTCGTCGTCGTCGTCGGCCCGGACGGACGGGTCGGCGCCGTCACGGTCGAGTCGTCGTCGGGCTTCCCCGTCCTCGACGACGCGGCCGTCGCGGCGGTGTGGGGGTGGACCTACGAGCCGCGGCTCGTCGAGGGGGTGCCGACGCGCGAGGTGCTCCGCGTGCCGGTCGTGTTCGAGCTCGCCCCGCTGCGCTGAGCCCGGGAGCCCCCGGTCGGCGCGCGGGTTCGGCGCTCCGCAGCGCGGGACCACCCCGAGCGCACCCCCGGCCGGCCGAAGTCCCGCCTCGAGCCCCGCGGGCGGGCGGTCGGCGCCCCGACCGCTCCATCCGCGCGCGCCGCCCGGTCGATAGTCGCCCTCGTGACGTCGAGCCCCGAGCCCCCGGCGAGCCGCCGCGAGTCGCCGCTGATGGCGTCCGTGTGGTCGTCGCGGGCTCGCGCCCTGTGCGACCGGCTGCGGGGCGTGCCGGGCGCCACGCGTCGCGCGGCGCTCGAGCAGGAGTGCCGCGGCGACTGGACGCTCTACGCCGAGGTCGTCGCGCTCCTCGCGCGCGAGGAGCACCCGTCGGTGCACGGCGAGGACGCGGCCGCAGCCCGGCCCGCGCGGCCGCTCGCGCCGACCGAGCTCCCGCCCGACGCGATCGCGGGCTACCGCCTCGGCCGCCTGATCGGCGTCGGCGCGACGGGGGCCGTGTACGAGGCCGAGCAGGTGAGCCCGCGCCGGCGCGTCGCGCTCAAGGTGTTCCGCTCGCCGGGGCCCGACGAGCAGCTGCGCCAGCGCATCGCGCACGAGGCCGAGGTCCTCGCGCGGCTGCACCATCCCCACGTCGCGCAGGTCTACGCCGTCCACGCCGGGCACGCGGTGCCGTCGGGTCGCGAGGACCTCCCGTGGATCGCGATGGAGCTCGTCGAGGGCACGCCGATCGACGTGTGGTGCGGCGGCCGCGAGACCACGCTGCGCGAGCGCGTGGACCTGCTCGCCTCGGTCGCCGCGGCGATCGGCCACGCGCACGCGTGCGGCGTGGTGCACCGCGACCTCAAGCCCGGCAACGTCCTCGTCACCGAGGCGGGCACGCCGAAGGTGGTGGACTTCGGCGTCGCGCGCACGCTGGGGTCGTCGCCCGCGGTGGGGACGCTGCACACCCGCGACGGCGACCTCGTCGGCACCGTCGCCTACATGAGCGTCGAGCAGGTCGAGGGCGCGACGACGCTCGTGGACACGCGCACCGACGTCCACGCGCTCGGCGTGCTCGCGTTCCAGCTCCTCGCCGGGCGCCTCCCCCGCGACCCCGAGTGGAAGTCCCTGCCCGAGTGGGCGCACGCGCTGCGCCAGCCGGCGCCGGCGCTGCGCGACGTCGCCCCCGGCGTCCCGACCGACCTCTCGCTGGTCGTCGCGCGGGCGCTCGACCCCGACCGCGAGCGCCGCTACCCCACCGCGCAGGCCTTCGCCGACGACCTCCGTCGCTTCCTCGCGGGGCAGCCCGTCGTCGCGCGGGCCCCGACGAAGGGGTACCTCCTGCGCTCGTTCGTGCGCCGGCACCGCGCGCTCGTGGGCGGCGCGCTCGCCACGGTCCTCGCGCTCGTCGCGGGCCTCGTGGTCTCGCTGCGCTTCGCGCTCGAGAGCGACCTGCAGCGCCGCCGCGCCGACCGCGAGGCCGACGACACCCGGCGCGAGGCGTACCGCGCGCAGATCAGCGTGGCGTCGCAGGCGCTCGCCTCCGGCAACGCGTCGGGCGCGCGCAGCGCGCTCGACCGCGCCGCGCCGGCGCTGCGCGGCTGGGAGTGGCGGCGCCTCGACGCGGCGGTGGACGGCGCGGTGCGGGTCCTTCGCTTCCCCGAGCCGCTGACCCTCTGGCGCAGCCTCGCGGCGGACGGGAGCCGCGTGGCGGGCGGCACGGTCGCGAAGGGCGCGGTCGTGCTCCACGGCGCGACCGGCGCGGTCGTGCGCCGGGTGGACGGAGGCGCGGCCGTCGAGAAGGGCGTGCTCACGCCCGACGGGCGCACCCTGGTGCTCGCGCGCGCGGGCGGCGCGCTCGAGCTCGTCGACGTCGCCACCGGCGACGTGCGACGCGTCCCCGAGGAGCCCGGGCGCACGTCGGAGTGCGACGCGCTCGGGGTCAACGACGCCGGCACCGTCGTCGTCGAGAGCCGTCGCCAGGTCCCGTCCCGGCTGCGGCGCGTGGACCTGCGGACCGGCCAGGTCCGCACGCGGTCCGGGACGGACGAGTGGCCGTGGACCGGCCTGACGGTGGACGCCGACGGCACGCACGCGGTCGCGACGATCTCGCACGGCGGCGTCGAGCGCGTCGAGCTGCTCGGCGACGCGCGCCCGGTGCGCCTGACCGACCACGACAACGGCGCGCGCGGGGTCGCGCTTTCGCCCGACGGGTCGCTCGTCGCCTCCGTCGGGGAGGACCGGCAGGCGCGCGTGACCACGCTCGACGGCGTGGTCGTCGGCGGTCCCTTCCCGCACCAGCAGACCGCGACGGCGGTCGCCTGGGGCGACGGCGGTCGCCACTTCGCCACGTGGTCGCGCGAGCGCGTGCTGCGCCTGTTCACGCCGGCGTGGGCCGAGCGCACCCGATGGCCCGCGCTCGACATGCGCGACGACGCGACGCTCGCCTTCCGCCGCGGCACGGACGAGCTGCTCCTCGCCGACGAGCACGCGCTGCGGACGTGGTCCGTCGAGCCCGACGACCGGCTCGACGTGCTGCGGGGCCACAAGGGCGTCGCGGAGGGGAACCGCTGGCCGTTCGTCTACGACGCGGCGTTCTCGCCCGACGGGCGCCGGCTCGCGACGGCCGCGTGGGACGGCACGGTGCGCGTGTGGAGCGTCGCCACGGGGCGCATGCTCGCGACGCTCCCCATGCCGGGCGCGGTGCACGCGGTCGCGTGGTCGCCCGACGGCGCGACGATCGTCGCCGCCGGCCGGCCGAACCACGTCGTCGCGTTCGACGCGCGGACGGGCCGCCGGACCGCGGTGGCGTCGGACGGCATCGACCGGATGCAGGGCGGCGTGTCCTTCACCCCGGACGGGAAGGCGGTGCTGACGCCGCTCGCCACCGGCGGGGCCGTGCTGCGCGACGCGGCGACGCTCGCGCGGTTCGGCGAGGTCCTCTCGCCGCGGGAGACGGCCTTCTCGAGCGTGGTCGGCGCCGACGGCTCCGTCGTCCTCGGCCTGTTCGACGGCGCGTGGGTCCGCTTCGGCCCGCCGCCGGCCCGGCGCCTCGTCCCGATGCCGCGGCACGGCCTCGGCGTCGAGCGCGTCGCCGTCTCCCCCGACGGCCGGCGCGTCGCGTCGGCGAGCGACGACGGCACCGCCCGCGTCGTGGACGCGGAGACCGGCGCGGTGCTCGCCGAGCTCCGCGGCCACGTCGGCAAGGTGTACGCGGTCGCGTTCTCGCCGGACGGCACGCGGCTCGCCACCGGCGGCGACGACGCGACGGTGCGGCTCCACGACGCGGCGACGGGCGAGGAGCTGCTGGTGCTCCGCGGGCACGCGACCTACGTCTTCTCGCTGCGCTTCTCGCCCGACGGCAGCACGATCGCCTCGGTGTCGGGCGACAACACCGCGCGGCTCTGGTCCACGCGTCCGCTCGCCGAGCGCGTGGCCCGTCGCGACGCGGCGCTCGCCGCCGAAGCCGCCGTCGAGGACGAGGTGGCGCGCGCGCTCGCGGCCGCGCCCACGCCCGAGGGCGCGGTCGAGGCGTTGCGCGTGCGCGGTGACTTCGACGTCGCCCGCCGCGCCGCCGCGCTCGACGTCGCCCTGCGTCGCATCGCGGGCGAGGTCCAGCGATAGGAGCCGTTCGGGGAAACGGCGCGTAGCGGCCGTTTCCCCGAACGGCTCCGAGCCCGCCGAATTCACGAAAGACGAGGCCCGTCGGGCGCCGATCGCACGTCAGGCCGCCGTCGGGGCTCGCGGATTCGGCCCGGGCGCGCGTCGGACGCGACGACAGCGTGTTCTGGCACCACGCCGAGGAGCGGACGACGCGTGGCGACACGCATCGAATCGCCGACGGGCCCTGCGT
>JADZCA010000089.1 GCA_020851795.1 Planctomycetota bacterium | reverse complement strand
GTGTTCTTGGGACACGCCGAGGAGGTGAAACCCCGCCGGCACGGCGCTCGATCGCGCGACACGCGATTCCTTGCGCCCGACGGCCCGGCGCGGCCCCGACCTCGTCGGCTCGTGGGAAATCCGGGCTCAGCAGATGCGGGGGAGCTGCTCGCCGCGGGGCATCTCGAGCAGACGGGCGCCGCCGGCGCGGCCGCCGACGGTCACGCGGCCCGCGGGGCCCGCGACGACCTCGCCGACGATCGCGGCCCGTCGCCCGAGGGGGTGCGCGCGCATCGCGGCGAGCGCGGCGTCGGCCGCCCCGGGCGCGACCACGGCCACGCACTTGCCCTCGTTGGCGACGGCGAGCGGGTCGAGGCCCAGGATCTCGCACGCGCCGCGCACCGGCTCGGGGACCGGCAGCGCCCGCTCGTCGAGCGCGACCGCGACGCCCGCCGACTCCGCGATCTCGACGAGCGCGCTCGCGAGCCCGCCGCGCGTGGGGTCGCGCAGGACGTGGACCCGGTCGCCCGCCGCGTCGAGCACGCCCGCCACGAGGTCGTGCAGCGGGGCGGAGTCGCTGACGAGGTCGGTCTCGAAGCGCAGCCCCTCGCGCACCGAGAGCACGACGACGCCGTGGACGCCGAGGTCGCCCGACACGAGCACGCGGTCGCCGGGCGCGGCGCGGCGCGGGTCCACGCGCGCGCCCTCGCGCACGACCCCCACGCCCGTCGTGACGACGTAGACGCCGTCGCCGCGGCCGCGGTCCACCACCTTGGTGTCGCCCGTGACCACCGGGACGCCGACAGCGGCCGCGGCCGCGCGCATCGACGCCGCCACGCGCGCGAGGTCGTCGATCGGGAACCCCTCCTCGAGCACGAAGGCCGCCGAGAGCGCCACGGGCCTCGCGCCGCACATCGCGAGGTCGTTGACGGTCCCGTGCACCGCGAGCGAGCCGATGTCGCCGCCGGGGAAGAACAGCGGCGTCACGACGAACGCGTCGGTGGAGATCGCCAGCCGTCCGGCGGGCACGTCGAGCACCGCGCCGTCGTGGAGCGCGCGCAGCGCCGCCGCGTCGGCGCCGGCGAGGAAGACGCGCTCGACGAGGTCCTTGGTCATGCGGCCGCCGCCGCCGTGCCCGCGCTGCACCGTCGCGGGCGAGGAGAGCGGCACCGGACAGGCGAGCCCGTCGGCCACGGAGGGCGGGCGGTCGCTCATCGCGTGCGGCCTCCGCGGTGGTAGGCGGCGCACGCCCCCTCCGACGAGACCATCGGCGCGCCCATCGGGTGCTCGGGCGTGCACCGCGTCCCGAACGCCTCGCACGCCGGCGGCCGCAGGCGCCCCGTCAGCACCTCGCCCGCGCGGCAGCCCGCGGGCTCGGCGACCTCGAGGCGGCCCACGTCGAAGCGCCGCTCCGCGTCGAAGGCGGCGTAGGCGGGCGCGAGCCGCAGCCCGCTCGCCGGCAGGACGCCGAGGCCGCGCCACGCGCGGTCGGTCACCTCGAACACCTCCGCGACGAGGCGGCGGGCCGCGGGGTTGCCGTCCCGCGTCACGACGCGGCGGTACTGGTTCTCGACGCCGGACCGCCCCGCCTCGAGCGCGCGCACCGCCATCAGCACGCCCTGGAGCAGGTCCACCGGCTCGAAGCCGGTGACCACGATCGGCACGCGGTGGCGCGCGGCGATCGGCTCGTACTCGCGCCACCCCATCACGGTGCAGACGTGCCCGGCCGCGAGGAAGGCCTGCACGCGGTTGCCCGGGTCGGAGAGCACGGCCTCCATCGCGGGCGGCACGAGCACGTGCGAGACGAGCACCGAGACGTTGCGCAGCCGCAGCTGCGCGGCCCGCCAGACGGCCATCGCGACGGCGGGCGCGGTGGTCTCGAAGCCGACGCCGAAGAAGACGACCTCGCGGTCGGGCGTGCGCTCGGCGACCGCGACGGCGTCGAGCGGCGACCAGACGACGCGCACGTCGGCGCCCGCGGCGCGGACGGCGAGCAGGTCGGTCGTCACGCCGGGGACGCGCAGCATGTCGCCGAACGAGCAGAAGACGACGCCCGGCCGCCGCGCGATCGCGAGCGCGCGCTCGATCGTCTCGACGGGGGTCACGCACACGGGGCAGCCGGGCCCGTGCACCATCTCGACGCCCGCGGGGAGCAGGCGGTCCACGCCCCCCGCGACCAGCGTGTGCGTCTGCCCGCCGCACACCTCCATCAGCGTCCACGGTCGCGTGGCGGCGGCCGACAGCGCCGCGACGAGGCGCGCGGCCGCGTCGGGGTCGCGGTACTCGTCGAGGTGTCTCACGGGGCGCCCGGGGCCCGCTCGCCCGCGTCGGCCGCCCCCTCCTCGCGCAGCGCCGCGAGGGTGCGCGCCGCCTCGGCCTCGTCCACGCGCGCGAGCGCGAACCCGACGTGGACGAGCACCCAGTCGCCGACGGCGGCCTCGGGCACGTAGGCGAGGCAGACCTCCTTGACGATGCCGCCGAAGGACACGCGCCCCGACGGCACGCCGAGCGCGTCGGTCGTCACCGAGAGGACCTGGCCGGGGACGCCGAGGCACACGGTCAGCGTCCTCCCGCGAGCCGCGCCGCGGCGACGACCACCTGCCCGAGCGCGACGCCGCCGTCGTTGCACGGCACGTCGCGCGGCAGCACGACGTCGTGGCCGGCGGCCTCGAGCGCCTCGCGCGACAGGTCGCGCAGCAGGCGGTTCTGGAAGCAGCCGCCCGTGAGGACGACGCGAGGCTCGCCGACAGTGCGCGCGACCGTCACGAGGGCCTCCACGAGGGCGCGGTGGAACTGCATCGCGATGATACCGGCGGGCGCGCCGCGCCGCGCGGCGTCGAGCACCGCCTCGACGAGCACCGCGCCCTCGAGCACGAGCGTCCCGGACGGGCCGCAGGCGACGGGCAGCGGCAGCGCGCCCGTCGCCGCCGGGTCGGCGAGGTGCTCGAGCCAGGTCGCCGCCTGGCCCTCGTACGCGGCGCGACGGTGGAAGCCCATCGCCGCCGCCGCCGCGTCGAAGAGGCGCCCGACGCTCGAGGCGATCGGGCAGCCCACGCCGCGCTCGAGCGCGGCCACGAGCCCGTCGCGCTGCGCGGGCGGCAGCGTCGCGACGGCGGGCTCGTCGGCCGCGGCACGCCCGTGCGCGGGGAACCGCACGCCGAGCAGCGCGCGGCGCGGGTCGCGGGCCGCCGCGTCGCCGCCCGGCAGCGGGAACGGCCGCAGCGTCGCGACGCGGTCCACGCGGGCCGCGTCCCCGACGAACGCCTCGCCCCCCCACGTCGTCCCGTCGAGGCCGAGCCCCGCGCCGTCCCACGCAAAGCCCAGCACGCGGCCCGCGACGCGGTGCTCGGCGAGGGCCGCCGCGACGTGCGCGGGGTGGTGCTGCACGCCCACGCGCGGCGTCGCGGCGAGCGCCCGGGCGAAGGGCTCGTCGCGGCGCGCGAGCCCGTCGAGCCAGCGGGTCGAGCCGTAGTCGGGGTGCAGGTCGTGCGCCACGGCGACCGGCTCCGCGCGGTGCAGCGCGAGCAGGTCGCGCACGGCCGCGTCGAACGCGTCGAGCGCCTCGGGCGTCTCGAGGTCGCCGAGGTGCTGCGAGAGCACCACCTGGTCGCCCACCGAGAGCGCGACGGTGCCCTTCAGGTGCCCGCCCAACGCGAGCACGCACGGCACCGGCGCCGCGAGCCGCACCGGCATGGGCGCGAGCCCGCGCGCGCGCCGCAACGTGAAGGGCCCGCGCGCGTCCACGGCGAGCACCGCGTCGTCGACGGGCCGCGCGACCGGCCGGTCGTGCCCGAGGAACGCGTCCGCGACGCCGGCGAGGCGGACGAGCGCCTCGTCGTCCCGCCAGCAGATCGGCTCGTCGGAGCGGTTCCCGCTCGTCGCCACGAGCGGCGGCTCGACGTCGCGCGCGAGCAGGTGGTGCAACGGGGTCGCGGGCAGCATCACGCCCAGCCGCGGGTTGCCCGGCGCGACCGCCGGCGCGACGTCGGCGTCGGGCCGGCGCGGGAGCAGCACGATCGGCGCCACCGGCGAGCGCAGCGCCGCGGCCGCCGCGGCCGGCACCTCGACGAGCGCGCGGGCCGCGTCGAGGTCGCGCACGAGGAGCGCGAACGGCTTCTCCTCGCGCGCCTTGCGCACGCGCAGGCGCGCCACCGCCGCCTCGGACCGCGCGTCGCAGAGCAGGTGGAAGCCGCCGAGCCCCTTCGCCGCGACGATCGCGCCCCCGCGCAGCGCCGCGACCGCCGCCGCGAGCGCCGCCGCCCCGTCGGCGAGGACGCGGCCGTCGGCGTCGCGCCAGGACAGCGTGGGCCCGCACGCGGGGCACGCGAGCGGCTGCGCGTGGAAGCGACGGTCGCGCGGGTCGTCGTACTCCGCCCGGCAGGCGGGACAGAGCGGGAAGGCGGCCATCGTGGTGCGGGCGCGGTCGTAGGGCAGCCCCGTCACGATCGAGAAGCGCGGACCGCACTGGGTGCAGGAGGCGAACGGGTGGCGGTGGCGGCGGTCGGCGGGGTCGAGCACCTCGGCGAGGCACGCGTCGCAGGTCGCCCCGTCGGCGAGGACGACCGCGGTCGCCTCCGACGGCGCGTCGCTCGCCGCGATCGCGAAGCCGGTCGCGCCCGTCGGCGCCACGTCGGCGACGGTGACGTCGAGGACCGCGGCGCGCGGCGGGACCTCGTCGCGCCAACGGCGCAGGAACGCTGCGACGACGTCGGCGCGGCCCTCCACCTCGAACTGGGCCCCGTCGCCGCGGTTGCGCACGACGCCCGAGAGGCCCAACGAGGTGGCGAGCCGGTGGACGAACGGGCGGAACCCGACGCCCTGCACCGCACCGCGCACGGCGACGACGACCCGCCGTGCGGGCGGGACCGAGGGAGCGCCGTCGGGGCGGGCGTCGGTCACGGGGTCGATCGTCCGGGGCGGGGCGGAACGGCCGCTCCGTCGGCGGCGGCGCGGGAGGCCCCGGGGCCCGGCCGCGTCACCGACCGAAGGGTAGCGCGCGGGGCCCGCTCCGGGCGCGGACCCGCGTGCCGGGGGAACGCGGAACGCTCCCCCGGGGGGCCGTGGCCGCGCGGTCCGGCGGAGGGCCCGCCGCCGTGCGCGGACTCCCCGGCCCCCCGGCACTGCGTCCCCGCGCGAGGACCCCGGGCGTCCTCTCGCGGGCACGCCCCGTCAACCCTTGGGAGTCACCCGGCCGACGTACCAGGTTCCTTGGGCCCGGGAGACCTCCTCGCCGGCGCCGTTGCGGCAGAGGCCCTCGAGGTAGGCGATGCGGTTGCCGCGGCGCACGACCCGGCCGTGGGCGACGAGCCGGTCGCCCGGGCGGGTGGCGAGGAGGAACTGGAAGGAGATCTGCGTGGTGGTGCAGAACTCCCCCGGGGCGAGGATCCCGGTCAGCGCGTGCCCCATCGCCGTGTCGAGCAGGGCCATGAGGACGCTGCCGTGCACGACGCCCTGGATGTTCTGGTGGCGCTCGTCCACCGAGAGCTCGCAGCGGACCTCGCCGGGACCGACGTCCTCCTCCCGGATCCCGAGATGCTCGACGAAGCCGACGAGGCGGGGCGTGGCCATCCCGAGAGCATGGTCGGTCCGGGGGACAGCGACGCGAGAGGGCGCTCGGCGGACGGGCGCGGAGGTTGCTAAGATCGCCCCCCATGCGCACGCTCCGACGCCTGCTCCCGATCTCGCTCCCCGCGCTCGCCCTCGCGCTCGCCTCGGTGGTGCTCGGCGGCAAGACCACGCCGGTCTACGCCGAGGACGAGAAGCCCGACCCCGGGATGGGCGACCCGGCGGCGCCCTCGGCCCCCGGCGACGACGACGCGGACGACGACGTCCCGCAGTCGCTCGACCAGAAGGTCGGGGCGGCGATCAACAAGGGCGTCGCGTGGCTCAAGCAGCGGCAGCTGCCCGACGGGTCGTGGGGCCTCGTCGAGGGCAACCGGCTCTACGGCGGCGGCGAGAAGACCGGCAACGAGTACAAGCACCCCGCCGGCGCGACGGCGCTCGCGCTCTACACGCTGCTCAAGTGCAAGGTCCCGGTCGACGACCCGTACGTGAAGAAGGGGTTCGCCTACCTCCGCAGCAAGTACAAGATCCCCGGTGGCGCCTACGAGTGCAGCATGCAGCTCCTCGCGGTGACCGCCGTCGCCGACCCGTTCAAGCGCGTCAAGGCGAGCGACGCGCAGAGCGAGGCCGGCAAGGTGAAGTTCCCCGCCGGCGACTGGCGCGAGTGGGCGCAGAAGCTCCACGACGCGCTGCTCGACAAGCGCAAGAAGGCCAAGACGCTGGGCTGGCGCTACATGGTCGAGGGCAACACCGGCATCCCGCCGGGCGGCAACGAGGACCTCTCGAGCACGCAGCTGGCCGCCTTGGGCCTGCTCGCGGCCGAGCGCTGCGGCATCAAGACCGACAGCAAGGTCTGGAACGAGATGATCACGTTCGCGATGAAGCAGCAGGACGACGACGGTCCCGAGTGGGAGCGCGCCGTCTACGACCGCCCGCCGAAGGGCTCCGACGCCGGCGGCCCGAGCGACAAGGACAAGGGCCGCTACGCGCCGCCCGCGGGCGGCAAGGCGGTCAAGGACAAGGCGCGCGGGTTCGCCTACATCCGGAGCGACTCGCTCAGCGCCGACGAGGGCCGGCCCACGGGCGGCATGACGGCCTGCGGCATCGGCACGATCATGGCGGCGCGCTACATCCTGATGAAGCGCGACGACGAGTCGTGGAAGAAGCGCGACCAGAACGCCGTGCAGCAGTCGATCTACGACGGCTGCGCGTGGCTCGACGCGAACTGGTCCCCCTTCGAGAACCCGCAGAAGAAGTCCGAGAACGTCTACCACATCTACTACCTGTACTGCGTCGAGCGCGCGTTCGACCTGATCGGCAACAACCTCGTCGGCAAGCGCCACTGGTACGTCGAGATGGCGCAGCAGCTGGTCGGCCGCCAGAACGAGAAGGGCTTCTGGGACAGCAACTCGACCCACAAGCCGGGCGAGGTGCTCGACACCTGCTTCTCGCTCCTCTTCCTCAAGCGCTCGACGAAGGGCGGCATCCCCTACGGCTCGATCACGGGCGGCGGGGACGAGCCGCCGGCTGACAACCGCGGGCGCTAAACCTCGCGTGCAGTTCGGCCTCGCGCTGGACGCGCCCAAGCGGCGTCGATCCTCGCGGGGCCGGACGTGCCCTGTCGTGGCGACGCGTGATCGAGCTCGGCCGTGCGGGGGACTCGCCGCTCGCTCCCCGTGGCGGGGACGCGGGACGACGCGAGTCCCCTCAGGCCACAGGCGCGGACGGCCGCGCGCCGCGGAATCGAACGCCGGTCCCGCCCCCGGACGCCGAGTCCCGGACCAAGCCGGTTGCGGCAAGCCCGTAAGGCCTGAGTCCGCCCGCGTTCCGCGGCGTGCGGTGTCCGGTGCGCGGCGGGGGTCGTGCGCCGGACGCCCGTGCCCGTCGCGTGAGGAACGCGCCGGAAGGCCCCGGCCCCGATCGAGCGCCCCCCACCGGCGCGTTCCCAGCTCACCGCACGCGCGCACCGCGATGCCCTCCGAACGTCGAAGCACGCCAT
>JADZCA010000088.1 GCA_020851795.1 Planctomycetota bacterium | reverse complement strand
GTGTTCTTGGGACACGCCGAGGAGGTGAAACCCCGCCGGCACGGCGCTCGATCGCGCGACACGCGATTCCTTGCGCCCGACGGCCCGGCGCGGCCCCGACCTCGTCGGCTCGTGGGAAATCCGGGCTGGGGCCCTCACGCGACCTCCGGGTCGGCCACGAGCCCGAGCACGCGCGACGAGCCCGGCAGCACGGCGTTGCGCGCCGCCACGGGCACCGGCGCGCCGTCGCCCCGGAGCACGAGCAGCGGGCGGAACGGCGTCGAGAGGCGCGCGCGCAGCGACGCCGCGTCCTCGGGCCGCCCCACGTCCACCGTGCGCAGCGTCGCACCGCCCTCGAGGGCCCGCTCGAGCTGCTCGAGCGTCAGCCGGTCGCCGAACGCGAACGGCCAGCGCGTCGCCTCGTGCCGCCCCTCGCGACGCAGCGCCCACGCGCGGGTGGGCAGCTGCGCCACCGCCGCGCCCGGCGCCCGGCGCGCGAACGCCGCGCAGACGAGCGCGTTGGCCTCGTCGTTGGGCGTCGCCGCCACGACGAGCCCGAGCGCCAGCACGTCCACCGCCGTCGTCTCCTCGTCGTCGATCGCGTCGGCGAGCACCGTCTGCACGCCCTCGACCCGCTCGACGGGCAGGCGTGCGGGGTTCTTGTCCACGAGCACGCACGGCACGCCCTCGGCCGCGAGCGCCCCGACGAGGGCCGAGCCGAACCGGCCCGCCCCCACCACGAGCACCGTGCGCGCCGGCGGCGCGAGCACCCCGAGCGCGCGCGCGAGCGGCCGGGCCGTCCCGCCGAACACGACCACCGTGCCCAGCACGACGAGCACCACGACCGAGAGCACGCGCTCGCCGCCCTCGATCCCGTGCGCGCCGAGCGCGGTGGCGAACAGCGACGCCACCGTCACCGCCACGACGCCGCGCGGCGCCACCCACGCGAGGAAGACGCGGTCGCGAGCGCTCGCCCCGGACCCGACCGTGGACGCGGTCACCGCGACCCATCGCACCGCGACGAGGGCCGCGAGGAACCCGGCCCCCGCGGGCCCCCACGCCACCACCGCCGCCGGGTCCACGCGGCTCGACAGCAGGACGAACACCCAGGGCAGCACGAACCCGACCACCTCGGTCAGGAAGCCCTCGACCCGGTCCAGCCCCGGTGGACGGCGCACGCCGAGCCAGAGCCCGCCGGTCGTCACCGCGAACAGCCCCGCGTCGGCGCGCAGCGCCTCGGCGCCCGCCAGCGCGGCGAGGCAGGTCGCGAGCGCCGCGGGCCCCGCGTCGCGCGGCGCGAGCCCCCGCCGCAGCGCGACGTCGAGCAGCCATCCTGCCGTCCCGCCGACGCCGACGCCGACGGCAAGCGTCGTGGCGTAGCGGGCGGCGGCGGCGAGGAACCCGCCCTCGCCCCGCGCGACGACGAGCTCGAGCACCGCGACCGCGCCGAGCGCGCCGATCGGGTCGGTGACGATCCCCTCCCAGCGCAGCACCTCGGCGAGGTCCCGGCGAGGACGGACGTGGGCGAGGATCGGCGCGACCACCGTCGGCCCGGTGACGACGAGGATGGACCCGACGACCGCCGCCAGCCTCCACGGGAGCCCGAGCACGCCGCGCGCCGCGAGCGTCGCGCCGACGAGCGTCACGACGGCGCCGACGGTGACGAGGTTGCGCACGGTGCGCCCGTGGCCGCGCAGCGACGAAGGCCGCAGCGCCGCAGCCCCCTCGAAGAGGATGATGCCGACCACCACCTCGACGAGCAGCGGGAGGCCGTCGCCCATCACGCCCGCGTCGATCCAGCCCGTTCCTCCCACACCCAGCGCGGCGCCGACGACGAGCAGCGGGAGCACCGCCGGCACCCGCACGGCGCGCGCCACCGCGGAGACCACGACGCCGACGACGCCCGACGCCGCGAGCGTGCCGAGGACGCCGGCCGTCAAGGGACGCCCTCCGCAGCGCCGGCCGCGACGAGACGGGCGAGGAGACGCCGCACGTCGCCGACGTCGCGGACGTGCAGCGCCGCCCTCGAGTCGGCGGTGCCGACACGGATCGCGAGCCCCTGGGGCGGGAGCGCCGCGAACAGGTCCTCGTCGGTCGCGTCGTCCCCGACCGCGAGGAGAAACGTCCCCGTCGGGTCGTCGAGCGCCGGCAGCGCCGCCGCCTTCGTGACCGCGGCCGGCCGCACCTCCACGAGGTCCCGACCGCGGGCCACCCGCAGGTGGGGAGGCAGGCGAAGGCCTTCGAGCGTCTCGACCAGCTCCCGCGCGCGCAGCGGGCCGAGCTCGGGGTCGGCCGCGCGGTGGTGCCACGCCAGGCCGAACGTCTTCGCCTCGACGAGCGCGCCGGGGAGCCGGTCGGCGAACACGTCGAGCACCGGACGCACCGACGCGTGCCACGCCGTGTCGCGCGACGCGAGGTCCGTCCACGCGCCGCCGACCGGACGTCGCTGCGCGCCGTGCTCGGCGACCAGCTCCACGGGCAGGTCGCCCAGCCAGGTCGAGAGCGTCGTCGCGTCGCGCCCGCTGACCACGACCACCGTCGTGTCGGGGACGGCGGCGAGCCCGCGGAGCAGGCCGCGCAGCGCCGCGTCGGGTGCGGCGGCGCGCGGCGACTCGACGAGCGGGACGAGCGTCCCGTCGTAGTCGAGCAGGAGCACACGGCGACGCGCGGCGGACGACCGCGCGACGATCGCGGAGAGGTCCGCGGTCGTGGCGAATCGGGCCTCGAGACGGCGGCCCTCCTGGCGCACGGCAGCCACCGCCTCGACTTGCTCGCTCCCCCACCGCGCGGCGTCGTAGCGGCGCAGCCGTTCGCGCATCGGCTCCGACGCCGCGCGGCGGGCCTCGGGCGCGGTGCCGAGCGCGCGCTCGAGCGCGTCGGCGACGCCGGCAGGATGGTAGGGGTTGACGAGCAGCGCCTCGCCGAGCTCACGCGCCGCACCGGCCGTGTCGGAGAGCACGAGCACCCCCTCGCCGTCGTGGCGCGTCGCGAGGAACTCCTTCGCGACGAGGTTCATCCCGTCGCGCAGGGGCGTCACGAGCGCGACGTCGGCGACGAGGTAGAGCGCGGCGAGCTCGTCGGGGCCCACGGCGCGCATCTGGGCGTGCACGGGCACCCAGCCGAAGCGGCCGAAACGCCCGTTGACGCGTCCCACCGTCTCCTCGACCCGGGCGCGCAGGCGTCGGTAGGCGTCCACGTCCTCGCGGCTCGGGACGCCGACGAGCGCGAGCACGACGCGACCGTGCAGGTCGGGACGGCGCTCGAGCAGCCGTTCGTACGCGGCGAGGCGCTGCAGGATGCCCTTGGTGGGGTCGAGCCGGTCCACCGAGAGCACGACCCGCGCGTCGCCGAAGGCGGCCTGCAGGCGGGCGCGCTCGGCGACGACCTCCGGCCGCTGCGCCGCCTCGTCGTGGCGCGCGAAGTCCACGCCGAGCGGGAACGCGTCCACGCGCACCGGACGCCCCGCGACGTCGAGGCGCCCCGCGGCCGCATCCGCGCCGAGCACGCGCCGCACCGCCCGCAGGAAGTGGCGCGCGTAGTCGTGCGTGTGCAGGCCCACGACGTCGGCGCCGAGCACGCCCTCGAGCAGGGCGCGCGTCCATGCGTCGGGCAGGACGCGCAGGATCTCGTACGCCGGGAACGGCACGTGGAGGAACCAGGCGAGCGCGACGTCGGGGCGGACCTCGCGCAGGAGCGCGGGGAGCGTCATCAGGTGGAAGTCGTGGACCCACACGAGGTCCCCGTCGCGCAGCTCGCCGAGCACCGCGTCGCGGAACGCCTCGTTGGCCGTGCGGTACGCGTCCCACCACGGCTCCTCGAGGTGGACGGCCGTCGGCTCGCTGTGCAGAAGGGGCCAGAGCGCCCGGTTGCACAGCCCGTCGTAGTAGCCCTCCGCGACCTCGGACGGCAGCAGCACGGGCACCAGCCCGTGCCGCGCGCGCGCCTCGGAGCGCAGCGACGCCGCGCGCGACGCGGGCACCGCGCGCCCGGGCCAACCGACCCAGACCACCTCCGGCGGCCCCTTGCCCGACCGGACGAACGACTCGATGCCGGTGACGAGCCCCCCGACGGTGCGTTCGAAGGCCCACCCGCGGCCGGCCGGCCGAGCAACGAAGGGCAGGCGGTTCGACACGACGACGAGGCGGCGCGGCGCGGGGAGCGCGCGGGCGAGCGCGTCGTCGGACAGGGCGGGGGCGTCGGTGGGTTCCATCGGGTCGAGGACGGGTTGCACGACCGCCCCGACGGCGCCCCGGATACAGGGACCGCGAGGGGCGCGCCGGAGAATGGCGCGCCCCCGACGGCCACCGCGCGCGCGCCGTTCAGCGCCGCAGGATCACGCCGTCGCGCGGGGTGTAGGTGCTCGTGAAGGTGTACACGCTGCGTGTGAACGTGTCGCCCGTGGTCTCGAGAACGTCGAGCGCGGACGGGCCGCTCGTGGGGAAGAGCCCGTAGTACACCGTGCGGCCGTCGGGGTCGGCGACGGGGAGGAAGGGCGAACGCGTGAACCCGCCGAGCGGCGTGGCCGTCCCGGTCGCGAGCTCGTAGACCCACGCCTCGCCCGACTCCTTGAAGCCGTAGAGCTTCTGGCGCGCGTCCACCCACTGCAGCGCGTTGTTCGAGTTGAACGACGCTCCCCCGTCCGCGGTCATCGACGTGGTCCCCAGCGGGAGCTGGAGGGCGGAGGGCACGTCCACGTGGTGGATCGTGTCGTTGTTGTTGTCCCAGACGAGCAGCAGGTCGTCGGACGCGAAGCGGACGTCGCTCGGGTAGACGAACACGCCGGGCCCGCCCGTCAGCGGCACGGGCGTCGCCGTGGCGAGGGTCGCGGCCGGAGCGAGGTAGATCCCGTTGATCGCCGCGCCGGCCGCGGTCCACGCAGGCCACGCGAGCGTGGTCTCGTCCGGGCTCAGCGCCAGCGCGAAGCCCTCGCCCGTCGTGAGGGGCAGCGACTCGAGGAGCGCGTGCGTCCCGGTGTCGTAGACCGCCACGAGCCCGCTTCCCGCCGCCCAGAGCCTCGTCCCGTCGGCGCTGAGCACGAGATCGCGCACGCCGGGTTGCGCGATCGTGGGCAACGGCGCGCCGGCGGCGTCGCGCACGAGGATCGCGCCCGACCCCGCGTCCGCGACGTACAGCGTCGCCCCGTCGGGCGACACGGCGAGCGACGACGCGTTCACGTCCGGGAGCGCGAAGCCGCCGACCCGCGTGCGGGTCCCGAGATCGACGATCTCGACCTCGGCGTCGGCCGCGAAGAGGTCGAGGTTGTGCATGAGCGCGTAGAGCGTGACCGTCGGGTCGTCCGCTCCGTCGCTCCCCCCGCAGCCCACCGCCCACGGCAGGCTCGCCACGCTCCACCACATCCACGATCGGCCGAGGTGCGTCATGGCACGTCGCTCCTTCGCCTCGCGCCCGGGCGGAGGGGCGCCGACCGGAAGGCCGCGCCGACGGCGGACGGGACGGGCGTGCCCGAATCGTACGCACCCGCGCGTCCTCCCCCGAGCGCAGGTGCCGCCGTCACGGGGTCACTCCCGGTGAGGGTCGGCGGGCGCCGGGGGCCCGGAGACGGCCGGTCGGGCCGCGGCCCGTGCTCCGAGCATCGCCACGACGGGCGGCGCCTACCCCAGCAGCACGAGCGCGTCGTAGAAGCCGTGCGCGAACGCCGCGATCCCGAGCCCGCGCGTGAGGAACACGAGCCCGAGCAGCGCACCCGCGTGGAAGCGGAACGTGAACCGCACCGCGTCCCACGGCTCGCCCCCGACGCCCCAGTGGTGGTAGGCGGAGAACACGAACGCGCTCGCGACCACCGCGACGGCGCCGGCGCTCCAGCGGTCCGCGCCGACGACGTCCTTGAGGATGCGGAACAGCGCCCACGTCAGGCCGCCGCGGAAGAGCAGCTCCTCGAAGATCCCGGCCCCGATCGCGACGCCGAGCGCGCGGAGCTCCTCGGCGCCGTGCGGCGCGCGC
The DNA here is from genome assembly GCA_020851795.1 of Planctomycetota bacterium. GTDB lineage: Bacteria > Planctomycetota > PLA2 > PLA2 > JAEUHO01 > JAEUHO01. The sequence goes on along the minus strand of JADZCA010000088.1, from coordinate 11,814 downwards.
ACGAGGCCGATCCCGAGCCACGAGCCCACGGGCAGCAGGCGCGAGAGCCCCCACGCCGCCCCGTGCAGCGCCAGCCCGTAGAGCAGCCCCTCGACGAACATCCCGTTGAACACCCGCACGTCGTGGCGGGCCACGCGCAGCCGCACGAGCACGACCGCGCAGAGCGCGAGCGCGGTGAGCAGCGTCGCGACGAAGAGCCCCCGTCGTCCGAGGAGGCGCAGGAACGCCCGCAGCGAGGACGCCGCCTGGTTCTCGATCTCCGGGCCCACCGTCCAGAAGAGGACGAGGTAGAGGAACAGCCACGGCATCAGGAAGACAAGGTTGACGCTCGGGTGGCGGGTCCGGTCCACGTACGCGTGGAACGCGACCGCACGGGGAGACGGCGTCGCGGGTCGCGCCGCGCCGGGGGTGGCGGCGGCCTTCGCCGCGGGCCGGGCCCGCGACGCGGGCGCGGTGTCGGCGGGACGCGCGGCAGGTCGGCGGCGGCGGGGGCGGCGGGCGGGCATCGGCAGGAGGGAGGGTCCGCGCAGGGGGGGACGGGGCCGGGCGGGCCTTGGCGGACGGGGACGGCTCGGTAGAACCCACGGTGCCATGAACACGGTCGCCGTCCGCCCGCGTCTCGACCAGTGCTACGACGTCATCCAGTCGCGCGCGCCGCAGCTCGTCGGCACGCGCCGCTCGAAGGCCGAGGCGGTGGCCCTGGCCGAGTGGGCCGCCGCGAAGGCGGCCCCCGCCCGCGTGCTCGTCTTCGGCCCCGACGGCGCGACGATCGAGTCGTCGCACGACGTCGCCGGCACCGGCGCCCCGCGAGCGACGGCGGCGGCGCACTGACCGCGACGGGGCGGCCCCGGCCGCGACGCGGACGGCGTCGAGCGAGGCGCGGGGCCCGGGTGCGCTCGGCGCACCGCGTCGCCGCGCGTCAGTCCACGTCGGGGGGCAGCTGCGCGAGGACGCGACGGGCGGTCGGGCTGTCCGAGATCGCGAGCCGCCGCTTGCACAGCGCCGACGCGAGGACGTAGCGGCCCTTCTCGAACGCCTCCTCGGCGAGCGCGGCGAGCGCCTCGGGCAGGCCGTGGCCCTCCGTGCCCGTCTCGGCCCAGCGCACCGCCTGCGCGAACAGGTCGTAGGCGCTCGGGAGGTCGTCGGCGGGCGACACGACCGCGCGGCGCCGCATCCCCGCGTCGTAGGCCTTGCGCGCCAGCCGCAGCCGGTCGGGCTCGGGCACGCCCGCGCGCACCGCGGCCCACGTCCAGCGGAGGCCCTCCGCCACCAGCCGGGCCGAGCGGGCCGCGTCGGCACGCGCCTGGTCGGCGTCGTAGAAGAGCCAGTCGGCGAGCGCCTCGGCCACGTCGCGCGCGGGGCGCAGGTCGAGCACGGGCTTCGCCGCCGTCGCGTAGCGCGGCAGCGCGTCGGTCGCGTCCTTGTCGCGCACCTGGTGCAGGTCGTAGACGAGCCGCCGCACCGAGGGGAGCACCTGCTCGTCGGTCGCGCCGTCGCCGAGCGCGCGCACCCACTCGCCCACCGCCCCCGCCACGTCGCCGGTCTGGCGCTTGGCCTCGCCGAGGTAGGAGCGCAGGAGCGCGTTCTTCGGCTCGGTCTCCAGCGCCGTCGCGATCAACGGCATCGCGTCCGCCCCGCGCTTGCCCGTGACGTAGAGCCACGCGCGGCGCAGGCGCACGACCGGGAGCTCGGCCACCGCCGGCGGCATCGCGCCGAGCCAGTCGGCGAGGTCGCCGCGCCCCGGGAACGTCGCGCCCGGGCCGACGAGCGCGTCGGCCTCCTCGAGCACCTTGCCCACCGCGGCGGGCCCCTGGCGCGCGGCGGCGACCAGCGCCTCGCGCACGCGGACCGCCTCGTCGTCCTCGGCCCGCGCGCGCGGCGCGAGGAGCGCGCTCGTCAGCACGACGGCCACCACCGCGAAGGTCGCGCGGCTCATCGGGCACCTCCCCCGCGCAGGACCTCGTCCCACGCCTCCGCCGAGTCGCCGCGGTCCTCACCGGTCAGCGCGACGAGGGCCGCGCGGACCTCGGGCAGCTCGACCGGGTCGGCGAGCGCCCGCGCCAGCACGTCGGCCCCCGCGGGGTCGCCCGCCCGCCGCAGCGCGATCGCGGCGGCCACGCGGACGTCCTCGGCGGGGTCGCGCAGCGCCTCGAGCGCGAGCGCGCGGGCCGCCTTCGTCTCCTCCGCCGTCGCCGCCCACCACGCCCGCCGACGCCCCTCCCGCGTGCCGCCGCCGAACTCGACGGGCGAGCGCCGACCGCACGCGGCGCGGACCCGCTCGACCCGCACCGCCGGCCACGACGCCTCGGTCGCCGCGGCGACGAAGGCGTCGAGGTCGCCCGCGGCCTTGCTGCGCAGCGCGACCGCCTCGAGGACGCGGGCGCGGGCGGCCCCCGAGAGCGCGTCCGCGGCGTCGCGCAGGCGCCGCGCGGACGCGTCGTCCTTCGTCCGCAGGAGCGCGCGGGCCGTCGCCCACGCCCCCACGTCGGGGTCGGCGCGCAGCGCCGCGGCGCACCACGCGGCCGTGAGCGCGGGCTCGGCGTCGGGCGTCTCGGTGGCGTCGAACAGCGGCTCGACGAGGAACGGCGTCGCGTCGCCGCCCGCACGGCCGAGCGCCGCCGCGAGCGCCACGCGCCGCGCCACGTCGGGCTCCTGGTCGAGCGTGGCCGCGACGCCGACCACGGCCCACGGGTCCTTCGTCTCGATCCACGTCGCCGCGACCTGCTCGAGGTCCTTCGTCGCGGCCTTGCCGAGCGCGTCCGTGCGCGCCTCCCGCGCCGACCACACCCGCCGCTGGGCCAGCCGCGGCGAGAGGCGCGCGAACCACCCGTCGAGCGCCGGGCCCGAGAGCACGCTCTGCTGGTACTCGCCGGCGTAGACGTCGCGCAGGTCGGCGTCGAGCAGGAAGTGGCTCGGGCTCACGATCGAGACGCCGTCGGCGCTGAAGCGCTCGAGCACGAACGCGACGACGGCCTGGTGGCACGCGCACGTCCCGGTGCCGTAGCGCTCGCACACCTCCTCGCCGTCCACGGTCTTCGTCGCGTGCGTCGCGCCGTTGGCGACGAGGCAGACGAAGCCGCGCGACGCGTCCCCCACCTCGGCGGAGGGGTAGACCGCGCGCGCGAGCATGGTCGTCCCCGCCTCGCCCTCCTCGATGCGGCCGTTCTCGCAGACGTAGACCGGCCGCCCCTCCCGCACGGCGCGACGCAGCGCGGCGTCGAGGTCGCGCTCCCAGTGGATGCCCGGCGCGGGCGGAGGCCGCGGCGCCTTGCGCGGCGCGGCGGGGGCGGCCGGCGGCGCGTCGGCGCCGCGGACCGGGGCGGCCAAGGCGAGGAGCGCGAGCGGGACGCACCACGGTCGGACGGACATCGTCGGCCTCCGGGGAGGGCGGGATCGTACGGCAGGGACGCGCGGACGCCGCCGGGGACCGGTGGCCCCGCAGCCCTGTCCCCCGGGGCAGGATGATGGTCGGCTCGGAGGTCCTCATGGATCGCCCCCTGTCCCGCACCCGTCCCGCCCTCGCCGGCGCCGTCGCGCTCGTCCTGCTCGCCACCGTCGCCGGGCGCGCGCAGGCCGACCGCGCGAGCGCCGAGCGCGCGCTCCCCGCGGGCGGGAACCCGTTCCTCCTCGTGACGCGGACCGCGTCCACGTCGGGCGTGTGGGACGACCTGCCGCGGCGGCCCGAGTACGCGGTCTACCCCGACGGGACGCTGCTCGTGACGAAGGCCGACGACCGGCTGTGGGCCGGACGCCTCTCGCGCGACCAGACGCTCGACCTCTTCGACTTCCTGCTCTCCGACGTCACGCTCGACCGCCTCGAGATGACCTACTACGTGTCGTCCCCGATCACGACCTTCACGACGTACACGTTCGCGACGCGCGACGGCACCCACGCGGTCCGGCGCCGCGCGTCGGGCGGCTTCGGGTCCGGCGTGCGCGAGACCGAGCGCGCGCTCTCGCGCGTGGACGAGCGGCTGTTCGCGCTCGGCGACCTCGCGAACCGTCCTTGGGCGCCCGGACGGCTCTTCGTGCTCTCCCGCGCCGTCGCGCCCGACCCGTCGTTCCCGGTGTGGTCGTGGGACGCGCGCGCGCCGTTCGCGTCGCTCACCGACGCCTCCGACGTCTCCCGTCGCGGCACGCACGTCGCCGACGCGGACTTCCGCCTCCTGCGCGACGCGTTCGAGCAGAGCACGGTCTGGCGCTTCGGCGAGCGCGCGGTCGAGTTCCGCTTCCGGCCGACGCTGCCGCACGAGGCCGTCGAACCGCTGTGGCGCACGCCGCCCGCCGACCCGACCGCGCCACCGCTCGCGCCGCCGCCCGTCGCGCCGCCGCCGGTCGTGAGCGCCCCCACCCCGCCGCCCCCGCCGACGCCGGCCCCGCCGCCCGTGCCGAGCGCGCCGGGCGACCCGCCCGCGCCGCCCCCGCCGACGCCGGCCGCTCCCGCCGGGACGCCCGCCGGGGTGCCGCCGCTGCCGCCGCCGCCGCCGCCGCCGGTCCCGCCGGTGGTCGCGCCGACGCCCCCCGCGCCTCCGCCCGCGCCGACGCCGGCGCCGGCGCCGAGCCCGGCGGCGCCGCCGACGGCGCCCGCCCCTGCCGCGCCCCCGAGCCCCGCGCCGGCGGCCGGCGGCGGCGACTGGCGCGCCGACGACGTGGACTTCGAGGGCGCGCGCAAGATCTTCGCCGAGCCCGCCCGCAAGACGTCGGGCTCGCCCCACGGCGACTTCTGGAAGAAGGACTACGACGCCTTCCTCGCCTACGAGTTCGCGCTGACCACGATGGACGGCAAGGTGAAGCTCGTCGTGCCGGGCGACGCGTCGCGCAGCAACCTCGTCCGCGCGCTGCGCGGCGAGCCGATGCTCGTGACGCTGCCGGACGGGTCCTCGAAGGAGGAGCCGTTCAACCCGATGCCCCCGAAGGGCCCCAAGATCAGCAAGGCTGACATCGAGCGTCTCGCGCGCTGGGTGGACCACGGCTGCCCGAAGGAGCGCCCCGCCGGCGCCGCCGCCCCGGCCGACGCGCCGACCGCACCCGCGACGCCGACGGCGCCGACCCCGCCCGCCGCGCCGACCGCGCCGGTCGTCCCGACGGCGCCCGACGTGCCCCCTGCGGCCCCGGCGCCGGTCGCACCCGCCCCGACGCCGCCGCCCACGGTGGCCTCGACGGCGCCGACGGCGCTCGTCGGCGGCGGTCGCGTCGTGCTCGGCGCGCGCGTGCCCGCCGAGGACGGCGGCGCCGCGCCGCGGCTCTACGTCGCGGCCGACGCCGCGGCGTGGTCGGCGGTGTTCGACCGGCTGCTCGCGACGACGGGCGGGCCCAACGGCGCCGCGGTCGGCAAGGAGCTCGCGCACCTGCGCGACGCGGTCGCGGGCTACGACTTCGCGTCCTCGCCGCTGCTGCTGCTCGTCGGCCCGACGACGGACAACTACACGCTCGAGGTGTCCAAGGACTTCCTCGTGCTCTCCGACGGCACCGGTCGCATCCAGGTCACGCACCGTCACGACGACCGCACCTACGCCGTCCCGCCCTCGCTCGAGGTGACGTGGGCGCTCTACCGCGTGGTCGGCCGTGCCGCCCCGCGCACGATCCTCGTCCGCGACGGCGACCGCGACCTCCCCGCGACGGGCGAGTAGGAGCCCGTCCAAGGCGCGGTCCCGCCGGCCGTCGGTCGCCGAGACGGGCTCCTACGGCGCCAGGCGGGCGACGTGGAGGTGCGCGATGCCGAACGTGAGCGCCTCGTAGGAGACCTCGTCGAAGCCGGCGGCACGCAGGCGGTCGGCGAGCGCGGCGGGCGCGGGGAACGTCATCACGCTGCGCGGCAGGTACGAGTACGCGTTCTCGGCCCCGCCCGAGACGAGGTTGCCGATCAGCGGCAGCAGCAGGCGGAAGTAGAAGTCGTAGGCCGCGCGCACCAGCAGGTTGGGCGGGCGCGAGAACTCGAGGATCGCGAGCCGCCCGCCCGGGGCCAGCACCCGGCGCAGCTCGCGCAGGCCGGCGTCGAGGTCCTCGAGGTTGCGCACGCCGAAGCCCACCGTCGCCACGTCGAAGGACGCGCTCTCGAACGGGAGGCGCGTGGTGTCGGCCTGGCGGAACGTCGCCCGCGCGCCGACCTTCTTGCGCGCGATCTCGAGCATCTCCTCGGCGAAGTCGCTGCCGACGACCTCCTTCGCACCGCCCTCGAGCAGCGCGACCGCGAGGTCCCCCGTCCCGGTGCAGGCGTCGAGGCAGCGCTCGGTGCCCCGCAGGCCGAGCGCGGCCACCGTCTTGCGCCGCCACGCCACGTCGATGTTGGCCGAGAGGACGTGGTTGAGCAGGTCGTAGGTGGGCGCGATCCGGTTGAACATCCGCGCGACGCGGGTCCCGCGCTTGCGGTGTCGCTCGTCGTCGAACCGGATGTCGGAAGGCGCCATCGGGCGTCGGAGTGTAGGGACGCGGCCGCGGACGGGCCCGGCGAAACCGGGACCGCGCCGCCGCGGCCCCCGGCGCCCCCCCTCGTCGGTTCGCGAGGCGGCCGGGCGACGGAGCCGACTCGGACGGGGCGGCTTCGGGGGAGGCTCGCGGTACCCTCGGCCCACCCCGTGGCCCGTCCTACCCCGCCCCCGCCGCCTCCGACGCCCCCCAAGGACCCCGGGACGCGCAACGCCTACCTGGAAGCCCTCGGCGGCGACGCCACGGCCTTCGACCGCTCGCTGCGCCCGGGGTCGTTCCCCGACTTCGTCGGCCAGCGGCCGGTCGTCGAGAACCTCCTCCTGGCCATCCGCGCGACCAAGGCCCGCGGGGAGTCGCTCGACCACCTCCTCCTCTCGGGCCTCCCCGGGCTCGGCAAGACCACCCTCGCGCACCTCGTCGCCACCGAGCTCGGCGTCGGGATGAAGGAGACGTCGGCCCCCGCGATCCAGCGCGCGGCCGACCTCGCCGGCCTGCTCACCAACCTCGAACCGGGGGACGTCCTCTTCATCGACGAGGTCCACCGCCTCCCCGCCGCCGTCGAGGAGTACCTCTACTCCGCGATGGAGCGCTTCGTCATCGACGTGATGATCGACCAGGGCCCCGGGGCCCGCAGCCTGCGCATCGACCTGCCCCGCTTCACCCTGGTGGGCGCGACCACGCGCGAGGGGCTGCTCTCGGCGCCGTTCCGCAGCCGCTTCGGGCTCACCGAGCGCCTCGAGCCGTATCCCGCCGAGGACTTGGCCGAGGTCCTGCGCCGCTCCGCGCGGGTGCTCGAGGTCGCGCTCGACGACGACGCCGCGCTCTACCTCGCCGAGCGCTCCCGCGGCACGCCGCGCGTGGCCAACCGCTTCCTCAAGCGCGTCCGCGACCTCGCCCAGCTCACCTCGGGCAACCGCATCACCTGCGCGGTGGCGGCCGAGGGGCTGCGCCGCCTCGGGGTGGACGAGCGCGGGCTGCTCCGCCTCGACCGGATGGTGCTCGAGGTGCTGGTCCGGGCCGAAGGCCACCCGGTCGGGCTCAAGACGGTGGCGGCCGCCGTCGGCGAGGACGAGCGCACGATCGAGGACGTCTACGAGCCGCACCTGATCCGCCACGGCTACCTCGTCCGGTCGCCCCAAGGCCGTCGGGCCACGGCCCGCGCGTACGAGGCCGTCGGGGTCGTCCCGCCCCGCCCGCCGGCCGCCCCGGGGCTCGCGTTCGACTGACCCGCGACCGATTCCCTAGGAGTCCATGGACATCGTCCGTCGCCTCCGGTCCGTGGTGCTCGCAACCCTCGCGGTGCTCTGCGCCTGCGGGGGCGAGCGCATCGCGCTGTCGAGCATGCCGGTGCCCGAGATCCGGGTCCTGCTCGGGACCCCCGCCGAGGGTGCGACCCTGACGGCCCCGGACGCGTGGGACGCGACGGGCGAGGACGGCCACGGCTTCGCCGACCGCGGGACCAACCTCTCGGTGGTCGTGCGGCCGGGCGGGGACGGGATCCTCTTCGGCGGCTCCTCGACCAACGCCACCTCGATCCGGCTGCGGACGAAGGGATCGTTCGTCGTGGAGATGGACGGCGCGCGCCGCGCGTACCGCGGCTCGCTGTGGCTGCGGCAGCAGTCGGGGCGCCTGCAGGTCATCAACGAGGTGGACCTCGAGACCTACGTCGCCGGGGTGATCCTCAACGAGATGGGGACCACGGCGGCCCCGGCGGCCTACAAGGCGCAGGCGGTGCTCGCCCGTTCGTACGCGTACTTCAAGCGCAAGGGCGACCCGTCGGCGCCGTGGCACGTCTACGACGACGAGCGCAGCCAGGTCTACGCGGGCATCACGATCCCCCGCGACGCGGGCGCGACGATCACCGACCTCGAGCGGTGGACGGCCGAGACCCGCGGCGTGATCCTGACCTGGAAGGGCGAGCCGTTCCCGACCTACTACGCCTCGACCTGCGGCGGCCACACGACGGAGGCCTCGACCGCGCGTCTCGACGCCGCGGGCGCGTCGCCGATCTTCCTCGGCGTCCCGTGCGGCTACTGCGCGCCGTCGAAGTACTACACGTGGAGCAAGGCCGTCGCGGTGCAGGACCTCGCCGACGCGCTCAAGTCGCGCGGCGTGTCGCCGCCGATCAGCCGCCTCGAGTGGTCCAAGGTCGGCAAGGGCGGCTGGGTCGCCGAGGTGACGGTGACGTACGGGCCCAAGGGCGCGAAGAAGGTCGTGCCGGGCCCCGACTTCCGCTCGGCGGCGGGGCTGCGCTCGATGCGCATCGACGCGGTCGAGGCGCAGGCCGACGGCACGCTGCTCTTCCGCGGCGGCGGGTGGGGCCACGGCGTCGGCCTCTGCCAAGTCGGCGCGCAGGAGATGGCGCGCAAGGGGTTCGCGCCCGACCAGATCCTGCGCTACTACTACCCCGGCGCCGAGTTCACCCGCCTCTACTGACCCTTCGCGCGACGCGCGCCGAGCCCGGTGGCTGCGCGAGCGACGAGGCCCGTCGAGCGCCGATCCCACCGCAGCCCGCCGTCGGGGCTCACGAACTCGACCGGGCGCGCGTCGGCCGCGACGACCGCGTGAGCTGGCCCCCCGCCGACGCGCGGTGACGGCGTTCGGGCCCCGCGGGGGCCATCGTTCGCGCGCGGGCCGAAAGGGCGGCCCCACCTCGTCGGTTCGCAAGACCGCCGGGTTAGGCTCGCGGGGATGAGCGCCGCGCCCTTCGACCTGCGGTTCGCCGTGCACGCGCGGGCCGGTGCCGCGCGCGCGGGCGAGTTCACGACGCCGCACGGCACGGTGCGCACGCCGGCGTTCATGCCCGTGGGCACCCGCGCCACGGTCAAGGGGCTCACCAACGCGCAGCTGGCCGCCATCGCCCCCGAGGTGCTGCTGGCCAACACGTACCACCTCCACCTGCGGCCCGGCGAGGACGTCGTCCGTCGCCTCGGCGGCCTGCACCGCTTCGCGGGGTGGGACCGGCCGATCCTGACCGACTCGGGCGGCTTCCAGGTGTTCTCGCTCGGCGAGCTCGTCGCCGTGGACGAGGGCGGCACGACCGTGCGCAGCCACCTCGACGGCGAGCCGGTGCGCCTCGGGCCCCGCGAGGCCACCGCGATCCAGGAGGCCCTCGGGGCCGACCTCGTGATGGCCTTCGACCAGTGCTGCCGCCTGCCGGCGACGCCGCGCGAAGTCTCCGCCGCCGTGGACCGCACCGCGCGTTGGGCGGAGGTCTGCCTCGCCGCGCGCACCCGCGACGACCAGGCGATGCTCGGCATCGTGCAGGGCGGCGTGGACCCGGTGGAGCGCCGACGCTCGGCCGCCCAGATCACCGCGCTGCCGTTCTCGGCCTACGCGATCGGCGGGCTCTCGGTGGGCGAGGGCCCCGAGGTCACGCGCACGGTGCTGTCGGTCACCACGCCGCTGCTCCCCGCCGACCGCCCGCGCTACCTCATGGGCGTCGGGGCGCCGCTCGACCTGCTCGACGCGGTCGCCACGGGGGTGGACCTGTTCGACTGCGTGATCGGCACCCGCAACGGCCGCCGCGGGCACCTGTTCACCCGCGACGGCGTCGTGCGGATCGGCCGCGCCGAGCACGCCCTCGACGAGGGCCCGCTCGACGCCGAGTGCGCCTGCGAGGCGTGCCGCGGGTACTCGCGCGCCTACCTGCACCACCTCTTCGCGGTGGGCGAGCACACCGCGACGACGCTCGGCAGCCTGCACAACGTGCACTTCCTCGTGACGTGGGTGCGCGACCTCCGCGCCGCGATCCTCGCGGGCACCTTCGAGACGGTCGCCACCGCGATGCGCGCCCGCTACGAGGCCGGCGAGGCGCGCTGGGCGAGCCTGCACGCGGAGGACCCGGAGGGCCGGGCGGGCAGCCGCCGCGCCGCGCAGGAGCGGGCCGAGCGCCGTCGGAAGGTTTTCGGGGACGACGACCCCTCGTAGGCTTGGCAGGAGGGAGCCGCCGCGGCAGGATCCCGCGGCGTCCCGTCGGAGCCTCCGATGCCCGTCCTGCTGCGCGCCGCCCACGTCGAGGACGTCCCCGAGGGGACGAGCCGGGTCGTCACCCTCCGCGGCGCGAAGGTGCGCGTCGTCCACGTCGGCGGGGCCTTCGCCGCCTTCGACGCGGACGCCGCCCCCATGGCCCCGACGGTGGGCCCGGCCGACCTGACCTGGGCGCGCCAGCAGGGCGCGACCGAGTACCGCGTCGTCGTCCGCGGCACCTACGTCCACGTCGGGCTCGACGCCGCCCGCGAGACGGCCGGCGCCTCGGTGCAGGCGACGGCGGGGCCGCCGGCCCCGCGCCGCTGACGGTCGGGGGGGCGGTCCGCCCGTCCGGGGACGGAGTCCTCCCCCCCGTGTAGGTTCCCCCGGTCGGCCCGCGTGCGGGCCGTGCTCCCGGAGGTGGATCGATGCGCTTCGCCCGAATCCTGCTCGCGTCCCTCGCCCTCGTCGCCGGCGTCTCCGCCGCCCGTGTCGCCGGGTCCGCCGAGCCTGGGTGCAACAAGTGGGACCTCGAGGTCTCGTGCCGCACGGACCCGTCCCGCGTGATCGTCACCGACCCCTTCACGGCGACGGTGACCGTCCGCAACGCGGGCGACGTCGCGCTCGCCAACGTCACCGTGCAGCTGCGCGGCGACCTCAACGCCAAGGTGCAGGCGGGCGCGGCGACGCCTTCGCTCATGATCGAGAAGCTCGAGCCCGGCGAGACGAAGGAGCTGTCGGCGGTCTTCGTGTGCGACGTGGTCGGGATGACGCGCGTGATCGGCGGGGCGCGCGACGCGCTCGGCTGGGCCGCCTCGAACTGCGCCTGCACCGTGGACGTCATCGGCCTGCCGGCGATCCAGTCGGAGATGACGGACAAGGACATCGGCGGCAAGGAGAAGGGCATCTTCGTCGTCGGCGAGACGTTCACCTACGCGCTGCAGGTGCAGAACGACGCGGGCACGACCGTGACGCCCGACCTCAAGGTCGTGTACACGCTCCCGAAGGAGCTCGAGTTCGTGTCGGGCACGGCGGACAACAACGTGACGGTGACGGGGTCGGGCCAGGCCGCGGAGTCGTCCACGTTCGTGCTCACGCCGAACCAGACGCTGACGCTCACCATCACGGTCAAGGTGCTCACCGCCCCGCCGAGCAACCTCGTGCAGGCCCGTGCGTCGATCCAGACGACGGGCGGGGTCGAGGTCGCGCAGGAGACCGAGTCCACGACCGTCAAGAACTGAACGGACGCCGGCGGCGGCGCGCTTCCGCGTCCGCCGCTAGCCCGCCGAATTCACGAAAGACGAGGCCCGTCGGGCGCCGATCGAACGTCAGGCCTCCGTCGGGGCTCGCGGATTGCGCCCGGGCGCGCGTCGGCCGCGACGACGGCGTGTTCTGGCACCACGTCGAGGAGCGGACGAC
>JADZCA010000087.1 GCA_020851795.1 Planctomycetota bacterium | reverse complement strand
TTCTGGCACCACGCCGAGGAGCGGACGACGCGTGGCGACACGCATCGAATCGCCGACGGGCCCTGCGTCACGCCCGGGCCGAAGACGCCGCCCCGACCTCGTCGGCTCGTGAATTCGGCGGGCTAGGAGCCCGTCGCGGAGACGAGCCGCCGGGAGGCCCGCTCCCGGGACGGGCTCCTAAGGGCAGAGGCAGCAGTCGGCGGAATTCCAGGAGCGCAGTCAGTACGCGGTGCCAGGAAAGTTGTTTTCACGCAGCGTGAAAACAACTTTCCTGGCACCGCCGGCACCGCTCGCGCGACCACGGTCGCGGCGCTCGGCGCGGCGGCGGGCTACCAGCGGAAGAACCACCGGCCGTGCGACCACGACCCGGTGACGAAGCCGGAGGGGCCGCAGCCGCACCACCCCGAGCGGCGGGCCGTGTAGTAGGGCGTCGTGACCACGCCGGGGGCGTACGTGAACGTGCTCCAGCCGTCGAACGCGTCGGGCGGCACCGGCACGGGCGTGCGCAGGTCCGCCTCGACGTGGTCGCGGATGTCCTTGATGCGCGGGTTCTCGGGGTCGAGGACCTGCGCCGCACGCAGGTAGTCGCGCGCCCGCTCGAACGCGCGACGCTGGCGGTGCAGCTCGGCGAGGTCGAGGTCGGTGGCGACGAGCAGCGCGAGCACGTCCCGGTCGCGCGCCGTCACCTCGGGCAGACGGTCGCCCGCCGACGGCACGGCCGCGGCGAGCAGCCGCCGCGCCTCGCGCAGCCGGGCCTCCGCCGCCTCGAGCGCGCGCAGCGCCGCCGTCGCGCCGAGGTCGGGGTTGGCCGCGCGGCCGCGCTCCTTGAGCCCCGCCTCGACGGCCGCGTCGGCGCGCGCGAGCGAGGCGTCGAACGCGGCCCGCTTGGCGGCGAGCGCGGCGGCCTCGCGCGCCGCCGCCTCCGCCTCGGCGCGCTTGCGGTCCCGGTCGGCCACGCGCGCGGCCAGCTCGGCGAGCGCGACCGCGCGCGCCGCGAGCGGCGAGGCGGCGGGCGCGTCCTTGGCGACGGCGCCCGCCCTGGCGAGCGCGAGGTCGGCCCGACCGCGCGTCAGGTCGGCCTCCGCCGCGGCGAGCGCCTTCTCGCCCTGCGCGAGCCGGATCGCGGCGAGGCCGGCGTCGCGGTCGGGGGCGAGCGCGGGGTCGAGGTCGGCCGCGCGGCGGAAGCGCCGCTCGGCTTCGACGGGCAGCCCGCGCGCGAGCGCGAAGCGCGCGAGGTCGAGCTGTCCGCGCGCGTCGCCGCCCGGGGTGCGCGCGAGGACGAGGTCGAAGAGGCTGCGCGGGTCGAGACGGTCGAACGGGACCGTGACCGTGGCGCGGCCGCCCCCGAGCACCACGGAGTAGCGCACCTCGCCGCCCACCCCGTCGGGGGCGCGCGTCACGGTGACTTCGGTGGCGTCGTAGCGCGCGCCGGTCGCGAGCACGATCTCCTCGGCGTGCGCGCGCGGCGCGGACGCCGCGACGGCGGCGAGCGCGGCGACGCCGGCGAGGACGAGACGGGCGACGGTCATGGGCGGCTCCGAGCGGGCCCCACGGTGGGGACCGGAGCACCGACCGCGGGTCGACCTTCCGGGGGCCGGCACTAGCATAGGAACGCTTGCAGGCCCCGGGCGCTCCGCGTCCTCGGCCGGAGCGCCCCCTCCCCCGGACGCGCCTCGATGCCCTTCGCCCCCATCCCCGAGATCCTCGACGAGCTCCGCGCGGGACGGATGGTGATCCTCGTGGACGACCCCGACCGGGAGAACGAGGGCGACCTCGTGATCGCCGCCGAGAAGGTCACGACCGAGGCGATGAACTTCATCATCCGGCACACGAGCGGGATCGTGTGCCTCTGCCTCCCCAACGAGAAGGCGGACGCGCTCCACCTCCCCCTGCAGGTCGCGACCAACACCTCCCGGCGCGGCACCCAGTTCACGGTGAGCATCGAGGCCGCGCAGGGCGTCTCGACGGGCGTCTCGGCCGCCGACCGCACGACGACGGTGCGGGCGGCGATCCGGCCCGACGCCCGCCCCGAGGACCTCGCGCGCCCCGGCCACGTCTATCCGATCCGCGCGGCCGAGGGCGGCGTGCTGCGCCGCGCCGGCCACACCGAGGGCTCGACCGACCTGTGCCGGATGGCCGGGCTGTCGCCGTTCGCGGTGCTCAGCGAGGTGATGAACGAGGACGGGACGATGTCGCGCGTGCCCGACCTCGAGGTCTTCGCGGCGCGGCACGGGCTCAAGATGGCGTCGATCCGCGACGTCATCGAGTGGCGCCGCCACAGCGAGCGGCTCGTGCGCCGCGACACCACGGTGCGGCTGCCGACCCCGTACGGCGTGTTCGACCTGCACGCCTACTCGGCGACGACCGACCCCGAGCCGCACCTCGCGATGACGATGGGGATCCCGACGCCCCCCGACGGGCGCGGCAACCCGCCGCTCGACGAGCCGGTGCTCGTGCGCGCGCACAGCGAGTGCCTGACGGGCGACGTCTTCCACTCGATGCGCTGCGACTGCGGCCCGCAGCTCGAGGCGGCGCTCGAACGCGTCGCCGCCGCGGGGCGCGGCGTCGTGCTCTACATGCGCCAGGAGGGCCGCGGGATCGGCCTGCTCGCGAAGCTGCACGCCTACGCGCTGCAGGAGCAGGGGCTCGACACGGTCGAGGCCAACGAGCGGCTCGGCTTCAAGCCCGACCACCGCGACTACGGCATCGGCGCGCAGATCCTCTTCGACCTCGGCGTGCGCCGGATGCGGCTGCTGACGAACAACCCGACGAAGTACCGCAGCATGGCCGGCTACGGCCTCGAGATCGTCGAGCGGGTACCGATCGAGGTCGCGCCCAACCCGGCCAACGAGGCGTACCTGCGCGTCAAGCGCGACAAGATGGGCCACCTCCTGCACCTGCCCCACGCCGAGGGCACGACGGGTCGCGCGCCGTGAACGAGCGGCTCGGCGGCCCGCCGGCGTCGTGGGACGAGGTGGTCGGCACGCGGGTGCTGGTCGGCGTCGCGCGGGTGGACGCCCGCGGCGACGTCGTCGGGCGCGAGCAGTGGGCGGGTGTGGTCGTCAGCGCGAGCGCGCGCCAGGGCGTCGCGGTGCGCCCCGACGGCGAGGAGGGCGTGCGCGTGCTGCCGCCCGCGCTGCCGTCGTTCCGCCGCGCGGCCCCGGGCCGCTACGTGCTCAAGGAGACCGGCGCGGTCGTCGAGGACCCGGACTGGGTCGCGACCTTCACCGTGCGCGTGGACCCCGACGAGCCGCCGGCGCGCCTCCGCGGCGCCCGCCGCCGTCGCGCCCGGTAGCCCGCCGAATTCACGAGCCGACGAGGTCGGGGCCCGACGTGCGATCGGCGCCCGGCGGGCCTCGTCTTTCGTGAACTCGGCGGGCGCGACCTCGGGTCCGGCGTCGGCTACGACGAGAAGTCGAGGTAGGTGTACGCGTCGAGCGCCTCGCGGTACTCCGCGACGATCTCGGCGGCCTGGGCCTTGTCGAGGCGCTTCTCGCGCACGGCGAGGCGCGCCTGCGACTCCACCGACTTCGCCATCGCCTCGGGGTCGTAGGCGAAGAGGCGGAGCACGTCGCGCGCACGGTCGCCCGACTGCGTGTCGAGGATGCGCACCTTCTTGCCCGGCCCCACCGCGATGTGCGCCTCGTCCACGATGCCGAAGAGGTTGTGGTAGTCGCCGAGCACGTCCTGGTAGGCGCCGATCATCAGGATGCCCACGTAGTAGGGCTTCCCGTCGAGCGGGTGCAGGTCGAGCGAGTCCTTGACGTCGCGCAGGTCCACGAAGCGGTCGATCTCGCCGTCGCTGTCGCAGGTCACGTCGCACAGCGTCGCGGGCACCGTGGGCTCCTCGCCGAGGCGGTGGATCGGGACGACGGGGAAGAGCTGGTCGAGCGCCCACGAGTCGGGGATCGACTGGAACACCGAGAAGTTGGCGATGTACTTGGTGACCAGCTTCTTCTCGAGGTCCTCGAACTCCTCGGGGACGAACCGGTCCTCCTTGGCGTAGTGGACCGCCTGGCGCGAGATCGCGTCGAAGAGGCGCTCGCCCAGCGCGCGCTCGCGCAGGGACAGGTAGCCGAGGTCGAAGAGCCCGTACAGCTCCTCCCGCTTCTCCATCGCGTCGTGGTAGTACTCGCGGTGGTTCTTGCGGGTCATCCCGTCGAGGATCTCCTTCATCTCCCGCAGCACGTCGTGGACGTCCTGCGGGACCATGAGGTCCCCCGCCGTCGCCGGCGTCGCGTTCTTGCCGCTCACCTCGCAGACGAGGAGCGCGTGGAAGGCCACCAGCGCGCGGCCCGACTCCGACGCGATCGCCGGCTCGGGGACGCCCTCGGCGCCGCAGATCTCGCGCACGATGTAGACGACGTCGTTCGCGTACTCCTGCAGCGTGTAGTTCATCGACGCGTCGTACGACGTCTTGCTGCCGTCGTAGTCCACGCCGAGGCCGCCGCCCACGTCGAGCACCTCGAGCGGCGCGCCGGCGGCGCGCAGCTTGGCGTAGACGCGCGCGCCCTCCTTGACGGCCGCCTTGATGCGCTTGATCTCGGGGATCTGGCTGCCGACGTGGAAGTGCAGCAGGCGGAACGACGACAGCGCGTCGGCCCGCTTGAGCTCCTCGACGGCCTCGATCACCTCCTGCGTGGTCAGGCCGAACTTCGCCGCCTGGCCGCCGGACTTCTCCCACTTGCCCGAGCCGCGCGCGTGGAGGCGGATGCGCATGCCGATCAGCGGCGCGACCCCCATCTCCTTGCTCACGCGCAGGATCAGGCCCACCTCCTGCGGCTTCTCGACGATGAGCACGACGCGCTTGCCCATCTCGACGCCGCGCAGGGCCATGCGGACGTAGGGCGCGTCCTTGTAGCCGTTGCAGATGACGAGCGCGTCCTTGTGGAGCCGGTGCGAGAGCGCGACCGCGAGCTCGGCCTTGCTGCCGGCCTCGAGGCCCATGCCTCGGTCGCGGCCCGCGGCGACGAGCTCGTCGACGACCTCGCGCTTCTGGTTCACCTTCACCGGGAACACGCCGAGGTAGCGGTTGCCGTAGGCGTACTCCGCGATCGACTTCTCGAACGCGTCGAAGAGCTCGGCGACGCGGTTCGAGAGGATCTGCGGGAAGCGGAGGAGCATCGGGAAGCGCACCTTGCGCTTGCGCAGGCGCGCGAGCACCGCGTGCAGGTCGACCGCACGCTCGTCGCGGTTCGGGCGGACGAGCAGGTGGCCCTGCTCGTTCACGTCGAAGTAGCCCGCACCCCAGTTCTCGATGCCGTACAGGCGGACGGCGTCGCGGACGCTGAAGGACACGGCGGGGATGGACCTCCTCGGTGCCCGCGGCGCGGCCGGAGACGGCTCGACGTCCGCGCACCGTGCGGGCGCGCGGTTTATCGCATCGTCGCTCCCCCCCGTCAACGCTTCCCGACCGCGCGCGCGCCGCGGCCGGCGTCAGCGCGGCGTCGGGACGGGCTCCGGCGCCGGGGTGCCCGCGACGGTGGTCGGGCGGTACTCGTGGTCGCGCGCCCGCACGACCTCGACGGCGACGAGCCGGTCGCCGCGGACCAGGCGGTCCACGACGTCCTGCCCCTCGAGCACGCGCCCGAACACGCTGAACTTCCCCTCGAGGTGCGCCGACGTGCCCGTCGTCAGGAAGAACTGGCTGCCCTCGGTGTCCTTCCCCATCGACGCCATCGCGATGACGCCGCGGAACGGGAGGCGGTCGGAGGGCTCGGTCGGGATCGCGTAGCCTGGGCCGCCCTTGCCGGG
Organism: Planctomycetota bacterium; assembly: GCA_020851795.1. Classification (GTDB taxonomy): domain Bacteria; phylum Planctomycetota; class PLA2; order PLA2; family JAEUHO01; genus JAEUHO01. Next base: position 10,017 of record JADZCA010000087.1, on the reverse strand, counting down.
GCGGCCGCCCTCGCGCTTGGACTCCGGGTCGCCGCCCTGCGCCATGAAGAACGGCACCACGCGGTGGAACGCCGTCCCGTCGTAGAAGCGCGCACGGGCCAGCCAGACGAAGTTGGCGACGGTGTTGGGCGCGTCGCGCTCGAACAGCTCGACGACGACGTCGCCCTTCGACGTCTTCAGGCGCGCCCGCGGCAGGTCGCCCGCCTCCTCGTCGCGCCGACGGTAGCCCCTCTCGACGGCGAGCCGCTCGACGTAGCGCCGGGAGGCGTTCGCCATCTCGGCGGTGTCCTCCCCCACGGGCCACTTGCCCAGCACCGTCCCGAAGCCGGCCGCCGCCTCGGCGAAGTCGCCCCGTCGGTAGTGCAGCACGGCGCGCGCGAGCGCCACCCCGGGGTCGTCGGCCCGGCGCGTCTTCGCCGCCGCCTCCACCGCGGCGAAGGCCGTGTCGAAGTCCGACGGACGGTCGTCGGGCAGCTCGACCCACTGCGCGACGTCGAGCTGCGCGAGCGGCCACCGCGCCTCGCGCAGGCTGGGCACGCGCTCGAGCGCCGCGAGGAACGCCGCCCGCGCGCCCGCGAGGTCGCCCAGCGCCGAGAGCACCTCGCCCCGCGCGACGTGGACGAAGGCGAGGTCGGGACGCGCCGCGGCCGCGGCGTCGAGCGGCTCCATCAGCCGCGCCCGCGCGCCGTCGCCCCCGCCGCGCGACGCGCGCCACGCCTGCACGAAGCGGCCCCACGCCGCGACGCGCTGCTCGTCGGCGGCGTCTTCGTCGGCGAACGCCTTCGCGTCGAGCGACGGCCGCGCGCCCGCCGACCAGCCGCCCTCCGGCGGCCGCAGACGGGCGAACGCCTCGACGGAGGCGAACGCGCTCCCCGGGGGCGCCGACGCGATGCGGTTGGGCGTGCGCAGCGTGAGGAGCACCGACAGACGCACCGGCGTGACGTCGGTGACGAGCCCGAGGTCCTCGAACGGCAGCGAGACCTCCGCCGTCCACCGGCCCGAGAGCCGCACGTCGGCCGCGCCGGCGACGCGGTAGGCCGTCCGCCCGGTGCCGCGCGGGCCCCGCGCCACGTAGCGCGCCGCGCGCGCGTCCTGCGGCAGGTAGGCCAGCTGCACCGCGTCGGCCGACGACTTGAGCCCCTCGGGCCCGACGAGCCACCGCACGCCGATGGGCAGGCCCGGGTCCTCCGCCACGTCCACGAGCGTCCACAGCCGCCCGCCGCTGGCGAGCACCTTGACCACCGGCGTCACGCCGTCGCGCGTCTCGCAGGGCAGCGACGGCGCGGAGGCCCACGCCTCCTCGGTGGGCGACCCGTCGAGGGTGAGCAGCTCCGCGCGCGGGACGCTGACGTCGCGCTCGGCCGACGGCTCGGCGCGGGAGACGCGCGCGACGAGGGCGACGACGGCGAGGGCGAGGGCGGTCCGGCGCATGGGGGCTCCGAGGCGAGCCGGTCGAGTCTACGGCCCGGACGCGCCGCCGCCCGCCTCACACGGGGGCGAACGCGAGGACGAGGCCCGCCGCGACGGCGTGCGGCAGGTTGTCGTCGGGGGGCACGGGGACGAGGTCGGCGAGCGTGGCCGCGAGCGCGGCGAGCGCGGTGCGGGCGAGCGAGGGCGCCGGCCCGCCGCCCGTGGCCGCGACCACCGCGCCGAACGCGACGCCCGTCGCGGCGCCGACCACGAGCATCGCCGTCGAGCCCGCCCACGTGGCCTTGCGGTGGCCCAGCACCGACGGCGCAGGGACGCGCCGGCCCACCACGCTCGCGGCGGCGTCGCCGAACGCGAAGATCGCCCAGGCGACCGCCGCCTCCGTGGGCGGGAGCGCGAGGACGAGGCCCGCGACGGCCACGGGGTAGGTGCGCAGGCCGCCGAGCCACGGCTCGCCCGGGCGGCGCAGGCGCGCCTCGAGCCCCGTCCACGCGAACCCCACCCAGCCGACGAAGATCCCGAACGCCGCGCCCGCGAGCGCGAGCCACCGCGGGAGCACGCCGAGGCCGAGCGCGACGAGGCCCGTCGCGGCGTGCAGCGCGGGGCGCAGGTCCTCGCGGGCGACCTTCACGGGCGGCCGTCCGTCGGGAGCCGCTCGAGCCGCACCCCGTCGGCGCCCTCGCGCTCGACGAGGAAGAGCCCGTCGCGGGCGACGACGCGCCGTGCCTCGCGTCGCGCGGCGTCGAGGTCGGGGAAGGGGCCGTCGCCGTCGCCGCGGCGCAGCACGACGGTGGCGAAGGTGCCCGACGCGAACGGGAGCGGCACCGGGTCGGCGACGACGAGGTCCACGGGCGCGCGCACGAGCCGCGCGAGGTCGATCGGCGTCTCGACGCGCGCGCCGGGCTGGCGCGGCAGGCGGAACTCGTCGGCGGTCTTCACGTTGCGGGCCCGCCGCACGCGGGCGACGCTGCGGTCGGCCCCCGTCGCGTCGCCGGTGCGCGCCGCGAGCACGAAGACCCCGCGGCCCACGCCGCAGCCCACCTCGAGGGCGGGCCCGCGGGCCCCGTGCGCGACCAGCGCGGCGTCGAGGTCGCGGTCCCACGGGTCGGGGCCCGCCGGCGGGACGTCGTCGGCGGGCGGCAGGAGGTCGCCGTAGCGCGCGACGACCTCGGCGAACGGCACGACGTCGCCGCCCGTGCCCGCGTCGCGCAAGACGAAGCGCGTGACGCGCGGGTCGCCGATCGGCGCGCGGCGGTAGACGTTGCCGTGGTCGCGCAGGTGCGCGGCGAGGTCGGCCACGACGACGGCGACGCCCGCGAGCAGCGGCCGCGCGGCGCGGCAGCGCGCGCAGACGAGGAACGCCTCGAGCAGCTCGCCGGCGGTCCCGCCGTCCTCGCGGCCCCCGAGCCGCGTGGGGTCGGGCTCGAAGGCCGCCTCGACGCCGTCGCGCAGGCAGCACGGGCAACGGAGGCGGGCGACCGAGGCGAGGCGCACGGCGCGGCATCGTGCCACGGCCGCGGAGACGGCGCGCGGGCGAGCCGAGGCCGACCTCGTCGGCGGCGCACGCTTCCCCGCGCGGCACCGCCACCGTAGTGTCCTGCGGCATGCGCGTCGAATTCCACGGGGCCGCCCGGACGGTGACGGGGTCGTGCACGCTCCTTCAGGCCGGGGGGACGCGGGTCCTCGTGGACTGCGGCCAGTTCCAAGGCGAGGACGAGCTCGAGCGGCGCAACCGGGGCCACCACCTCGGGTTCGCCCCCGACGGCCTCGACGCGCTCGTCCTCACGCACGCCCACATCGACCACATCGGGCGCACGCCGCTGCTGTTCCAGCGCGGCTTCCGCGGCCCGGTGCTCTGCACCCGCGCGACCGCCGAGCTGGCGGCGCTGATGCTGGCCGACGCGGCGAAGATCCAGGAGGAGGACGCGCGCCGCGGCGGGCCGCCGGCCGCCTTCGGCGAGAAGGAGGTCGCCGCCGTCTACGCCGCGATGCGGCCGGTGCGCTACGGGCAGCCGGTGCCCGTGGGGCCGGGCATCGCGCTCGCGCTCTCCGACGCGGGGCACATCCTCGGCAGCGCGCACGTCCTCGCGACGATGGTCGAGGCGGGCCGCACGGTGCGTTTCGGCGTGTCGGGCGACGTCGGCGCGCCCGGCCGCCCCATCGTCGCGGACCCGACGCCGTTCCCGGCCGCCGACTACGTGCAGATCGAGAGCACCTACGGCGACCGCGACCACAAGTCGCTCGACGCCAGCCTCGCGGAGCTGCTCGGCCTCCTCGAGAGCGCCATCGAGAGCCACGGCGTCGTGCTGGTGCCCGCGTTCGCGCTGGGCCGCACGCAGGACATCCTCTACCACGTCAACCGCTGGAAGGCGGCGGGGCGGCTCGCGGGGCTGAAGGTCTACGTGGACAGCCCGCTCGCCACGCGGCTGACGACCGTGTTCCGCGGCAACACGAACGTCTTCGACGACGACGCCAAGGGCATCCTCAAGCGCGACGACGACCTCTTCGACTTCCCCGATCTGCACTACGTCTCCTCGCCGATGGAGAGCGAGCGGCTCGCGCGCGAGGCGACCGGTGCGGTCATCGTGGCCTCGTCGGGGATGTGCCAGAGCGGGCGCATCGTCGGCCACCTCGCCGCCCTGCTGCCGCGGCCGTCCACGAAGGTCGTCTTCGTGGGCTACCAGGCGCCGGGCACGCTCGGCCGCCGGCTCGTGGACGGGGCGACGCTGGTCCACGTGCGCGGTCACGCCGTGCCGGTGCGCGCGAGCATCCACACGATCGGGGGCTTCTCCGCCCACGGCGGCCGCGACGACATGCTCGACTGGCTCGCCCGCTGCGGCTCGCGCCCGCGCAAGGTCTTCCTCTGTCACGGCGAGCCGCCGACGCTCGAGCGCTTCGGGCAGGCGATCCGCGAGCGCCTCGGGCTCGAGACGCACGTGCCGGAGCTCGACGAGGTCGTCGAGCTCTGACGCGGAGGCGGGCGGGCGGAGGCCGGCCCGCGGGCGGGCCCCGCGTCCCGGGCGCCGCTCGCGCGGCGGCGCTCCGGCCGGGCGCCCCGGCGGCGGGACCGCGCCCGCCGTACGATGCGCGGCGGAGGTTCCCGATGGCGACGAAGAAGACGCAGCCGGCGGCTCGGACGAAGGCCGCGCCCCGCCCGACGGGACGCGCGGCGGCGCGCCGTGCACCCGCGGAGCGGGCGCGGCGGCCGCTCGCCGACGTGATGGCGGCGCTGGAGCGCGCGGGCTCGGCGCAGACGAAGAAGACCTACCTGCGCCACGGGGCCGCCGAGCCGCTGTTCGGCGTCTCGTTCGCGACGCTCAAGGCGCTGCACAAGCAGATCGGCGTGGACCACGAGCTCGCGCTCGCGCTGTGGGCCACGGGCAACTTCGACGCGCGCAACCTCGCGGTCAAGGTCGTGGACCCCGCGCGGATGCGCCCCGCCGAGCTCGACCGGTGGGCGCGCGAGAGCACGGTGCGGATGTGCCACGGCTACGTGGCGGCGGTCGCGTGCGAGGGCCCGCACGGCGTCTCGCGCGCGGAGGCGTGGATCGCGGCCCCCGACGTCCCGCGGCGCGCCATGGGCTGGGCCCTCGTCGGGGCGCTGGCGATGCGCGACGAGACGGTGCCCGCGGCGTGGTTCGACGCGCGGCTCGCGCAGCTCGAGGGCTCGATCGCGACGGCCTCGAACGGCGAGCGGCTCGCGATGAACCACGCGCTGATCGGGATCGGCTGCCGCGACGCCGCGTCGCGCAAGGCCGCCACCGCGGCGGCCCGGCGGATCGGCCCCGTCGAGGTGGACCACGGCGACACCGAGTGCAAGACGCCCGACGCGGTCGAGACGATCACGAAGGCGTGGACCCACTCGCTCTCGAAGGGCTTCCCGAGCCCCGCGGCGCACGAGCGCAGCCGCGAGTCGATGCGCACCCGCTGCTGACGGCGCCGGCGGCCCCGCTGCCTCCGCCCCTGGGCCGCGTTTCCGCGGTGCCAGGAACGTTGTTTTCACGCGGCGTGAATACAACTTTCCTGGCACCGCCCTCCCGGGCCTCGGCGAGCGCGGGCGCCCTCGCCCAATCACAGCTCGCGCGGTTCTCTACGGCATCCGGATGCCGAACCAGTCGAGGTCGAGCGTGTCGAGGACGCTGCGCTGGCCGTCGTCGAGGTAGGCCTTGGTCGAGGCCTTCACGCGGGAGACGAGCGCGACCGCGCGCTCCATGTACGTCTCCTGCGTGCCCGGGATCGTCAGCTTGACGAGCTTCAAGAACGCCTCGGTGCGCTTGGGGTCGCCCTCGGGGTACTGCTCGGCCTGCTGGATCTCCTCGAGCGGCACGACGCCGTCCTCGCGCGGCGACTGCAGCAGCTCGAACAGCTCCTGCTGGATCGACCGCACGTCCTGCTCGAGGCGCGACGCCTGGGGGTCGGAGAGCTTGAGCGCCTTGGCGAGCTCGACGAACGCCGGCTTCTTCGGCACGAGCGGGCCCGCGGCCTTCTTGACCGTCTCGCGGAACTTGTGCTCGGTCGCGTAGCGGTCGATCACGCCGCGCACCGCGTCCTCGAAGCCCGGCCGCTCGACGAAGGTCGTGGGCTCGGCGGGCCGCGAGCCCTCCGGCGTCGCCATCACCGTCGCGACGAGACGGTCGTGGTCGGAGCGCAGCTTGCGCCCCTCGTCGAGCGCGGCCTCGGCCTTGCGCACGGCCTCGTCGAGCCGCGCGCGCGCCTCGAGCACCTCCTTGCCCCCCGCGAGCGGGGCCGCGCTGGGCGCGGGCGCCTCGCTCTCGCGCGCGACCTCCATCGCGTCGAGGCGCTGGGAGAGGTCGCGCTGGCGGACCAGTACGACCCCGACGCCGGTCCCGAGGGCGAGCCAGGCGACGACGTGGGCGGCGGCGGGGATCGACGGCATGGGAGAGCCTCCTCGCCCGACCGTACCGCCGCCGGGGCCGCGGGATTCGCCCCGGTCGGCGCGGCCCGCCCAGCCTCCCCCGGGGCCTCCCGTCGGCGCCCCGGGCCCCGCGCCCCGGCGGACGACCGCCGGGCGCGGGTCCGCCGCGGACGGCGAGGTCGTCAGCCGGTGATCTCGAGGGGCGCGGTGGCCGGGCGCGAGAGCTGCGCGATGCTGACCTGGCGGGCGAGCTCGGCGGCGGCCGACCGGAACGCCTGCTGGACGGCCTCGGGCGTCGCCGGGTCGAGGCAGGCCGGCAGGCCGGCGTCGCCGCCGACGCGGACCTGCGCGTGCAGCGGGATCGCGCCGAGGAAGGGGATGCCCTCCTTCTTCGCCCAGGCCTGCGCGCCGCCGTGGCCGAAGATGTCGTCGCGCGCGCCGCAGTGCGGGCAGGCGTAGTACGACATGTTCTCGACGAGCCCGAGGATCGGGATCTTGAGCGTGCGGAACATGCCGACGGCCTTGCGCACGTCGAGCAGCGCGACGTCCTGCGGCGTGCAGACGACGACGGCGCCCGTCACCGGGACCGACTGCGCGAGCGAGAGCGGGACGTCGCCGGTGCCGGGCGGGAGGTCGATGACGAGGTAGTCGAGGGCGCCCCAGACGACCTCGCCGAGGAACTGCTTGATCGCGGTGTGCACGATCGGGCCGCGCCAGACGACGGGCTTGTCGGGGTCGAGCACGAGCCCCATCGACATCATCTTGAGGCCGTGCGCCTCGTTGGGCTTGACGTGCTGCGCGTCCACGGCCTCGGGCCGGCGCTCGTTGCCGAGCATCTTGGGGACGGACGGGCCGTAGACGTCGGCGTCGAGGAGGCCGACGGCGGCGCCCGCCTGCTGCAGCGCGACCGCGAGGTTGACCGACACGGTGGACTTGCCGACGCCGCCCTTGCCCGCGCCGACGGCGATGAAGTTCTTCACGTTCGGCGCGAGGTCGCCGGCGACGGGCAGGCGGCCGCTGCCCTTGACGCTCGCCGTCATCTCGGCCGCGACGGCGACGACGCCCGGGAGGCGCCGCACGGCGGCCTCGGCCTGCGCCTTGAGCTGGTCCTTGACCGGGCACGCCGGCGTCGTGAGCTCGATGCGGAGCGCGACCTTGCCGCCGTCGATGCCGACGTGCTTGACGAAGCCGAGCGAGACGATGTCGCGACCGAGATCGGGGTCGAGGACCGACTTGAGGGCGTCGAGGACCTGCGCTTGCGTGACCGCCATGGGACCTCCGGGACCGAGGGTGATACCCGCCCGGACGGGCGCGTCCGCCCGCGAACCGACCCCGCCCCCGGGGCCGGGGCCGCGCGGCCCCCCGCGTCGGCAGACGCGCCGGCGGGACACCGGGACCCGCGCGGGGCCCGCGATCGAAGAGGCTTCGGGGCGTTCGACGGGCACCGCCCCTCGGTCGTGGAAGGCCGGCGCGCGGGCTACCAGGCGTGCTTGGCGTCGATCACCTCGAGGCGGGACGGGACCTCGAGACCACCGCCCGACGTGTGGAACGCGAACCCGCCGTGGATCAGCCACCACGTCGTCCCGAGCAGGCCGCGGACGCGGACCACGGGACCGGTCGCACGCTCGAGGAGCGCCGCGAAGACGTCGCGCGCGACCGTCACGCGCACGGCGCCCGCGACCGCGTGCATCGCGCTCGCCGCCGACGAGGCGGCGACCACGCCGACGGGGACCGCGGAGCTCATCGACGGGGCCCGCCGGCGGCCGGGGTCGCCATCGCGAGCACGTCGGCGACGCAGCGCTCGATGCCGGCGGCGACGCCGGAGAGCGACGCGTCGTACATGTAGGCGGGCGTCGTGACGACCTTGTTCGCGCGGTCCACGACGTGGCGGTCCACGGGGCACGCTTCGTGGACGGCGCCGCAGGCCTCCACGGCCTTCGCCGTGCCGGCGTCGTCGCCGATCGTCAGCCGCGGGTGCGCGGCGCCCAGCGCCTTGGCGACGACGGCGGGCGCGATGCAGATCGCGCCGATGGGCTTGCGGGCGGCGTGCATCGCGCGCAGCAGCGAGGCGACCTCGGGCAGGACGTCGCAGTCGGCGCCCTTGGTCGCGAAGGTCGAGAGGTTGAGCGCCGCCCCGAACCCGCCCGGCATCACGAGCGCGTCGAGGTCGGCCGCCTTCGCCTCCGAGAGCGGGCGGATGTCGCCGCGCGCGATGCGGGCGGCCTCGACGAGGACGTTGCGGCGCTCGCCGGGGACGTCCTTGCCGTGGTAGTGGTCGAAGACCCGCGCCTGCGGGACGTCGGGAGCGAAGACGCGCGCCTGCGCGCCCGCGCGGTCGATCGCGAGCAGCGTCAGCACCGCCTCGCGGATCTCCGCGCCGTCGCGGTGCCCGCACCCCGACAGGATCACGCCGACCTGGAGCGCCATCGCACGTCCTCCGTGGTTCCGCACGCGAGGCTACGGCGCCGCGGCAGGGCGGGCAACGCCCGGCCCGACGCCCCCCGGCGCGAGCCGCCTGCCCCGCCGCGTCCACGAGCCGCCGCGCTCGGGGCCTGACGCGCGCTCGGCGCTCGACAGGCCTCGTCCTTCGTCGGTTCGGCGGGCTACCTCGGAGGCTTCGGGTGGGGCGCCATGTAGACGAGGAGGCGGAGGTCCTCGGGGCCGGCGTTCTCGACGCCGTGCTCGGCGCCGGCGGGGCAGAAGACGGCGTGGCCGGCACGCACGTCGTGGGCCGCGGCGCCGACGCGCACGGTCCCGCGCCCGGAGAGCACGACGTAGACCTTGTCGCTGCCGTCGTGGACGTGCGGGGTCTGCGCCTGCCCGGGCCCGACGACGTAGACGTCGAGGAAGAACCGCGCGGTCTCGAAGAGGTTCTCCTTGCGCACCTTGTCGGGCCGCGCGCCGACCACGGCCGAGGCGTCCTTGAGCACGTCCATCGCGACCTCCGGGGCGCCCACGCTACCCCCGCCGCCGCGGGGGACGGAAGGCCCGGTAAGATCGGCGCCATGGGCACCGGCGTCGGACACCCCACGGCCGTCATCCTCGCGGCGGGCGGCTCGACCCGCATGGGTCACGACAAGCTCCTGCTCGACCTCGGCGGCATGCCGATGCTGCAGCGGACGGTCGCGTCGTTCACGAAGGCCAGCAAGGTCGGCGACGTGCTGGTGGTCCTCGGGCCCCAGCAGAAGCCGGCTTGGCAGTGGCTCCAGAGCCTCAAGGTCCACCTCGTCGAGAACTCGAACCCCTCGAAGGGGATGATCTCGAGCATCCGCACCGCGCTCGGGTCGGCCTGGGTGGAGGGGAAGGACTTCCTGCTCTGCCCGGCGGACGTCCCCTTCGTGCAGCCCGACCTCGTCGACCAGCTGGTCGTCGCGTTCCGCACCCGCGGCGCCGACATCCTGCTGCCGACCTACAAGAGCCTCGGCGGGCACCCGGGCGTCTACGCCGCCAAGTTGCAGCGCGAGTTCTTCCTCCACGGCGACGCGAACGGCGCGAAGGAGATCCTCGTGCGCCACCGCGCGACGACGACGCGGCTGGCGGTGTTCGACCCCGACGTCTGTTTCGACATCGACACCGAGGCGGACGCGCGGATCGCGATGGACGCGGGCGCCCGCTGGGCGCGCGTCGAGGCCGAGGTCGAGGCGCGCAACCAGTCGCAGCGCCTCTGACCCGCAGCGCGGTGCCAGGCACCGCGTTGCGGTGCCTGGCACCGA
>JADZCA010000086.1 GCA_020851795.1 Planctomycetota bacterium | reverse complement strand
GGCGACAGGCGACCGAGACCACTTCGACCCGCTCCCGCTGCCGGATTCGCCGGGGACGGCCGCTTCGAGGCGCGTCCCGCAGGGCGGGGAGCCCGCCCGCGAGATACCGGCCCCGCCACTTCGCGACTTGGCTTCGAGGCGTGCCCAGACGGCGGGCGACCTCCCGGGCAGCGACACCCGCGTCGAGGAGCAGCAGGACGCGAGCACGCCGGACGTGCGAGGCGGGCGCGAGATACCCGGCGACACAGCGCCGCAGGATCTTCCGATCCTTCCGGTTCAACCGAAGGAGGACGCCCTTGTGGCGGGCCACACCCGTTCAGATCGGCCGGGTGGACCTCGGACTTCCGGGGCGCGGTACTAGGCGATGCGACGAGCTGCCCGCGGCGTCGCGCCGGGCCGCGGGACCGCACGAGGGCGTGCGTTATCGGACGAAATCGACCTTCGGGCGGCGCGGAGTCGGCTGCGAGTGGCGAGAATGGCGCCCGGCAGGAAGCGCTCCGTGGCCGCGCGCCTATACTCCGCCGCCGTGAGCTTCGCTGCGCGCACCCCTCTCCCGCCGCCGCCGACCGACGCCGCCGAGGCGGAACGTCGCCTGCGCGACGTGCTGCGGCCCCTCGGCGGCGGTGTCGTCACGCTCTCGGGCGGAGTGGACAGCGCCCTCGTGCTCACCGTCGCGGCCCAAGAGTGGCCCGAGGGCCGCTGCATCGCGGTCACCAACCGCTCGGACAGCCTCGCCGACCGGGAGCTCGAGGACTGCCGAGCTCAGGTCGCCGCCGCGGGGGCCGAGCACGTCCTCCTGCCCGGGCACGAGCTCGACGTGGACGCGTTCCGCCGCAACGCCCCCGACCGGTGCTTCCACTGCAAGGACACTCTCTACGCAGGCGCCCTCGAGGTCGCGCGCGCGCGCGGGCTCGCCTGGGTCGTGGACGGGACCAACGCCGACGACCTCGGCGACCACCGGCCGGGGCTCGCCGCCGTCGAGCGCCACGGTGTCCGGTCGCCGCTGCTCGAGGCGGGCCTGCGCAAGCCGTGGGTGCGGGCCGTCGCGAAGGCGCTCGGCCTGCCGTGGTGGGACAAACCCGCCGACGCCTGCCTCTCGAGCCGCTTCCCGTACGGGACCGAGATCACCCGCGAGGGGCTCGCTCGGGTGGCGGCGGCCGAGCGCGTCGTCAAGGACCTCGGCTTCCGCGTCGTCCGGGTCCGCGTCCACGACCCGATCGCTCGTGTCGAGGTCCCCGTCGAGGACGTGCCCGCGCTGCTCGCGCCCGGGCTGCGCGAGCGCGTGGTCGAGGGCATCAAGGCCCTCGGCTTCACGTACGTCACGCTCGACCTCGAGGGGTTCCGCTCCGGGAGCATGAACGAGCCGCTGCGGGCTCCCGCGCGGGGCGCCGAGCCTCGCTGAGCGGACCTCAGCGCTGGAAGATCGGCAGGAGCTCGTCGGGGATCGCGAGCGTCAGGACGGAGAACGACGTCGTGAGCAGGTCGCCGAATCGGTAGCTCTCCGGCTCCTCGTCGGCCCACGACCCGTCGCTCCGCTGCTGGGCCAGGAGCGCCGGGTAGACGTGGTCGTGCCAAGGGCCCCAGAACGGCTCGGTGCGTGAGCGCGAGCGGCCGGGCCCGTCCTCGCGGTCCGACGAGGTCTCGCCGCGCGAGCCGTCGCGCTGCCAGCCGGCCCACGCCGCGTAGAAGTGCCCGTAGGAGTACCACTGGCGGGTCTTCATCGCGACCGACAGCGACTGCGAGAGGAAGCGGACGCCGTCGTCGATCCGCTGCGCGTCCCCCTCGTCCCCGCCGTACTCGCCCAGCAGGTAGAACGACGACACCGCGGCCGCGGTCAGCGCGTAGGTCGAGCGGTCCTGCTGGATGCTGTACTTGAACGAGCCGTCCGACTTCTGGCTGCGGCGCAGGTAGCCGAGCCCCTTGCGCACCGTCTCGAGGCTCACGCGGAGGCCGGCGTCGCGCGCCGCGCGCAGCCCCTGCACGATCGTCACCGTGACGCTGCCCTCGTGTTCCTGGCTGCTCGTCGGGTCGTAGCCCCAGCCGCCGGTCGCGGTCTGGCTGCGCTCGGCGCACTCGATCGCGCCCCGCAGCACGTCGCGGATCGACGCGGCGAGCTCGGGGTCGGCCGACGAAAGCGCGGAGGCGAGCGCGAGCGTGGCGTAGCCGTGGCCGTGCATGCGCGAGTCGCGGTCGTGGGTCTCGCGGAAGTAGCCCCGCATCTGCGGGTCGCCGGTCTTGGACGCCTCGCCCAGCCCGACGAGGTAGCGGACCCCGCGCCGCACCTCGGCGCCGTGGGGGCCGCGCCCGACACCGGAGCCGCCCGACATCAGCGCGAGCGTCGAGAGCGCCGAGATCGCCACGATGCCCTTGTCGTCGCCGAAGGCGCCGCCGGTGCGCTGCTTCGCGGCGATCCACGCGCACCCGCGGCGGATCGCGTCGTGCCGGGCGTCGTTGAGCTGGCGCTCGGCCTCGCGCGCCGGGGACGGAGGGTCGCCCGCGGTCGACGCGCGCGGGACGGACGCCAGCACCACGGGCAGCAGCGCGGCACACCACCACCGCGGCGATCCGGGCAGACGACGCGGCGAGGGGGTGGGGGCGGACATCGAGGGGCGACGGCCGCGCCGCCGCCCCCCGATCCTACCCCGCCGCGCGCCGACGGCGGCCGGGTCCGCTCGACGTCGCGGGGAGCGGGCCGAAGCGGTCGCCGCGCCTGTGCGGGCTCCTCGACGTCAGCGGCTCGGCGTGGCCTTCTCGGCCAGCCAGCGGCGGAAGCGCTCGATCAGCGGGCGGTAGCGCGGCGGGAGCGCGTCGGCCTGCCCCGTCACGATCGCGCGGCGGTACTCGGCGGGCAGCTCGGCGAACCACGCGGGTTCCGACGAGCGCGACGGGTCGCCCGTCCCGCCCTCGGGCGGCTTGGTGGAGCCGTCGGGCTTGTCGGGCCGCTTCTGCGGGTCCTTGGGGTCGCCCGACGGGTCCTTCTTCTTCGACTGCGCGTCGTCGGGGTCGGGCAGGTCGCGCCGCTGGGGCGAGTTCTGCGGGTCCTCTCCGCCGCCCCCGCCGCCGCCCCCGCCCGACACCGGGATCAGCTTGATCAGCGACTCGATCTCGCCCGGGATGATGCCACCCGCCTCGCTCGTGGCGCGGATCAGCTCCTCCATCGTCTTGCGGGCGTCGTCGCCGGCGCCGCCGCCGGACGAGCCGCCGGCGGGGGGGGGCTCGCCCATCGCGGTGGGCGGGGCCTTCGCGCCGCTCTCCGGGGCCGGCGGCACGGTGACGTCCACCGACGACGACTTGCCGCCGCCGCCGTGGGCGGCCTTGAGGATCGCCTGCTGGTTCTCGCGCATCAGCGTGAGCACCTTCTCCATCTGCGCGCGGATCTCCTGCTCGAGCGCCTCCGTGCCGCCCTCGCCGTCCTCCGCGCGCGCGGTCGGCGCGGTGGCGAACGCGAGCGCCGCTGCGGCGGCGCAGGAGACGAGCAGTCGGCGGGGGAGCGAGGTCGAGCGGCGGATCGGGGTCATGGGCTTCTCTCCTGCGTGCGTTCGGTTCACTGGTCCCGGTACACCGACTTCTTGAGCGCCTCGAGGTCGTCGGCGAGCTTGCTCTGCTGGTTGAAGAGCCGTTCGAGCGCGCGGCGCTGGCGCTCGTCCACCTTGCCTTCGCGCACCGACGGGTTGGCCCGCCAGAACGCCTCGAGCTTGGCGTTGAGGTCCATCTGCAGGCGCCGCAGGAGCTTGAGCTCGACGATGGGCGGCACGAGCGGCTGGCGACCGCCGCCGGGCGGCGGCTGCCCCCCGCCCGAGCCCCCGGGCTGCTTGCGGCGCGCGATCTCGTCCTCGAAGGCCTGCACGAGCTGCGTGATCGAGACGATCACCTCGCCCTGCAGCCCCTGCACGGTCGTCCCGTGCTGCTCCTCCTCGAGCATCCGGGCCACCTCGGCCATGTCCACCGCGGTGTTCTCGAGCGAGGTGCCGAAGGCGAACGAGCCCTCCTCGCGGATCGCCTTGACCCGCTCGTCGAGGCGCGCCTTGAGCTTGCCCTCGTCGGTGGAGAGCGCACGCAGCGCGCGCCGCTGGACGCGGGCGAGCGAGCCGCCGGCGGCCGCGTCCGAGATCTTCTTCGTCTCGTCGCGGATGCGCTCCTGCTCCTTGCGGAACTCCTTGAGGTCCTGCACGAGCCGGAAGATGATCTCCTCCTGGCGCAGCTGCTCGTAGCGGCGCTGCTCGCGCTCGAGGTCGCGCTTGGCCTGCTCGAGGTAGCGGCGGGCCTCCTCGGCGTTCTCGCTCGCCGAGCTGCTCGAGCCGGCCTCGAGGCTGCGCTCGGCCTGCTCCATCGCCTGGTCCGCGCCCTTGGCGGAGCGCTTGGCCTGCTCGTTGTCGGCCTTCTCGAGCAGGTCGCGCAGGCGCTTCATCTCCTCGCGGAGGCGGGCCTGCTCCTCCTTGAGCTCCTTGAGCCGGCGCTTGGCGTCGGCGGCGTCGCCGGCCTCGTCGGCCGCGCGGTCGAGCGCCTCCTTCGCCTTCTCCATCGACTCGCCCGCGCGGCTCTGCGAGCCCTCGGACGCGCTGCGCTTGCCCGTCTCGGCCTGCTGCGACGCTTCGTCCATCGACTTCGAGGCCTCGGAGAGCGCCTGCTCGGCCTGCGCGGCGGCCCGCTTGCCCTCGTCGGACTGCGGCGTCAGCTCGGCCGCGGCCTTGCGCAGGGCCTCCGCGCGGTCCCGCAGCTTGCGCTGGGCCTCGGCGAGCGCACGGTCGCGCTCGGCGCGCTGCTCGCGCAGCCGGCGGGCTTCCTCGGTCAGCGCGCGCTGGGCGGCGTCCACGGACTCGACGGCCCGCTGCTGGGCGCCGCGGCCGCCGTCGAGCTCGCCCTTCTCGAGCGCCTTCTGGGCCTCGCGCATCGCACGCGCCGCTTCGCGCATCGCCTCGGCGGCGCGCGCCGACGACGGCTTGGGCGCGGACGGCTCCGACCCCGAGGGTTGGGAGCCGGACGGCTGCGACCCGGACGGCTGCGACCCGGACGGTTGCGAGCCCGAAGGCTGCGCACCCGACGGCTGCGAGCCGGAAGGCTGCGCACCCGACGGCGACGCACCCTGCGCCGTGGCGCGGGCCTCGAGGGCGCCGGCCGCGCGCTCGGCCCCTTCGCGGACGCGGTCCTGCTCCTCGGCGAGCCGGGCGTTCGTCGCACCCTCGCCGCCGAGCTTCTCCGCGGCGCGCTCGAGGCGCTCGGCGGCCTCGGCCTGCGCGGCGGCGGCCTTCGCGGACGCGCTCGACGTCGAGGCGTCTCCCGCGCCGAGCGCGGCCTCCGCGCGGGACATCGCCTCGGCCGCGGCGCGCACCTCCGCGGAGGCCGCCTTGGCGTCGGCGGGCGTCGCGGCGCCCGCATCCGAGGGCGCACTCGCGTCGGGCGCGCCCTGCGGCGTGCCGGCCGGCGGTGTCCCCGAGGGCTGCGTCCCGGCCGGCGGCGTGCCCGCCGGCGGCGTGCCGGATCCCTCAGGCGACGAACCCGGCGCGGTGCCGTCGGGCTTGCGCGCCGTGGGGGCCCCGAGCGACGCCTCGAGCGCGTCGAGCGCACGACCCAGCGCATCGGCCTCGGCCCGACGCGCCGCCTCGGCCGCCTTCGCATCCGCCCCGCCCGCGCTCGACGACGACGCTCCCGCGAGCGCCTGCCGCAGCGAGCCCGCCGCCTTCGCGAGCGCAGCGCGCGCGTCCGCCGCCGCCTGCTCGGCCTCGACGTCGTCCCCGCGGGCCGTGGACGCGGCCCCGCGGCGCATCGCGGTGGCGGCCTCGCGCAACGCATTCGCCCCCGCTTCCGCGGCGGCGCGGTCGGCGCCCGGTCGCTGCGCGAGGGCGTCCACCGCCCCGGCCACGCCCTCGGTGCGGGCCGCGAGGTCGCGCAGGTCGCGCGCGTCGTCGGCGCGCGCCCCGCGTGCCGACGAGGCCGCCTCCTTGACGGCGCTCGCCGCGTCCTTGGTCGCCTGCGGCGAGCCCGCCGCGCCGCCCGCCGACGACGCGGCGAGGTCGCGCAGCGCCTTCTCGAGCGCCGCGGCGGTGGGGGCGGTGCCCTCCGTCGCCGACGGGGCCGCCTTGGGATCGCCGCCCGGCGCGGGCGCCGACGAGGACGGCGCGGGCGGCGTCGGCGTGCCGTCGGGACGGGTGCCCGGTGCGCCGCCGTCGGCGCCCGCCGGGGGCTGCGACGCCTTCGCGACCTGCTCGGCGAGCGCGTTCGCGGCCTTGCCGGCCTCGGCGCCGCTCTCGGCCTGGCCCTGCTCCGCGGCCGCGCGCGCGGCCGCGGCGACCGCTTCCGCGTCGGGGGCGGCGCGGCGACCCGCCGCGGCGGACGCGCTGCGCGTCGCGGCCTTGGCGAGGTCGGCGACCTTCTCGAGCGCCTCGGCGAGCGACGCCGCGGTCGTCGTGCGGGCGGCGGCCTCGCGTTCGCGCCGCGCGAGGTCCTCGGCGCGGCGGGCGGTCTCGCGGGCGGCGTCGTCGGCGCGCCCCGCGCGGCGCGCCGCGGCCTCCTGCGTGCGGCGCAGCGCGTCCTCCTGCGCCTTGCGCACGCCGTCGAGCGTGGCGAGCTCGCGCTCGACCGCGCGTTCGGCGTCGTCGGCGGTCTCGCGCCGCAGCGCCTCCTGCTGCTCGCGCAGCGCGGCGACCTCCTTGGAGAGCTGCGCGGCGTCGGCGGCCGCCTTCGATCGGGCCTCGTCGCGCGCGCGGTCCACGCGCTCCTTGAGCGCCGCCTCCTCCTTGGCCAGCGCGTCGGCCTTGGTCGCGGCGTCGCGCACGGCGGCGAGCCGTTCCTCGATCTTCTTGCGGCTCTGCTCGCGCGAGCGGTCCTCGAGGATCGCGAGCAGGTTCTGCAGGCCCTCGATCACCTCGCCCGAGCGCTCGCGCGCGGTCGCGGAGAGCACGTCGCGGTCCTTGAGCGCCGCGACGATCTCCGCCATCCGGTCGGTGAGCCGCCCGGCCTTGACCGCGTCGACGCCGGCGCGGAGCAGCTCGGCCTCGCGGTCGTACTTCATCGCCTTGAGCTCGTCGGCGAGCGAGGTCATCTTCCCGACGAGGTCCTGCAGCTTCTTCTGCAGCTCGACCTGCGAGCCCGAGAGCCGCTCGGCGTCGGCCTTCGAGGGCGAACCGCCGGGCGCGTCCTCGGCGCGCGCGGGCAGCGCGAGCGCGAGGAGCAGGAGGGACGCGGCCGGGGCGGCCGCGCGGCGCAGGCGGGAGGTCGTCGGGACGGGGTTCATGGGGATCGCGGCGCCTTGCGGCGCCGACCTCACTTGAAGCGACGCAGGTCTCGGTCGATCGCCTCCTGCTCCTCGATGAGGCGCCGGAGGAAGAGGGTCAGCTCGGAGAGGCTCTGCCACTCGGCCATCGCGGCCACGGTGGCGTCGAGGCTCGTCTTCCACAGCGAGAGCGTCTCGGCGAGCGCGGCGAGCTCGTCGGGGGACCCGCCGCGGGCGGAGGTCGCGGCGGCCTCGAGGGCCGCGGGCGCGCGCTCGTCGGCGGCCTCCACGGCGCGCTCGAGCACCGTGATCATCTTGTCCACGACGCCGGTGTCGAAGACGAGGCGGTCACGCCGTGCGCGCACGACCTCGCGGAACAGGGCCCACGGGAAGACGTCGGTCTCGGCGTCGGCGGCGACCGCGGGCGCGTCGGGCGCCCCCGCGCCGCGCGCGTCCGTGGCGCGCGAGAACGTCGCGCGGTGGCGACGGTCGAAGAGCGCGAGCAGCGCCTCGGTGGGCGCCTGCCCGCCGAGGCGGTCGTAGACGTAGGACGTGAACAGCGCCCCGACCCCACGGGCCGCGCGGTCGAGGTCGGTGCGCGACTTGCCCGCCCGGAACTGCACGTCGCGCAGCACCTGGCGCTCGCTCTCGCCTGCCGCCGTCCCCGACGCCGCGAGCTGGGCCGCGAGGTCGGCGAGGGCCTTCACGTCGCCCCGCACGGCCTCGACGTCCTGCTTGACGCGGGCGCGCGCGGCGGCGAAGCCGCGCTCGATCTCGTCGGGGCGGAGCACGTCCACCGCCGCCCAGGGCCCGGCGGCCTCCTGCCCCTTCGCGTCCTTGGCGACGACGCGCACCTGGAAGCGGGTCGGCGCGACGAGCGGCTTGCCGTCGCGATCGAGGACCGACGCGACCTCGAGCGGCACGTAGCTGAGGATCGCGTCCGCGCCGTACGGGCGGTCGTTGGCGCCGGACGCGTCGGCGGCCGTGCGCGCCGCGAGCGGGACGCGCGTGGGCGCGGCCGCCGCGACCGGGAGCACCTCGAGCACGAGGTCGGCGACGCCGTGGTCGTCGCGCGTCTGCGCGAACAGGGGCACGCGGCCGTTCGCGGTCACCTCGGTGGGGCCGCGCGGCCAGACCCACTCGGGGCGCGGCGGGGTGTCGGGCTCGACGGAGACCTCGTAGGTGTCCGCCGCGGCGTCGTTCTCGCGCCCGTCGGCCGTGACGATGCGGAGGCGGTAGCGCAGCGACTTCGTCGCCTCGAAGCGCAGGCGCGCGGTCGGGCCCTCGCGCGTCACGGCGACGGGCGCCTCGTCGAGGAAGGCCTCCGCGCGCACCACCGACGGGTCGCAGTCGAAGGCGACCGCGACCTGCGTCCCCTCGGGCACCGAGAGCGTGCCGCCCTCGACGCGGCGCGGCGGCAGGCCGAGGTAGGCGGGGTAGACGAGGTCGGCCCGCAGCGCCGTCACGCGCGGCGGCACGCGCACGACCACGCGGTACTCCGGTGCGTCGTCGCGGTCGTCGCCGCCCCGGAGCACGAAGGTGAAGTCGCCGCGCACGTCGCGGAACTCGTGCTCGAAGCGCCCCTCCTCGGCGGCGGCTCGCATGCGGTGCGAGAGCGGTTCGCCGCCGCCGTCGGGGGCGACCACGCGGTCCACGATCTCGACCTCGGATGGCACGCGCCCGCGGGCGCGGGCCAGCACGGTCAGCGGCTGGCCCAGCGCGGCGACGTAGGGGGTCGCGGGGTCCTTCTCGGTCTCGTGGCCGGCCGCGTCGAGCACGACCGCGACGAGCGTCGTCGCGCGCGGCCACGCGACGTCCTCGAGGAGCAGCGACCGCCGCGCCCACAGGCCCAGCGTGGACGGCATCGCCACCGCGACGCCCGCGAGCACCGCCGTCGCACCCAGCGCAGCGAGCCCGTGGCGCAGCAGCGCGCGCGCCGAGGCCACCTTGGCGAAGGCCAGCCCCTCGACCTCGCGGCCGGCCTCCTCGACCACGCGCGCCATCATCGCGGGGCTCTCGCCGCGCGTCGGGGCCGCGAGCTCGCGGTCGAAGTCGAGGGCGGCGGCGACGCGGTCCTTGAGCGACGCGAACGACCGCTCCACCGACAGCGCGAGCGCCTCGTCGGGGAGCGCCACGCGCAGCGGCGCGACGAGGTGGTGCCCGAGCACCCACGCGAGCACGCCCGGCACGCCGGCGAGCGCGAAGGCGAAGACGCCCGCGAGCCCGCTGCGGTGGCGCAGCGCGACGACGAACGCCCCGAGCGCGCCGGCCGTCGCGAGCCCGTAGAGGAGCGGCGAGAGGTCGCCCGGGCCGGTGAGCAGCCCCGACCGGACGAAGCGCCGCACGCCGAGGGGGAGGTCGAGGACGACGTCGGCGAGGACCCACACCAGCACGAGCGCCGCCGCCCACGCCAGCAGGCGCGCGACGCCGGTCGCCGCCAGCAGGGTGCGGACGCGGGCGCGCAGCCGTCCGAGGCGCTCGAGCACCGGGGTGAGGGCGGGAGACGTCGGCATGCCTACCTCACGACGACCAGGACGTCGGCCGACGCCGGGGGATCCACGGCGTCGGCGGGACGGTACACGGCCCGGCAACGGTACGTGCCCGGTCCGTCGAAGACGTGGCTGAACCGGACGCGCACCGCGACCTTGCCCCGGGGGGGGATCGCCCCACCGGTCCGCGCGCCGTCCACCAGCGCCTCGTCGGTGACGCGCAGCGGGCTGCGCGTGCCGTCGGGGCGCGTCACCTCGATCCACAGCGGGCTGCGCGGCGCGTACGCCGTGGGCAGCGCCACCCATCCGTCGGTCGGGTTCTCGAGCACGACCCGCAGCGTCACGGGGCGCCCGACGGTCGGCGTCGCCTCCTCGACCTCGAGCGCCAGCACGGGCTTGGCGTCGAGCGGCCACGCGGGGCCCGCCGGCCTGCCGTCGAGGAACGCGAGCCCGTGGCCGGACGCGACGCGGACGCCGTTGGCGTCCACCGCGCCCTCCTCGACCGTCAGCAGCGCGCGCGCCGGGCCGTCGGCGGTGCCGGCGTCCACGGTGAAGCGGGTGCCGGCGTCCACGACCTCGACGCCGCGGACTCGCACGCGCAGCGGCGCCCGCTCGTCGTGCACGACGTCGTAGAGCGCGAGCCCCGCGTGCTGCTCGACCTGCGTCGGGCCGAGCAGCGTCACGCGAGCGCCCGCACCGAGCTCGACCGTCGCGCGGGCCCCGAGCCGGAGGCGCACGGGCGCCGACGCGTCGACGCGGTCGCCCGCGACGAGCTCGGCCTCGGCCGCGATCGCGCGTCCGTCGCGGACGACCGTCGCGTCGGCCCCGTGGGCGGGCGCGAGCGACGCGACCGGCACCGCCGTCGCGCCGACGTCGCGGTCGGCGCGCACCGCCGCGAGCAGCCCCGCGGCGACGACCACCGCGGCGGCGGCCGCGGCGGCGATCGCGACGCGCCGGCGCACGCCGTCCACCATGCGACGCGCGTCGTAGGCGGCGGCGACGCGCTCGAAGGGCGGCGGGGCCGGCGGCGGCGCCAGCGCGGCGAGCGCCCGGTCGAGCGGGTCGTGGGCGGGGCCCGCGGTCACGCGAGGTCTCCCAACGCGGCGCGCAGCGAGGCCTCGGCGGCTGCCACGCGGCTCTTGACCGTCCCGACCGGCACGTCGAGGAGCTGCGCGGTCTCGTCCTGCGAGCGCCCGCAGAGCCGCACGAGCACGAACGCTTCGCGGACCGTGTCCGACAGCGCGTCCACCGCCGCCCTCACACGGGCGGCGAGCCCCGGGTCGCCGGTCGGCTCCGCGTCGCGCGCGGACACCTGCGGCGCCCCCCGGTCGGGGTCCTCGAGGATGCGGCCGTCGTCGAGGCGTCGCGGGCCGCGTCGCGCCCGCAGGTCGTAGGCGCAGCGGCGCGCGATGCGGAACAGCCACGGCTCGGCGGGGGCCCCGGCGTGGAACCGACCCGCGCTGCGCCACGCCCGCACGAAGGCGTCCTGCGTCGCGTCCTGCGCGAGCGTGCGGTCTCCGAGGAGGTGGGCGACGAAGGCCATGATCCCTGCGGCGTGACGGTCGTAGAACGCCTCGAAGGCACCCCGGTCCCCCCGGGCCGCCCGGGCGAGCAACACGTCGTCGGGCTGCCGGGGGTCGAGAGGGAGGGGCACCCCACTCCTTCTACCGGCGAACGCGAGGACGCGTTCGCTTGACCCGGCGCGCAGCGCGCCGGGGAGGAGGGGACGGAGAGGGAAAGGGGAAGAGGAAAGGCGGCGGAAGGACCGGACGGGAGAGGGAGGAGGAGGAGCGAAGACGGGAGCGCGGAGAGGAACGGCGCGTGGCGGATGGCGAGGAGCGGAGACAGGAGCGGAGCGCGGAACCGAGAGCGTCACCGGACGGCGAGATGGAAGGCGAGCGGGCGCTGGGCCGCTGAGAGTCGGGAAGCGGCGAGACGGGAGAGATGAACGATGCGAAGAGGAGGGGGGGAGACGGAGCCGGAGCGAGACGCGGCGAGAGGCGGAGGGAGGAGCGGGGCACGGAGGCGTCGGAACGAGGACCCGGAGAGGGGCCTGTTCGCCGCTTCGGTGGGGACGCGGACGCCGGGCGGGCCGGTGGGCGGTCCCGCGCACGAGCGCCACGGGACGCATGCGGAGAGGTCGCGCGCCGGGGCCCGCGCGCGCGGTGTCCGCCGTGCCTTCGCTCCGACGTCCTCGGCCCGCTCGCTCGTCCCGTGGCGCGTCCGCTCCGGTTACGGGTTGCCGTTCCCTCCGACTCCGCTTCCGGTTCCGCGCCTGATGACGGACCGCGTGGCCGCGGCGGCCCCGCGGCGCGCGGCCCGCCGGCGGTCCGTCATTTCTGGTGGATCGGCAGGTAGTCGAACGGCATCGAGAGGATCAGGATCGCGATCGCGGTGCCGAACGCGTGCGTGTCGCCGACGTTGCTCTCCCAGCGCGACTCGGGGCGCCCGTCGGGGCCGGTCGAGCGGCGCTCGAGGCGGAGGAGGTCGCGGCGGACGCGGTCGTACCAGCGCTCCCAGCGCGACGGGTCCACGCCGCCCCAGTTGTACATCGCCTGCGCCGCGTAGTAGTTGCCGTAGAAGAAGAAGTAGTGCGAGCCGTAGCTGCGCGCGATGTCGTCGTAGCTGCGCTCCATGTACTCGACCGTCTTGGCGATCGAGGGCGGCGGGTTCTTGTCGATGCCCGCGCGCGCGACGTAGCCCGCGAGCGCGGCGTCGTCGTAGATGCCGGCCTGGAACAGCGTGGTGAGGCCCGCGGCGGTGAGCGGGAACGACGAGCGGTTCCAGCGCGTGGTGCTCGGCTGGTAGTAGAAGCCGCCGACCTCGCTGTCGTCCTTGGCGATGTCGGCCGTGATCGCGCTGTCCACGACGTAGCGCAGCGCGCGGTCGATCGCCTCGCGGTTGACCTTGATGCCCACGTTCATCGCGGCGCGCAGCGCGACGACCTGGCAGACGGTCACCGACATGTCCGAGTCCACGGTGAACGGCACGTAGCGCCAGCCGCCCGTGGCGTTCTGGCACTTCACGGTGAGCTCGACCGCCGACTGCAGCCGCTCGCGCAGCGCCGGCGCGCGGCTCATGCCGTACACCTCGGCGAGGGCGAGCGTCGCGAAGGCGTGGCTGTACATCCGCGTCTCGTCGGCGGCGACGTAGCCGTCCTTCTGCACGCGCGAGAGCAGGAACTCGACGGCGCGGTCCACGACCTCGCCGTACGGCCCGCGGCCCGGGACGTGCCCGGCGGCGAGGAACGCGAGGATCCCGAGCGCGGTGACGCCGACGTGGTGGACGTTCTTGCCGCCCGGGCGGACCACGTACTCCTCGTTGACTTTCTGGCCCGCGTCGGAGACCCAGGAGCCGTCGGGCTGCTGCGTGCGGGCGAGGAAGCGCAGGCCCGACTCGATCGCGGCGCGCGTCGGCGCGTCGATGAGCGGCGGGCGGGCGCGGTCGTCGGCGGACGACCGGACGGGGGCGAGCAGCAGCACCGCCACCGCGAGCGCGAGGAGGGGGAGTCCGAGGGGGCCGAGGCGTCGCACGCCTCGACTCTATCCGGACGGGACGGCGACGCGGCGCGGTCCGTGCCCCGCGGCCGGTCGGCCGGCGGGTCCCGCGGCGAGCGGCCGCGGATCGGGGTGGGGGGGGGCGGCGTGCCTCAGCCCGGGTCTCCCACGAAAGACGAGGGGCTTCGTGGACCGACCGAGGCTCTGTTTCGGAACTTCCCGTCGCGAGGCCGCTCGGGCCGAGGACGCCTCGCCGCCGCCCGGTCCGTGCGGACGCAGCAGGGAGGGCTCCGAAACAGAGCCTGGTCGGCTCCCGGGAAAGGCGGGTTCAGGGGCGCGTCGCGGCGGTCGCGTAGCTCCGTGGGGAGGCCTCGGCTCCCCCGACGGCCTCGTACTCGGCCTCGTTGGACCGACCGTCGCCGTCGTAGTCGCCGCGCCCGTCGAGCGGTTCCGCCGTCCCCCGACGGAAGGGCACGAACGGGAGGCGCGGGGAGCACCACGCGTTGACGACGTCGGCCATCCCCTGCGACACCGTCGCGTACTCGGCGCAGATCGTCGCCCACGCGTCGCCCCAGCCCAGCGAGGCACCGAGGGTCCAGTTGGCCTGCCAGGCCGCCTCGACGGCGGGGTCGGCGCACCGGGCCTCCGCGAGCAAGCGCCACGCGTGGCCCTCGACGACGCCGTCCCCGTCGAGGTCCGACGTCGCCGCGTCGGCAAACCCGCCGGTCCGCAGCGCGTCGTGCGCCGCCGCCGCCGCCGTGTAGGCCGCGTCGGCGCACGGCGTGGACGGGATCGCCTCGTAGTCGAGCGCCACGGTCGCGGTGGCTCCGGGCGCGAGGTCGACCTCCACGCGGCGCGCGTCACGGCCGAAGCGTCGTCCGGTGGCCTGGCCCGCGAGGGCCCGCCGGCCGGACGGGACGGTGACCTCGGCGACGGTGCGGTAGGGCACGAGGTTGCGGTTGGTCACCGACGCCGTCACCCGTCCACCGTCGTCGACGTAGGACACGTCGAAGAACGCGTCCCCGCACCGGCCGCCCACCCAGCGGAACGAGGGCCACGGGGGGAGGGGGCGGAACCACGCGCGCGTCGCCGGGACGTCCGCGTCGAGCCCGATCACGTCGTGGAGCAGCAGCGCGACCGCGCTGCTCGACGCGTAGTCGCACTTGGCGGTGTCCAGCGTGGATCCGCCGACGTGGCTTGCGCGGCGCAGGACCGCGTCCGGGTCGGTCTCGCCGTGGTCGTACGGCCACCACCAGACCGACCCGTCCACGTCCGTCACGCGTCGCCACAGGTCCAGCGCCGCGCGGAGCTGACCTTCGCCGGCCGCGCCCGACAGCGCGGTGAGCCATCCCGGGGACGTGACGGGGGCCGAGTCGTTCCAGTGCATCCCGCGCGCGGCGGCGTTCCAGAAGCGGTTCTGCGCCG
This sequence comes from Planctomycetota bacterium, assembly GCA_020851795.1. GTDB lineage: Bacteria > Planctomycetota > PLA2 > PLA2 > JAEUHO01 > JAEUHO01. The sequence goes on along the minus strand of JADZCA010000086.1, from coordinate 39,365 downwards.
TCGTGGCCGCACCGCCGTGGTTGGTGCGCACGACGTCGTCCACCTCGACGAAGCCGAGCTGCGGCGAGCTCGCGACCACGATCTCCTCGCCGTCGTGGCAGAGGACGTCGGCGTCGACTCGACCGTCGGCGAACGTCCCTTCGGCGAGCTGCGGGCCGTACCGCCCGGCGACGACGCAGCGCGCGAGGATCTCCTCCCGCACGAGCGCGGCGTCGGCCGCCCACGTGCCGGCGACCGCGGGCTCGGCCCACACCTCGCTCGCGAGCCGCGCGGCGCTCCGGATCGCGAACCACGCCGAGACGTTGGATCCCGTGTGGAAGTCGCCCCGCGACGGGCCGTCCCAGATGCGCGTGGACGGGACGAGGTGCGTGCCCGGCCACCGTTGCGCCTGCAGCGCGTCCACGAGGCAGTGGAACTGGTCGCGGCACGTCGAGCTCGCCACCGCGGCCCGGTCGCCGGTGGCGCGGTAGTGCAGCCCGAGCAACACCGCCGGGAGCGTCGCGCCGGTCACCGACCACGTGAGGTCCCCGGCGGGGCACCCGATCCCGAGGTCTCCGTCGGGGACGAGGGCGGCGAGCGCCCGCGGCCACACGCGGGCCATGAGCATCCACGATCCCCCGTGGGGCGAGGTCAGGCGACCGTTCCCGTCGCGCAGGTGCGAGTCCATCCCGACCTGCAGCGCCCGGCCGACCCACTCCGCGGTGCGCGGGTCGGAGTAGATCTCGAGGCGCCCGCGCCGACGGTCCATCGCCCGCACCGTCTCGTTGACCCACGCCAACGGCGCCCGCGATCGCACCGCCCCGAGCGTGTGGGCGAGCTCGGCGGTCCCTCCGCCGACGAGGAGCGCCACGCTGGAGACCTGCGTCGCGCCGGGCGGGAGCGCGAACGCGACGTCGGTGGTGCCGGGCACGAACGACGTCGTGCCGACCGCCGCGACCGCCTCGTAGCCGGGCGTCGCCGGGCCCACCTCCGCGAAGCGCGGGACGTAGTTCCGGCGGTCGCTGCCGTGGTTCCACGGGACAGGACCGACGACGTCGCCGTAGAGGGTCGCCGGCTGCGCCGTGGCGTCGAGGAGGTCGGCGTCGCGCAGCGTCGGCACGACGGACACCGTCCCCGCGACGTCGGTCGAGCTCGCGTTGGTGAGCCGCAGCAGCGCGAGCACCGCTCGCGGGTTGGCCCCGGCGCCGTCCTCCCGCTCGGGCGCCACCGGCACGAGGTCCACGCGGAGGTCGCCGAGGTCGTACGACCACCGGAACAGGCTCCCGTCGAGGAGCTCCACGGTCGCCGTCGCCGCCTCCGGCAGGCGCACCGCCGGGAGGCCGTGGCGCGTCACGGCGAGCGTCCACGGGCTCCCCGCGAGGAACTCCCTCGGGCCGCGCGCCGGCGTCCCGTCGGTGCCTTGCGGGAAGCCGGCGAGCGGGCCGTAGACGACCGGGTACTCCATCCGGCCGTCGGCGTCGAGCTGCACGACGATGTCCCGGTTGGCCACCTCGAACCACGCCTGCGTCAGGTCGTCGCGGTTGTCGCCCGTCGGCGCGGGCACGGTGTAGTGGCTCTTGGCGCCGTCCTTGGGCACGCGCCCCGGCCCGATCCCGAAGTAGTCGCTCGCGGTCCCCGCGAACACCGCCGCCAACGACGCGTAGGGCGCGTCGACCGGCGCGGGCGGCGGGACGGGCGCGGGCGCCCCGCCGCCGGACGAACCACCGCCCCCGCACGCCGCGAGCACGACGAACGTGACCGCGCACGCGAGCCGGCGCATTCCGCTCACGAGGGGCGACCGGTCGGGAAGGTCCCGCATGCGCGAACCGTACGGGCGCCGCGGCCGCGCCGCAAGGCCGCGCGGGGAGCCGTCCGTCCGCTCGCTCCGCCGCCGGGTCAGCGGAACAGCGCGAAACGGCGGCGGCCGGCGACGACGAGCGCGCCGTCCACCAGCGTCGCCGACGGCACGAAGTCGCCCAGCCCGGCCGCCGAGATGCGCACCTCGCGGCCGTCGGCGGGGTCGAGCACGAGGATCTGGTACTCGGGCGGCTGGGCCAGCGTCCCCGCGCTGCGGACGGGCACGGGCGAGAGGACCGCGACGATCACGTCGCCGCCGTCGAGCAGCATCCCCTGGTTGACGCCGCGCAGCGCGTCCTTCGTCCACAGCGCGCGGCCGGTCGTGCGGTCGAACGCGACCACCACGCACCGGTCCCGCCCGAGGCGCAGCAGCGCGACCACGCGGTCGTCGCGCAGCACGAGGCAGCGCGGCGACGCCTGCGTGAGCCCGCCGGTGACCGCGGTCTCCGCGACGGCCGACCCGTCGTCGAGGGCGTAGGTGCGCACCGCCCCCGTCGCCTCGACGAGCACCATCCGGTCGCCGCGCACGAGCAGGTGGCGCTGCAGGAAGCCCTGGCGGGCCACGGGGACCGCCGTCGAGAACCGCGGCCGCAACGTGCCGAGGTCCCAGCCCGCCAGCGCGAGCCCGTCCCCGTCGCGCACGAGCCCGACCACCGTGCGGCCGTCCACGACCCGGGGCGAGCCCTCGGTCGTCGGGTCGAAGGTGCGGGGCAGGTCGCCGACCGGCTCGCCCGTCAGGCTCGACAGCACCGAGACCGAGAAGCCCGACGTCGCACCGACGCGGGCGCGCACCACGACGACGCCCTCTTCGGCGACGACCATCCGCGTCACGGGGTCGCCCACGAGGTCGCGCGACCACGCGCGTCGCCCCGTCACCGGGTCGATGGCGACGACGGCCGAGCGCGCGACCACCGACGCGTACTGCACGAGCAGCACCGCCTGGCCCAGCGTCGTCCCGGCGTCGATCGCCGTCGCGGGGAGGTCCTCCCGCCAGATCGGCTCGCCGGTCTCGGGCTCGAGGCCCAGCGCCGTGTCGCCGGCGGCGACCACGAGCACGTCGCCCGCCGCCGTCGCCTGCGCCTGGCCGCCCACGGTGCGCCGCCAGCGCACGCGCCCGTCGGCCGGGTCGATCGCGACCAGCTCGTCGTCCACCTGCACGAGCGCGGGCAGCCGGACCGACGACGCGCCCGCGGACTCGATCTCGACGCAGCGCGCCCCGACGCCCTGCCCGTCCACCGTCTCCGTCATCTTCTCGGTGGGCCGGCGCGACAGCGGCGACGGCGGCGGCGGGGGCGGGGGCGTGCCGAGGCGCGCGAGCTCGGCCTCCGCGAACGACCGCCCGGTGAACGTCGTGCCGTCGAGCTCGAACGAGGCCAACGCGTGGCGCCGCTCGAGCGTGGCGAGGATCGCGCGCGCCGGCTCGCGCGCGCCCGTCGCCGCGAGCGTGCGCGACAGCCGCGCCAGCGCGCGCGGCGTCGCGGGGTGGTCGGGGTACGACGTCAGGAAGCGCTTGAGCGTCGCGGCCGCGGCGGCGTCGTCGCCGGCGCCGGCCTGACGCTCGGCGAGCCCGAGCAGCGCGTCGGGCACCGCCCGCGCGTTGGGGAACTCGGCGAGGATGCGCTGAAACGGGGCGGGGTCGGTCCCCGCCGCGGCCTCGGCGAGGCGCCGTGCCGCGTCGGCCTCGTGCCTCGCGTACGCCGACGGGCCCGCCTCGGCCACGATCGTGTCGATGCGCCGCTTCGCGCGCAGGGCGGCGACCTCGTCGCCGACGACGACGTCGCCGTCCTCGCGCAGCACCTCCTGCAGCACGTCCACCGCGTCCACGGCCCGGCCCGCGCCGGCGTGGATCTCCGCGAGGAGGAAGCGCGCCCCGGCGCGCGCGGGCACCTCGCCCTCGCGCGGGGACAGCGCCGCCTTCTCGTCGCCCGCCTCGCCCGTCAGCGCGACGAGGTTGCGGACGCGCGCGTTCTCGAGCCCGGCGTCGCGGAACAGCCGGTCGAGGCGCACCCGGACCGCCACGCGCTCCGCGGCCGTGCGCGCGAGCGCGAGCGCCGACTCGTAGGCCGCCCGCGCGTCGCTCGCCTTGCCGAGCCCCGCCGCGGCGTCGCCGCGGTCGCGGGCGAGCAGCAGCAAGCCCTCGCGGGCGCGGTCGGCGGCGGCTTCGTCGGTGGCGCGGCGGGCCACCTCGCGCGCGACCTCGTAGGCCGCCGCCGCGCGGGACTCGGCCCCGACGAGCCGGAACAGGTCGGCGAGCTCGAGCGCGGGGCCCGGGTCGTCGGGCCGCGCGCGGCGGCGCTCGGCGATCTCGCGCTCGATGTCCTCGGGGTCGAAGTAGGCCTGCACCGGCCTCACCCGGCCCTCGTCGTCCTCGGGGCCGACGCCGCCCGCGACGACCACGACCCGCGGCGTCAGGAGCACGTTGCCCGGCTGGCCGCGGTCGGGCCACGGCATCGGGCTCGGCGCGAGCAGCCGTCCCTCGCCCGCGAGCGAGAACACGTCGAGGCCCGCGGTGGTGGGCACGTACACCCGGGTGCGCGACACCGTCCCGCGGCCGCGCACGGTCGCCGCCTCCGAGAACCGGGCGCCCCAGACGACGCGGCCGTCGGCGAGGTCGAGCGCGCGCAGGCTCCGTCCGGTGACGACCGCGACGTCGCGCTTGCCGTCGTGGACGACGCCGAGGAAGTGGTCCACGAACGCGGTCGCGCCGTCGCGCGGGGCCTGCGCCTCCTCGCGCCAGCGCAGCCGCCCGTCGGCGCGCCCGAAGCAGAGCAGGTGCGGGCCGTCGGCGGGCGCGGCGAGCACGACGTCGCCGTGGACGACGGTGGGCGCGGGGCCCCAGCGGGCGAGCCGGAGCGGCGTCGAGTACCAGAGCTCGACGCGCTCGATCACGATCGTCTCGTAGGACGACATCCACCGGACGTCGCCCGTGCGGAGGTCGGCCGCGACGAAGATGCCGAGCCCGGTGGGGGCGTACACGGTCCCGTCGGCGACCGCGGGCGTGCCCGCCCACAGCTCCTTGATCGGCTCGCCGAACAGGTTGAGCTCCTGCTGGCTCGTCACGACGTCGAGCGACCACCGCAGCCGGCCCGTGGCCGCGTCGAACGCGAGCAGGCGGGCCTGCCAGCGGCTCTGGAAGCGGACGCCGACCGCGACGACGACGCCGTCGGCGACGACGGGCGCGCTGCCGATCGACCAGCCGAGCAGCGTGGCCGCGTCGGCGGGGTCGGCGCCCATGCGCCACGCGAGCTCGCCCGTCGTGGCGTCGAGCGCGACGAGGACGCGCTTGGGCCGATAGGTCGTGATCTCGACGCCGTGGAGGCGGCGGGGCACGAAGGTCGGGTCGGCGACCTCGACCGTGGCGTAGACGCGCCCGTCGGCCGCGCACGGGGCGTGCACCACGTCGAGGTTGGTCCGCCCGGGCAGGTTGTCCACGTCGCCGCGGAACACGTCGAGCCCGGGCACGCGGCGGCCGGGCGCGGGGAAGCGCCACGCCAGCCGCCCCGACAGCAGCTCGCGCCCCTCGACCGCGACGCCGTCGGCGACGACGAGCGTGCGCCCGACGAGGATCGGCGCGAGCGGCGCGGCGAACAGGCGCCGCTGGTCGAACGGCCCCTGCGTGTCGGTGCTCATCATCCCGAAGGTGTTCTGCGGCACGTCGTTGCGGCGCGACGCGACCACGGAGCCCGCCTGCCAGCGCAGCGGGCGCAGGACGTGGTCCCACGGGGCGCGCACGTCGTGGGCCGGCGAGCCGTCCCACATCGGCACGTCCGTGGGGCCGCCCGGGGGCGGGACCGCCGCGCGCGCCGCCGCGAGACGGTCGCCGACGCGCACGGACGCGCCGGCCACCGCGACCGTCGCGTCGAGCGCCTCGCGCGGCGGCGCCAGCGCGGCGAGCGCGGCGCCGTCGCGGGCGGCGGCGAGGGCGTCGATGCGGGTGGTCCACAGGAGGGGGCACGCCGGCGCGTAGCGCAGCGCCTCGCGCGCGGTCGCGGCGGCGTCGAGGGGCCGGCCGGCTTCGAGCGCGGACTCGGCGAGCAGCCGTCCGGCGCGCACGCCCTCGGGGGCGGCGCCGAACCGGGCGAGCACCTCGCGCAGCCGCCGCTCGTCGCGCTCGGTCACGGCGCGGTCGAGCAGGGCGCGGGCGGCGGGACCCACCGTCTCGGCGTAGACCGCGCGCGCATCGTCGGGCAGCGAGAGCAGCAGCCGCACCGCGGCCTCCGCCGCCGGGACGTAGCGCACCTGCGGGAGGTCGCCGGACGGCTCGGTGACGAGGTCGTCGCGCAGGCCGTCGAGGACCGCCTGCGCCTCGGTCGCGCCGCGTGCGAGCTCGCCCGCGGCGAACGACGCCTTCGCCCGCGCGACCGCGACGCTGGCCGCGATCGTGTCGCGCACGCTGTAGGGGGCGACGGACTCGTCGGCCCCGGCGCGGAGCGCGACGAGGGCCAGCGCGACCGCGACGGCGAAGGGACGGAGGACCCGCACGGCGAGAGGGTACCCGGTCCTCCCGGTCCCTGCCGACCTCCACGAGGTCGCCCGGGCGGACGCCGCCGCCGCCCTCTCGCCCGCCGCGCTCACGAGCCGACGAGGTCGCGGCGGCGCCCTGTGCCCGGGCGTGGCGCAGGGCCCGTCGGCGATTCGATGCGTGTCGCCACGCGTCGTCCGCTCCTCGGCGTGGTGCCAGAACACGCCGTCGTCGCGTCCGACGCGCGCCCGGGCGCAATCCGCGCGCCCCGACGGGGGCCTGACGTGCGATCGACGCTCGACAGGCCTCGCCTTTCGTGAACTCGGCGGGCTAGATCATCTGGAAGCGCTTGCGCAGGATCCACTCGAGCGCGAGGATCGCGGTCACGAGCAGCAGGGTCCACGGCGTGTCCCACAGCGGCTCGTCGCGGCGGTCGAGCACCCGCTCGGTGGTCCGCGAGGGGATCGAGGCGAGCAGCTCCCGCACCTCGTCGGGCGCGTGGAGCCGGGGGGCCTGCGACGGCGGGTTCGTCGCCGCGACGACCGCGCGCAGCGTCTCGTGGTCGGGGACCTTGTCCTGGTCCTCGCGCGTGGCGAAGCGCGCCTCGATGCGGCGCTCGGCGCGGGCGCCGCCGTCGCGCTCGGGCGGGTCCACCCAGATGCGGTAGGTGCCCGTCGCGGGCAGGCGCAGCGTCGTCTTGTAGAGGCCCAGCCCGCCGTCGGGGTCGGGGCGCGGCGCGTCGGACTCGGCGAGCATCGGCTTGCCGTCGGGGCCCTCGACCTGCAGCCCGCGCAGCAGCGGCGTGCGCAGCGGCTGGTAGTCGGCGTCGAGCGCCGAGACCTTGATCGTCGCGGTCTCGCCGACGAAGTAGGTCTCCTTGTCCGTCTCGATCTTGTAGCGCTTGTTGCCGCCGAGCAGCCGGTACGTGGCGAGCCAGCGGATCGTCTCGTCCCAGAACGGCCCGTAGTAGGCGTCGCCCACCGACATGCGGATCCGCGAGATCTGGTCGATCGCGCTGAAGAACACGCGGCCCTTGCCGAAGCCCATCCCCGCGAAGACCACGCACGGCTCGCCGCGGTCGTCGAGGAACTCGGCGCCGGGGGCGTTCCAGACGCGGGCGAGCGCGAACGCGCCGGGCTTGAGGCCGCCCTTGGCGCGGTAGAGCCAGTACCACTCCCAGCCGTCGTGCTCGCGCCAGATCTCGTCCACCTTCTCGGGGCGGTCCTGGAGCACCGAGAGGATGGGGTGCTCGCGGCCGATCTCGGTCGGCGCGAGGCGGAACGGCACCGACTTGCCGAGCTCGTTGGCCCGGTCCGAGGCGCGCACGACGACGGGCAGGAGGTCCTGCAGCGGCGTGTCGAGGTACTGCGTCGGGTTCTCGGCCTCGCCCGCGACGAACCCGATCCCGCCGCCCTCGGCCACCCAGTCCTTGAGGAGCTTGAGGATCTCCTTGGAGCGCTCCTCGGTCGCGCCCAGCTGCCGCCAGCGGACGTCGCCGAAGAGGATCACGTCGTAGGCGAAGATCTCCTGGCGCGTCGAGGGGAACGCGCGCAGCGGCTGCGTCCCCGACCCGGCGGGCTGGCGCACGTCGGGGTCGAAGCCCTGCACCCACACCTGCGCGTCCACGCGACGCGGGTCGCCGGCACGGCGGGCCTCGCGCACGAGCACGTTCTTGAGGAAGTGCGTCTCGTAGCGCATCTCGCGGTCCACGAGCAGCACGCGGATCGTCTGGTCCACGACGCGCAGCCGGTGGACGCGCACGTCGTCCTCGACGACGGCGTCCTCGGCGGCGTGCGCCTTGGGCAGCACCGCCCGGACCGCCACGTCGTAGGTCCCCGGCTCGGGGAACGGGGCCCGCAGCGACGCGGGCGTCGCCTTGGCCGACGGGAGCAGGCGCACCGCGCGGTGCATCCCCTCCTCGATCTCGCGCGTCGAGCGCCGCCCGCGCGCGCCCTCGCTCGGCACGTAGCGCCGCGGCGTCGGGAAGGCCACGCCGTCGGGGCCCGCGACCTGCGTGATCTCGAGGCGGACGTCCACGCCGTCGAGGTCGTCGAAGCCCGTCTGGCGCAGCTGGGCGAGGAAGACGACCTCGTCGCCGGCGAGGACGACGTCCTTGGCGAGGACGCGGTCCACGCGGACGTTCTTGGCGAGCCGCGGGTCGCCGAGCGCGACCGCGGCCACGCGCAGGTCCTCGGCGCCCTTGCCCAGCCCCGCGAGCACGTCCACGGGCCGGCGGCCCTCGGCGTTGTCGCGGCCGTCGGAGAAGAGCACGACGCCGGCGAGGCGGCGGTCGTCGCGGCCGGCGAACTCGCGGGCGACGCCCTCGAGCGCGACGCCGATCGCGGTCTGCGTGCCGTCGCTCTTGGCGGCGCGGACGGCCTGCACGAGCGCCTCGGGGCTCGTCGCGGGCGGGCCGCCGCCGTCGGCCGCGCCCGCGGCCTCGGCGGCGCGGGGCTCGGTCGAGGCCAGCAGTCGCAGGTCCTCGTCGAAACCGTAGACGTGGACGACGAAGCGGTCGGCGAGCGCGGCCAGCGCGGCGCCGCCGTCCCCGACGAGGGACCGCGCGGCGATCTCGCCGCGGGAGGCCTCGAGGTGGCCGGGGCGCGCCTCGGGCCCGCCCTCGGGCCACAGCGCGCGCAGCAGCCGCTGCTCGTCCTCGGGGCGGTGGCGGTCGCGGGTCGCCATGCTCGACGAGGTGTCGAGCACGAGGACGAGGTGGCTCTTGTCGCGCGCGACACGCGCCTCCTCGCGCTCGGGCCGGCACAGCGCGAGCGCGACGAGGGCCACCGCGGCGAGCCGCAGCCCGCCGAGCACGATGCGCCAGGGGCGGGAGACCTTCTGGCGTTCGCGGCGGTAGATCCAGCGCACGAGCAGCGCGAGCCCGGCGAGCAGCACCACGACCATCCAGGCGGGCGGCGCCCCGGGGAAGCGGACGGGCCCGACGACGCGGTCGGTGTCGGCGGCGAGGAGGAAGGCCGGGGTCACGACGCGCCTCCCGTCGGGTCGGCGACCCGCTCCGCGGCCGGCGACGGGCGCGCGGCGCGCGCGTCGTGGCGGCCGAACCGCATCGCGAGGTAGGGCTCGAGGAGCAGCACGCCGAGCACGGCCCACAGCAGCCAGCGCGTCAGCTCGCTCTGGGCGGCCGCGGCCTGCACGCGGGCGCCCTCCCCGAGGCCCGACGACACGCGGATCGCCGCCCCGGGCACGCGGTTCTCGACCGCGGCGACGTTCGCGCGGACCAGCGCGCCCTCGGCGGCGTCCGGGTTGACGCCGAAGGCCTGCTCCTCGCGCCGCGCGGTGGTCGTGCCGCGCTCGGGCGGGCGCTCGTAGACGAGCCGCCACATACCCGCGGTGCCGACGCGGTCGTGGACGACCTCGGGACGCTCCTCCTCGGTGGGGGCGGGGCGCACCGTCGGCGTCTCCTCGCCCCGGCCGGGGATCACGAGGCGCACCGCCGTCGCGTCCTTGGGCAGGGACGCGCGCAGCGCCGTGCCGACGGCGACGTTGCGCCCGACGCTCGACGTGCGCGTCATCGCGAGCGCGCCGTCGTTGAGCAGCACGGCGTAGAAGGGGAGGATCGCGCCCGGCGCCCACGCGTCGTCGAGCGCGGTGGCCACGTACATCACGCGCCCGAGCCCGCTCGGCCCCTCGGCGACCGCGACGGGGCCGGGCTGGCTCCCGTCGCCCTCGAGGAAGCGCAGCACGACGAAGTCGTCGGCGGCGCGGCCCGGCGGCGGCGTGCTCGTCCCGGTGGTGGAGGGCGCGTCGGCGGGGAGCAGGCGCGTACGCCCGAACACGCGCGGCGGGGCCGACTGGACGAAGCGCGCCTCGCCCGAGACGAACGCCTTCGACATCGGGTGGGCCGTCTCGCGGCCGAAGTCGAGCGCCCACGGCGCGTCGCGCCGCTCCCGCGTCTCCGGGGCGGCGAAGCGGAACGGGAGCAGCCGCGACGCGGGGACGGCGGTGAAGGCCGCGTCGAACGCCTGGTGGTCGAAGGCGTCCCCCGAGAACACCGCGAGCGCCCCGCCCTCGCGGACGAAGCGCAGCAGGTCGCGCTGCGTCTCGGCGCTGCGCGGCGCGCGGTTGCCGAGCACGACGAAGCCCGGCGGGCGGGCCGGGTCGCCCAGCGCCCGCCGCAGGCCCTCCTCGTCGCGCACGGCGTCGAGCTCGAACACGTCGCCGGGGCCCTCGCCGACGAAGAGGCCGCGCAGGAACTCGACCGGGTCGAAGGTCGCCTTCTCCGACGCCTGCGCCCACACCAGCACGCGCAGCCGGGCGCGGACGTCGAGCGCGAGCACGCGGCGGCTGTCGAGCCCGAGCGTGTCCGCGCCCGGGTCCGCCTCGGGCGGGGTCAGCTCGACGCGCAGGGTGTGCGCGCCGCTCGAGCGGAACGAGACGTCGCGCGGCACCGGGAGCGGCACCGCGACCTCGCGCGCCGCGAGCGTCGTGGGGTCGGTGGGGGGGAGCGAAGGCGCCCGCACCGTGCGCACGGGGGCCGGCGCGTCGTCGACGAAGAGCCGCAGCGTCGCGCCGTCCACGGTGCGGGTCCCGTGGTTGACCACGCGCGCGACCACCTCGAAGCCCTGGCCCGCGAACACGTCGCTGGTCTCGGAGAGCGCGAGGTCGGTCACGCCGAGGTTGGGCAGCACGCCGTTCCCGCGTCCCCCGACGTCGACGACCTCGATCGACGCCTGCTCGCGTCGCAGCGCCTCGATCGCGTCGCGCAGCGCGTCCGTGCCGCCCCGCGACGTCGGCGGGCGCCAGTCGCGCGCCTGCAGGTCGGTGACCCACACGAGCACGCGGTTGACGTCCTCGTCCTGCAGCAGCGCCTTGGGCGCGCAGGCCGCCAGCGCGTCGGGCCACGAGGCCCGCGCCTCGGTCGGCCGCACGGAGCCCAGCGCGGCGCGGGCGCGCGAGGCGCCCTCGCGGCCGACGGCCCGCGGCACGAGCAGCTGCGGGCGCGTGCCCGAGCGGTCGGTGCGGACGTCGTTGCTCACCACGACGGCGACGACGTCGTCGTTGCCCAGCGACGCGAGCACCTTGTCGGCCTCCTCGCGGACGCGGTCGGCGACCGCGCGGGCGCCGTCGCGGGCGGCGGTGCTGTAGGACGTGTCGAGCAGGAGCACGACGCTGCGGCGCGGGCGCGCGAGCGCGGAGAGCGCGGAGTCGCTGACGACCCACCGGGCGAGCGCGGTGCCGAGCACGAGCAGGGCGGCGCAGCGCAGCGCGAGGATCAGCCAGTTCTCCATCTTGAGGCGGCGCTGGTGCTTCTTGAGCGCCGCGAGCAGCCACGTCATCGCCGCCCACGCCTGCGGGCGCACGCGCCGACGGTTGAGCAGGTGGATGATGACCGGCACCGCGGCGGCGGCGGCGCCGGTCGCGAGCAGCGCGGGGTGGAGGAACGCGCCGAGCGGGGTCACCGGCGCCTCCGCGCGTCGCGCTTGGCGAGGTAGGCCGACAGCGTCGTCCCGAGCGGCTCGGCGGTGTCGAGCGGCACGTAGTCGATGCGGTTGGCGACGCACGTGCGGCGGACCTTGCGCGTGAAGTCGTCCACCTCGGCGAGGTAGGCGGCGCGCAGCGCCTCGGGGTCGGCGATCACGTCGTCGGTCCCCTCGAGCCCGAGGAAGCGCGTGAGGCGCTCGAACGGGAACGTCGTCTCGTCGCGGTCGAGCACGTGGAAGACGATGACCTCGTGGCCGCGGTGGCGCACGGCCTTGAGGCCCTCCGAGATGGCGTGCGCGTCGTCGAGCAGGTCGGAGAAGAGGAGCACGAGCCCCTTGCGCCGCAGTGCCTCGGAGACCTGCTTGAGCGCCTTGGCCACACCGGTCGTCGGGCCGGGCGCGGCCTGGTCGAGCGCGCCGATCACGTTCTTGAGGTGCACCGGGTTGTTGCCGGTCGGCAGCGTGCGGCGGACCTGGTCGTCGAAGAGCACGAGCCCGACGGCGTCCTGCTGCTGCGTGATCAGGTAGGCGAGCGCCGCCGCGGCCCAGCGCGCGTAGTCGAGCTTGCTGTGCTCGACGCCGCCGCCGCGGTACTCCATCGACTTCGAGACGTCCACCACCAGCGTCGCCTCGAGGTTGGTCTCGTCCTCGTAGCGCTTGATGTAGAGCCGGTCGCTGCGGCCGAAGACCTTCCAGTCGAGGAAGCGGATGTCGTCGCCCGGGACGTACTCCCGGTGCTCGGCGAACTCCACGGAGAACCCGCGGAACGGGCTCTTGTGGAGGCCCGAGATGTAGCCTTCGACGACGAGCCTCGCCTTGAGGTCGAGGCCCTCGATCCGGTCGAGGACCCTAGGATCCAAGTACCGACGGGAGTCGCTGGTCACGCGGGGCCTCGCCGGTCGCCGGGGTCGTCTTGAGGAGGTCGTCGACGAGGCGGTCGGACGTGTAGCCCTCCGCCTCCGCGCCGTAGGTGGTGATGACGCGGTGGCGGAGCACCGGGTGCGCCACCGCCTTCACGTCGTCGGTCGAGACGTAGAGCCGGCCCTGCAGGAGGGCCCGCGCCTTCGCCGCGAGCACGAGGAACTGGCTCGCGCGCGGCCCGGCGCCCCACGCCACGCGGTCCTTGACCAGCGCCGGCGCGTCCGGGGTGCCGACGCGGGTCGCCCGCACCAGCCGCAGCACGTAGGAGAGGACGTGCTCGGGGACCGGCACCCGGCGCACGACCTCCTGGATCTCGAGGATCTCGGCGCCGGTGAGCACCTGCGACAGCTCGACGGCGACGGGCTTCGTCGTCATCTCGACGATGCGCATCTCCTCGGCCTCGGAGGGGTAGTCCACCCGCACCATGAACATGAAGCGGTCGAGCTGCGCCTCGGGCAGGGGGTAGGTGCCCTCCTGCTCGATCGGGTTCTGCGTCGCCAGCACGAAGAAGGGCGGGGCGAGGGGGTGCTTGACGCCGCCGACGGTGACCTGCCGCTCCTGCATGGCCTCGAGCAGCGCGGCCTGCGTCTTGGGCGGCGTGCGGTTGATCTCGTCGGCGAGGATGACGTTGGCGAAGATCGGGCCCCGGAGGAACTTCAGCTGGCGGGTGCCGGTCGCCTTGTCCTCCTGGATCACCTCCGTGCCCGTGATGTCGGCGGGCATCAGGTCGGGGGTGAACTGGATGCGGTTGAAGGAGAGCGACAGGCTGCGGGCGAGCGTCGAGATGAGGAGGGTCTTCGCGAGGCCGGGGACGCCGACGAGGAGGCAGTGGCCGCGGGCGAACACCGAGATCAGGAGCTCGTCGATGACGCTGTCGAGCCCGACGATCACCTTGCGCAGCTCCCCGGTGATGCGCGCGTGAGCCTCCCGGACGCGGGCGGCCGCCGCGACGTCGTCGGGGGCGGGGGCGGGGTCGGCCATCGGGAGAGGCACTCCGGGGACGAAGGGGCGCATTCAACCACGGGCCCCGGGCGGCCTCGCCCTCCGGCCGGGGGTCGCGGGGCGGCTCTCCCGGGGGGCTCGGCGCTACGGCGGCCCGTCCTCGTACCAGAAGGAGACGTACCCCTCGTTGACGCAGACGAGGCCGCGGCCCGGCACGGGGACGAGGTTGCCCCAGAGGCGCTCGGTCGCGTAGAGCAGCGGCGCGCGCCGCACGGGGATGGAGCGCGCGTCGATCGGCTCGACGTCGGCGCCGTCGGCGACGCGGTAGCGCGCGATCCCCGACGCCGTCGGCACGTAGACGAGGTCCTCGGTGACGAGGGCGGTGCCGAACGGCTCGGGCACGTCGCCGAAGGGCAGGGCCCGCTCCCACCGGACCGCGCCGTGGCGCGAGAGCGCGTCGATGCCGACCACGCACGTGTAGGGCTCGTGGAGCGGGTCGAGGCCCCAGCCCTGCCCGACGGCGACCAGCGTCGCCGGGGTCCCGCCCCGCCCGTCCACCACCCCGACGAGCTGCTCGACGGCGAGGTTGCGGAACGCTCCCGTGCGATCGAGGCTCCACGCCTCGAGCACGCGCGCCCGGCCGCGCGGGCGGTCGAAGAGCGCCACGATCTTGAGGCCGTCGGTGGGGGCGAAGAAGACGCGGCCGTGCGCGACGAGCGGCGGGCGGTTGAGGAACGACGAGCGCCGCTTGCCGGGGTCCTTGGCGTCGGAGAGGCGCTGGCCCGTGTCGTCGCCGTCGGGGCGGCCGCGGTCGTAGCGGTACGCCCAGCGCGTGGCGCCGGTGCGCGCGTCCACGGTCGCGACGATGCCGAGGTTGGTCAGGACGTGGACCCGCCCGTGCGCGCCGGCGCACGACGCGGGCATGATCTCGTCGAAGCGCTTGCGCCGGATGGGCCCGCCCGCGCCGAGCGGCGTCGCCCAGCGCGCGGCGCCGGTGGCGGGGTCGAGGGCCACGGCGAAGACGTCGAAGCGGTCCTTCGTGGCTGCGGTGGGCGCCAGCCCGACGACGTGCAGCGCGCCCGCGTAGAGCAGCGGCGTGCCGAAGAGGCGCAGCCCGTCGGGCAGGCCGGGCGTCGGCGCGCCGCCGCCCGCCGTCCAGAGGATGCGTCCGCCCTCCTCGTCGGTGCGGACGGCGACGATGCGGTCCGAGAGCGGGCGCGGCGGCACCCGTTGCCCGGGGCGGCGGCGCACCGCGGGGGGCACGTCGCCCTCGTCGGCGACGTCGGCCGACTCGGGGTCGGTGAGCTCGGCGGGGACGTTGGCGTAGAGCACGTCGCCGTCGGCGGTGAGCCCGAAGCCCTCGATCCAGCCGAAGCGCTCCCGGGCGGCCACGCCGCGGTCCATGGGGAGCGGGCTCGGCGGCGCGTCGGGGACGAGCCCGACGACGACGGGCTGCTGGGTGTCGAGGTCGAAGCCGACCGCGACGCGCCCGTCGGAGACCCACACGCGTCCGCCCGCCACGACGCCCTGCGTCGGGATCCACGGGCTCGGGCGCGCCGCGCGACCGCGCTCGTCGGCCTCGCCGGGCGGGTCCTCGCTCGGTTCCTCGCCGAGCCACTCGACGGCGCGGAAGCGGAGCGCACGCGGTAGCGGTGCGACGACGGCCGAGCGCGACGGACCGCCGCCCGTGGTCGGCCACGCGCGCGGGGGCGGGGGCCGGCGCAGGTCGGCGTCGGCGGGGGGCGCGGCCGCGCCCTTCCCGTACGCGACGGGCGAGGCGGCCTCGATCGCGGCGCGCACGCGCGGCCGGGCGGCGTCGGTCGCGCTCGTGGCGATCGCCGCACGGTCGAGCCGCGCCCGGCGCCACCGCGCGACGTCGTCGGCGAGATCCGGTGCCGCGACGTCCTCGAGGTCCTCGAGGACGTCGAGCCACCCCAGGGCCGCGTCGTCGTCGCCGCGTTCGAGCGCGAGGTCGGCGAGCAGCAGCGCCGCGCGCCGGCCCGCCGCGCACGGGAGGTAGAGGTCGGCGGCGCGGGCGAGGCGGGCCTCGTCGCGCAGGGCGAGGGCCTCCTCGACGAGCGCGCGGGCCCGGGCCCCGTGCTCGTCCTCGTACGCCTTGGCCACCGCGGTCCCGAGCGCGACGACGGCGTGGTGGGCCGCGACGCGCGTGCCCTCGGCGACGCCGGTCTCGCCCGACGCGGCGCCGACCAGCGTGACGGCGTGCGCGGGGCCCTCGGCCAGCCGCTGCAGCTCGCGTGCGGCCGACACGGCGTCGCCGCGGGCCGCCGCCTCGCGCGCGCGGTCCCACGCCGCGTGCTGCCCCTCGTCGTCGGCGGGCAGGTACGAGGCGTTCTCGTGCGGCGCCGACGCCACGCGGGCGCCGTCGCCGGCGCGCGACGCGCGCGGGGCCGCGGCGGCGACCGCGAGGGCGAGGAGGAGGAGGACGGACCGCGTCCGCATCCGCGCATGATCGCACGGGGGCGGCGAGGCGCGACGGGCGGGCGCGAAACGGCGACCCTTCGCTTCCGCTCGTGGAGGCGACTACCCTCCCGCCCATGCGTGCCGCCCGATCGCTCGCCTTCGGGGTCCTCGCGATCCTCGCCACGACGGGGACGACGCTCCGTGCGAACGCGCAGGACGCCCCCGCGCCCGGCTCGGGCCCCGCGGCGCCGCCCGCGGTCGGCGCTCCGGCCGGCCCACCCGCGCCGCCTCCGAAGCCCGCCCCGCCCCCGACGCCCCAACAGGCGGCCGACGCGGTGCTCGCGGCGGTCGCCGCGAAGGACGACGCGGCGCTGAAGACGCTGGCCGCGAAGGACGACCCCGACCCGTGGCTCGTCGCCGACGAGCTGATCCGTCGCGGGCAGCACGACGTGGCGGACGCGTTCGCGCGGGCGGCGCCGCGGGCGGACACGGAGGCGTTGCCGGCGTACGTCGCGTCGCGGCGGGGGATGGCGGATGACCCGGCGCGGCGGGAGCGGATCCGACGCGCGCGAGCTGCGCTCCAAGCGGGGGCGGCGCAGGAGGCGCTCGACACCCTCGGCTCCGAGGAGGCGCCCGGTGGGGACGACGTCGTCGGCTCTACGCTCGCGATGGGGCGTGGGACGGCGCTGCGGACGATCGGGGCGCACGACCGCGCGTGGGCCGCGTTCCGTTCGGCGTCCGAAGTCGCCGAGCGGCTCGGGTGGCTCGCACGGGCCGCCCACGCGAGCGACGCGGCGGCACGCGCTGCCTATGCGGCGGGCGCGCTCGCGGACGCGCAGGTCGCGTGGGCGCGCGCCGTCGAGCTCGCCGACCGGCGCGGCGACCGGGGGATGCTCGCGAGCATGACGGGGAACCTGGGCATCGCGCTGTTCCAGCGGGGGCGCCACGACGAAGCGCGGGCGGCGTACGAGCGCGCGATCGAGATGCACCGCGCCGTGGGGAACGAGGCCGGCGTCGCGTCGACCCTGAGCAACCTCGGGAACCTCCACATGGTGCGCGAGGAGTACGTCGAGGCGCTCGCGATCTTCCGTGACGCGCGCGCGAGTCAGCTGGCCCTCGGCGACGCGGGGGGCGCTGCGATCACGCTCGGCAACGTCGGGATCGCACAGAGAGAGCGGGGCGACCTCCGGGAGGCGCTCACGACGCTCGAGCGTGCGCGCGCCGAGAAGGACGCGGTCGGGAACACGTCGGGCACGGCCGGCACGCTCGCGGAGCTGGGCAAGGTGCGCACGAGCCTCGGCGACGTGGCCGGTGCTCGCGCCGCGTTCGAACAGGCGCTCGCGACCCAGCGCCGGGTCGGCGACCGGCGCGGCGCCGCGGTCTCGCGCTCGCTGCTCGCGGACCTGCACCGCCGCGACGGCCGGTACGCGGAGGCGTTGACGGAGGCCGAGGCCGTGCTCGCGGAGTTCGAGGCGCTCGGACAGACGTCGGGCGTGGCGATGCAACTCGGGCTCATCGCGAAGATGAGGCTGGAGCTGGGCGACCGCGAGCGCGCGGCCGAGGCGCTCGAGCGGTCGATCCCGATGCTGGAGTCGCTCGGCATGCGGACGGTGGCGGCCTCCAATCTGCGCTCGCTCGGCCACGCCTACCGGGGCGACCCGGCGCGGGCGGCCGTCGCCTACGAGCGCGCCCGGGCGCTCGCGGAAGCGTCGGGCGACCGACGCGAGGCGGCACGAGCGGCTGCCAACCTCGCCTTCCTGCGCACGGAGTCGGGCGACCCCGACCGTGGCGTCGAGGCGCTGGAGGCGGCGCTGGCGACGCAGGACGCGATCCCCGACCCCGAAGGCGCGTCGGGGACACGCAACAACCTCGGGCTCGTCCTCAGGGGCCTCGGCCGACTGGAGGCCGCCGCGGCGATGTTCGAGCGCGCCGCGGCCGACCGCGGCGCGCGCGGCGAGCGTCGTTGGGTGGCCGGCGCGCTCGCGAACCTCGCTGGGGTGCAGCTCAGCCTGTCGCGACCCCGCGACGCTGTGGCGACGGCCCGCCGGGCCCTCGAGGCGCTCGACGGCTTCTCCATCGGGCTCTCCGCCGACGAGGGGCTGGACGCGCGCGCGTCGGTGGGCTTCGTCTACTCGGTCGGCGCGCGGGCCGCGACGGCGGCGGGCGACGTCTCGGAGCTCTGTCGGTTCTCGGAGGCCGGGCGCGCCGGCACGCTCCTCGAGGCGATCGCGGCCCGCGAGGCGCTGTGGGCGGCGGCGGTGCCGGCCGCCCTGCGCGCCGACGAGGCGGAAGCCCGCTCCCGCGAGGCGCGGGCCGCGGGCGCGCTGCGACGAGCCCTCGACACCGGGGACCTGGCCGCGACGCGCGCGCGGCGCACGGAGCTCGACGCGGCGCGCGGGCGCGTCGCGGAGGTCGTCGCGAGGATTCAGCGGGAGGCGAAGGCCGCGGCGGCGATCGTCTACCCCGAGGCCGCGACGCTCGACGAGCTCCGCGCGACGCTCGACGCCGGCGACGTGCTGGTGCTCTACGGGTTGTTCGAGGAGGCCGACGCAGCGGCCCTCGTCGTCGAGCGCGACGGCGCCCGCATCGTGACGTTGGGGCCCCGCGCACCGATCGACGCCGCCGCCGAAGCGGCGGCGGAGGCCTTGGCGGACGGCGAGAGCGACCCCGCGGCGGCCATCACCACGCTCGCCGACCTCGTGGGAAAGCCGCTCGCGCTCCGCGAAGGCACGAAGCGCGTGCTTGTCTCGCCGGCGGGGGCGCTCTCCTACGTTCCGTTCGCCGCGCTGCTGCCGAACCGCACGGTCGCCTACGTTCCCTCCGGTACGACGTACCGCCTCCTGCGCGAGGAGGAGGTCGCGCGCGGCGAGGGCGTCCTCGCGCTGGGCGACCCCGACTACGAGACGAAGGTGGACGAGCGCGCGCTCGCGGTGAACCGCGGCCCGGCCGGGCGGCTGGTGCGCCTGCCCGCGACGCGCGACGAGGCGCTTGCGATCGGCACGAAGACGCTGCTCGGCGCCGCCGCGACCGAGGCGGGACTTCGGACGGCACTTGCAGAACGCAAGCGTTGGCGCGCGGTGCACCTGGCCTGCCACGGGCTCGTCAACACCGAGCGGCCCGCGCTGTCCTCGCTCGCGATCACGGCGGCCGGCGACGACGACGGGTTCCTCACCTGCCTCGACGTGTTCCGCATGAACGTGCCATCCGACCTCGTCGTGATGTCGGCCTGCGAGACGGGCAAGGGCAAGATCGTGGGCGGCGAGGGGATCGTGGGGCTCACGCGCGCGTTCATGTACGCGGGGAGCCCGCGCGTGATCTGCTCGCTGTGGAAGGTGGACGACGCCGCGACGGCCGCGTTGATGAAGCAGTTCTACGAGCTCTGGAACCCGAAGGACGGCACGCCCGGCCTGCCGACGGCGGAAGCGCTGCGCAGGGCGCAGGAACACGTGCGCAGCCAGGAGAAGTGGAAGCACCCGTACTACTGGGCGGCGTGGGTGCTGTGGGGGCTGCCGTCGTGACGCCGCGGTGCCGGCGCGTTCCGCGCTCGACGGCGCCGCCCGTCGTGTGGCCGCACCGACCGCGGCGACCGTCGTGACCGCGGCGCGGCCGCCCGCCGCCTCCACGGGCCCACGGCCCTCGCGTCACCACGGGTAGGGCTGTCGCTCCGAGAAGAAGCCGCCCGTCGGTCCGTCGTCAGGCAGCGTCGCGAGCCAGACCGGCGTGTCCGCGCCCTCGGCCGCCGCGAGCGTCGCCGCGGGCCCGCCCATCCCGGTGCGCAGCCATCCCGGGCAGCACGCGTTGACGAGCACGCGCGGCCCCCGTCCTCGCTCGAAGGCCCGCGCGGTCAGCACCGTGAGCGCGTTCAGCGCCGCCTTCGCGGTGCAGTACGCCGGCGGGCCCCACGCGTCCGGCGCCGCGCCCGCCGCGAGGTCGTGGAGCGAGCCCGCCGTGGACGACACGTTGACGACGCGGGGCGCGCGCGAGCCGCGCAGCAGCGGCGCGAACGCCTGCGTGACCGCCCACGGGCCGAGGAGGTCCACCTCGAGCGTGGCACGCACGACGTCGAGGGGGACGGTGAGCGCGTCGTGCGGCTCGTCGAGGAGGACGCCGGCGTTGTTGACCAGCACGTCGAGGCCGTGGCCCGACGCTTCCACGACCCGCGCGGCGGCGGCGATCGACGCCGCGTCGGCGACGTCGAGCGCCAAGGGTTCGACGGCCAAGCCGGCGGCGACGAGCGGGGCGGCCGCGTCGGCCGCGCGGCGGAACGTCCGCGCCGACAGCCACACGCGGTGGCCGCGCGCAGCGAGCGCGCGCACGATCTCGAGCCCGAGGCCCGTCGCGGCGCCCGTGACGAGCGCGACGGGAGCCGATCTGCGGTCGGGGCGCGACGGGACCACGCCGTCGTCCTACCACGGGGCGTACGACCGCGTCGTGCCTCCGCCGCGCCCTCAGCGCGACGCGGCCGGGAGCGCGATCCGCCGACCCGGCTCGAGGAGCTCGCGCACCGCGCGGTCGAGCACGAAGCGGTCGGAGAGCACCGCCTGGCGGTCGCGGCGCAGCCGCTCGCCGGTGCTCTCGAGGACGCGGATGTCCTCGGTGGTCTTGCGCTCGGCGGCCTCGAGCCGGCGCCGCGCGACGAGCGCGGGCAGCGTCGAGACGAGCAGGATCGCGAGGCCGACCAGCGACACCGGCAACGACCACGCCGGCAGCGCGCGGTCGAGCCGCGGCGCGGGCGGGAGCAGCACGGGCCCCGTGGGGGTCACGCCGGGCGCAGCCCGTAGCGCGCGGCCGCGCCGAGCTCCTCCTCGATGCGGAGGAGGCGGTTGTACTTGGCCACGCGCTCGCTGCGGCACGGGGCGCCGGTCTTGATCTGCCCGCAGCCCGTCGCCACGGCGAGGTCGGCGATCGTCGTGTCCTCGGTCTCGCCCGAGCGGTGCGAGAGGACGGCGCCGTAGCGGGCCGCGAACGCGGTCGCGACCGTCTCGAGGGTGTCGGAGAGCGTCCCGACCTGGTTGGGCTTGACGAGCACCGCGGAGGCGACGCCGGCCTCGATCCCGCGCTGCAGGCGGGCCTTCTGCGTCACGAAGAGATCGTCGCCCACCAGCTGCACGGAGCCTCCGAGCCGTCGGGTCAGGACCGCCCAGCCGTCCCAGTCGTCCTCGGCCAGGCCGTCTTCGATGGAGTAGATCGGATGCGCCGCACGCCATCCTTCGTAGACCGCCACCAGCTCGGCCGCGGTGAGGCGCTTGCCCTCGAACCGGTACGTCCCGCCCTCGTAGAGCTCGGTGGCGGCGACGTCGAGGGCGAGGGCCACGTCCTTGCCCAGCCGGTACCCCGCCTTGCCCACCGCCTCGGCGACCGCCTCGAGCGCGGCCTGGTTGGACGGCAACCGGGGGGCGAAGCCGCCTTCGTCGCCCACCGCGGTCGAGGCCTTGCGCGCTTTGAGCAGCCCCTTGAGCGCGGCGTAGATCTCGGCCCCGCAGCGCAGGCCCTCGGCGAAGGAGGGGGCGCCGACCGGGGCGACCATGAACTCCTGGACGTCGAGCCCGTTGTCGGCGTGGGCCCCCCCGTTGAGCACGTTCATCATCGGGACGGGCAGGCGCCACTCCTTCGCGCCGAAGCGCTCCCCGACGAAGCGGTAGAGGGGGGTCTTCGCGGCGGCCGCCGCGGCGTGCGCCGCCGCGAGCGAGACCGCGAGGACCGCGTTGGCGCCGAGGCGGCCGAGGTTGGCGGTGCCGTCGGCCGCCCGCAGCGCCCGGTCGAGGCCCGCGAGGTCGCCCGCGTCGCGCCCGCGGACCGCGTCGGCGAGCGGGCCCTTGGCGTGGGCGACCGCCTTCGCGACGCCCTTCCCGCCGAAGCGCGCGCCGCCGTCCCGCAGCTCGCAGGCCTCGTGCGCCCCGGTGGAGGCGCCGCTCGGGACGGCGGCCCGCCCCCGGGTGCCGTCGGCGAGCGCGACCTCGGCTTCGACCGTGGGGTTGCCGCGCGAGTCGAGCACCTCGCGGGCGTGGACGGAGGCGATGGCGGGGGTGGGCATGGGGGGGAGCGTAGCGGAGCCCGCCCGCCCGTCCAACGGCGCGGCGCGCGACGTGTGACCACCGGCCCCGCTCGGGCGAGTTCCTCCCGTGCCCCCGCGCGGGGCGCATCGGACCGCAGCAGGGACGCCCCGGGCGGGGCGGCCCGGACACGGGACGCCGCAGCCGGCGCGAGCCGGCGGTGGGCCCCGGGGAGGGACCTTCATGATCACCACCGACGTCGGCGCGCAGCCGCCGACCGGACCGCGGCGCCGACGCGCCGCGCTGCTCGCGGCCGCCGCGCTCCTGTCGATCGCCGTCCCGGTCGTGCACGCGACCGAGGGCGAGACCTACCCGCAGCCCTACGCCCCCGAAGTCGAGTCGCTGGTCACGTCCTGGTCGTCGCGGATCAAGCCGCCCGTCGTGATCATGTGCACCGGCAAGACCGAGTTCACCGGCACCGAGGAGCTGCGCGACCCGGAGAACAGCACGCCGCTCGGGCCGTGGACGCCGATCACCGGCGCCGGGGGGTGGCCCGCCGCCGACGGCGGGTCCGAGCTCGCCAAGCGGGAGGGGGGAGACACCGACCGGATCGGCTTCGACGACTACCTGCTCTACCGCGTGGTCGTGCGGCGCGCCAACGTGCTCGTGCGCGCGATCCTCGAGACGGAGGACGACGAGGACCGCTCGTGGTCGGTGCGGGTGCGCGGCACCGAGACGGTGCGCATCCAGAACGGCGCGGCCCAGCGGGCCGACACCCTCGTCCTGACCAACCGGTGGGCGGTGGCGTGGAACCGTCGGGTCATCGACTTCGACGCACGCGACGGCGAGTTCGACGAGGAGAAGACGGTCACGCAGGACTTCGGCGTCCGGCTCGACCTGCTCGACGGGAGCAGTCGCGCGATGGGCGAGACGTTCCGCCTCTCGCGCCCGAGCGGCGTCACGTCGCGATCGGGCGTGTCGCTCACGGCGGGCGCCGAACGCGACGAGAAGACCGTGCCGAAGCTCGGCGTCGGGCTCGAGTGGGGCACCACGAAGACGTTCTCCGACTTCGTCGAGCTCGCCCCCAGCGAGGCCGAGCACGTCGAGGGCGGCGACATCGTCGTCAGCGACCTCCTCCCCTGCCCGTCCGACCGCGCGTGGACGATCGCGACCGCGGTCTCGGGCGACTTCGCCTGCTACGACCACGAGTGGTTCAACGGCAGCAAGGGCGCGCGTCAGGAGCTGACGCTCGAGATCCTCAACCTGACGACCTCGGTGCTCGCCACCGAGTGCCGCGGGTGCGGGACGGCGCCGCTGCCGCCTCCGACGCGACCGGTGCCGCTGCCGCCGCCCACGACGCCGACGCCGGTGCCGCCGGAGGGCGCGCCCGCGCCGACGACGCCGACCACGCCGACGGAGCCGAGCACCCCGACGCCGCCGACCGTGACGGCTCCGACGACGCCTTCGACGCCGACCGCCACGGCTCCGTCCGTGCCGCCTGCGCCGGTGGCGCCGACGTCGCCCACGACGCCCGCCGAGCCCGTCCGCCCGCCGGCCGACGGCGCGGCTCCCGCGCCCGTCGTGCCGTCGCCCGTGGTCGTGCCCGACGGCGACCGCGCGACGCCCGACGACGACCCCGTCCTCCCGGAGGACTCGTGCCCGCTCGACGGGGACGACGGGTCGTGGCGCGACGCGCGCGACCTCGACACCGACGAAGCGTGACCGACGCGCCGCCCGCCGCGGGGCCCGGGCCCCGTGGCGGGCGGCGCCTGCTCCTGACGGAGGATCCGACGATGAGAAGGACGTGGACGGTCGTCGCGGCGATCTTGCTCGCCGTCGGCGCGTGGTGGGGCGTGCGCGCGGTGCTCCGGGTGTCCGGCGGCGACGTCGGGGACGCCGCCGGGCTCGACGCGGGGCCCGAGGACGGCCTCGCCGTCGGCGACGACGGCGTGCTCGAAGCCGCGCACCACGTGGCGCAGCGGCTCGGGCCCGACGAGTACGTCGCGGAGGGGCGCATCCAGGTCGGCGCCGTGTGGCGCGTCCGCGTGCTCGCCGAGGACGACGGCACGCCGGTCGCCTCGGCGGGCGTCGAAGCGCAGTTCGACCTCGGTCCCCCCGGGTCGCGCCTGTCGCTCTCGCGCAACGCGACGACGTTCGCCGACGGGGTCGCGCTGTTGCGCAAGATGCCGCGGGACCGGGTCGGGGTCGTGGGCGTGTCCGCCCGCGGCTTCGTGGGGCGTCGCGTCGAGGTCCCGGTGGACGCCGCGCTCGAACGGGCGATCGAGGTCCGGCTCGAACGCGCGCTCCCGGACGAGGCGTCGGTCGCGACGATCGTCGCCGACGTCCTCGGCGGTCGCGACGCGCCCGACCCCGCGACGGTGCAGTTCGCGCTCGAGGAGCCCGCGAGCGGACGCCGGACGACGCTCGTGTCCGGGGGCGCCTGGTGGATCTCGAACGAACGTCGGGGCCCGTCCACGGTGCAGGTGCGTGTCCGCCCGATCGCCGCCGGGTGGATCGGCGATCCCGTGGACCTGACGTTGGCGCGCGGCACGACGACGCGCGTCCCCGTCGAGCTGCCGCCGCCGGCGGAGCTGCGCTTGCGGGTCCACGACGCCGACGGACGGCCCGTCGAGGGCGCCGTCGTGGAGGCGACCGCCCCGGAGATCGACCCGCGGGCCCGTCCGCTCGGCGGGGTGCGCGCCACGAGCGACCCCGACGGCCTCGTGTCCTTGCGCGTCCGTCGAGGCCTCGTGCTGGCGGTGCGCGTCCAGCACGACCTCGCGGTGGACCCCGAACCCGTGCACGCCGTCGAGACGCTCACCGACGTGGTCGGGCTCGAGGTCACGCTGTGGCGCGTGGCCCGGCTCGTCGTCGAGCTCGACGGGGCCGACGACGTCGCCGCGGGCGCGCCCGCGACGATGCGATGGTCGTCCGCCGGCGCGTCCGCCGGCGCGCCGTCGTTCCCGCCGCCCGCGCGGCGCGAGCCGGGCGTCGCCCGGGAGGCGGCGCCGCCGGGCCGCAGCGCGGTGCACGTCGAGCCCGACGGGCGGCGCGTGCTCGAGCTCCGCGTGGCGCCGCGCGCGTGGTCGATCGAGGTGTTCGTCGGAGATCGTGCGTCCGCCGCCACGTCGGTGGTCGTCCCGACCGAGGGCGCCCGCCTCCTCGTGACGCTGGTGCGGGCGGCGCCGTGGGCCGTGCGGGTCGTCGCCGGAGACGGCGCGGAGGCCCGCCCGCTCCCCGGCGCGCTCGTCGTCGCCCGCGCGCTCGATTTCGACGCGCGCAGCACGCTGCTCCGCGCGGTGGCGCTCGCGCCCGGCGCGACGGCCGCGCCGACGGCGGACGCCGACGACCGGTGGGCCCTCGCGGTCGAGCGCCAGCTGCGGGCCGCCTTCGGCGACGTCGGGCTCGACGTGGGGGCGACCGACGGGCTCGGCGTCGCCCGTCCGCTCGTCACCGGCCCGCCCTCGGCGGCGACCGTGCTCGCCTCGGACGGGTCGGTCGCGGCGCTCGCGGCCCCGTTCGAGATCGGCGCCGACGGCGTCGCGGTGCTCCGGGTCGGCTCGACGGCGTGGAGCGGCGTGCGGGTCGAGGTGCTCGACGATGCGGGACGTCCGCGGCCGCGAGCGAGGCTGCTCGTCAACCCGACGGCGACGGCGGCGTCGGGACGTCGTGAACTCACCCTCGTGCGTGACGCAGGCGAGGACGGGGCGTTCTTCGTGGGCGCGCTGCCGGGGGAGTCGTTCGCGCTGCTCGACGCGGCCGGCGGCCGGCTCACGGCGTCGGCGACGGGCCTCGTCTCCGCGCAGCCGCGTCCCTCGCCGGGAGGGACCTTCGAGTACATCGAGGTGCGCCGGAGTGGGGACGGCCCGGCGGTGGTGACGGTGCGCCCGGCCCGCTGATCCGCGGCGACAGGTCCGTCGCGCGACCCGTGACGTCCGGCCCCGCGGCTCGCGTCGGACCGAGGGGGGGACCCCGGGGTCGCCTGCTAGAGTGGCCGGTTCGACGATGCGCCCGGTCCTGCCCCCGCCGGTCCGACCCGACGTCCGCCGCCGGCGGCCCCGCCTCGTGTCGCTGCAGGTCCTGCCGACCCTCGTCACGCTCGGCAACGTCCTCGCCGGCTTCCTCGCGCTCTCCTACCTCGTCGACGCCGCCGGCTCGCCCGGGGGGCGGGAGGCGCTCTGGCTCAAGGCCGCGGGGGCGATCTTCTTCGGGATGGTCTGCGACGCCCTCGACGGGCGCGTCGCGCGGCTGACCGGGGCGGCGTCGTCGTTCGGCGCCGAGCTCGACAGCCTCGCCGACATGATCACGTTCGGCGTCGCGCCGGCGCTGCTCGCGAAGTCGGTGGTCGAGGTCGAGTTCCCCGGCCTGCCGCCGCGGCTCTCGACGGTGCTCGCGATGGTGTACGTGCTCGGGGCCGCGCTGCGGCTCGCGCGCTACAACGTCGAGAGCCAGCGGGTGCAGGAGCCGGGTCACGTCACGCGCACGTTCCGAGGCATGCCCAGCCCGGGTGCCGCCGGGCTGCCGGCCAGCCTCGTCCTCTTCCGCCACGAGTTCGCCGACGCGGCCTTCCCGTGGCTCCCGTGGCTGTTCCTCGTCGGGACGCCGGTGGCGGGCCTGCTCATGGTCAGCCGCTTCGCGTTCCCGCACGTGATGAACCGGTGGCTCACCGGGGCCCGCTCGCCCGTGACCATCCTCGTCCTCGTCGTGCTGCTCTTCCTGACGTTGCAGCACTGGGAGGCCTCGCTCGCCGGCCTGTTCTGGGCGTACGCCGCGACGGGGCCCGTGGCGGCCGGCGTCCGCGCGCTGTTCCGCCGCGGCACCGCCGAGGGCGACGAGGACGACGACGAGGACGTGCCCGTCCCCGGCGACGTGGACGAGGTGGGCCGCTCATGAGCGCGCCGGTGCGGGCGTTCGTCGCGCTCGGGGGCAACCTCGGCGACCGCCGGGCCCGCCTCGAGGCGGCCCTCGCCGGCCTCTCGACCACGCCGGGCGTCCGCGTCGCCGCCGTCAGCGCGGCCTACGAGAACCCGCCGGTCGGCGGGCCGCCGCAGCCGCCGTACTGGAACGCCGTCGCCGAGCTGCGCACGACGCGCTCGGCGCACGAGCTCCACGCGCGCCTGCACACCCTCGAGGCCGAGGCGGGCCGCGTGCGCGCGGTCAAGGACGGGCCCCGCACGCTCGACCTCGACCTCCTCGCCTTCGGCGACGAGGTCGTCGCGCGCCCCGACCTGCGCGTGCCGCACCCGCGGGCGCTCGAGCGCGCGTTCGTGCTGGCGCCCTGGGCTGACGTCGCCCCCGACGCGGTCGTCGGCGGCGCGACGGTGCTGACGCACGCGGCGCGGCTGCGCGCGCGCGCGCCCGCCGCGTTCGACGCGCTCGTCCGCGCCGCGCTCCTCGCGGTCCCCGGCGTCGCGGCCCCGCGGCGCCCCGTCGTGCTCGGCGACGCGGCCGCGCTCGCCGCGTGGCGCGCGGCGGTCGCGGGCACGGTGGGCTTCGTGCCGACGATGGGGGCGCTGCACGAGGGCCACGCCGCGCTCGCGCGCCGGGCGCGCGCGGAGTGCGACGCGACGCTCGTGAGCATCTTCGTCAACCCGACGCAGTTCGGGCCCAACGAGGACTT
Organism: Planctomycetota bacterium; assembly: GCA_020851795.1. Taxonomy (GTDB): domain Bacteria; phylum Planctomycetota; class PLA2; order PLA2; family JAEUHO01; genus JAEUHO01. The sequence continues at coordinate 11,729 of JADZCA010000086.1, read as the reverse complement.
CGCGCGCTACCCGCGCACGCTCGAGGCCGACCTCGACCTGCTCGCGCGCGTCGGGGTGGACGCGGTCTACGCGCCCTCGGTCGAGGACCTCTACCCGACCGGCTCCTCGACGCGCGTCGAGGTCGCGGGGCCGTCGGGCGGCTACGAGGGCGCGGCGCGTCCCGGCCACTTCTCCGGCGTCGCCACCGTCGTCGCGAAGCTGCTGCTGCGCGCGCGCCCCGACCGGGCCTACTTCGGGCGCAAGGACGCGCAGCAGGTCGCGGTCGTGCGCCGCCTGCACCGCGACCTCGACCTGCCCGGTCGCGTCGTCGTCGCGCCCACCGTGCGCGACGTGGACGGGCTCGCGCTCTCCTCGCGCAACCGCTACCTCTCCGCCGACGAGCGGGCGCGCGCGCTGGCGCTCCCGCGCGCGCTCGGCGCCGCCCGCGCGGCGGCGGCGGCCGGCGAGCGGCGCGTGTCGGCCCTCGTGGGCGTCGCGGGCTCGGTGCTCGCGCAGGCGCCGGGCGTCGTCCCGTCGTACGTGGACGTCGTGGACCCCGACGCGTTCGCCCCGCTCGCCGAGCTCGGCGAGGCGCCCGCGCTCATGGTCGCGACGGTGAAGGTGGGCACGACGCGCTTGCTCGACAACGAGTGGATGACCGTCGGCGACGGGACGGGCCCCGCATGAGGTCGCGACGCGCGCTCCTGCTCCTCTCGGCCCTGACGGCCGCGCTGCCGGCGCGGCTCGCGCGGGGCGAGGACGTCGCGGCGCGCGCGCGCTTCGTCGCCGACCGCGACGCGCGGGCGCTGCTCGGGAGCCTCGAGGCGTCCGCGGACGCGTCGGACCGCACGTGGCTGCCCGTCGTGCGCCTCGCGGCCGACCCGGCCGCGCGCACCGACGCGACGAGCGGGCTCGCGGCCCTGCTCGACGCGCTGCGCACGCTCGACCTCGCCGCGGCCCGCCGCCACCTCGACGGCATGCGCACGCGCGCCGACGACCCGCTGCTCCCGTGGCTCGACGCGGTCGTCGCCGAGCGGGGCGGGCGCGACGACGACGCCGTCCGGCGGCTGCTCGACGCGCGCACCGACCCCGAGCGCGCGGCGTTCCCCCTCGCGGTGCTCGGGGCCGCGCTCCCCGGCGACGACCGCGACGCGCTCGTCGCGCTCGTGCGCCGCGCGTCCGTGCTCGCGCTCGCCAGCGGGCGTCTCGACGACGCGGGGCCGCTGGCCCGCGCGGCCGCCGCGGTGGACCGCGGCGCCGGCGACGGCGTCCGCCTCGTCGTCGCGCGGGGCCTGCGCCGCGTCGGGCGCGAGGGCGACGCGCGCGCGATGCTCGCGCCGCCCGCGGCGCCGGGCCCGTGGGCCGCCGCGGTCGCGCTGGAACGCGCGCTCGCCGCGTGGCGGGCCGGCGACGGCGAGGGCGCCCGTCGCGCCGCAGCCGCGGCGCCCAAGGGCGACGCGTGCGCCGTCGCGCTCGCGGCGCTCGCCGCGGCGAAGGGGGCCCCGTCGGTGCTGGCGGCCCCGCCGCTCGCCGTCCTCGAGCCCGAGGTCGAGCCGTCGGCCGCCGCGCTCGCGCGCCTCGTCGCCGTGCTCGGCGCCACGGTGCGGGCCGAGGACCTCGCCGCGCGCGCCGCGGGGCGCCGCACGGGCTGCGCCGACGCGGCCTTCGTGCGCGAGACGGTCGCCGCCGCGGGCGGGGCGACCCTCGAGCTCGAGGGCGACGCCGCGGTGGCGCGCGAGGCGCTGCTGCGGGGCCTGCCCCTGTTCGTGCGCCGGATGCAGCGGCGCGCGGCCGGCTGGGCCGAGACGGCGGTGCTCGCCCGCGGCTACGACCCCGCGACCGACCTCGTCGTCCTCGACGACCCCGACCCGACCCGCGCCGACGTGATGCCCGCCGCGGCGCTGGGCAAGCTGCGCTTCGCCGTCGCCGCGCTCAAGCCCCGCGCCGCCGAGCTCGACGCGTGGCGCGCCACCGAGGCGGCGCGCCGCGGCGCCTCGCTCGGCGAGGCGCTCGCCCCGCTCGCGGCCGGCGACGCCGCCGGCGCGGCGGCCGCGCTCTCGCGTCCCGAGATGGGCGGCCCGCGGCCCGTCCTCGACCTCTACCTCGGCGCGTGCACGTGGCTCGCCGCGATGGCCGCGAAGGACGAGGGCCGGCGCGCGCTCGCCGGCGGCCTGCTGCGGCGCTCGGCCGCCACCGAGCCGGTGCTGCCCTTCGAGCGCTACGTGCGCGTCACCGAGGGCTCGTGGGGGCGCGACGAGGCCGACGCGGCGGCCGCCGACCTCGCCGCGATCGAGCGCGACGAGGGCCCGTGCGCGTGGGTGCACGGGGCCCGCTTCGTCGTGCTCGAGAGCGCGCGGTTCCACGCGGAGGCGAGCGCCGCGCTCGACGTCGCGCGCGCGCTGGACCCCCTCGACGTGCTCACGCTCTACTTCCGCGGCTCGGCGCGCCGCATCGCCGGCGACCTGCCGGGCGCCCGCGCCGACCTCGCCCGCGTGCTCGACCGCCGCCCCGACACCCTCGCGGCGGCCGAGGACCTCGTGCCGATCCTGCTCGACGCGGGCGAGACGCGGCGCGCGCTCGAGGTCGTCTCGGCGCTCGTCGCCGCCGACCCGAGCGGCGCGAAGAGCCCGCGCGTCCGCCAGCTGCGGCTGCGCACCGAGGTGCGCCTCGTGAGGCAGGCGCGCGCGGTGGGCGACCTCGTCGCGCTCGCGGCGAGCCCCGAGCCCGACACGCGCAAGGAAGTCGCGTGGACGGTCGCGTCGTTCGAGTCGCCCGAGGCCGAGACGGTCTTGCGGCGCCTGCTCGACGACGCCGACGAGGGCGTGCGGCGGAAGGCGGTCCAGGCCTTCCAGCGGCCGTGGCTCGCCGACCGGGTCGCCGCCGACGCCGCGCTGCTCGGCGCGCTGCGCGCCCGCCTCGAGACCGACGCCGCACCCACGGTGCGCGAGTCGGTCGCCTTCGTCCTGTCGCACGTCGAGGCCCCCGACGCCGTCGCGGCGCTCGTCGCCCGGCTCGCCGGGCCGCGGCGCGACGCCGACGCGGCCGTGCGGGCCGCGGTGGCCGAGGCGCTCGCCGGTCGCGACACGCCGGCGACGCGCGACGTGCTCGTCGCCGCGCTCGACGACGAGGCGTCGTCGGTGCGGTCGGCGGCGGTGCGGGTCCTGCGCCGCGTCGCCGGCACGACGAACGGCTTCGCGCCCGACGACCCGCCGGACCGCCGCGCCACCGCGGTGCGTGCCTGGCGCGCGTGGCTCGCGGCAGGCCGCTGAGCCGGGGGCGCCGGGCGCGGCGGATGACGTCGCCCGGAGGCAGCGGTACAGTCTCGCGCCCATGTTCCGCAGCATGCTCAAGAGCAAGATCCACCACGCCCGGGTGACCGAGGCGGACCTCCACTACGTGGGCAGCGTCACCGTGGACCGCGACCTGCTCCGCGAGGTGGACATCCTCCCCAACGAGAAGGTGCTCGTCGTCAACCTCAACAACGGCGCGCGCTTCGAGACGTACGCGTTCGAGGGGAAGTCGGGGTCGGGAGTGATCTGCATGAACGGCGGGTGCGCCCGCCACGTCGCCGTGGGCGACACCGTCATCATCTTCGCCTTCGCGTGGATGGACGACCGCGAGGCGCGCGAGCTCAAGCCCAAGGTCGTCTTCCTCGACGACAAGAACCAGGTGACGGGCCGGCTCCCGTAGCCGGGCGTCCCGTGCCGACGGCCCTCGCGCCCGGGAAGCTCAACCTCTACCTCGAGGTCGTCGGGCGCCGTCCCGACGGCTACCACGAGCTGCGCACGCTGTTCCAGACCGTGCGCTGGGGCGACGACGTGACCGTCGAGCGCACCGCCGCGCGCGGCGTCGCGTGCCGCACCGTCGGCGCCGACGTGCCCGACGACGAGCGCAACCTCGCCGTGCGCGCGGCCTCGCGCTGGCTCGAGGCGAGCGGGGCGGGCGGCGGCGTCGCGATCCGCCTCGACAAGCGCGTGCCGGTCGGCGGCGGCCTCGGCGGCGGCTCCTCCGACGCCGCCACCGTGCTGCGGCTGCTCGACGAGGGCGCGGGGCCCGCCGGCCTCGGCCCCGACCGCCTCCACGCGCTCGCGCGCGGGCTCGGCGCGGACGTGCCGTTCCTCCTCGAGGGCGGGACCGCGACCGCCACGGGCGTGGGGGACCGCCTCGAACGGCGCCGCTCGGGTCCGCCCGTGCGCGTCGTGCTCGTGCTGCCGCCCTTCGGCACCGAGACGGCGCGCGTCTACGCCCGCGTCGCCGAGCGCCTGCGCAAGGCGCCCGCGGGCGGCCTCGAGCGCGCGGTGGACGCGCTGGTCTCCGGCGTGCCGGCGGCGATCCGCGACGCGCACCACAACGACCTCGCCGAGGCCGCGCTGCGGGCCTACCCCGAGCTGCTCCGCTTCACCGCGGAGGTCGAGCGCGCGCTCGGGCGCCCGCCGGCGATGACCGGGTCGGGCTCCACGCTGTTCGACGTGCCCGACCCCGGCGAGGAGGCCGACGTGCTCGCGCGGCTGGCCGCGCTGCCCGGCCGTCGCGAGGTCGTCGTCACGGGATAGCCGTCCGCGGGCGTCGCGGGCCACAATGGCGCCGTGCGCCCCGCCCTCGCGTCGATCCTCTCCCTGCTCTCCCTCGTCGCCGCCGGCCCGACCGCGTCCGCCGCGGACGCGCCCGAGGCCCCGCCGCCGTGGGCCAAGGAGGCCGAGCCGCTGCTCGCCGGCGTGCGCGAGATCGCGGCACCCGGCGCGCTCCCCGGCGCCGTCGTCGCGTTCGGGCCGGACGCGTTCCCGCTGGTGCTCGGCAGCGTCGGCGGCGTGCGCCGCGCGCCGCTCGTCGCGGCGTCGTCGCTCGGCAAGGGGCGCGTCGTCGCGTTCGGCCACGGGGGCTTCCTCGGCGCCGGCGCAGCGCGCGTCGCCGACACCGCGCGGTTCCTCGAGAACGCCGTGCGCTGGGCCGCGGCCGGGGCGAAGGCGCCCCGGGTGGTCGTCGTCCGCTCCGACCTCGAGAAGACGCTCTCGGGGCTCGGGCTCGACGCGAAGGCGCTCGAGGGCGGCGGCTGGACGAGCCGGCTCGGCAACGCCGACGTGCTCGTGCTCGGCGAGGGCAGCCCGTCCGACGACGAGCGCGAGGCGGTCGCCGCGTTCGTGCGCGCGGGCGGCGGCCTCGTGACGGGGCTGTGCCCCTGGGGGTGGATGCAGGTCACGAAGGCCCCCTCGCTCGCCGAGAACGGGCTGCAGCGGCTGCTCGCGCCCGCCGGGCTCGCGTTCTCCGAGGAGACGCTCGAGCGCACCGGCGGCGTCGGCTGGGTCGTCGCGGGGCCGCCGGGCCGGCCGTTCCACGCCCTCGAGGCCGTCGAGCTCCTCGCCGGCACGGGCGGGAAGAAGAGCAAGGGCCTCGACCTCGTGCAGGCCGCCGTCGTCGGCCAGCAGGCCGTCGCGGTGCTCCCGCCCGACGAGAAGCGGCTGCGCCCGCGCGTGCGCGCGCTCCTGCGCGAGCGCGCCGCGCACCTCGTGCCCACCGAGAAGGACCCGCTGCGCGCCGACCGTCCGCTCGACCGGTTCCTCGTCGCGGTGCAGGTCGCCGCGCTCGACGAGGCCGACCCGAAGGACGTGACGGCCCACCCGGCCGCGGCGTCGTTCCCCGGGCTCCCCACGCCGGGGGCGAAGGCGGTCTCGCGCTCGGTGCCGGTGGACCTCGCGGTCCCCGGCTGGCACTCGACGGGTCTCTACGCCCGCCCGGGGCAGCCGGTGCGCGTCGCGGTCGCGGCCACGACGTCGTCGTCGAAGGCACCCGCGCTCTCGGTCCGCGTCGGCTGCCACAGCGACACGCTCTGGCACCTCGACGCGTGGCCGCGCGTGCCCGCGATCACGCTCGAGCGCCGGCTCGAGGCGGCCGCCACCACCGTCGCCTCCGCGTTCGGCGGCCTCGTCTACGTCGTGGTCCCCGACGGGGCCGCCGGCAAGACGACGGTCACGATCGAGGGCGCCGTCGAGGCGCCTTGGTTCGTGCTCGGCGAGACCTCGTCCGAGGCGTGGGCCCGCGCGCGCCGCGCCCCGGGCCCGTGGGCCGAACTCGCGACGTCGAAGGTGGTGCTGACCGTGCCCTCCGAGCACGTGCGTGACCTCGCCGACCCGACGCCGGTGCTGCGGTTCTGGGACCGCGTGCTCGACGCCTGCGCCGACCTCGCGGGCCGGCCGCACGACCGTGCCCGCCCCGAGCGCTACGCCGCCGACGTCGAGATCTCGGCCGGCTACATGCACTCGGGCTGCCCGATCATGACGCACCTCGACGCCGCGCCGCGCATGGTGGACGTCGCGCGGCTCGAGAAGGACGGCGACTGGGGCCTGTTCCACGAGATGGGCCACAACCACCAGGCGCCCGAGTGGACCTTCGACGGCACCGGCGAGGTGACCTGCAACCTGTTCACGCTCTACGTGCTCCAGACGGTGTGCGGCAAGCAGGACGTGACCGGCCACGACGCGCTCGCCGACCGCGCGCGCAAGGCGGCCGAGCACGTCCGCAAGGGCGCGCCCTTCGCCGCGTGGAAGGGCGACCCGTTCCTCGCGCTCGCGACCTACGTCCACGTGATCGAGGGCTTCGGCTGGGAGCCGTTCCGTCGGCTGTTCGCCGCCTACCGCGCGCTGCCCGACGCCGAGCGGCCTCGCTCCGACGACGACAAGCGCGACCAGTTCCTCGTGCGCCTCTCGCAGGAGGTCGGCCGCGACCTCGGGCCGTTCTTCGTCGCGTGGGGCGTGCCCACCTCGGCCGCGGCGCGGGCCCGGGTCGCGTCGCTGCCCCGCTGGATGCCGCCGGGCTTCCCGCCGTGAAGCGGGTCCTCGTCGAGACGCCGCCCTACGCGCCCGACGGCGGGCCTGCCGCCGCCGCGGACCTCGTCGAGGCGCGGCTCGACCTCGACCCCGGCGCCGCGCTCGCCCTCGGGGCGCGCGCCCGCTCCGGGCGGGGGCCCGCGGTGCTCGTCACGCTGCGCTCGCGCCGCGAGGGCGGGCGCTCCGACGCGACGCCGGCCGTCGCCGCGGCCCGCCTGCTCGCGCCGGACGTGCTCGACGCCGCCGCGTGGGTGGACGTCGAGGCCGACGTCGCGCCGCAGGTCGCGGCCGCGGCGCGGGCGGCGGGACGGCGCGTGCTCGCCTCCGCGCACGGCGACGGCCCGATCGTGCTGCCGCGGGACGGCGTGGACGCGTGGAAGGTCGCGCGTCCCTGCGACGACGGGCCCGCGCTCGTGCGCGCGCTCGAGGAGGCGCGCCGGCTCGCGCGGGCGTCGGTCGCGCGCGACACGCCGCCCGCGTTCGTCGTGCCCTACGGCCGGCTGGGCGCCGCGCGCGTCGTGACGGCCGCCGTCGCCGAGGGCGCCGGCGTGGACGCGTTCGTGTTCGGCCGCGCCGCCGAGGTCGGCGGGGACCTCGCCGTGGCGCTCGGGGGCGTGCCCGTGCTCGCCGAGCTCCTCGACGAGCTCCGCCTCGGCGAGGTGTCGGGGCGCGCGCGGCTCTACGGCCTCGTGGGGCGCCCGCCGCACCGGTCCCCGTCGCCGTCGTTGCACAACGCCGTGTTCCGCGCGCTCGGGCTCGACGCGGTGTACCTCCCCGCGGCCGACCTCGACGCCGAAGAGGCCGTCGCGCTGCCCTTCGCGGGCTTCTCCGTGACGACGCCGCGCAAGGAGGAGGTCGCGGCGCGCTGCGACGTGCTCGACGACGTGGCGCGGCGGTGCGGCGCGGTCAACACGGTGGTGCGCGGCGACGACGGGCGGCTGCACGGCTGGAACACCGACGCGCTGGCGGTGGCGGAGGCCGTGGCCGAGCGCGGCGTGCGCGGCGGCGGGGCGCTCGTGCTCGGCGGCGGCGGCTTCGCGCGGGCCGCCCTCGCGGCGCTCGTCGCCGCGGGCTTCTCGGTCCGTTGCGCCGGCTCCGAGCGCGCCCGCCGCGCCGCCGAGGCGACGGGGGCGACCTACGTGGGGCCGGACGGGGCCTGCCTCGAGGGCGACGCGGTGCTCGTCAACGCGACCCCCGTCGGGGCCGACGGGACGCTCGCGCCCCCGTGGTCGGCACGCCTCGCGACGGCCCCGCCGGGGCTCGTGGTGCTCGACGCGCCCTACGCGGCCGGCGCCCGCCCGGCCGCGTTCGCCCGGGCCGCGCGCGCGCGCGGCCTCGACGTCGAGGACGGCGGGGCGCTGCTCCTTCGCCAGGCGGCGGGGCAGGCGCTGCGCTTTTCGGGGCGCCCCGTCGCCCGCGAGGTGCTCGGGGCGGCGCTCGACCCGGCGGGGGCGGTCGCGCTCGTCGGGCCGCGGGGCGCGGGCAAGTCCACGGTCGGTCGCGCGGTGGCGGCCCGGCTGGGGCGCCCGTTCGTGGACACCGACGACGCGCTCGCGCGTCGCGTCGGGCGGCCGGCGGGGCGGGTGCTCGCCGAGGAGGGCGAGCCCGCGTTCCGTGCGGCGGAGCGGGCCGCGGTGGCCCAGGCGCTCGCCACGCGGCGGGGCGTCGTCGTCGCGCTGGGCGGGGGCGCGCTGCTCGACCCCGCGACGCGCGCGCGGCTCGCGCGGGGCGTGTTCGTGGTCCGTCTCGGTGTCTCCGCGCCCGTCGCCGCCGGCCGGCTCGCGGGCGACCCGACGCCGCGACCGCGCCTGACGGAAGCCGCCGACCTCGAGACCGAGTGCGCGCGCGTCGCGGCCGAGCGGGAGCCGCTGTACGCGGCGGTCGCGCACGAGACGGTTCCCACGGACGGACGGGCCGTCGCCGACGTGGTGACGGACGTCGTCGGGCACGTCCTGCGTGCGTGGGCGCGGCGCGCGCCGTAACGCGGAGCCGACGGGCGCGCGGGCCTTCGCGTCGGTCCGCGCGTGGATCCACGGTCGGGCGCGCGACGTGCGCGGCCCGCGTCGAGGTCGATTGACGGGCCTGCGACGACCGATAGACTCGGGTGGATCGGACGGTTCGGCGCGTCCTCGCTCGTCCGGAGGGCCGCGCGCCGCACACCCCCCGTCCGTCGTCGCCCGGAGAACGACCGTGACGCGCCCGCACCGCCATCCCGACCCGCTCGCTCCGGTCGGACGGCACCGTGGCGTGCGGTGGGCGGGCGCGCTGCGGCGCGTCCTCGCCCTGGCCGCGCTGGCGTGCGTCTCGATGACGGGGCTGCGGTCCGCGCGCGCCGAGGACGCGCCCGATCTCAGCGGGCGCATCCTCGGCCCCGACCCGGCGGCCCGCGCCGCCGCGCTCAAGCTGCTCGAGGGGCGGCCCACGCAGATCGTCGAGGTGCTCGGCCCGGTGCTCCGCGCGCCCGACGCGAAGGCGGCCGCGCCGGCCGTCGCGGCGTGGCTCGCCGAGCGGCTCCCGACCGAGCCCGAGCCGCCGCTGTTCGACGAGATCGTGCGACGCGCCGAGACGGACGCCGACTTCGCCCGTGCGGTGGCGGCGGTGGCCTCGCCGAGCGGGTGGGGGCGGCTCGTCGAGGGGGCCCGCACGCGCGCCCGCGACGCGTCGCCGGGCGCGGCGGCCGAGGGGCTGCGACGGGGCGCGATCGCGCTCCTCGCCGCGGACCCGCACGTCCCGTCGATGCTCGACCTCGCCGACGTGTGGGCCTGCGACGGGACGCTGTCCGTCCGCAACGCCGCGCGCGACCGGCTGGCCGAGTCGCTCGCCTACGCGTTCCCCACGCCCGAGGCGGCGAGGACGTGGCTCGCCGCGCGGACCGAGAAGCGCTTCCTCGACGTGGTGCGCGAGCTGTCCGCGCGCAAGGACACGCCCGACTACCCCGCCTACCAGCGCCTCGTCGAGGAGTCGCGGGCGAGCATCGAGCGGGTCAAGACGCTCAAGGACCTCGCGTCGTACCTCCGTCCGCGCACGACGCCGTGGCCCGAGGTGCGCCGCATCGCCGCGCGTCAGGCGGCGAGCGTGACGGCGGAGGTCGAGGAGTGGCGCGCGCTGCTGGCGGACCTCCTGCACGACGAGGACGACCGCGAGGCCTTGGCGTCGATCCTCGACGCGATCGTGCGGATCGGCGACGCCTCGGCCCTGCGCGCGCCGGAGCTCGCCGACGCGGTGCTGCTGCGCATGGAGGCGTGCTGCAACGCGCCGGCGCTGCTGCGGGGCCTGCTCGACCTGCTCGCCAAGGTCGGCACCACGGACGTGATGAAGAAGGCCCGCGCGATCATCGACCGCAGCGGCGACCCCGCGCTGCAGATCGCGTGGATCGGCGCCGCCGCGGCGGTCGGCGGGCTCGCGCCCGAGCTCTCGCGGATCCACCAGCTCCGTTCGGCGGCCGACGACGAGATGTCGGTCGCGGTGCGGGTCAAGGCGATCGAGTCGCTCGCGGCGGGGCGCGGCGACTGGAAGGACCGCGCGGTCGCGCGCGACTACCTGTACGGGATCCTGCGCCGTGACGACAGCGACGCGATCGTCGCGTCGATGCCCAAGGAGACGGTGCCGGCGGCCCGCGCGGCGGCGATCCGCAGCCTCGAGTCGTTCCCGTCCGACGAGACCTACGCCCGGCTGGTGCGCCTCTCCGCGACGCCGCCCGAGCTCCCCGAGCACGCCCAGCTGGCGGTGTCGGTGCTGACCAAGCTGGCCTCGAAGGACCCGATCGCGCTGCGCGCGCTGGTGCAGGTGGCGGGGGACGCCGCCGCGTCGCCCAAGGTCCGCGCCGAGGCGCTGGTGGACGCCGCCAAGCTCGCCGCGGACGCCTCGGCGGGCCCCGACGTGCGCGCGGGCGCGCTCCCGGTGGTGCGTGCGGCGGCCGAGGCGGCGGAGTCGATCGCCGTCCGCGTCGCCGCGGTCGAGGCGGCGGCGCTGCTCGCCGACGAGGGCACGCTCGACACGGCGGTGCGGCTGGCGGCGCGGCTGCGCGCCGACGGCAAGCCCGAGGCCGGCTCCGCCGAGCAGGCGCTCGTCGGGCTCGTGGTGGCGCTCGCCCGCGACGCCACCGGCGCGCACGACGCGCGGCTGGGCGACGCGCTGCGCGAGCTCGGCAAGAGCCCGGCGTCGCTCGACGTCGCGGTCGCCGCGTCCGACGACGCGGTGGACCAGGGCGAGGCGCGCTTGGCCCTGCAGACGACGCGCGCGGTGCTGCGGCTCGAGCGTGCGCGGACGGCCTCCGACGCGGGGGTGCGGCGGACGGCGCTGGAGGAGTCGCACCGCATCCTGCGTTCCGCGCTCAAGGCGGTGGACCGTTCGGCGGTCGAGCCGGTGTCGCTGACCCCGTCGCTCGCGGCGCAGGTGTCCGTCTGCGAGGAGCTGCTGCGCGACGTCGGCGTCAAGGACTCGCTGCGCAGGTCGGCCCTAGTCGCGATCCTCTCCGCGGCGCGCGAGTGGGCGGCGGCCGACCCGACGATGCGCGCGGCGATCTTCGCGCGGACCGAGCCTTGGCTGGCTCCCGCGAAGGCGGTCATTCCTGCGACCGACGACGACGCGAAGGTGATCGAGGCCTTCGAGAAGGCGGTCAAGGCGCCGCCGCTCCCGCCCCGCTAGGAACGCGCCGGTGGGGGCGCTCGAGCGGGGCCGGGGCCCGCCGGCGCGTTCCTCACGCGACGGGCACGGGCGCCCGGCGTGCGACCCCCGCCGCGCACCGGACACCCCCCCGCCTCGGGACGCGGGCGGCGCACGTGCACGGATGCGACGCGCGTGCACGGAGGCGACCCGTGCGCGGGCCGAGGGCGACGACCCCGGCCGGGGCATGGCGTGCTTCGACGTTCGGAGGGCATCGCGGTGCGCGCGTGCGGTGAGCTGGGAACGCGCCGGTGGGGGGCGCT
>JADZCA010000085.1 GCA_020851795.1 Planctomycetota bacterium | reverse complement strand
CGACGAGGAGTCTGCGACCTTACGGAGGCGGTGCCCGGCCCGACGGGCCGGGCACGAGCGCGCGAGCCAGCGCAGCGCGCGAGAGCCGGAGAGGAGGGTCGGAGGGGCGCTGCGCCCCGACGACCGCATTCCCCGAGGGGTGACGAGACACGATCCGGGTCCCGTCACGCACCGCGCGAGTTAGCGCAGCGCGGGGCGACCGAGGGGCCCGGGCCTCAGCGAGCGCGGGCGCCCTCGCCTCCTCGCAACGCGCGAGATTCCTTACCGCCGCGCACCGAGCGCGGCTTGGTGGGCGGCGAGGTCGGCGTCGAGCGCGCGGCAGGTCGCCTCGTCGAAGGTCGCGCCCACGGCCTCGGGGCCCGCGGCGCTCTCGAGGCGTCCGAGGAAGTCGCGGTACAGCGCGGTGTGGCGTGCCGAGCCGTGGCGGAGCAGGTGCGCGACGAGCCACGCCTGCGCGTAGGTGCGCGACGCGTCGCCGTAGAACTGCGCGGGCGTGATGCGAACCAGCTCGGCCATCGGGATCAGCGGGCGCCCCTTGAGGCGGTCGAGCAGGTCCCCGCGCACGACGTCGGTCTTGAGCGTCCCCCCGACGCGCTGCGTCTCCTCGAAGTACACCGCGAGGCCTTCGTTGAACCACACCGGCGGGTCGGGCAGCAGCCGGTCGAGGTACTGGTGGAAGCCCTCGTGGCGGACGGTGTGCATCATCTCGTCGCGCTCGGGGAGGTTCCACACGAGCAGCTGCTTGAGCACGGGGCTGAAGAGCCCGGCGGTGCGCTCGGGCGTCTTGCCGATGATCGAGAGCGCGTCGGCCGTGTAGGCGTCGAACCCCGCCCGCCCCGAGAAGAGGAAGACGCGGTACACCTTGCGCGCGCCGGGCTGGAGCGCCTTGACCGCCCCGCGGAAGTCGGCGAGCGACTGCTCGAGCAGGTCGGCCGTGCGACGGCACGTCTCGAGGTCGATGTCGGACGACACGTGGTAGTTCGTCGTCTTGTAGTCGAACGACCGCGGCCACGCGGGGCCGTTCTGCGCGCGCACGACGACGCGGCCGAGGCGCTCGAGCCCGGGCGAGCGCAGCCCCTTGCGCGCCGCGTCCTCCGACAGGCGCCGCGCGTCGTCGAGGCGACCCGCGAGCAGGAAGAGGGTCCCCGCCGCCTCGCGCGCCTCGGTCCCCGCGTCGGGGTGCGCGAGGATCGCGTCGAGCGTCGCGCCGAGCGTGCCGTCGCGCCCCAGCCGCACCTCGAGGCTCGCGCGGAGCACGAGGGCCTCGACCGGTGCGCCGGGGCCCGCGGTCGCGGGCCCGAGCGCGGCGAGCGCCTTCGTGGGCTGTCCGAGCGCCGCGAGCACCTGCGCGGAGAGCAGCGCCACCGTCGCCGCCGACGCGCCTTGCCCCCGCACGGCCTCGACGGCCGCGAGCGCCTCCGCCTCGTCGCCCGCCGCCGCCGTCGCGAGCGCGCGCACCCACGCGGTCCGCGCGCCCGGCGGGAGGTCGGCCGGCGGGGCGGTGAGCCCGCCCTCGCGCCGCGGCGCGGTCGCGACGGGCGCCTTGGGCGCCTCGAAGAACCACGCCGGCAGGAAGCGGTGGACGTCGAAGCCCGCGTCGAAGGCCTTGCGCTTGCCGTCCACGGCGGCGTCGAGGCGGCTCTGGATCCACGAGGGCTCGATCTGCCCCTCGAACGCGATCTCGCGCCAGCCCGGGACCGCGACGAGCGCGTAGCCCCACGCGCCGTCGGGCTTGGCGACGCTCCCGACCGACGTGCCGTTGATCGTCGCGGTCAGGCGCGACCCGCCCGCCGTCGCCTCGAGCCGGTAGCCCTTGCCCGGCGTCATCGGGTGCGCGGTCTTGCGCTCGGCGAGCATCTTCTGCTCGGTCCCGACCACCGAGAGGATCCGCGGCGGGACCCACGACGCGCCCGCCGACTCCGGCGGGACCCCGAAGCCGACGACCCACGCCCGCACCTGCTTCGTCTTCGGGTCGTCGTCCGTGCACAGCTGCACGGCGGGCACGCCCGCGCGGCCGTCGGGGTAGGCGTCGCCCTTGACCGTGACGGTGTGCGGGCCGCGGAAGCGCGCGGGGAAGAGGAGCCCTCCGCCCTTCAGCTCGAGGTCGGAGGGCTTGCCCGCCTCGTAGACGATGTCGATCGCGCCCGACGACGACACGAACTTGCGCAACCGGCCCTTGACCACCGTCTGCGGGTCGGGCGGCGGGCACTCGGCTCGGAACGCGATGCGGCGCGCGAGGTCCTCGACGGCCGCGCGCTTGGCGGCGACCCACGGGCGCCCGCGGTTCGCCTCGAGCGCCTCGAGGAGGAGGCGCTTCGCCTCGCCCGCGAGGCCGTTGACGTTGGCCTTGGCCCGGTCGAGCGCGGCGAGGAACGCCTCCTCCGTCGGCTCCGCCGGTGCGGCGGGCGCGTCCTGCCCGCGCGCGGCCTGCCCGGCGCCGAGCGCCCACACCACGCCGACCACCGCCGCCAGCCGCCGCGCCCCGCCGCGCATGCCGAGTCCCTCCACGCCGCGCCCGCGGCGCGCTCCGAGCATAGCCGTGCGCCGCCGCGCGTCGTCGTGGGGCGGGCCCGTGGCCTCGCACGCCGGCCGCGCCGCGCCCGGCCCGCGCGCGCCGGGACGCGCCGTAGCGTACGCTGAGGCGGCCCTCCCGGCGCGGTGGGGCGTGCGGAGGCGGGAGGTGGCGATGCGCCGCGGCGTCTGGCTCGCGTGGACGGTGCTCCTGCTCGGGGCCGCGTCGCCTCGACCCGCGTCGGCCGACGGCAAGGCCGAGGTCCTCGTCTTCGACAACGGGCTCACCGTCGTGCTCCGGGTCGTGCGGTCGGCGTCCTCGGTCGGCGTCGTCACCGCGCTCCCGTTCGGGCGCGACCTCGACGTCGCCGGCGGGCGCGGGCTCGCCGAGGTCGTCGTGCGGACCTTCGCCACCGCGGCCGCGGGCTCCTTCGAGGCCCGCCCGCCGCTCTCGCTGCAGGCGATCTCGAAGGACGGGACCCGCGAGCGCAGCGTCACGGTCGAGCGCCGCCACGCGACGGTCCGCGTGCTCGTCGCCGGTCCCGCGCAGGTCCCGGCCGCGTTGGAAGAGGTCTCGGCGCGCCTCGGGGCGCTCGCCGCCACCGAGGCGCAGTTTGCGTCGGTGCGGGACGCGCTCGCGGAGGGCCGCCAGCCGCCCGCCGCGTGGCCGTCGGCGTCGCTCGCCGAGCACGCAGCCCGCCAGGCGGCCCGCGGCGAGCCGTGGGACGTGGACCCGATTGGCTCGACCGCCGACCTCGGCCGGCTGCGCTGGGAGGACGTCCGCGCCGTGCTCGCGGCGCGCTGCGTGCCGCGTGGGGCCGTCGTCGCCGTGGTCGGGGACTTCGACGCGGGCGCGGTGCGCGCGCTCGCGCAGAAGCGCCTGAAGCCGCTGGCGTCGCCGCCGGCTGCGGCCACGGCCCCCGAGCCCCCGCCCGGTGCACCCGCCGCTCCGCCGGCCGACCCGACGGTCGTGCGGCGGTCCGGCGGGCCGGCTACGACGGCGGCCGCCTCGGACGCGGCGGTCGCGCTGCTCGCCACGGGCACCGCGGTGCCGGCCGACCTCGCCCCGGTGCTCGTGCTCGCCGCCCGCCTGCACGCCCCCGAGCGCGCGGCCGGGATCGACGGGTTCGCCGTCGCCCACGACGTCCTCGACGACCCGTTCCTCGTCGTCGCGCGCGCCCCGGTCCCCTCGGGGAAGGACGCGACGGCGGCCGCCACGGCGCTCCGCGCGCGGTTCCCGGCGGCCGCGCGCGGGGCCGTCGGCGCCAAGGACGTGCTCGCGGTCCGGTTCTGGTACGCCGCCGCGCTCGGGCTGCCGCTCGTGGACGGGAGCCGTGGGCTCGACGTCGTCGAGACGGCGGCGCTCGACGCGCGGCGCACGATGCTCGGCTGGGACGGCGCGGCGATCCTCGCGGCCGTGCAGCGCACGAAGGAAGCCGACCTGCGCCGTCTCGTCGACGAGGCCACCGTCCGCGGGGCCGTGACGGTGCCCGGCGGGTAGCCCCGCGGGTGGACGAGGCGTTCAGCGCGTCGGCGCGTCGGGCGCAGGGACGCGCCACGGCGTCTCGAGCGCCAGCGCGATCGTCGCGGTCGTGTAGACGCGGCCTCCGTCGTCGCCCCAAGGGTCCACGGGGTCCCACGAGCCGAGGGTCGTCGAGGCGTCGCCGTCCCGGCGCTGCGTGCGCAGCACGACCTCGGCGAGCGAGGCGTCCCACGCGCGCGCGGCGTCGGCGTCGGTGCGCTGGAGCGCCACGCTCGTCCACCACCACGACCACGCGTCCACGCCGCCGACGTCTTCGGCTCCCCACTGCGGCCGCGCCGCCAGGCAGCGCGCCGCGCCGCGCGCGAGCACGGGGTCCGTCGCGGCCGTTCGGCCCGCGGCGGCCCGCACGAACACGCCCGCCGCGGTCGTCGCCTCGGAGCGCTCGGCCGGGTGCGAGAGCACCTTGGGGGCGCTCCGCGACGGGCCCTCACCGCGCACCGTGTACCCGGCGCGCCCCGTGGCCGGGTCGGTCGCCATCTCGACCCACGCGAGCGCGCCCTCGAGCACCGCCGGGTCGAACGAGAACGGCGCCGGGCGCCCCGTCGCCGCGGCCTCGGTGGCGAGACGCCGGGCCGCGTCGAAGGCGAGGCTCATCGTCGCCGTGACCGCCGTGTCGTTCTCGCCGGCCTGCACGCCGTAGCGCCAGCCGAACGACGCGTTGCGCGCCACCATCGAGAACTGCAGCGCACGCTGCGCCGCGAGCCGCCAGACGGTGCGCCCCGTCGCCGCGTACGCCTCGACGAACGCGAGCGCGGCGAGCGCGTGCTCGTAGACGTACTTGCCGTTCGTCGCGCGGCGGACGCAGCCCTCGCCATCCTGGTGCAGCGCGAGGCGGCGCAGGGCGGCGGCCAGCGCCGGGCCGTACGGCGGGCCGTCGCCGTCCACGACGCCGGCCCCGAGGAGGGCGAGCGCGGCGAGCGCGGTGACGCCGACGTCGTACGGCGCGCCGTCGTCGGCCCGCCGACCCGGCGCGACCCCGTCGGCCCGCGCCGGGAACGACCCGTCGGGGCGCTGGTGCGCGACGAGCCAGGCGAGCGCGCGTTCGACGGCTGCGTCCCTCGCCGCGCCCTCCGCGCCGCGTGCGCGCGCGGAGCGACGGGCGCGTAGGTCGGCCGCGAACGGCCCGACCGGCGCGACGACCTCGGGGAGCGCCGCGGGCCCCGCGGCGACCACCGGATCGGGGCTCGACGGGTCCGCCGGGCCGCGGGGGTCGAGCGGCGGCGGGTCCCGCCGCGGCGCGTGCTCGGCGGGCAGGAGCACCCGCCGGACGTGCGTGCGGACCTCGAGGTCGAGCGCGTCCCACGAGGACGGCGAGCCGACGCCGAGATGCGCGCCGAAGGACGCGACCCGCGCGGCGGGCCCGAGCGTGCCCGCGAGCAGGTCGCGCACCAGCCCGTCGAGCGCCTCGCGTCGCCCGGGGACGAGGCCGCTCTCGAGGAAGTGCACGAGCGCGTACGACTCCGCGCGGAACGTCACGAGGCGCTCCGCGCGGGTCGCGCCCAGCCGCTCGTCTTCGGGATGGGGCACCGCGACCAGCGTGCGCAGCGGCACCCACCCGCGTGGCCTTCCGTTCGCGGGCGCGCTCTCGAGCAGCGCGCGCAGCGCGGCGGTCGAGCGGGCCGAGAGCCCGTCGAAACGGACGCGCCCGTCGCCGTCCACCGTCGCCGACGACCAGAGCTCGCACAGGCCTTCCCAGATCGGGTTGGGCGGCTGCCATGCGCGGCCCCAGTCACGGGTCTGGCGGCCCCAGGCCTCCAGCAGCTGCGCCGTCCCGAGCGAGAGCGCCGTGCGGAGGTCGCTCTCGCGGTCCTGCTTGAGGAAGGAGACGACCCATCCCGTCTCGGGGTCGGGACGGCTGAGCCACCCCTCGAACGTCACCGACGCGCCGCCGAACCCCGCGGCCTCGAGGCCCGAGCGGTCGGCGAACAGCAGCACGCCGAGCGCGTACCCGTCCTCGAAGGACCGGCGCGCGGGAGGGAGGTCGTCGCGCCCGCCCCACGGGGCGCGGAGGTCCTCGAGGTCGCACGCGGCGCCGAAGCGCGCGAGGAGCGCGTCGTGGAGCGCCCGCAGGAGCCGGCCCCGCTCGGCGAGCACCGGCTCGAGCGCCGCGCAGCGGGCGCGCGCCGCCGCGCGCCGCCGCGCCTGCTCGACCGGGTCCGAGGTCGCCGGCAGCGGGTCGGCGTCGGGCGGCACGCCGAACAGCGCGAACGGCGGCGCGAACCCGATGGCCACGTCGAGGGCGCCGACGTCGGGGCGCACCGCGAGCGCGCGTCGCGCGCCGTCCATCGCCCGGAACGCGGGGTCCACCTCGAGCCGACGCGCGTGCGCGAGCGTGCGGGACCACGCGGTCTCGAGGTCGGAGAGCGCGGACGTTTCCACCCAGCGCGCGGCGACGGCGTCCTCGATCTCCTCGATGTAGGGGTAGGCCCGGCAGACGATCGACGCGGGGACGGTGCGTTCGAAACGGACGTGCCCGAGCACGCGCCGGGCGGTCTCGTCGTCGGGGTCGGTCCACGCGACGACGCGGCGGGCGGCACGACGTGCCTCCTCGGCGGCCGGCGCGCCGAGCGCGAGCGCCCGCGCGAGCAGGTCGCGCCACGCCTGCGGCGGGCGCGGGCTCGGGTCGTCGAGCGCGGCGCGCACGTGCTCGACGGCGTCCGGGGCGCCGGCGGCGTCCTGCGCGCCGCAGGGCCCCGCGCGCAGCGCGACGGCGGTCCCGAGGAGCGCGCCGAGGAGCCCGGGCCACGTCCGCATCGCCACCTCCACCGCCCACTCTACCCCGTTCGTCCTCCCCTCGCGGCGGCAGGCGTAGGATCGTGCGCTCGGGACGCCTGCGACGACGGGGGCCCGAGCGAGCCCGCGTCGTCGGAGCACTCCGTCCCGTGTCCTTCCCGCCGCCCGGCGCGTCGTCGGTCCCTCGTCGCCTCGAGACGCCGCGCCTGCGGCTCCGGCCCTACGAGGAGAGCGACGGTCCCGCGCTGTTCGAAGCCGTCCACGCGTCGATGCCGACGCTCTCGCGCTGGCTCCCGTGGGCGGACAAGCACCCCGACGTGGCGGCCTCGACCGACACGTGCCGGCGCCTGCGCGCCCTTTTCGACGCGGGCTCCGACTTCACGATGGGGCTGTTCCGCCGCGACGACGGGCGGCTGCTCGGCGGGAGCGGCCTCCACCGCGTCCGGTGGGAGCTGCCGTCGTTCGAGATCGGCTACTGGCTGCGCGACGACGCCACCGGTCGAGGGTACGTGACCGAGGCCGTCGCCGCGCTGACGTGGACCTGCTTCGAGCGGCTCGCGGCCGCGCGCGTGGAGATCTACTGCGACCCGCGCAACGTCCGCAGCGCCGACGTCGCCCGGCGCGTCGGCTTCGTCTTCGAGGGCACGCTGCGCCAGCGCATCCTCGGCGTGGACGGGCGGCCCCGCGACTCCGACGTCTTCTCCCTCGTCCGCACCGACTGGGACGAGCGGGGCGCCGCCGTGCGCGCGCTCGTCGGCGGCCGCCTCGACGCCGGCTGAGCCCGGATTTCCCACGAAAGACGAGGGGCTTCGTGGAGCAACCGAGCGGCACCCTGCGGTCGGGGCCGATGCAGGGCCGTCGGGCGCGGGGTTTCACCGACGACCGCGTGTTCTTGGGACACGCCGAGGAGGTGAAACCCCGCCGGCACGGCGCTCGATCGCGCGACGCGCGTCTCCTCGCGCCCGACGGCCCGGCGCGGCCCCGACCTCGTCGGCTCGTGGGAAATCCGGGCTGAGCGAGGCGCTCACGCGAGCGTCCGCCGTCGTCGCCGCGACCGTCGCCACGGGCCCCGGGGCGCCACCGCCCGACCGACGCTCATGGCCGACGCGCGCGCGGGCGGGGCCCTGCGTGCGGGCGGCGCGCGAAGCGCCCGTCTCTCGCGCGTTCGACGCGCGGACGCCGTGTCAGGCCAGCAGCAGCGCGAGCACGCGGGCCGCGTCGTAGGAGTCGGCACCGGGCGCGAGGAACCGGGCGACCTCGGCGACGGCGTCGCCCGACGTGACGAGCGGCGGCTCGACGTCGCCGTCGTCGCGGACCTGCGCCTGCCCGATCGTGGCCATCAGCGCGTTGCAGAGGCACTTGCGTCCGCGCGTCTCCGCCACGGCGCCCCCCTTCGCCACGAAGTCCTCGACCGGTTCGGCCGGGCAGCGCCAGCCGACCCCTCCGTCGTCGCGGCGGTAGGCGTGGCGCAGGTACCCGAGGTCGCACACCCTGCGGCGTGCGGCGTACACGGCCTCGTCCGACAGCGTCCCCGCGACGCCGACGACCTTGATCGGGAAGCCGGTCGGCGACGCGAGCGGGTCGGTGCGGACCGACGCCGCGCCCGCCCGGCTCGACGCCAGCACCCGGCGGCGCAGCACCGGGTCCATGTCGGACTCGTCGCAGTAGGCGAACGCCGTCCCCACCTGGATGCCGGCCGCGCCGACCGCGAGCGCGGCGCCGAGCGCGCCCGCGCGCCCGAACGAACCGGCGAGCCAGAAGGGGACGCCGAGGGCGCGCATCTCCTCCGGGTCCACGACGTCGCGCGGGCCGTAGACCGGCTCGCCCGACGGGCTCAGGGGCGGCGCGCCGCGCGGCGGCGCGTTGTGGCCGCCCGCCGTCGGCCCCTCGACGACGAACCCGTCCACGCGGCCGTTGGACTTGCGGAGCAGCGACGCCGCGAGTGTCGCCGAGGCGACGATCGCGAGGAACGTCGGTCGGTCGAGCGCGGGCGGTGCGGCGTCGTAGAGCCCCGCGGGGTCGAACCTCGTCGCGAACGCGTCGGTCGGACGGGCCCCGACGACGTCGAGGCGGAGCTCGGCCGCGCGGCCGTCCGCGAACGCGTCGAGCGCACCGGGCACGCCGCGGGGCACGCCCGCGCCCATGAGCACGAACGACACGCCGGCCAGCATCGCGCCGTAGAGGGCCGGGAGCGTCTGCGCCTGGATCTTCTCGAGCAGGTTGATGCCGACCGGACCTTGGTGTCCCTCGCGCGCCAGCAGGACGAACACGAAGCTCGCGACGACCGTCAGCTGCGCCAACGCGGGCGCCGGCACGGCGGCCGGCATCGGCTTCGCTCGGTAGGCGTCTCGGACCGCCTTGCCTCCGGGCACGAAGTACCGGTCGAGGATCCGCTGCGCGACGCCGGGCACCGGGAACCGGGCCATCGCGGAGCGGATCTCGCCGCCGGGGTCGCCCTGCTGGAGCTGCCGCGCGAGGACGAGGTCGAGCCCGGTCCCCGACACGACCCCCAGCTGCCCCGCGGCGGACACTGCGCGCGCCAGGCGCCAGCCCGACACGCCTGCCCCCATGCCCCCTTGGATGATCCTCGGACGGGTGTCGGAGCCGCGCAAGCGCCCGACGATACCCGGAAGACGATGGGAGGTACGCGCGCGGTCGTCGGGGCGGCGGGCGCTTTGCTCGCGGCGTGCAACGGGGTCGTCGCACCGATCGCCGAGCCGCCGCGTCGCGAGGCCGCTGACCTGCCGAGGTCGGCGCCGCGTCGGCGATCCGGGCGTCGCGCGGGGCCCGCGGCGGTCCGCGTCGCTCGGGCGGAGCCCACCCCCGGGCGGCCCCGGCCTATACTCCTCTCCTCGGCCGAGGACCCATGCCCGAGCACGCGTGGAAATGCCCGAGCTGCGGCGCCTCGCTCTCCCCGGGGCCGTTCTCGCGGACCGTCGCCTGCACGCACTGCGGCACGGTGGTGCGCCTCGACGAGGCCGTCGTCGCGTCGGCGCGTTTCCGCGAGGCGTACGCGGCCTGGTCGGCGCCTCCGCCCGCGCTCGCCCACGTCTCGTTCCGCGTGGGCGAGGCCTTCTGGACCGAGGTCGCCCTCGTCGCCCGAGGCGAGATCGCCGACGTCGTCCTCGTCGAGAGCGTCCGGTGGCCGCGGCAACGCGCGCTGTGCAAGACGCTGCGAGACGCCCGCGACCTCCCGATGCTCGAGGCCGAGGCCCGCGCGCTCGAGGCCCTGCGCGAGAGCACGGTGCCCGGCGCCGACCGCTTCGCCACGCTCGTCCCCCAGGTCGTCGCGCGCGGCGTCGCGGTGGGCGGGCGCTTCCGCGGCGAGGCCACGACCCTGCTGCGCCACGTGCCGTCGTTCCGCCGCACGCTCGAGGACGTCCGCGCCGCGTTCCCGGGCGGCATGGACCCGCACGCGGGCGTGTGGGTCTGGCGCCGCCTCCTCGAGGTGCTCTCGTTCCTCCACCGCACGGGCGTCGTGCACGGCGCCGTGCTCCCCCCGCACGTGCTCGTCGAGGACGGCGAGCACGGCGTGCGCCTCGTCGGCTACGGCTGTGCCGGGGCGCCCGGCGCGCCGCTCGCCGCGGTGCTGACGCGCCACGAGGCGCTCTACGCGCCCGAGACGCTGCGGTCGGCGCGGCTCGCGCGCGCGGGCGACCTCGTCGCCGCGGCGCGCACCGTCGCGTGGGCGCTCGGTGCCGACGCGACGGGGCGGCCTCCGGCCCGCGTGCCCGCGCCGCTGGCGTCGCTGCTCGAGGAGGCGGCGGCGGGGCGCGCGGGCGACGACGCGCTGGCGCTGCGCGAGCGCGTGGGCGCGGCCGGGGCGCAGGCCTTCGGCGCGCCGAGCTTCCACCCGATCGTGTTCCCGGGCGACCCGCCCGCGACCGTCTGACAGGAGCGACCATGGGCTACGGTTCCTACAGCCACGAGGCGCACGAGGCTTTGACGCGGGCGCGGTCGGCCGCGTCGCCGGCGCAGGTGTTCAAGCAGCGGGAGTGCCACCCGCTCATGAACCCCAAGGGCGTCAAGGTGCGCGAGAGCCGCGACAGCGCCGACCACCCGGCCTCGCTCGGCATCGTGTTCGCCCTCGACGTCACCGGGTCGATGGGCGCCATCCCGCAGGCGCTCGCCACGCAGGAGCTGCCGCACTTCATGAAGGTGCTGGGCCAGTGCGGCGTGAAGGACCCGCAGGTGCTGTTCTGCGCGGTGGGTGACGCGACCTGCGACCGCGCGCCGCTCCAGGTCGGCCAGTTCGAGACCACCGCCGAGCTGATGGACCAGTGGCTGACGTGGAGCTACCTCGAGGGCGGCGGCGGCCCCGGCGTGCAGGAGTCCTACGAGCTCGCGCTCTACTTCCTCGCCCTGCACACCGCGATGGACTGCAAGGAGCGCCGCAACCGCCGCGGCTACCTCTTCATGACCGGCGACGAGAACCCGTACCCGACGCTCTCGCGCCACGTCGTCGAGACCGTCGTCGGCGACCGGCTCGACGCCGACGTCAAGGTCGAGGAGGTCGTCGCGGAGCTGTCGAAGTCGTTCGTGCCGTTCTTCGTGATCCCCGACCCGGGTCGCCGCCGCACCTGCGAGGCCCGCTGGCGCGAGCTGCTCGGCGACCACGTCCTCTGCCTCGAGCAGCCGCAGGACGTCTGCCACGTCGCGGCGGGCGCGATCGCGCTGAGCGAGCGCCTCGTCCCGGGCCTCGACGCCCTCGGCGCGGCGCTCGAGACCGCGGGCGCCGACCGCGAGCGCGTCCGCCGCACGCTCCGCGCGCTCGCCCCGCTCGCGCCCTCGGCGGGCAACGCGCCGACGACGCCGCCGGTGTCGGGCGTCGCGCCCGGGACGTCGGGCAAGGGCGGGATCGTCTCGGCGATCAAGCGGCTCTTCTCGTCGTGACGGGCCCGGCCCGCCCGCGGGCCGTCGTCGTCGTCGACCTCGGCTTCGGCGACGCGGGCAAGGGCCTCGCCACCGACGCGCTCGTGCGCCGCCACGGCGCGCGGGTCGTCGTGCGCTGGAACGGCGGGGCGCAGGCCGGCCACAACGTCGTCGCGCCCGACGGGCGCCACCACACGTTCTCGCAGCTCGGCGCGGGCTCGTTCGTGCCCGGTGTCCGCACGGTGCTCGCCGCGCCCGTCGTCGTGCACCCGACCTCGCTGCGCCACGAGGCCGACGCGCTCGCGCGGCGCGGCGTCCCCGACCCGCTCGCGCGCGTGCTCGTCGACGAGCGCGCGCGGCTCGTGACGCCCTGGCACCAGGCCGCGAACCGGCTGCGCGAGCTCGCCCGCGGCGACGCGCGCCACGGCTCGTGCGGCGTGGGCGTGGGCGAGGCGGTGGCCGACGCGCTCGCGCACCGCGACGACGTCGTGGTCGCCGGCGACCTGCGCGACCGGGCGGCGCTCGCGTCGCGTGCGCGGCGGGTCCGCGACCGCGTGCGCGCGAGCCTCGACGGCCTCGCGCTGCCCGCGACGTCCGACGTCGAGGCCGAGCGCGCGGTCTTCGACGACCCGACGCTCCCGACGGCGTGGGTCGCGTGGGCCTGCGGGGTCGCGCGGTGCGTGGCCTCGCCGCCGGCGATCGTCGCGGCGCTCCGCGCCGAGCCCGTGCTCGTGCTCGAGGGCGCGCAGGGCGTCCTGCTCGACGAGACGCACGGCTTCCACCCGCACACGACCTGGTCGGACTGCACGCCCGCCGCCGCCCGGCGCGTCCTCTCCGAGCTCGCCCCCGACGCGGCGCCGGAGGTGCTCGGGGTGCTGCGCGCGCACGGCGTGCGCCACGGGCCCGGTCCGTTCCCGACCGCGCATCCCGCCGTCTCCGCGGCGGTGGTCGAGCACAACGCGACGAACGCGTGGCAGGGCTCGGTGCGGCACGGGTGGTTCGACGGCGTGCTCTCGCGCTACGCGCTCGCGGTCGTGGGCGGCGTGGACGCGCTGCTCCTCACCCACGTGGACGCGCTCGCCCGTCGGTCGTCGTGGCGGGTCGCCGCGTCGTACGAGCTCCCCGACGACGCGCCCGCCGACCTCGTGCGTCGCGACGCCGCGGGGCGCGCCGACCTCGTCGCGGCGACGGCGCCCTCGCTCGAGCGCCAGGCCCGGCTCGCGGGCCTCCTCGCGCGCTGCGCGCCCGTGCTCGACGAGGTGCCCGCCGACGAGCGCGGCTACGTCGGGGCCGTCGAGCGCGTGCTGGGCCGTCGCGTGGACGCGGTCGCGCGGGGTCCGACGGCGGCGGACGTCGAGGACCGCGACGGGGGCGGCGCGCGGCGGTAGCGTGGCGGGCCGGAGCCCCGACCGTGAGCAAGCCCGCCCCCGTCGAGATCTTCCTGCGCGGTTGTCCCGAGGACCGCCTCCTCGCGTGGCTGACCTCGGTCGCCGGCGCGGCGCGCGTGGACTGGGAGCGCGACGGCGTGAAGGGCCTCGTCACCGACCGCGGGCCGGTGGTCCTGACGCTGCGGATGGAGGACGGGCCCTTCGACGGCCTCTGGGTCCCGTGGGGGACCTCGCTGTGGCCGAACGACCTCGCGTGCGCGCGCGCCGCGGCGAGGGGGCTGCGTTGCGTGGTGCGCTGCGAGCCGGGCCCCGACTGGCCCGACGCCGACCCCGACGAGGACCTCTACGTCGAGCTCGACGGGACGACGGAGCGCCTCGGCGCCTGGGACGACGATCTCGCGTGAGGGGTACGGAGACGCGTACGACTTCACCAAGGCGATCGACGGGCTTGGGGCGCCGCACGATGGGCCGGACGTGGTGGAAAGGTACGCGTCTCCGTACCACGGTACGCGCGTCGTCGCGGCAGGAAGGGCGGTCGCGGCGCGCGGACGGGGGGGGCGTGGTGAAAAGGTACGCGGCTCGGTACGCGTCAGCGGCGCTCGGCGAGGAGGCGCTCGACGCGCGCCTCGTCGAGCGGGACGAAGCGGTCGAGCGACGGCTCGTAGTCGAGCACCTCGGCGCCGGCGATGTCGAACCACCACGCGCGCAGCCGCAGCCGGCCGGCCGCCTCGGCGGCACGCACCGCCGGGTAGGTGCGCAGGTGGTCGAGCTGGCGCAGGGCGCTCCGCTGCGAGAGGTGGTTGTGCGACGCGAGGCCCGGCGGGGGCGGGCCGAGCCCCTCGCGCACCTCGCGACCGTGCGCGAGCCACGCGTCGAGGTGGGGGGCGTCGGGCGGCAGGACGTCGTCGTGGATCGCCCGCATCGCGCCGCACTCGGAGTGGCCGCACACGACCACGTCGCGGATCGGGAGCGCGGCGAGCGCGAACTCGATGGCGGCCGGGACCGAGTGGGCGGCCCGCACGTCGGCGGAGGCGAACGGCGGCACGAGGTTGCCGACGTTGCGCACGACGAAGACGTCGCCCGGCTCCGTCGAGGCGAACACGTTGGGTGCGACGCGGCTGTCCGAGCACGCGATCATCAGCGCGTCGGGCTGCTGGCCGAGCGCGAGCTGCGCGAACGTCGCCGCGTACTCGGCGCGCCGCGTGCGGCGGAACTCGGCGATGCCTCGGAGGAGCTTCTTCACGGCGCGGGAGCGTACGCGCCCCCACGCCGCGGCGCCGAGCGAATCCGCCCGCGCGGCCGGTCCGTCAGCGTCCGCCCGGCGGCGGCCCTTGGGGCGGGCCCGGCGGCGGCCCGCCCTCGGGGCCGCCGTGCCGCGACGGAGGCAGCGGCGAGAGGTCGGGCGTCGCGCGCTTCGTCGTGCCCGGCACGAGGTCGCGCACCGCGCGCGCGTAGAGGAGGATGCGGATCTCGTCGCCCTGCGGCCCCATCCCGCTCGCCCACCGCGCCGACGTCGGGTCCCCCTGCTTGGGGTCGCTGCGCTGCGCGCCCGCCCCGTGCACGTCCACCCGCCGCAGCCCGCGCGGCCCGGGCATCAGCCCCGTGGCGCGGCCGAACGCGAGGTAGACCGCCGAGCCGGGCCCGCCCGGCCCCTCGAGGTGCGTCGTGCTCGACCAGCCCCACGCGTCGGGGTCGGTCACCGTGAAGACCGGGTCGATCGCGGGGCCGCGGCGCGCGGGGTCGGTCGCGTCGGGCGCGCGGCCGTAGTCCACGAGGCTCTGCAGCTCCTTCGCGTGGGGCACGCGCCAGTCGTCGTGGCCGGCGAGCACGAGCCCCTCGGCCCACGCGAGCGCGCCCGCCCAGTCGAGCGGCTTGCCGCTGTCGGCCTTCGACCACACGAGGCCGGTGGCGCGGTCCAGCACGGTGCCGTCGCCCTCGTCGTGGAAGTCGTTGCGCCCGTACGCCGGGTTGCCGCGCACGTAGCGCGCGAAGTGGCGCGCGGGGCGGCCGTCGGGCCCGACGTCGCGCGGGTAGCCCTTGATGCGGCCGTCGGCGAAGTTCACGCCGAACACCGTGGCGGCCCCGCGCATCGTCGTGCCGAGGTACTCGGTGCTCGACCAGTACTGCGCGTCGATCGTGCGCTCGCCGCGCGCCGGGTCGCCGAAGCGGAACCCGAACACGCGCGCGTCGAGGTAGGGCCGCGGCGTGCGCGCCCGGCTGTCGCCCTCGAAGAGCATCAGCGAGTAGAGCTCCTTGATCGTCGGCAGGCGCCAGTCGTCGTGGCCGGCGAGCCGCAGCGTCTTCGCGCCGGCGAGCGCCTCGGGGAAGGTCGGCAGCCGGTCGAGCTCGGGCGCCTTCTGCCACACGAGCCCCGTGACGACGTCGAGCACCGTGCCGTCGCCGAGGTCGCGGTACGACGGCTGCGGCCCGTCGTAGCCGCCGTCCTGCCCGGCGAGCGGCGAGCCCGCGGCGGGGGCCACCGTCAGCGCGCGCGTCGTGTCGAAGACGTGCCGCTGCCCCGTGTCCACGACGACGTAGGGGCGGTCGGCCGTCGTCGTCGGCGCGGGGCCCGCGGCGACGACGCGCGCGGTCCCGGAGGCGGTCACGACGCAGGCGAGCCGGAGCAGGGCGGGAGCGATGCGCATCGGGGCGCCTCCGGGACGCGGGTGGGGCGGCGCGCGCGCGTCGCCCCGGGCCCCGCGTCGGGGACGGGGTCAGCGTCCGTCGGTCGGCGGGTCGGGCTCGTCGGGCTCCTCGGGCGGAGGCCCGTCGGGGCGCGGGCCGCGCGGCGGCCCGTCCTGTCGCGGCGGGCGCGGCGCGTCGGGGTCGTCGCCCTCGCCGTCGGGCGGGCCCGGCGGGCGCGGCTCGCCCCGGCCGTCGCCCTCGCGCGGCGGGCCCGGCGGGAAGCGCCCCGTCTCGGGCGGCCCGTCGCCGCGACGACGGGCGTCCTCACGCGGCGGGCCGGTGAAGACGACGAGCCACGCGCCGTCGGAGAGACGCACGAAGCCCGGGTCGGCGCCCGCGACCGTGGTCCAGCGCGTGGGCGAGGTCCACGTCGTCCCGTCCGCGCTCGACGCCGACCAGAGGCCGCCGTCGGCGGTGCCGAGGAAGGTGATCGTGTCGCCGTCGGACTGCGCGTTGCCCAGCCAGCGCAGGGGTCCGTCCATGGTCACGTCGGGCTGACGCTCGAAGACGAGCCCGTCCTTGCTCGTGGCGTGGTAGCCCACGCCCGACCGCGGGCGCTGCGACGACGGCGCGTCCTGGCGCGGCGGCCCGCCCGTCCCGTTGTCGGGCGCGAAGAGGTGGAACACGCCGCGGTGCAGGACGACCGCGCAGTCGATCACCGGGCGGCCCTCGACGGCGAAGCGTGCGCCGGGTTCGTAGACGAACGTCGTCCCGTCCTTCGAGACGGCCGACCCGATCGACGGCGTGGGCGGCTTGCCCCCGGGCTCGCCCCGCCGGAGGTTCGCCGTGAAGTAGAGCCGCACGCGCCCGTCGGGCAGAGGGACGAGCGTCGGGTCGAAGGGGAAGCGCAGGCCCTCGGGGAGCCCCTCGACGCGGATCACCTCGGGCGCGCTCCACGTCGCGCCGTCGTCGGAGGACGTGCGGACCGCGACCTTGTCGAAGGCCGCGTCGTCGTCGGCCGGGAAGTGCTGCGTGGCCGCGAGCAGGCGGCCGTCGGCGAGGCGGGCGAGCGTGGGCACGCCTGCGCGCGGAAACGTCGCCTTGGGCGTGGTCGCCCCGTCGCGCGCCACCTTCGCCACGAGCACGTCGTGGTCCCACGGGCCCGACCGCCGGCGGTTGGGGCGTCCCTGCCCGTCGAAGGGCGGCGCGTCGCCGCCGGGGCCGCGGGGGCCGCCGCGGGGGCCGCGCGCCGCGCGCTCGTCCGGCCCGCCCTGCGGCGGCGGGCCCTCGCCGCGACGGCGGGGCTCGCTCTTGAAGTACATGCGCCAGCCGCCCTTCCATCGCACGACGTACGGGTCGGTGACCTGCTCGTCGTCGGCGCCCTGCAGGCGCACGCCTTCCTCGCGCGTCCACGTGCGGCCGTCGGTCGAGACGAAGCTGACGAACGCGTTGCCCGCGGGCTTGCGCTGCTCGAACGCGTAGAGCCGCAGGCGCCCGTCGTCGAGCAGGACGGGCGCGACGGTGCCGAGGCCGTCGAGGTCGAGGTCACGCTCGTAGGCGAAGGTGAGGCCGTCCTTCGACGTCGCGAGCTCGGTGCGCCCGCGCCCGAACACGTGGCAGAACCAGGTCCCGCCGAAGAAGAAGACGTCGGGGTCCACGAGGGCGGGGCGCGCGAGCGCGACGCCCACCTCGCGGAAGCGCACGCCGTCCTCGGAGCGCGCGACGTGGATGGCGTGGTCGCCGGCGGCGCGCGCGGGGTCGCCGTCGGCGTCGGCGCCGAGGTAGTAGAGGCGGAAGCCGCCGGCGGGGTCGCGCACGACGCAGGGGTCGAGGGCCTTGCGGCTCGTCATGCCCTCGACGACCAGCGTCTGCTTCTCGAAGCGCAGGCCGTCGGTCGAGACCGAGACGTTGGCGGACTCGGGCTGGCCCGGTCCGCGGTCCGCGTCCACGGCGTAGAGCAGCAGGCGGTCGCCGTCGGCGACGACGCACGGCACGGACGCGTGCGCCCACCGCACGCCCTCGTCGCGGGTGAAGGTGAGCCCGTCGGTGCTCGTCGCCGACAGCACGCGGTGCACCCAGGGGCCGCCCATGGGCTCGCCGCGGGGCGGGCGTCCGCCCTTCGACGGCGGCGCTCCCTGCGGAGGGCGGCCGCCCTGCGGCGGCGGGCCTCCCGGCGGGTTGCCCTCGGGGGCGGGCGGGTCGCCGAAGGCGACGGCGGCGAGGAGCGCGAGCGTGGTCGCGGCGAGCCAGGGCGTGCGGCGCATGGAGGGGCCTCGCGGGAGACGCCTGCCAGTGTGCCCCCGCGACCTTGCGAACCTCTGACGGCGCGGGCCCCGGGGCGACGCGCGGCGCGGCTCCCCCCGACCCGTCCAGCCCGCCGAGGCGGGGAGCGGGCCGTCGTCTCGAGACGCACTCCCCGCCATCCGCCCCCGCGGTGGTGGCGGACGCCGCGCCCTCCCGCGTAGGCTCCCGCGCTCCTTCGGAGGGACTCCCGTGGACCTGTGCGCGCTGTGGCTGCCGATCCTGGTCTCCGCCGTCGCCGTCTGGATCGTGTCGGCGATCTGCTGGATGGTGCTGCCGCACCACGCGAAGGACCAAGGCAAGCTCCCCGACGAGCCGGGGCTCACGGCGGTCCTCAAGGCCGGTCGGGTGGCGCCCGGCGCGTACGCGTTCCCCTACGCCACGCGCAAGGAGTGCAAGGACCCCGAGTTCACCAAGCGCTGGATGGAGGGCCCGACCGGCTGGCTCGTCGTGATGGGGCCCATGCGGATGGGGCGATCGATGCTCCAGACGTTCGGCGTCTACCTCGCCGTCAGCGTCATCGTGGGCTACCTCGCGGCGACGACGCTCAGCGCGGCGGCCGGCGCCGGTCACGTCTTCCGCGTGACGGGCACGGCCGGCGTGCTCGCCTACAGCTTCGCATTCCTGCCGAACGCGATCTGGTTCGGGCGCTCGCGCACGTACATGCTCAACCACGTGCTCGACGGCGTGCTGATGGGGCTCGCCACGGGCGGCACGTTCGCGTTGCTCTGGTGAGCGCGCGCGGCCGTCGCCCCGGGCCCCGACCCTCTCCCGACGACCGATCGGCGACGCGTCGGCACCGGCGAGCGCGTCCGGTCGAGCCGCGGAGCGGCGCTACGCGCTCGCCGCGCCGTGGCACTTCTTGAACTTCTTGCCGCTGCCGCAGTGGCAAGGGTCGTTGCGGCCGGGGCGATCCTCGCGTCGCGCCGGCGGCGGGCCGACCATCTTGCCGTCGGCGTAGAGCCAGCGGCGGTCGCGGCCGCCGCGGACGAAGCGCGCCTTCTCGTGGTGCGCCTGCTCCTGGCCCGCCGGGCCCTCGCGGAAGCGGGCGATGAACTCGACCGTGCCCTCGTCGTCCTCGGGTCCGCCGCGGTCGGTGGCGACGATGGAGAGCCCGAGCCAGGTGGACTCCTTCGACCACTTCTCCGTCGAGGCGCGGTCCACGCTCGCCGCGGCCTTGGGCGTGTAGGTCGAGAGGATGTGGTCCACGGCCCCCTTGGTGTAGGCCGTGTAGCGCGAGCGCATGAGCGCCTCGGCCGTCGGCGCGGGCGCGCCGGCGAGCACGGGGCCGCAGCAGGCGTCGAGGTCCTTCCCGGATCCGCAGGGGCAGGCGTTCATCCCGCAGACGGTACCGTCCGCCGCCGCCGCGCCCGAGTCCCTGCCGGGGTCGGGGGCGGGCTAGCCCCCGAAGATCACGTCCAGGATGCCGGGGGCCACGTACCTCCGGTTCTTCGCTCGACCGGTGGTCTCTTGGAGGATCCCGGCGCTCACGAGCGTCTCGACGTGGACCGACGCCTGCGCGAACTGGAGGCCCATGATCTTCGCCGCGGTGGCGATCGTGGTCCCGGGGCTCTTGAACAGCGACTCCAGCAGGCGGAACGGCGCGACCGAGCGCTTGCCGCTCGTCAACCGCTTCCGGTACTCGGCATGAAGGTCGCGCAGCTTCCCCACGAGGGTCATCGTGTCCTCGCACGACGCGATCAGCGTGCGAAGGAAGTAATCGATCCACTCGGTCCACGCCCCTCGCTGACTCACGCCCAGCAGCAGGTCCGCGTAGCGATCGCGCGCCTTCTCGATGGTCGCGCTCACGTGCAGCAGCGGCTCCTTCAGATAGCCGTTGGCGACGAGCAGCAGAGGAACCAGCAGACGGCCGATCCGGCCGTTGCCGTCCTCGAACGGGTGGATCGTCTCGAATTGGTAGTGAGCGACGGCGAGGCCGACCAGCGGAGCCGGGAACGAGGGCGCGTCCGCGCGCATCGCCGTCGAGGCGAACGCGAGCAGGTCGTCCATCGCCGGCTTCACCTCCTGCGGCGGCGGGGGCACGAACCGCGCCTCCTCGATGCGGTGCGTCCGGCCGATCCAGTTCTGTCGAGCGCGGTACTCGCCCGGGTGCCGGTCCTTCCCGCGCGTCCCGTCGAGCAGCGTCCTGTGCGCCCCGCGGACGAGCGCGTGCGTGACGACCGGGGCGACCTTGAGCTGCTCGATGCTCTGAAGCACCGCAGTCCGGTAGTTGATCACCTCCTTCGTCGTGACCCTCTCGCGATCGCCGCCCTCTCCCGTCGCGTCGAGCGCGAACAGCGCGAGGTCCGTGGGGGTCGTGAACGTCCCCTCCATGCGGCTCGTGCAGTAGGCCTCTCGTTCGATCAGCGCGTACGTCACCATGAACGGGTCGAGGCCCGCGCTCGAGAGGACGACCTCGAGCTTGCCGATCGCCACCCGGGCCGCCACTTCGGCTCGCCACAAGGCGTCCGTGAGCTCGATCGGCGGCGGCAAGCGGTGGGGAAGGAAGGCGTGGACGCCCCACTCCGTGGCCACGAGAGTCCCGGGGGAGTCTTTGGTGAAGTCGGACGGCAGCACGATGCTCTCTCTATATTATGGTGAAACGAGAAATTGCATAATATCGAGTGCTTTGCTATGGTAATGTACATCATCCATCAGGATGGACTCGCCACGGGGGCGGATTCCATCACTCGGGGCCGGCCCGACGACGGAGCGGCGGAGTGGTTGACCCCCGGAGCGGCCCTCGGTAGAAGCACCCGCCCCTCGGGGCGGCGAGGGAGGCTTCGATGCGGCGTGGCGGAGCGGCGTGCGGACGGTTCCTGCGGACGGCCGTCCTCGTGGCCGTCGCGCTGGCGGCGGTGGGGGCGGTCGCGCCGCCGCGGGCGGCGCGTGCCGCCGACGACGGGCTCGTCGTGGGCCTCGTGGCGCCCGCGCGCGCGATGTCGGCGCTGTACAAGCTCTTCGCCGACGCCGAACGCTTCCCCGATCGGGCGCTCGCCACCGCGGTCGTCGTGAACCGCTCGGGCGCGACCGTGTCCGACCTCGAGCTGCGCATGCGGTGCGACGGGTACGCCGAGTGGTCGCCGTGGACGGCGGTCCGCCCCTGCCCGCCGGGCGCGCGGGTCACGGTGCCTTGGCATCCCGTGCTCGACGCGAGGCTCGCGCAGCTGCAGTCGAGCACGCCGGTCGCGGTCCGGCTCGAGTGGCGACGTGCGTCGGGGGCCACGGGCTCCGCGGAGACGAAGGTCATCTTCCTCGGTGGGCGCGAGTTCGTGTTCAGCGACGACCCGAGGGCCGAGGGGTTCCACGGGCAGACCTCCAACGCGCCGCTGCTGGCCGCGTGGGTCTCGCGCGACGACCCCGTCATCAAGCAGTTCGCCGCGCTGGTGTCGCGACGCGCACGCGGCCACGCCGCGATCCAGGGCATCGAGGCCGGCGTCGAGACGCTCCGTGCCGCCTACGAGCTGATGCTGCTCAACGACTTCGTCTACAAGTCGTCCGTGGGGGCCGGCGAGGCGGTGCCCGACGGCGGGTCGTTCGGCATGCTCAGCGTGCAGAACGTCAAGTTCCCCCGCGACGTGCTGCGCGACAAGTCGGGGACGTGCATCGAGCTCGCGATCTTCCTCGCCGCCGTCGGCCACCAGCTCGGCATCGACTCGAAGCTCGCGATCGTGACCGGCCACTGCTTCCCGATCTTCCAGCTCTCCGAGGGCAAGGGCAACGACGTCAAGTCGCGACGCGTGCCCCTCGAGTCCACGAGCATCCGGGGTGGGCTGCACGGCGTCGGGATGGAGCGTGCCGGCTTCGACAAGGCGGTCGAGTTCGCCAGCGCGACCGAGAAGCGCCACCGCGCCGACGACACGTTCCTCGAGGTGGACGTGCAGGGGATGTGGATGCGCGGCGTGAACCCGCCCGAGCTGCCTCCCCTTCCCGACGACTCGCTCGAGCGGTGGGGCGTCACCGAGCAGGGCCTGCCCGGCATGACGCTGCCCGCGCTGGGCGCGGGCCCCGCGCGGTCGGACCCGTCGGGCTTCGGCGGGAACTGGGAGGGCACGGCGAAGGCGCGTTTCGGTGGCGCCGACCTCAAGCCCTGTCGGATGACGCTCGTCGTGATGACCCTGCGCGACGGCAAGTTCCGCCTGTCGGCGACCTTCGTCCCCGAGGACGGCTCGGCCACCGTGCAGGAGGACGCGACCGCGGAGGACCAGGACGGCCAGCTCGTCTTCCAGGGCACGCGGCGGGTCGCGCTCGGGGCGGGGGGCGCGGCGACCGCGCTCTCGCCCGGGCGCGGGTCTGCGAAGGTCAAGGACGGGCGGCTGGTCGGCAAGTACGGCGCCGACGGGGAGGGCTTCGCGTCCTTCTCGCTCGCGCGGATCGCGGAGACGAAGTGAAGGCGGCGGGGCCGCTGCGGCGGTCGGGAGGCACGACGATGCGGAAGCCGACGACGGGGTGGGTGCTGGCGGCGCTGCTCCTCGCGCTCGGGGCGCGCCCCGCGGCGGCGGGCGAGGACTACTCCGGCCAGAAGCTCGTCAAGCGCTCGTTCCGCGGGGCGGACCTCGTCGGGGCCAAGTTCGACGGCGCCGACCTGACCGGCGCGGACCTCACGGGCGCCAAGCTCGCCGGCGCGAGCTTCCGCGAGGCCGACCTGACCCAGGCGACGCTCGACTCCGCCGACTGCACCGGGGCGGACTTCACCGACGCGAAGTTCGCGACGACGATGGCGCGCGAGACCGACTTCACCAAGGCGAACCTCGCGGGCTCCGACCTGTCGGGCTACTCGGTGTTCCGCGGCAGCAAGTTCGTGCAGGCCAACCTGCGCGGCGCCAAGGGCATGACCGAGATCACCGGCTGCGACTTCTCGGGCGCGGACCTGCGCGGCGTGAAGCTGCGCGACGCGCAGAACTGGTCGCCCGAGCGCTCCCCGACGCGCTGGAAGGGCGCCGTCTACGACGACGGGACGCGCTTCCCGGCGGGCGTGGACCCGGCGGCGGTGGGGGCCGTCAAGGCCGCGGCCGACGCGCCCAAGCCCACCCCGAAGCCCGAGACGCCCGCCCCCGGCACGCCGCCCGCCGTCGCGCCCGGTGGCGGCACCGGCGGCGGGCTCGGCGGAGGGTTGGGCGGCGGCCTCTTGCAGGGGGGCGGCGACGCTCCCGCGGCGCCGGCGGTCGGCACGGGGCGCGACGCCTCGGGCCAGGACTGGCGCGGCCGCGACCTGCGCGGCGAGACGCTCGACGACGTCAACCTCGAGGGCGCGATCCTGTCCTCCACGCGGCTCGACGAGGCGTCCCTGCGCCGCGCCAACCTGCGCAAGGCCGACCTGTGGGGCGCCCGCTGCTACGGCACCGACCTCTCGGGCGCCGACCTGCGGGAGGCCAACCTCAAGGACGCGCACTTCGGCCAGACCAAGCTCGTCGGCGCGAACCTCGAGGGCCAGGATCTCTCCGTGCTCTGGGGGCTCACGGACACCAGCTTCCGCGGGGCGAACCTGCGCAACCTCAAGGGTGGGCTGCACGTGACCGTCACGCGCTGCGACTTCCGCAAGGCGGACCTGCGCGGCGCGCACCTCGCCGGGCCGGGCTCGTCGTACTTCGCGACGTGCGACTTCCGCGGCGCGGTCTACGACCGCCGCACGCGCTGGCCGAAGGGGTTCGACGTGGACGGTTCGGGCGCGGTGCGCGCGCCCGGCGACAAGGACGAGGACGAGGGCGAGGACGACGCGCCGCCGCGGCTGCTCGCCGCCGACAAGGACCCGGACGCCCCGCCCGAGATCGTCGTGCGCAAGGTCTTCCGCGACTCGATCCAGGACCTCGCCGGCGAGCTCCTCCTCGAGTACGGCAAGGGCGGCAAGGAGGGCACGCCGCCCGTGCCGACGGCCGTGCGGTACTCCGTCGAGATGACCAAGCTCACCTACCTCGCCGTCGAGGATCTCGACGTGGACGGCCAGAAGCTGAGGTCCTTCCCGGTCGAGGTCGAGGGCAAGCTCACGTCGGAGGGCAAGGACGGCTCGGAGCGCACCGACCCCATCCGCTGGAAGGTGCACTACTACCGCACCGACACGGGGGTCTGGAAGTGCGTGCAGCCGGAGGCGAAGCACGCGCGCAACAACGAGAAGTGACGGCGCGGGCGCGCCTCAGCGGCGGACGAGGAAGCCCTCGGGCGCGAACGTGAGGCCGAAGCGCGCCTCGTGGGCGAGGTCGCGTTCGTAGTCGTCGGGGCGGCGCGCGACGTAGGCGCGCACCGCCTCGAGCGGACCGGGGCCATGCTCGGGGAGCACGGGGTGCCCGTTCACGTTGCCGTCCTCGACGACGAGCACGTCGCCGCGCACGAGCACGTCGCGGAACGCCTCCATCTCCGCGAGCACGTGGTCGGCGGCGTGGTTGCCGTCGAGGATGAGGAAGACGGGGCCCGGCCGCTGCGCACGCAGGGCCCGCACGCGGGAAGCGACCGCGGGGTCGAGCGAGGACGCGACGAGCCGCTCGATGCGAGGGTCGTCGCGCACGACCGCGGCGCACCGCTCGCCGTCCACGTCCACCGTGAGCACGCGCGCCGGCGGCGCCACGGCGCTCATCGTGTCGGCGAACCAGAGCGCGCTGCCGCCGAACGAGGTCCCGACCTCGACGACCAGCGTCGGCCGCAGCGCGTGGAGGATCTCCGCGTACGACCACAGGTCGCCGACCCACTTCTGCACCATCACGCCGCGCCACGTCGTGCGCTTCCAGACCTCCGTGTCGTAGTACCAGCGGTGGTAGGCGTCGATGGCCCGGCGTTCGCGCGCGGTGGGCGGTCGCTCCGGGCGCGCGACGCGGGCGGGGGACGGGAGGCGGCGGCGGAAGAGCGGCATCCCGCGAGCCTACCGGGCGCCCGCTGGCGGCCTCAGCGCGGCACGAGCAAGAGGTCGAGCGTCGCGCCCGGGCCGGCTTCGTCGGCGGGCACCGCGCGCTCGGCCCGCGGGATGCGCCCGCTCACGAACGTCGAGGGCTGCCACGCGACGACCCGGCACGCCTCGCCCGGGAGCACGGTGAGCGTGGCGACCCCGTCGGCGTCGGCGTCCGCGCTCGCGTAGGGCGGCTCGGTGTCGGGCGCCGCCGCGCCGCGCCGCACGTCCACGCGGACGCGCGGGGCCCACGAGGACGGCGCGCGCCCGGCCTCGGCCGTGCGCACGCGCACCGTCGTCGCGCGTCGCCATCCGTCCAGCGTCGCCGCCACGGGGCCCGCGGTCAGCACCACGCGCCGCGGGCCCGCCACCCATCCGTCGGCGAGCGCGAGCACCTCCGCGTCGAGGCGCCCGCCCGGGACCTCCACCGACGTCGCGGTCGCGGTCCGGCCCACGGTCCCGAGCCCGCCCGCGAGCGTGACGCGTGGACCGTCGAGGACGACCGTGTGCACGCGCAGCGCGGCTCCGTCCGACGTGGGGTGCGGCGGGAGCGAGAGCGACAGCGCGGCCGCCGGCGGCGGAGGCCCTCGCCGGTCGGGCGCGAGGACGAGCTCCACCCGTCGCGCGCCGTCGGAGGGCGCCCAGGTCCCCACCGCGGGGCGCATCGGCCCCTCGGGGCGCCTCGCGTCCATCGACGCCACGAGCGCGAGCTCGACCGCGGGGACGCCGCGGACGGCGACGGGGCGGCCGAGGGGGACCTCGGCGCGCACCTGGAGCACCTTGCCTTCCGCAACGGTGCCCACGAGCAGCAGCGACGCCATCGTGCCGTCGGCGACGGCGGCCTCGCTGCGCACGAGGACGTGGACCGTCGGTTCGCCGCCGGGGACGACCTCGCCGGCGTCGAGCGTCCCCTCGACGGGGACGTCCACCTCGCGCAGGCCGAGGCGCACCTCGGTCGCCGACCGCGCGACCACCACGAGGAGCGCGGGCCCCGGCGCGCCCACGACGTCGAACGAGATTACGCCCTCCGCGTCGCGCGGCGCGGACGACGGGCCCTGCACGTGGGCGACGTGGTCGCGGCAGTCGAGCAGCGTCGCGTCGAAGCCGGCGTCGAGCCGCGCACGCAGCCGCACCTGCGGTGGGCGCACCTCGACGCGCGGGACCCACGCGTCCGCGAGCAGGGCCGTCCCGTCGGGCGACGCCGGGACGGTCGGCGTCGGCGTCGCGGCGGTCGCGCGTGCGGGAGCCCGCGGTCGCCCGAGCGCCACGCCCGACGAGGGCGCGGGTGCGTGGGCGTCGGGGGCTCGCTCGAGCGACGCGCTCGGCAGGTCGGGGCGCGGCGTGCGCAAGGACGCGACGAGCGCCGCGCCGGCCGCGGCGAGTGCGACGACCCCGAGCGCGAGCGTGCGACGCCGTCCCACGGTGGACCTCCGCTGCGAGCCCGCGCGCGACACGTTCTCGCGCCGTCCCGACAGCGTACCCGCGAGTGCGCGCACCGGCCGCGCGTCAGCGCTCGATGCGCGCGATCGCCGCGTCCACGTCGTCGGTGAGCCGCGTGTCGGCGCGCAGGCGGCGCAGCGTCGGCAACGCGTCCTGCGCCCACGGGCCTAGGCGGGCCAGCGCGTCGAGGGCCTCCCTCGTCAGACCGAGGTCGAGACGGAAGGGCGAGCGGAACGGGTTCGACACGGGGCCCGTCGTCCAGCCGTGGCCCCGCTCGGCGGCCTCGGTCCACCGCGCCACCTGCTCGGCCGCGGGGATCGTCGGGTCGGGCACCGGCGAGGGGGTGGACTCCGCCCGCCGCTCGTGCCGCGGGGGCGGCGACCCGTCGAGCGCGGCGAGCGCGCGGCGCGCCGCCGCCGCGGCCTGCGCGTCGTCCGACGCGCACGCGCGCTGCAGCGCGGGGCGCAGGGCCTTGCCGTGCTCGCGTCGCCACGCGGCCGGCGCCTGCTCGATCGCGGCCCACGCCGCCCACGGCTCGGGGCCCCGCTCGCACAGCGCGGCGCGCACGGCGCGCGCCAGCCGCGGGTCCTGCGGGGCGACGGCCGCCGCCGTCCGGAGCAGCGCCGCGCGCACCGACGCGGCGGCTTCCCGCGAGAGCGCGGCGTACACGACGTCCACGCGGCGTCGCGGCGCGCCGTGCAGGGTCGCCACCGCCGCCGCCGCGTCCTCGCGCCGCCACGCGTCCGGCGAGCGCAGCGCGTCCGCGAGCAGCGGCAGCGTCGCCTCGGCGTCGGGGCCGACGTCGTAGAGCGCCTCGACCGCCCATCCGCCCGCGCCCGGCCAGAGGCTGCTCTTCCCCTCGCCCAGCACCGCCACGAGCGCGGGCACCGCGGCGCGAGCGTCCGGGCCCATCGCCGCCACCAGCGCGATCGCGTCGAGCCGGAGCCCGTCGGCCTCGGTGACGATCCGCGCGACCGCGGGCGCGAGGCGCGCCGCGTCGTGGGTCAGCGCGTACGAGCCTTGGACGGCGGTCCAGCGCACGTCGGCGTCGGGCTCTCCGAGCAGGGCGTCGAACACCTCGACGAGCCGCGCGCTGCGCGCGGGGTCGGTGGTCGGGGACCCGAGCAGCCCCTGCGCCGCCTCGGCGCGCACCGCCGGCGCCGCGTCGGCGAGGCCCTCGAGGCGCACGCGCTCGACGTCCTCGCGCGACACCGTCGGCTCGCTCCAGATCCGCTCGTACGGGGCCACGTCGGCGAGCGCCCGCAGGGCCTCGCGCCGCACGCGTGCGTCGGCGTCGCGGGCGAGCGCGAGCATGCGCGGCCCCGCGCCGCGTGCGGCGACGATCGGGTCCACGCCGCCGACCTGCCCGTACGCGGCCACGGCCCCGAGGGCGCCCGCGCGGACCGCCGCGTCGCCGTCGTCGAGCCGCGCGAGCAGCCGTGCCATCGGGTCGCGCTCGTCCGGCTCGTGGATCGCGACGAGCGCCGTGAGCGCGCGGCACGCCGCCGCACGCACCGGGGCGGCGGGGTCGGCGAGCGCGTCGTCGAGCGCGCGCTTGCCGCCCAGTCCGAGGTCGCCCAGCGACGCCGCGGCGGCCGCGCGCACGGCGGCGTCGTCGGCGCCGAGCGCCGCCCGCAGCGCGTCGCACAGGGCCCGGGGCGCGAACGACGCGCTGCCCGCCGCCCACGCCGCGCGCACCGAACGCACCGCGTCCGCGCGACGCGACGCGTCGGGGGAGGCGAGCCGCGCCGCGGTCTCGGCGGCCGCGTCGGCGCGGGCGAGGGACGCTTCGACGCCCGCGACGAGCACGACGGCGACCCACGCGACGAGGAGGGCGATCGACCGTGCCACGCGCGCCGTACCGCAATCGGCGGGCCGCGCATTCGCCGGGCACGCCGCCGCTCCGGGCCGCGGCCGCGTCACCCCGGTGCTACGTCGTCACGTCGGACGCACGCCGACGGGGGGGGCGCGCCGCCCCCGGTGGGGCCCGGACGCGGGCGGGGCGGCCCTCGCTCTCATGGGGCTCTCATCGGGCCGGGCCATGGTGGGGTGCGAGGCGAGCCGTCGGCGACGTCCCCGCGTCGGGGGCTTCGGCGGCGGCTCCGGAGCGCCCCCATGCGCACGTCCAAGCCGTCCCCCGACGCCCTCGACCCGAGCCGCGCGACCGAACGGGGGCCCGACGGGTTCCACCCCTGTCCCGGGAGGTCGGTGCCGCCCATGTTCGGCCGTCTCGTCCGCCGCCTCGTGCTCGCGGCGGCGCTGTGCCCGCTCGTCGGGTCCGGGGCCGCCTCCGCGGGCGACGGCTCGGCCGGCAGCCCCCCGCGACCGGGCGGGCCCCGCGCCGGCAAGCCCGCCGGGTCGGCGCCCGGGCGGGGCGGCAAGGGCGGCGGGTACTCGATCGAGCAGGCGGTCTCGGACCGCGCGCAGCTGCACACCATCGCCTTCGACGGGCTGGCGTTCCTCACGGGCAGCTTCGGCGCCGACACCTTCTTCCCGCCGGGCAAGGTCTGCGACTACTTCGGCTTCCAGTACCTCCGGGACGTGGACCTCGGCGGGCTGGGCCACAACTCGAAGTTCCTGCCGCGCATCGCCGACAACCTGCTCGCGGTGCTCGACGCCGGCGCGCGGGACCGCCTCGTGGCCCTCGCGCGTGAGCAGGCGCCCACGATCGAGGAGCTCGCCCGCCGCCGCTTCGTCCCGATCCGGGCGTTCCGCCGGCTCCTCGAGGGCGACGCGCCCAAGGACCGTCCGGCCCTCGACCGCGCCGTCGTCGCGGCGTACTTCGCCGACCTGTACGCGCTCGACGGGGAGCTCGCGTGGCGCCGGGCCCGGACGACGGGCGAGATCCTGCGCGGGCTCACGGCCGCGCAGCGCGAGGCCCTCGGGCGGCTCGTCTTCGGGGACTCGCGCACGTGGCCGGAGGTGCCCGAGGTCGTGGACCGTCGCCGCATGACGCACCGCGAGCACGTCGCGGTGATGACCTACGCGAGCGAGATGTTCAGCTGGTGGGCGGGGAACCTCGACGCCGACGTCTACTTCTGCCCCGAGCGGCACGGCACCTACTTCGGCGGGTTCTACATGAAGGACGCGCCCGCCCTGCGCAACCCGGGCACGAACATCAGCACCGAGCTCACGGGCGACGCGGGCGCCGCGTTCCTCGCGACCCTGACCGACGCGCAGCGCCCCGTCGTCGAGCGGCTGGTGGAGACGCAGCGCGCGACGCTCGCCGACGTGGTCACGACCCGTCGGTCGAGCTGCACCGAGCTGCGGCGCTTCCTCCGCGAGGACGCGGACAACCACGACCGCGTCGTCGCGCTCGCCCGGGCCTACGGGGCGCTCGACGGCGAGCTGTCGAGCCGGTACGCGACGGCGTTCGCCGAGGTCGCGCGCACGCTGACCGACGCGCAGCGCCGCGAGCTCGTGCGCCTGCGCAACCTCGAGGGCGACGTCGTCACCGGCGCGTACCTCTACTCCGACCCGATCGCGACGCCCGACGTCCCGGCCACCGACGCGTGGTTCGGCCGCGCCCCCGCCCGTGGAGCCTCGAAGTGAGCACGCCCCGCCCCGCTCGACCGCCCCGCGCCGCCGTCTTCGCCGCGGCGCTGCTCTCGCTCACGGTCGCGCCGCTGCCCGGGCGCGCCGAGGACGCGCCCGGCGGCGGGCGCCGCGGGCGCGTCGTCGTGGACGGCCCGATGTCGGCGCTGTCCCAGCTGATCGGGCGGCCCACCGACCGTTCGGCGGTGCTGAGCGTCTCGAGCCTCGTGGACGTCGAGGCCTACGTCGAGTGGACGAAGGCGGGCGGCGGCGAGCCGGGGCGGACCGCGTCCCGCGCGCTCGCCGCGGCGACCCCGACCGAGCTCGAGCTCACCGGGCTGCGCCCCGACACCGCGTACACGTACCGCCTGCGGATGCGCCGGCCGGGGCAGGCCGCGTTCCTCGAGGGGGCGCCGGGCACGCTGCGCACGCAGCGCGCGCCGGGGTCCACGTTCCGCTTCTGCGTGCAGGGCGACTCGCACCCCGAGCGCGACGGGCGCATGTTCGACCCCGCGCTGTACGTGCAGACGCTGCGCAACGTCGAGGGCGACGGGCCCGACTTCTTCGTGCTGATGGGCGACGACTTCAGCATCGACCCCCTCATCGCCCGCGGCGGCCTGACCGCCGCGGCGGTGGACGCCGTCTACGCGCGCCAGCGCACCTTCCTCGGCGTCGTGGGCCGCACGGCCGCCCTCTACCTCGTCAACGGCAACCACGAGCAGGCCGCCCGCGCGCACCTCGACGGCACGGCGACCAACCCCGCGGTGCTCGCGGGCCGGGCGCGGCTCGCCCACTTCCCGCTGCCGGCGCCCGACGCGTTCTACTCCGGCGACGCGAAGGAGGTCGAGCACGTCGGGCTCCCGCGCGACTACTACGCGTGGACGTGGGGCGACGCGCTCTTCGTCGTGCTCGACCCGTACTGGCACTCGCCGGTGCACGTGGACGCCGACCCGGGTGGTGGCGGCAAGGGCGGACGCAAGGGCGGGCCCGAGGGCGGCCGCGGCCGCGACCTCTGGGCGGTGACGCTGGGCGAGGCCCAGCACCGCTGGCTCGAGAAGACGCTCTCCGAGAGCAAGGCGCGCTGGAAGCTCGTGTTCTCGCACCACGTCCTCGGCACCGGGCGCGGCGGCGTCGAGCGGGCGCCGCTGTACGAGTGGGGGGGCAAGGACGAGCGCGGCCGCGACCTCTTCGCGGAGAAGCGGCCCGGCTGGTCGATGCCCGTCCACGCGATGATGGTCAAGCACGGCGTGTCGGTGTTCTTCCAGGGGCACGACCACCTCTACGCGCGCCAGGAGCTCGACGGCGTCGTCTACCAGACGGTGCCCAACCCCGCCGACCCCACCTACACGGCGTTCAACCGCGAGGCCTACCTTTCCGGGGACGTGCAGCCGAACTCGGGGCACCTGCGCGTCACCGTCGCGCCGGACGCGCTCCGCGTCGAGTACGTGCGCGGCGTGCTCCCGGCCGACGGCGAGCGCGCGGGCGCGAAGAACGGTGACGTCACCGCGTCGTGGTCGCTGCCCGCGCGGGCCGCGGGAGGCCCGCGATGAGCTTCACCCTCGCGCGCGGCGCGGCGCTGGGTGCGCTCGCGGTCCTGCTCTGGGCGCGGCCGGCGCCGCCCGCCGGCGCCGCCGATGCGCCCGGCGGGGGCGCGGGCGGCGGCGCGCGGGGCGGTGGCGGCGGCGGGGGCGGGCGGGCGGGGCCCCCGTGGGTGTTCCGCACCGACGTCCCGGCGCACGACCTCGACGTCGTGCTCGGCCGGCCGTCGCGCGACGCGGTCGTCGCCCGCATCCGCTCGACCGCGGCGCTCGAGGCCTGCGTCGAGTGGCGCCGCGACGACGCCAAGGCGTGGACCCGCACCGCCGTGCGCGCGCTCGCCCCCGACGAGCCCGTCGACGTCCGCCTCGACGGCCTCGCGCCCGACGCGGGGTACGTGGCCCGCGTGCTCTCCCGCCGCGCGCCGGCCGCCGAGCTCTCGCCCGGCGACGAGCTGGCGTTCCGCACGCAGCGCGCGCCGGGCGCGACGTTCTCCTTCGCCGTGCAGTCCGACTCGCACCTCGACAACGGCACCGACCTCGCGCGCTACGAGCGCACGCTGCGCAACGTCGCCGAGAGCCGCGCCGACTTCCTCGTGGACGTCGGCGACACGTTCATGACCGACAAGTACCGCGACGACTTCCGGGCCTCGCTCGCGCAGTACCACGCGCAGCGGTGGTGGCTCGGGCTCGCGCGCGTCCCGGTCTTCCTCGTGCTGGGCAACCACGACGGCGAGGTCGGCTGGCGCGACCGCGGCGGCGCCGACGACATGCCGCACTGGTCGCTCGCCCAGCGCAAGCGGCTCTTCGCCAACCCCGAGCCCGACGGCTTCTACACGGGCAACGAAGCCCGCGACCCCGTCGGGGGGCTCCTGCAGAACTGGTACGCGTGGACGTGGGGCGACGCGCTCTTCGTCGCGCTCGACCCGTTCTGGAGCACCCGCGACCGCCGCGGGCGCGGGGACGACCCGTGGGCGTGGACGCTGGGCGAGGCGCAGTACCGCTGGCTCGAGAAGACGCTCGCGGCGTCGAGCGCGCGCTTCCGCTTCGTCTTCGTCCACCACCTCGTCGGCGGACGCGGCGCCGAGGCCCGCGGCGGCGCCGAGGTCGCGGGGCTCTACGAGTGGGGCGGGCGCTCGGCCGACGGCACCGACGGCT
The DNA here is from genome assembly GCA_020851795.1 of Planctomycetota bacterium. Lineage (GTDB taxonomy): Bacteria > Planctomycetota > PLA2 > PLA2 > JAEUHO01 > JAEUHO01. The sequence goes on along the minus strand of JADZCA010000085.1, from coordinate 10,542 downwards.
TCGCCGCGCGGCGTCCGGGCTGGAAGGCGCCGGTCCACGCCCTGCTCGCGCGGGCCGGGCCCGCGGTCGTGTTCCACGGCCACGACCACTTCTACGCGCACCAGGAGCACGAGGGCGTCGTCTACCAGATGGTCCCGCAGCCCGGCCACCCGGGCGGCGACGTCACGAAGATGGCCGCGGAGTACGGGTACGTCTCGGGCGCGTTCCTCCCGAGCCCGGGCCACCTGCGCGTCCGCGTCGCGCGCGACGTCGCGACCGTGGAGTACGTCCGGTCGTCCCCGCGCGACGCCGCCGAGAACGGCAAGGTCGTCCGCGCCTACGAGGTGAAGGCGAGGTAGGCCCGCGCGGCCGGGGCGGGGGCGCGGGCCCCGGGGCGACGGCGGTCCGCGGTGCCGCGCCGCGGGGCGCGTAGGCTCTGCGCCGTGAGCGACCCGTCCGCCACCGCGCCGATGCCGACGCCCGAGGACCGCTGGGAGCGCACGTTCCCGGCGCCGGTCGTGGACGGCGCGGCCGTCGCGGCGTGGCTGGCGCCCTGGCCCGAGATCGTCGGGCGCCCGTGGCGGGTGCTCGCGGGCGGGTTGCGCGCCGTCACGGTGCTCGTCGGCGACGACCGCGTGCTGCGCGTCGCGCTGACCGCCGAGGAGGACGTCGCCAAGCACGCCGCGGTGCTGCGCGCGATGGCGCGGAGCGTGCGAACCCCGGCCGTCGTCGCCGTCGCGCCGCCGGCGCTGCTGCTCGAGCACGTCGCGCACGCGCCGCTGCGCGACACCGAGGCCGACGGCCGTCTCGTCGGGCGCGCGGCGGCACGCATCCACGCGACCTCGTTCCCGCGCAGCGGCTTCCTCGACGCGTCGCTCTCTGTCCCCGCGCCCTTCGAGACGGCGCTCGACGGCCTGCTCGACTGGGCGCAGGCGTGCCTCGACGGGCACGCCGGGCGTCGGCTCGGCCCGCGGGCGGACCGCGTGGAGGCGGCGTGGGAGCGGGCCGAGCGGCGGCTGCGCGCGGCGTGCGCGCGCAACGCGCTGGTGCACGGCGACTTCAAGCCCACCAACGTGCGCCGCGCCGAGGGTGGCGACGACGTCGTCGTGTTCGACGCCGAGTTCGCGTGGGCCGGCCCCGCGCTGATGGACCTCGGACAGATGCTGCGCTGGGGCTGCTCGGACGCATTCGTCGAGGGGCTCGTGGACGGCTACCTCGACGCGGGCGGCACGCTCGAGCCTCGCTGGCGCGAGACCGCGGCGCTCCTCGACCTCTTCCACCTCGTCGGCCTGCTCGACCACGAGACCCCGATGCCGGTGCGCGACGCCGACGTGCTGGCGCGCGTGGACGCGACGCTCGCCGCCGCGCGCGGCTGAAGCTCGCGGCACACGCGGCGGCAATCGGAACGATCGTGCCGATTTCGGCTCCGCGGGCCCCCCGGGGGACTCCGTTCGGGCAAATTCGGAACGATCGTGCCGTTTCACCGCTCGTGGGGCTATCCTCGGGCGGCGATGAACAAGAATCGGCGCGATCGTTCCGCTCCTCTCGACGTCCCGGACCGGGGCGTGGGGGCCGACGTGCGTCGCCGTCGTCGCGACCTCGCGCTCACGCAGGAGGCGCTGGCGGAGCTCGCCGGCTGCTCGTCGCGGTTCGTCCGCGCGCTCGAGACGGGCAAGGGGACGGTGCGGCTCGACAAGGTGACGGCGGTGCTCGACGCGCTGGGGCTCGAGCTGCGCCTCGTGCGACGGACGGTGCCGTGAGCCCCGCGGACCTCGAGCGGCTGCGCGCCGTCACGACGGCGGACGTCTGGAAGCGTCGCCGGCGGGCGGCGCGGCTTCGCCGCGAGGGTGGGGCCGTCGAGTTCGCCTACCTCCCCGAGTACGTGGAGGCGGGCGGACCCGCGGTGGCGTCCACGCTGCCGGTGGTGCCCGGTGTCGTCCGCACGTCGGCCGGGGCCGTTCCCCCGTTCTTCGCGGGGCTCCTGCCCGAGGGACGTCGACTCTCCAACCTGCGGCGGACGGTGAAGACGTCCGCCGACGACGAGCTGTCGCTGCTGCTCGCCGTCGGCGCGGACACCGTCGGCGACGTCCAGGTCGTGCCCGAGGGACGCCCCCCCGTCCCACCGGTCCCGCTCGTCGAGGTGCGCGGGGCGTGGAACGAGCAGCGGTTCGCCGCGCTGCTGGCGCAGGCCGGCATCGTGGACCCCGTCGCGATCCCCGGCGCCCAGGACAAGGTGTCGGCCGCCGTCCTCTCGCTGCCCGTCGTCCGTGCGCACGAGCGGCACCTGCTCAAGCTCGACCCGCCCGAGTACCGCCATCTCGTCGCGAACGAGGCCTACTTCCTCCGACGCGCTCGCGGAGCGGGGCTGGCCGTCGTGGACGCCGAAGTGGTCCACGATGCCGACGGCCGCGCGGGGCTGCTGGTGCGCCGGTTCGACCGCGTGCGCGGGCCCGACGGCGGCGTCGTCTCGCTCGCGTGCGAGGACGCTTGCCAGGTGCTCGGGCGGTGGCCGGCGGACAAGTACGCCCTCACCGCGGAGGCGGCCGTGACCGCGCTCGCGGGACGGTGCGCCGCCCGCGCGCCGGCGCTGCGCACGTTGTTCCGGCAGTTCGTCTTCGCCTGGCTCTCCGGGAACGGCGACCTGCACGCCAAGAACCTCTCGGTCCTCGAGGGGACCGACGGGGAGTGGCGCGTCGCCCCCGCGTACGACCTCCCGTCCACCGTGCCGTACGGCGACACGTCGATGGCGATGACCGTCCACGGGCGGACGACGGGGCTCTCTCGGCGGCACTGGCTCGCGTTCGCCGACGCGATCGGCCTCGCGGAACGTGCCGCCGTGTCGTCGCTCGACGAGCTGCTCGAGAAGACCTCGTCGCTCGTGGACGAGGTGCGCGAGGGCGCGCTCCCCTTCGACGCGAACACGACCCGCCGTCTCGCGACCGAGCTCCGCAACCGCCGTCGGCTCGCGAGCGGCTGACGGTCGCCCCGGGGCCCGCGCCGCGGGGCGAGGTCCGCGCGACGGGGCGCCACGCACGTCGAGGTCGACTAGCGAGGCTTCCAGCCGGGTCTCTCGACTCGCGTGCGGAAGACGACGGTGTTGTCGAGGGCGAGGTCCTCGGTCCAGATGAACTTCGCGCCGGCGAAGTCGTGCGCGGCGAGCGCGTCGGGCGGGCGCACCGCGTCGATCGAGTGCTCCGTCGCGGCACCCCACGCCCGGTCGTCGAAGTCCACCGCGAACCAGTCCGCGGGCAGCGGCTCGGCCTCGACGCGGGGCGCGCGCACGTCACGACCGACCGGGCCGCGCGCGAAGCACTTCGCCTTCCACGTCGCGTCCGTCACCGTGCCGTCGGCGAACTTGAGGATGAACCCCGCGTCGCCGATCCGGTCGCCGTACTCGAGCCCGGTCCGCGGGTCGGCGTTGTCCTTGGCGAGCACCGCGATCGTCATCGGGTACTCCGGCAGCAGGTCGAGCGTCACGACGTTGTGCGGGAGGAAGTCGATCGGGTCCACCGCCACGGGCTTGCCGTTGACGTAGAGGAGGAACCAGTTGTCGGCGTAGACCGCGCCGCGAATCGTGTCGGCGGCGGTGGGCTTGCGGGGGTCGGCGCCCGGCGCCGTCCCCGTCGGCGGCGCGTCCCGCCCGCGGCGCCCGCCGCCCGTGGCGGCGAGCTCGTCGCGCGTGACCCGCCGGTCGCCGTCGCGGTCGGCGCGCTCGAACATGCGCGCCGCGACGGCGGCCAGCTCCGCCGCCGTCATCCCGCCGTCGCCGTCGGCGTCGCACTCCGAGGCGTGCTGCTGGACGAAGCCGCCCATCGCCGTGCGGACGCCGGCGCCGCTGCGCTCGGCCGTCGTCGCGCGGCCGTCGCCGTCGCGGTCGTAGCCGCGGAAGGTCGTCGAGACCTCGGCGTCCATCTCCGCCTTCGTGAGCACGCCGTCGCGGTCCGCGTCGATCTCGGCGAAGTGCACCTCGAGCCACGGACGGCGCGCGCCGTCCGCGGGCGCACCGTCGCGCGGCGGGCGGGCGCCCTCGGGCGCGGCGCCGCGACGTCCGTCCTCGCCACGCGGCGGGCGCTCGCCCTCGCGCGGCGGGCGCTCCCCGTCGCGCGGGGCCTTGTCGCCGGGCCGGTAGGTCTGCGTGCGTCGGGTGCCGTCCGGGTTCGAGAACGTGAACTCGACCGACCCGTCGGGCTGCTGCACGTAGACCACGGAGCCCTTCTTGCCGTCGCGCTCGTAGGCGACCGTCCGCGTCCTGCCGTCGGCGCTGGTCTGGAACCCGGTGATGCGCGCTCCGGGGAGCGGCGACGTCGCCTCGCGCACGGGGTGCGCGTGCGGCTGCGGGTCCACCTGCCCCTCGCGCTCGACGACCTCGCCGTGGAAGCCGCCGTTGAGGTAGGGGTACGTGCGGGTCGCGTGGTAGTGGTAGCCCAGCGTCGCATCCTCGTGGCCGTTCATCGCGTCCAGCGCGCGCACCGGCGACCCGTCGGGCTCCGTGTAGCCGTAGATGGGGTACCCGTCGAGCGCGAAGGCCACGGGCTTGGAAGGGTCGCCCTCGGCCAGGAAGACCGGCGCGACGTGGTAGTGATAGTCGTCGGCGCGGCCCGCGTGGCCGCCGAACTCGTCGAGCTCGCCCGCGAGGAACGTGTCGGTCTTCCCGTCGTTCTTGATCGGGTTGAAGATGGGCACGCCGTTGACGGCGATCGCGATCGCCCCGCGGAAGAAGTGGCTCTTGGCCGAGAGCGGGTCCGCCGCCGGCTTGGGCTCGAGCGGGATCCGCCACGCGTTCTCGCCGACGTAGGGCTGCGGCAGCGGCACCTGCTGCTGCCACGCGGTGATCCCCACCATCATCGGGTGGTCGGGCATCCCGTCGCTCTCGACGTGCAAGTGGTCGTGGTCGCTGTGGGTGCGCACCTTCGGCGCGAAGCGGCGGAACGCGTCCGCCTTCGACGCGGCGTCCTTGGCGACGGCGACGGCGGCGAGCGCGGCGCACGGGAGCAGGACCGCGGCGACCACGGTCCGACGGCGGAGGGGGAGGCGCATGGGGGGGGCTCCGGTCGGGACCGCCACGGTGCGGCCACCCCATGAGAGGACGATGAGAGTCGCGCCGCCGGCTGCCCCCCGGGCCCCGACCTCGTCGGCTCGCGGGCTCCCCGGCCTACGCCTTCTTCGCGAGCAGGCGCCGGGCCGTCTCTAGGTCCCGCTTCTTGACGGCGTCCACCTCCGGGTAGGCGAGGTCGAGGTCGGCGAGCGTCACGATCGTCGCGGCCGCGACCACGAGCCGGGTGAACCACTTGTGGTCGGCGGGGACGACGTACCACGGCGCGTGCTCGGTCGCCGTCGAGCGGACGGCGTCCTCGTACGCCTCCATGTAGGCGTCCCAGTGCCCGCGCTCCTTCACGTCGCCGAGTGCGAACTTCCAGCGCCGGTCGGGGTCGGCGATGCGGTCGAGGAAGCGGCGGCGCTGCTCCTTCTTCGAGACGTGGAGCATGAACTTGCGCACGACGGTGCCGTTGCGCGCGAGGTAGCGCTCGAACGCGCGGATGTCCTGGAAGCGCTCGTCCCAGATCGCGTCGGTCACGAGCGACTTCGGCAGCTTCTGGCTGGCGAGGATCTCCGGGTGCACGCGGACGACGAGCGTCTCCTCGTACCAGCTGCGGTTGAAGATCCCGATGTTGCCGCGGTTGGGGAGGCGCTGGACGCAGCGCCACATCCAGTCGTGGTCGAGCTCCTCGCTCGACGGGACCTTGAAGGAGTGCACCTGGCAGCCCTGCGGGTTGACGCCCGACATCACGTGCTTGACCACGCCGTCCTTGCCGGCCGCGTCCATCGCCTGCACGACGAGCAGCAGCGCCCAGCGGTCCTGCGCGTAGAGCACGTCCTGCAGCCGCGCGAGCGTGCGCACGCCGACCGCGAGCGCGGCCTCGCTGCGCTCCTTGTCGTCGTCGCGGAGCCCGAGCGTGTCGTCGGGGTCCACGTCCCTGAGGCGGAAGCCCTTGCCGTCCGTCACGCGGAACGGCTCGGAGACGCGGCGGCAGCGGTCCACGACCTCGTCGAAGTCGAGGCGGTCGAGGTCGGCGAGCAGGTGCTTCGGCACGGGACGGCTCCGGGGGCGGGGAGCGCATCCTACGCGCCCGCGGGTCCACGCCCCGGCGCGCCGGGCGCGTCGGGGGTGGCGGACCCCGACGCGGTCGTCGAGGATGGGCGCCCGGAGGTGTCCCGTGCGTTGGAGCGTCCTCGTCGCGGTCGGGTTCGTCTCGTCCCTCGGGCTCGTCGCCCCACGCGGCGTCGGCGCGGACGAGCCGACCCTGCTCGCCGACCGGTGGGACGCGGTGCGCATCGGGGGCGCGCCCGCCGGGCACGGCCACACCGTCGTGCGGCGCGTCGTCGGCGCCGACGGCGTGCAGGTGGAGACGACGTCCGAAGGGCGCATGGAGATGGCGCGGCTGGGCGCGACGCTCACGGTCGAGGAGTCGTCCACCACCGTCGAGCGCGAGGACGGCACGCTCGTCTCGTTGCGCAAGCGCTCGAAGATGTCGGGGACGGAGACCCTCGTCGAGGTCGTGGTGCGCGACGGTGTCGCCACGATCGCGACGACGACGATGGGCGCCCGCCGCGAGGCGAAGGTGCCGGTGCCCGCGGGGACCGTGGGGCCGTGGCGCGCCGAGCGCCTCGTCGCCGAGGCGGGCTTCTCCCCGGGCACGAAGACGGTGGTCCGCCTGTTCCAGGTGGACCTCGGCGGGCCCGTCGTCGCGACCTCCACCGTGGTGGGCCCGGAGGAGGTCGAGGTCGCGGACGGCACGAAGGCGAAGCGCGTCCGCGTGGACGCGACCCTCGACGTGATGCCCCTGACGACGTCGTCGTGGGTGACGCCCGACGGCGACCCCGTCGCGACGCGCACCGACGTCGCCGGGATGCGCATCGAGACGTTCCGCACGACACAGGCGCGGGCGCTCGAGCGCGGCGGCGGCAAGCCGGCGGAGGTCTTCGCGCCCACGCTGATCTCGACCCGCCACCTCGTCCCGCACGCCCGCGTGCTCGACGGGGCGCTGCTGCGCGTCCGCAGTCGCACGCCGGACCGCCCCCTCCCCCCGCTCGCCGACGAGCGCCAGGTCGTCGAGCGGCGCGACGCCGACGGCTCGGTCCTCGTCCGGGTCGCGCGCGTCGTCCCGCCGCCCGGGGCGAGCGGCACGCGGCCGCTCGTCGCGCCGGGCGCGGACGTCGCGCCGTTCCTCGCCGCGACGTCGATGCTGCAGGCCGACGACGCCGGCGTGCGCGCGGCGGCGGCCGAGGCGGTCGGCGCCGAGACGAACGCGTGGCGGGCTGCGCAGGCGATCGAGACGTGGGTCCACCGCGCGATCGACAAGAAGACGCTCGACGTCGGCTTCGCTTCGGCCGCCGAGGTCTGCCGCGACCGGCAGGGCGACTGCACCGAGCACGCGGTGCTCGTCGCGGCGATGTGCCGGGCGGCGGGCATCCCCTCGCGGGTCGTCATGGGACTCGAGTACCTGACGGGGATCTTCGGCGGCCACGCGTGGGCGGAGGTCTGGGTCGAGGGCCGCTGGTACGCGCTCGACGCGACGCTCGGCTACGGGTTCGCCGACCCGCTGCACCTCACGCTCGGGCGCATGGCGCTCGCCGAGGGCACGTACGGCGGCGAGTTCACCACGCTCGTCGCGGGCCTCTCCCACCTCGACGTGGACGTCGTCGAGACGACCGTGGGCGGCACGACGACGCGGTTCGACGACGCGTCCGTGCGCGCCGACGGGGGGCGCTACGTCAACGCGGCGTGGGGTGTCTCGGTCACGCCGCCGACGGGGTGGACGATCGAGGTGCGCGGCCCTTCCGAGGGGCTCTCCCCTCGGCTCGCCACGTGGACGGCGGCGGCGGCCGACGGCACGAAGCGCCGCGTGCTCCTCGCCGCCGACAGCCTCGCGGTCCGCACGACGCTCGCCGACGCCGCCCGCACGTTCGCGCGCGGCGCGACGCTCTCGCCCGCGACCGTGGACGGGCGCCCCGCGCTCGTCGGCGACGGGGCCCGCTCGCGGCGGATCGCGGTCGTCGTGGACGACGGCGACTCGGTCTTCGTGCTGGCCTTCGACGGCGGCGGCGCCGACGACGACCGTGCCGCCTTCGACGCGTTCCTCGCGGGGCTCGACCTCGACGCTGCGTCGGCGGCGGCGAAGTAGCGCACGGGCCCGGGCCCGCGACCGCACGCCGGTCCGGGTGGCGACGGCGGTCAGGCGTCGTGGCGCGGGCGGATCAGGTTCTCGAAGGAGAAGATCTCGTCCCAGCGCGCCTGCGTGAGCAGCCGGCGCTCCTTCACCACGAGCTCGTGGAGCGACTTCCCGGTCTCGTGGCCCTCGCGCGCGAGCTCCGCGCACACCGCGTAGCCCAGCGTGGGCTTGAGCAGCGTCACGATGCCCAGCGACTCGAGCACCATCGCCCGCGTGCGCTCGGCGTTGGCGGTGATCCCCTCGACGCAGTGCGTGCGCAGCGTCTCGACGGCGTTCTGGAGCGCGGAGAGCGACGTGAAGAGCGCGTACGTGATGACGGGCTCCATCACGTTGAGCTGCAGCTGACCGGCCGAGGCCGCGAGCGTCACGGTGAGGTCGAGCCCGATCACGAGGAAGCCGACCTGGTTGACGACCTCCGGGATCACGGGGTTCACCTTGCCCGGCATGATCGAGCTGCCGGGCTGCAGCTGGGGCAGGTTGATCTCGTGGAGCCCGCAGCGCGGCCCCGAGGCGAGCAGCCGCAGGTCGTTGCAGATCTTGGTCAGCTTCGCCGCCGTGCGCTTGAGCACGCCCGACAGCAGCACGTACGCGCCGGTGTCCGACGTCGCCTCGATCAGGTCGCCGGCGAGCACGAACGGCCGCCCGGTCAGCGCCGCGAGGTGCGCGACGGCGCGCTCGGGGTAGCCCGGCACCGCGGTGACCGAGGTCCCGATCGCGGTCGCGCCGAGGTTGACCTCGTGGAGGAACGCGCGCACCTCGGCGGTGCGGTCGATCTCCTCGCCGATCGTCGTGCCCCAGCCGTGGAACTCCTGCCCCAGCGACATCGGCACGGCGTCCTGCAGGTGGGTGCGCCCCATCTTGAGCACGCGCTCGAAGTCGCGGGCCTTGGCGAACAGGGCCGCCTGCAGCCGCCGCAGCGTCTCCATGTAGGACGTCAGCCGCAGGATGAGCGCGAGGCGGAAGGCCGTCGGGTACACGTCGTTGGTGGACTGGCCGAGGTTGACGTGGTCGTTGGGGTGGACGTGCTGGTACGCGCCCTTGCCGTGGCCGAGCGCCTCGAGCGCGAGGTTGGCGATCACCTCGTTCGCGTTCATGTTCGTCGAGGTGCCGGCGCCGCCCTGGATGAAGTCGGTGATGAACTGGTCGCGCAGCTCGCCCGCGATCAGCCGGTCGCAGCCCGCGACGATCGCGTCGGCCACCGCGGGGGCGAGCACACCGAGGTCGCGGTTGGCCAGCGCCGCCGCCTTCTTCACGTAGCCGAACGCCTGCACGAAGCACGGCTCGTTCGACATCGGCAGGCCCGTGATGGCGAAGTTCTCCTTCCCGCGCAGCGTCTGCACGCCGTAGTAGGCGTCGTCGGGGAGCTGCTTGCTGCCGAGGAAGTCGCGCTCGGTGCGGGGCATGGCGGTCCTCTGCGGAAGGGGGACGCCGCACTCTCGCCGCCTCCGCGGCGACCGCCAAGCCGCGCCCCGTCGCCGCCGGCTCAGGTCAGCGCGTGAGCGCCTCCCGGACGGCCCGCACGAGGCCGTCGTGGTCGGACGCCGGCACGAGCACGACGCGCCGGACCACGGCGGCTCGCCCGCACGGGCTCCGGATGCGGCGAGTCGGGGAGCGTCGGGTGCGGAGGGCTGGATGCGTCGAACGTCCCACTTGCACGAGCCGCAGGCATGGGGTATGATTTCCATTGAAAAGCCGGGGTCGTCCGCAGACGCCGGCGGTAGCGCGATCGGTGGGAAGCGCGAGAGGCTCGTCCTGGACGAGGTCGGGAGACCGGCGGATGCACCGCGACGGATCCGAGATCCGAGATCCGAGATCCGAGATCCGAGATCCGAGATCCGAGATCCGAGATCCGAGATCCGAGATCGAGTCGAGCGTCTCCGTTCCGCGGGCCTTCGGACGCGAGCGTGTGGTTCGTCGTCCGTGCGGGACCCGGGGCCGGCGCCGCGTCTCCGAGGGTCGATCCTCGTGACGTCGTAGGCGAGCTGCGCGGCTCGGCTCGCGCGACGCGAGGCGGCGGGCTCGCGGGCGTGCTCGCACGCTCGCGTGAGTGGGCGGCGTTGTGGGAGAGCCTGCCCCCCGACGACCGCCTGCGCGCGGCGCACGCGTACGCCGACCTGATCGCGGCGCACCCGTCGGCCTGCGCCGCGGTGGACGCGCTCGTCGCGGCCCCGACGGACGCCGTGGCGGGCGCGGGCCGCGCCGCCTCCGAGCGTGCGACGCGACTGGCGTCGGCCGCAGGGCTCCCCGCGGCGATCGTGCACAACCTCCTGGTCGCGTTCCACCGGCGCTGGCGCCTCGCGCTCGTGACGCGCTTCCTCGACGTCGCCGGGAT
>JADZCA010000084.1 GCA_020851795.1 Planctomycetota bacterium | reverse complement strand
ATCCCGGCGACGTCGAGGAAGCGCGTCACGAGCGCGAGGCGCCAGCGCCGGTGGAACGCGACCAGGAGGTTGTGCACGATCGCCGCGGGGAGCCCTGCGGCCGACGCCAGTCGCGTCGCACGCTCGGCGGCGGCGGGGCCCGAGCCCGCCACGGCGTCCGTCGGGGCCGCGACGAGCGCGTCCACCGCGGCGCAGGCCGACGGGTGCGCCGCGATCAGGTCGACGTAGGCGTGCGCCGCGCGCAGGCGGTCGTCGGGGGGCAGGCTCTCCCACAGCGCCGCCCACTCGCGCGAGCGTGCGAGCACGCCCGCGAGCCCGCCGCCTCGCGTCGCGCGAGCCGAGCCGCGCAGCTCGCCTACGACGTCACGAGGATCGACCCTCGGCGACGCGGCGCCGGCCCCGGGTCCCGCACGGACGACGAACCACACGCTCGCGTCCGACGGCCCGCGGAACGGCGACGCTCGACTCGATCTCGGCTCTCGGATCTCGGATCTCGGATCTCGGATCTCGGATCTCGGATCTCGGATCTCGGATCTCGGATCTCGGATCCCTCGCCGTGCATCCGCCGGTCTCCCGACCTCGTCCATGACGAGCCTCTCGCGTTTCCCACCGATCGCGCTACCGCCGGCGTCTGCGGACGACCCCGGCCTTTCCGTTGAGATCATACCCCACGCGTGCGGCTCGCGCAAGGGGGCATCCGCAGAGCGACGCGAGAACGAAGCGGCAACCGCGTCCTCGCGGCGCTGTGGGCCTCGACGCGCGACCTCGAGGCCGCCTACTGGGCCTGGTACGACGCGTACCGCGGCCGCCCCTCCGAGGGCGCGATCTGAGGTCGCACGCGGGCACGCTCGCGCGGCGCCGCGACGACGCCGGGCGGCCGCCGTGGCGTCACGCGCCGGGCGTCGTGGGGAGCGCGGCGTCCTGGTGGCGCAACGCCGCCGCCACGAACTCGCGGAACAGCGGGTGCGGGGTCGTCGGCTTGCTCTTGAACTCGGGGTGGAACTGGACGCCCACGAACCACGGGTGGTCGCGCAGCTCGACGATCTCGACGAGGTCTCGCTCGGGGTTGGTCCCGCCGATCACCAGCCCCGCCGCCTCGAGCCGCTCGCGGTAGGCGTTGTTGAACTCGTAGCGGTGACGGTGGCGCTCGTGGATCGTCTCGTCGCCGTAGGACGCGCGCGCCCGGGTGCCGGCGCGCAGCGCGCAGCGGAACGCGCCGAGGCGCATCGTGCCGCCCTTCTCGACGCCCTTCTGGTCCGTCATCAGGTCGATCACCGGGTGCGGCGTGTCGGCCTCGAACTCGGTCGAGTGCGCCCCCGTCAGCCCGGCCAGGTGGCGCGCCACCTCGATCGTCGCGCACTGCATGCCGAGGCAGAGCCCGAAGAACGGCACGCCGGCCTCGCGCGCCCAGCGGATCGCCTCGATCTTGCCCTCGATGCCGCGCGCGCCGAAGCCGCCCGGCACGACCACGCCGTGCACGCCGGACAGCAGCTCGTCCACGTTGTCGGGACGCACGTCCTCGGCCTGCACGCGCCGCACGCGCACCTTGACCTGCGCGGCGAAGCCGCCGTGCGAGATCGCCTCGTAGACCGACTTGTAGGCGTCGGTCAGCTGGATGTACTTGCCGACGAGGGCGACCTCGACCTGCCCGCGCGGGTTGCGGATCCGCTCGAGCAGCCGGTGGTACTCGTCGAGCTGCGGGGCCGCGCTCGAGAGCCCCAGCCGGTCGAGCAGGATCCGGTCGAGCCCCTGCTCGCAGACCATCTGCGGGACCTCGTAGATCGAGACCGAGACGTCGCGCTCCTCGATCACGGCCTTCGTCGGCACGTTGCAGAACAGCGAGAGCTTCTGGCGGATCTCCTCCGTCATCGGCATCTCGGTCCGGCAGACGAGGACGTCGGGCTGCACGCCGATCTCGCGCAGCTTCTGCACCGAGTGCTGGCTCGGCTTGGTCTTGAGCTCGCCGCTCGCGCGCAGGTAGGGCAGCAGCGTCAGGTGCACGAACGCCGTGTGCTCGCGGCCCACGTCGAGCGCGAACTGGCGGATCGCCTCGAGGAACGGCAGGCCCTCGATGTCGCCCACCGTCCCGCCGATCTCGCAGATCAGGACGTCGGCCCCCTCGGCCGCGCGGCGGATGCCCGCCTTGATCTCGTCGGTGATGTGCGGGATGACCTGGACGGTCTTGCCGAGGTAGTCGCCGCGGCGCTCCTTCTGGATCACCGCCTGGTAGATCTTCCCCGTCGTGTAGTTGCTGTGCTTGGTCAGCGCCGCGTGGGTGAAGCGCTCGTAGTGGCCGAGGTCGAGGTCGGTCTCCGCGCCGTCGTCGGTGACGTAGACCTCCCCGTGCTGGTAGGGGGACATCGTCCCCGGGTCCACGTTGATGTAGGGGTCCATCTTCTGATGGGCCACGCGGAACCCGTGCGCCTCGAGCAGCAGGCCGATCGACGCGCTCGTCAGGCCCTTGCCGAGGCTCGAGGTCACCCCGCCGGTCACGAAGATGTACTTCGCCATCACGCGCTCCCGGGAAAAGCAGAGGCTACCCGCCGCACGGCGGCCGGCCCACCCGGGCGCGGGTTGTAGCGCGCCCGGGGGACGGCGGTCCCGCCGCGGCGTCGCCCGGGGGCGCCGGGGGCACCCGGGCGCCGACGCGGCGCGGCCGACCGCGCGGGGCCCGGTAGGCTGCCCCCATGAACCGCCGCCGCCTCGTCTACCCGCTCCTCGTCGCGTTGGCGGCGGCCACCGTGCTCGTGTTCGACCGCCTCCGCGGCGGCCACGAGACGCCCGAGAAGGCCCCCGTCGTCCCGGCGCTCCCCGAACGCGGCAGCGGCGCGACGTCGATCGGGCCCGCGCCGCGGCCCGCGAAGGACCCGGCCGCGGCGACGGCCCCGGCACCGTCGGCCCCCGCCACGGCGCCGACCGCGCCTCCTGCGACCGGCACCCCGCCGCCGACGTCGCCCCGCTGAGCCGGCGCCGTCCGGCCGTCGCCCCGGGCCCCGCGCGCCGTCAGAGGTCGAGGCGCCCCTGCGCGACGAGGGCGACGAAGCGCTCGTAGTCCTCGGGCGTGTCCACGCCGAACGCCGCGCGCGACGCCGGCAGGACGTCGATCGTCCACCCCGCCTCGAGCGCGCGCAGCTGCTCGAGCGACTCCACGGGCGCGAGGCGGCCCTGCGGCAGGCGGACGTAGTCGAGCAGGCGCTCGCGGCGGAACGCGTAGATCCCGACGTGGCCGAGCGCGCCGGCGGCGGCGCAGCCCCGCTCTCGGTCGAACGGGACGGGCGCCCGCGAGAAGTAGAGCGCGGTGCCGTCGGCGCGCCGGACGACCTTGACGAGGCTCGGGCGCGCCGCCTCCTCGGGCGAGGCGACGGGGTGGCAGAGCGTGGCGAGGTCGCAGCCGGGCCGCGCCGCCGCCTCGGCCAGGCGCGCGAGGTCGCCGGGGGAAAAGCACGGCTCGTCGCCCTGCACGTTGACCACCACCGGCTCGGAGAGCCGCGCGGCGACCTCGGCGCAGCGGGCGGTGCCCGAGGGGTGGTCGGGGTCGGTGCGCGCGACCTCGCCGCCGAAGGAGAGCACCGCCGCCTCGATGCGGTCGTCGTCGGTGGCGACGACGACGCGCGACACACCGGGCGCGCGGCGGGCGCGCTCGACGACGTGCTCGACGAGGTACTTGCCCGTGGCGCGCAGCAGCGCCTTGGCGGGGAGGCGCGTGCTGCCGTACCGCGCGGGGACGACGACGGCGTAGCGGGGCGTCACGGCGGGCCCGAGGTCACTTGCCCGGCGGCGGCGCCGTCGCGGGCTTGCGCGCGCGCGACGGGTCCACCTTGTCCACGTTGGCGTCGCGGGTCACCATCGTCGGGACGCGGTTCTTGAGCACCTGCACGAGGTACTTCGCCTGCGCGTAGATCGCGGGGATCTCGCGCGTCTCCTCGGCGAGGCCCAGCCCGTAGCGCGAGACCAGCGTCCACGACTCGCCGTCGCGGTCCACGGTGATGCGGCCGCGGGCGCGCTCGCTGGCGAAGTACGGGCGCACCGCCTCGGTCGGGCTCGCGTACTTGAAGAAGCCGATCGACTCGAGCTGCTTGAGGAACCCGATCATGTCGCGGTCGGGCACGCGCGCGATGCGCCCCGAGGGCTTGCGCGCCCGGTTCTCGCGGTCCTGCTCGGGCGTGGCCACGAACGACGTGTTGAGCAGGATCGTCTCGAGCTCGGGCGGCCCGAACTGCGGCAGCGACTGCTTGGGCGCGTAGGCGCTGCGCGCCGACTGCTGCTGCTCCCCGTGCAGCGCCTCCCAGAGCACGCGCACCGAGGGCGCGCCGGGCACGCGGTCGGGGTCGTCCTCGGGGGCCCGCGGCGGCGGCGCGACCGGGGTCGGCGCGGGCGCGGTGGACGCCATCGGAGGGACGTCGCCGACGGGGACGCCGCGCGGGCGGCGCGAGCCGCGCACGCCCGTGGTGCAGCCGGCGAGCCCGGCGACGACGAGGGCGAGCAGCACGGGCGCCACCCGACGGGCGACGACCGGGAGGGTCGGGAGGGAGGGGACGGGGCGCACGTCGTCAGAGTACCGAGCCGCGTGTCACCGTGCGGTCGCGGGCCCGGGGGCCGCCCCGCCCCGACGCCGGGGCGGCGACCGGGTGCGCCCGCGCTACCCTGCTCCGTCCACCGCGGAGGGACTCCCCGTGCGATCGTCCGGCCCCCGGCTGTCGAAGGCAGCGCCCGTCCTCGCGCTCGCGCTCGCCGTGACGCTCGGCCCGTCCGCGCGCGCCGCCGACCCGCCGCCCGCGCCCGCGGCCCCCCCCGCACCGGCCCCCGCGCCGGCGCTGCCGCCGCTGCCGCCGGGCATCGCGGCCCGGGTGCGCAACCAGGACCTGACCGAGGTGGAGTTCCGCCGGCGGCTCGTCACCGCCACGAAGGCGGACCGCGAGGACCCGCGCAGCGGGCCCGCGGTCGTCGAGCGGCTCGTGGTCGAGGAGACGGTCGTGCTCGCCGAGGCCGAGCGGCTCGGCATCCGGGTGTCGGCCGAGGACTACGGGCGCCGCTACGACGAGCTCGACCGGCTGACGCGGACGAAGACGCTGGGCCAGCAGGGGCTGTCCGACGTCATGCGCGAGATGAAGACGTCGCCCGAGGAGTTCCGCAAGCGCCTCGAGGACCAGATCCGCAAGGAGCGCATCGCGTCGCACCCGTCCTACCTCGGCGACACGCTCCCCAAGGAGGAGAACGCCCGCTACGCGCAGGTCGAGGTCGTCGTCGGCGACCTGCTCAAGAAGGCGAAGGTCGAGCGCAGCAACCTGCCGCCCGGCGTCGTGCTGCTCGTCAACGGGCGCCCGATCACCGAGGACCGCCTCGGCGAGGAGCTCGCGCTGCGCCTGTCCGACTCCGAGGTGCGCCGACACCTGCGCGAGATGTGCCTGACGATGCTGCTCGACCAGGAGGGCCTCGCGTTCACGGCCGCGCAGGTGGACGAGGCGCTGCGCCTCGAGCGGCCGCTGTGGGAGCGGATGTCCGAGGAGGCGATCACGCCCGAGCGCAAGACGCTGTCCTTCGACGCGTTCCTGACCTACCGCTACGGCGCGTCGGTCGAGGAGCTCAAGGCGAGCGCGTACCGCCGCGGGCTCTTCGCGCTGCGCATGCGCTTCTGGAACGCGCTGACCGACGACGAGGTGCGCGCGGAGTGGGTCCGCGGCGCGGAGGCGCAGTACGGCACGAGCGTGGTGGTCACCGACTTCGTGGTCTCGTTCCAGATCCCGAAGGCGGTGTTCGAGTCGAGCCAGCGCCGCCCGCGGGCCGAGGCGTCGCGGCTGGCGAGCGACCTCGTGCGGCGCGCGCGCGCCGGCGAGCGGGTGGACGCGCTGCGCAAGGAGGTCGCCGAGCGCAAGGACCGGTCCTTCGTCGCGGAGCGGCGCAGCCTCGTGCGCCGGGGCAACGACCTCCCGCTCTTCGAGGCGGCCTCGGCGGTGGCCGACGGGGCGGTGACCGACCCGGTCGAGACGATCTCGGAGTTCCACGTGCTCGCGCGCGAGACGCTGCGGCCGGCCCCGCCGTTCGAGAAGATCCGCGACGTCGTGCGCCACGACCTCGTGGACGCGAAGGCCCAGCACTGGGTCCAGGACATGCTCCAGACCCAGGTGCGCACCGCGCGCTGACCGGCCGCGGCGCCGGGCACGCGCCGCGCGGCACCGAGCGCCGCGAGGGCGCCGGTGGCACGCGCGTGCGCGGTGCGGGCGCGCCGACGCACCGCGGGGGACGTGCGGGCCGACGGGGCCGTCGCCGCGCCCGCGCCCGCCGCGTCACTTGGGGTGGGCGATGAGCCAGCCGTCCTCGTAGGTCCACAGCTCCGGCCACTTCGCGCGGAGCGGCTCGAGCGCGGCGCGCGCGCCGGCGACGTCGCCGGCCCTGGCCTTGGCCCAGAACGCGTCGCGCGCCTTCTCGGCGTCGGCCACCTCGGCCGCGGGGACGCCGCGGCGCTCGGCGAGCCACCGCCACAGCGCGGCGGCGACCTGCGCGCGCGTGACGCCCTCGACCTCGCCCTTGCCGAACAGCGCCTTGAGCGGCGCGTCCATCGCGGCGATGTCGGCCTTCCCGTCGCGCAGCGCGCCCGGCAGCCCGACCCACGCCCCCGCCTTGCGGCGCAGCATGCCGTACGCGGCGCGCAGCGAGAACTCGTGCGTCGTCGGGATCGGCTCGTCGCGGAGGTAGCCGACGAGGCAGGACTCGTACGCCGCGGTCGCCACGGGGCTCGCCTCGAGCTGCACCGAGGCGACCGCCGAGGCCCGCATCCCCGGCGACGGGTCGTGGAACCAGCGCGAGAAGCCCGTGACGACGTCGGCGTCCTTGGCCGCGACCAGCGCGTCGAGCGTGGCCCGGCGCTCGGCCTCGTGGAGGTCGACGTCGGCCGCGCGCGCGCGCATCGTCGCGAGCACCGGGCCGGCCCACTCGGGGTGGCGGTGCACGGTCATCACTGCGGCCATGCGGACGCTGCGGTTGAGGTCGCCGTCCCCGGGCCACGCGACGCACGACTCGAAGGCCGCACGGACCTCGGCCTCGGGCAGCCGGTCGCCGCAGCCGCGCGCGTCGTAGAGCTGCACGACCGCCTGCAGGATGCGCAGGCGGGCGTAGGGCTCGTCGTCGGTCTTGGCGCGCACGAGCAGGTCGGGCGCCGCCTCGCAGTCGTTCCAGCCCGCCAGCACGCCCGCGGCCGCGGCGCGCGCGTTGGCCTGCGCGGCCCCGCCCTGCGCCGCGACCATCGCCCGCAGCGCCCGCCGCACGTCGTCGGGGGCCTGCTCGCCACCCGGCCACACGACGTTGCTCAGCGCCGCCGCCGACGCGCGCGACTTCGAGCGCGGGTCGGACAGCCACGCGGCGACCGTGGGGCCGACGCCCCACGCCGCGTCCTCGACGTATTGCTTGCGGAAGTACTGCAGCCGCGACAGCGCGCGGAGCGCGACGACCCGGACGTCGAGCCGCGGGTCCTTGAGCGCCTTCTCGACGAGCCCGAGGCGGTTCTTGGCGAGGAGGACGTCGGCGAGCGCCAGCCGCGTGTGGTCGGACTGGTCCGCGTCGCGCATCACGTCCTCGATCACGTCGAGGACGGCGGGGTCCTGCTCGGCCACGAGCTTCTTGCGGTACTCCTCGCTCCCCGCGCCGTGCGCCCACGTCCGCCACTGCGGCTGCACGAGCCGCATGCCGAACCACGCCCCCGCGCCCACGAGCAGCACGGCCGCCACGACCAGGGCGAGCCGACGCGACCCTCCCGCGGGTGCCGAGGGAGCCGGGCCGTCCGTGGGCGTGGTCATGGCGAGGGAGTCTCCGGGTCGCGGACGACCGCGTCGCGACAGGCGTTGGACGCGGCGACGGGCGGTGGAGGTTCCACCGGGGGCTCGCCGAGGCAAAGCAAATCGCGCGCCGCCGGGGCAACGCCGCGCGCACGGGTACATTCCAGCGCCCGATGAGCGCCCCCCCCGCCCCTCCCGCCGGCACGACGACGCGCGTGCTGCCCCCCGAGGCGGCGGGGCAGCGGCTCGACAAGGCGCTCGCCGCGCTGTTCCCCGAGCATTCCCGCACGGTGGTCTCGTCGTGGATCGACGCCGGGCGGGTCGTCGTGGACGGGCGCGCGCTCGCCGGCAAGGTCAAGGTGCGGGGCGGCGAGACCGTGGTCGTGGACGTGCCGCCGCCGGAGCCGACCGACCTCGTCCCCGAGGACCGGCCGCTCGCGGTGCTCTTCGAGGACGACGTACTGCTCGTGCTCGACAAGCCCTCGGGGCTCACGGTGCACCCGGGCAGCGGGCAGAAGGACGGCACCCTCGCCAACGCGCTCGTGTTCCACCTGCGCAACCTGCCGACCGTGGGCGGCCACGACCGTCCGGGCATCGTGCACCGGCTCGACAAGGACACGAGCGGCGTGCTCCTCGTCGCGAAGTCGGAGGCCGCCCACCGCGCGCTGTCGCGCCAGTTCGCCGCGCGCACCGTGCACAAGGAGTACCTCGCGGTCGTGCACGGGCGCGTCGCGGGCGAGAGCGGGCGCATCGACCTCCCGCTCGGGCGCTCGTCGGCGGGGCGCACGCGGATGGCGGTGCGCGTCGAGGGCGGCCGCCCGTCGGTCACCGACTGGCGCGTCGAGGAGCGGCTGGCGCGCCACACGCTCGTGCGGTGCTTCCCGCACACGGGCCGCACGCACCAGCTGCGCGTGCACTGGCGCTCGCAGGAGCACCCCATCGTCGGCGACCCGCTCTACGGGTGGCGCTCGTCCCCGGGCGAGGAGCGGGCCCCGCGGCTCCTGCTGCACGCGCACCGGATCCGGTTCGCGCACCCGACCACCGGCGCCGAGGTCGCCTTCGAGGCGCCCGTCCCCGCCGACTTCGCCGCCGCCCTCGTCGCGCTGCGCACCGACGCGTAGCCCGGCGAGCGCACGAGCGCCCACGAAAGACGAGGCCCGTCGGGCGCCGATCGCACGTCCGGCCCGCGTCGGGGCGCGCGGATCGCGCCCCGGGCTACGGCCGGCGGTAGCGCTCGGACAGCACGGTGGTCTCGCCGTTGCGGAGCGTGAAGTCGAGGCCGTCCGCGACACGCTCCCACACGATCGTGAGCGGACCGCCGTTGGACGAACCGTAGAGCTCGGCGCGGTCCTTGGTGAGCGGCCCGGACAGCTTCTGCGGCTCGGGCGCGTACGAGTCGAACCACCACGCCGTGACGGTGCGCCCGTCGGGGCTGACACGGAGCACCCCGACGCCGGCGAAGGCCGTCTGCGTCGAGCTCTCGTACTCGTGCAGCAGCGCGGTGCCGCCGGCCGCCGCGCGGAACGTGGCGCGGGCCCGCGACGGGCCGGCGGGCCCGGTGGAGGTCACGTCCCACGAGCCGACCATCGCGGCGAGCAGCGGCGCGTCCACCTTGCCCACGCCCGGCGTCGGCACCGGCGGCCGCGCGGGCCCGCCGCCGGCGTCGGACCGCGCGGCGAGGACGGCCGCCCCCGCGACGACGCAGGCGAGGGCGAGGGACGTGACGGTCGAGCGGCGCATGGGGCGGCTCCGATCGGGATCCAGGGTCGAGGCGCACCGATCCTACGCCGGGGTGCACGGTCGTGTCACGACGCGGGTCCGGCCCGCGGCACGCGCGTCGCGCGCGTCGGGGCGCGCGCCCCACCGCCGCGCGCGCCGTCCGTTTCGGGCCGGGGTGCGACGCGCGGGCGGTAGCATCGCGCCATGAGCAAGGCCCCGTCCCCCGAGCCCGAACGCCCGACCACGTTCGCCACGACCTCGGGGCTCGAGCGCAAGGTGTGCTACGAGCCCGACCCGAAGCCGGCCGGGTGGGACGCGAAGGTCGGACGCCCCGGCGAGCCGCCCTTCACCCGCGGCGTGCAGCCGACGATGTACCGCGGCCGCCTCTGGACGATGCGCCAGTACGCCGGGTTCTCCACCGCGGAGGAGAGCAACCGGCGCTACCGGGCGCTGCTCGCCGGCGGCACGAGCGGCCTCTCGGTCGCGTTCGACCTCCCCACGCAGATCGGCTACGACCCCGACCACGAGCTCTCCGCGGGCGAGGTCGGCCGCGCGGGCGTGTCGATCGCGACGGTCGAGGACGTCGAGACGCTCTTCGACGGCATCCCGCTCGACCGCGTCTCCGTGTCGATGACGATCAACTCGACCGCGGCCGTGCTGCTGGCGTTCCTGCTCGTCGTCGCGAAGCGGCGCGGCGTCCCCGAGGCGGCGCTGTCGGGCACGCTGCAGAACGACCTGCTCAAGGAGTTCGCCGCGCGGGGCACCTACCGCTTCCCCGTCGCGCCGTCGATGCGCCTCGTCACCGACGTCATCGAGCACACGTCGCGCCGCATGCCGAGGTGGAACCCCATCAGCATCAGCGGCTACCACATCCGCGAGGCGGGCGCGACGGCGGTGCAGGAGGTCGCGTTCACGCTCGCCGACGGCGTCGCGTACGTGGAGGCGGCGCTCGCGCGCGGCCTCGACGTGGACGCGTTCGCGCCGCGGCTCTCGTTCTTCTTCAACGCCCACAACGACCTCTTTGAGGAGGTCGCCAAGTTCCGGGCCGCCCGACGCATCTGGTCGCGCACGATGCGCGAGCGGTTCGGGGCGAAGGACGCGCGCAGCCTCGCGCTGCGCTTCCACACGCAGACCGCCGGGAGCACGCTGCAGGCGCGCCAGGTGGACGTCAACGTCGTCCGCGTCACGGTGCAGGCGCTCGCCGCGGTGCTCGGGGGCACGCAGTCGCTGCACACCAACGCGCGCGACGAGGCGCTCGCGCTGCCCACCGAGGCGTCGGCGATGCTCGCGCTGCGCACGCAGCAGGTGCTCGCGCACGAGAGCGGCGTCGCCGACGTGGCGGACCCGCTCGGCGGCGCGCCCTACGTCGAGGCGCTCACCGACGCCGTCGAGCGCGAAGCCCTCGCGCTCATGGACCGCGTCGAGCGCCTCGGCGGCGCGGCGAAGGCGATCGAGCAGGGCTTCTACCAGCGCGAGATCGAGCGGAGCGCCTACGACGCGCAGCGCCGCGTCGAGCGCGGCGAGACGGTCGTGGTCGGCGTGAACCGCTTCGAGGTGGACGAGCCGCCCACCGACCCCGCGTTCCGCCTCGACCCCGAGACCGAGCGCCGCGCCGTCGAGCGGGTGCGGTCGCACCGGGCCCGGCGCGACGCTGCCACCGTGCGCGGCACGCTCGACGCGCTGGCGACCGCCGCCCGCACGAGCGAGAACCTCGTGCCGCGCGTCGTGACGTGCGCCGAGGCCGGCGCGACGCTGGGCGAGGTGATGTCCGCCCTCGAGGGCCCCTTCGGCCGCTACGCGGGCTGACGCGGCCGCGGCGGGGCGCCCGGCACCGTGGCGCGGTGCCGGGCGCCGTCGGCCGTCAGCCGCCGACGACGGTCAGGCGCACCGAACCCGGGGCGCCGACGTAGGTCCACTGGAGGACCTGGAGGTTGCCCTGCAGCACGACCGGCGGACCGCCGGCCGGGATCGACTGGTTCGCCGTGCCCTGGCCCACGGTCATCGACGTGACCTGCACGGCCGAACCGCCGACGTTCTCGACGGTCACGACGAGCGCCTTCGACCCGTCGAGCGCGGCGCGGTCGGTCGCGCCCGCCGCGCCCGAGGCGGTGCCGCTGCACGGCCCCGACCCGGTGCGCACGTCGACGACCTGGTAGTCGATCGAGCCCGTCCCGTCCACGACGAACCGCGGGCACGAGTCGACCCCGCAGAACGACCAGTCGCCGTCGCGGACCTCGAGCAGCGCGGGACCGCCCACGGAGGAGTGCACGGTGACGCCGCCGCCCGGCGCCGACTTCACGGTGATCATGCGGTAGGTCGGCGTGCCGTAGTTCCCGTACACGGTGAACGACGCGCCCCCCGAAGGCAGCACGAGCGAGCCCGCGCCGACGATGCCGTCGTTGCCGACGTACCCCTCGGTGGGGGCACGGGTCTCGAACGACCCGCTGCTGTTCGACGCCATCGCGGTCAGCCACACGCGGTCCCACGAGCCCTCGAACACGGCGGACCGGTTGGTGTCCACCTGCCCGAGCGCGGTCGTCGCGCCCCCGGCCGACGCCTCGACCTTGACGCGTCCGCTCGTGCTCGACACGCGGACGCCCGCGCGCTTGGCCGAGGGCCCGTTCCAGACGTCCTGCCCCGAGCCGCTCTGCGGCAGGGAGAACGGCTGGCTCGTCACGACGGGCCCGCCCGTGGACAGCGCGGCGAGCGCCGCGATCCCGAGGCCCACCACCACAGCGCGCGACATCGTCTGCATGACCACCCCCAGGCCGCCGCCCTCGCCCCCACGGCGGTCGGCGTACGGCCGCGAGACTCTACGGGCGCGCCGGTGCGCCGCGCCAGAGGGTCCACCGGCCGACTCGCGACGCGCCCCGACCGACCGGTCGGATGCGCGGCTGCCGTCCCACCCGACGAGGCTTGCGCGCGTCCCCGTGCCTGCCCAGGATCGCGCCATGCCGGCCCCCGCCGACCGCGTGCTGTTCGTCGCGCTCGACGCCGCCGACCCCGACGTGCTCCTCGCCGGGGCGCGCGACGGCACCTTCCCCGCGCTCGGCGCGCTGCTGGCGCGAGGCAGCCGCGTGCGCACCGAGAACCCGCTCGCGCTCTACGTCGGCGCGGTCTGGCCGTCGTTCTGGACCTCCGTGGGCGCCGCGCGCCACGGTCGCTACTGCTTCGTCCAGCTCGAGGCGGGCACGTACCGCAGCGTCGAGACGCAGTCCGACGACGTCGTCGGCACCCCGTTCTGGCGGCCCGCGTGCGACGCCGGCCGCCGCGTCGCCGTCGTGGACGTGCCCAAGTGCGCGCCCGACGCGTCGATCCGCGGGCTCCACGTGACCGACTGGGGCACGCACGACCCCGACCACTGCGGCCTGCGCGTGCGGCCCGCCGAGCGCGAGGCCGAGGTCCGCGCGGCGCTGGGGCCCTCGCCGCTGCCGACCTGCGACGAGAAGTGGGTCGGCGCGGCGCAGTGGACGAGGCTGCGCGAGACGCTGACGGCGCGGGCCGAGCGCCGCACCGAGTTCGTGACGACGCTGCTCGCCGACGACTACGACGCGCTGCTCGTCGGCTTCCCGGAGTCGCACTGCATCGGCCACCAGGCCTGGCACCTGCACCAGACCGACCACGACCGCCACGACCCCGCGCTGCGCGCGGCGACGGGCGACCTCGTGGTGGACGTCTACCGCGCCCTCGACCGCTGCGTCGGCCGTCTCGTGGAGGCCGCGGGCCCGCGGTGCCGCGTGATGGTGCTCGCCAGCCACGGCATGGGCCCGCACTACGACGGCGGCGCCGCGCTCGACGGCCTGCTCGAGCGCCTGGAGCGCCTGCTCCCGCGCGGCCGCCGGCCGAGCCTCGTCGGGCGCCTCGGCCGCTGGCTCGACACGCCGACGACGCGGCGGTGGCGCAAGAGCCTGCGCAAACGCACCGGCTTCGCGCCGCGCGTGCCCTCGCGCAACGGCGGCCGCACGTGCTTCACGGTCCCCAACAACGACGCGTGGGCCGGGATCCGCGTGAACGTCGTGGGCCGCGAGCCGCACGGGCGCATCCGCCCCGGAGCCGAGCTCGACGCGTACGTCGAGGCGCTCGTGGCCCGGCTCGGCGAGGTGCGCCACGGCGACACGGGCGAGCCGGTGTTCGAGCGCATCCTGCGCACGGACGCGGTCCACCGCGGCCCCGAGACCGCCGCGTTCCCCGACGTCGTCGCGGAGTGGCGCCGCACGCGGCCGATCCCCGCGCTCACGCACCCGGCCGCGGGCACCGTGCGGCACCCGTACCACAAGATCCGCTCGGGCGACCACCGCGACTACGGCATGGCGATCGCGGCGGGCCCGGGGATCGGCGCGGGCCCGCTCGACGCGAGCGTGCGCATCGAGGACCTCGGCCCGACCCTGTGCGCGTGGCTCGGCGTGGACGTGCCGGGCGTGGACGGGCGCCCGATCGACGTGTGGTGCGCGCCGCGCCCCGCGTCGTCGCGCCCCTGACGGCGCGCCGGGTCGTCAGCGGGTCGGAGCCGTCGGGGCGGCGCTCGCCGAAGGCTCGGGGAGGCCCGCGAAGTCGGCGCGCGCCTTCTCCTGCGCGGCCGCGCGCGCCTTGTCGTCGCGCAGCGCGGCGGCCGCGACGAGCGCGCGCGCCCGCGCCTGCTCGAGCGAGGCGAGGCGGGCGGTGATGCGCTCGGCGAGCGCGGCCGGCGGCGCCTCGACGGCGTCGCGCGCCGCGAGCGCGGCCTTGACCGCCTCGGGCCAGCGCTCCTCGAAGTCGGCGTCGGCCGAGCGCGCGAGCGCCGCCCGCACGGCCTCCCAGACCGGCCGCGGGACCGGCGAACCCAGCTTCTTCTGCTCCGCGTCGTAGAGCGCGCGGTACTCCTTCGGCGTGCCCTTCGTGCCCTGCGCGAGGACGGTCTTGCCGTCGAGCGCGAGCACGCCCACCCACGGGGTGTGCATGGGGAACGTGACGTGGACGTCCACGTCGGCGGCGAGGCGTTCGGCCTCGGACGCGGTGAACATCGGGTAGCGGAGCAGCACCTCGACCTCGGCCCCGTCGCGCGTCGTCGTGGCGAGCGGCTCGGGCTTGCTCGCGTTCGGGTCGAGCGCGTAGGAGAGCAGGTGGACCGTCCGCTCGTTGGCCCAGCGGATGTACTCGTCGTCCTGGAACACCGACCGGTGCAGGGCGTGGCAGGGCCCTCAGGTCGATCCGTGCGAGTGGAGGAAGACGAGCGCGTTGCGCTCCGACGCCTCCTCCTGCGCCTCCGCCCACGACCGCGCCCAGCGGATCTCCGTGCCCCCGTGCCGGTCGGCCTTGGGCAGCGCCGCGGCCTTGGCCGGCTTGTCCCGCGCGTCCTGGGCCGCGGCGGGACCGCACAGGGCGAGGACGAGGGCGACGAGCGCGGGCGCGCGGCGGGGCACGGAGCGACCTCCGGCCGGCGAGGATACCCGGGCGCGGCGCCGCGCGGCACGGCGCGAGCGGAGGGACGAGGCTCGTCGCGCGGCGGGCCGCCGTCGGGGCGTGTGGGCGCGGCGGGATGCGCTGCGCCCTCGCACGGGCCCCGCCGTCCGGCGAGGATGCGCGCATGGCCCGCCCTGTCGCCCGCCCGTGACCGACGCCGCTGCCCCGCCCCCGCCGTCGCCGTTCGGCCCCGCGCCCGCCCCGGGCCAGCCCACGCCCGAGCAGCTCGAGGTGGCGGTCTGGTTCGCGCGGACCGAGGTGCTCGTCCCGAACCCGTGGTACGGCCGCGCCTCCGCGGTGCTGATCGGGGCGGTGTTCGCCGTGATGGTGGCGAGCGGCGTGGACGCGCGCGCGCCGCGCGTCGCCGACCTCGTGCGCTGGGGCGCCAACGTCACCGGCCGCACGCTCCACGGCGAGCCGTGGCGCCTGCTGTCGGCGGCGTTCCTGCACGCGGGGTTCCTCCACGTCCTCGTCAACGCGTGGGGCTTCTGGCAGATGCGCTGGGTCGAGCGCACGCTGGGCCGCACCGGGTTCGTCGTCGTGTGGCTGGTCGCCGCCGTGGCGGGCAACCTCGCGTCGCTGGCGCGCGAGGGGACCGTCGTCACCGTGGGCGCGTCGGGGGCGCTGTGCGGGCTGCTCGGGGCGTCGCTGGGCTCGGTGCTCGCGCCACGACGCAGCGGCGTGCCGCGGCCGCTGCGCCGGGCGATGGTGTCGAACATGCTCGTGCTGGTCGCGGTGAACGCGTGGCTCGGCGCCACCGTGCCCGCGATCGACAACCACGCGCACGCGGGCGGCTTCGTCGCGGGGCTGCTCGTCGCGCTCGCGACCGTGCGCCCGCCGACGCCCGAGGCGGCGCGCGGGCGGGCGCGTCGGGCCGCGCTCGCCGGGCTCGTGGCGGCGGTCGTGCTCGGCGCGACCTTCGTCGCGGTGGCGGCCGCGCACCCCCGCGAGGACGGGGGCGGCGCGCCGACGGCGGCCTCGCCGGTCCACGAGGCGGCGATGCTCGTCGAGCGCGCGTCGGCACGCAACCTCGACGCGATCCGACGCGTGCAGGAGCGCAAGCCGACGCTCGAGGACCGTCGCTGGGTCGCCACGGAGGCCCTCGAGGTGGCCGAGCGGGTGGCGGCCCTCGCGGCGGAGGCGGCGCAGGACGGCGCGCCGGCGGCGGTGGTGGAGAGGCTGCGGGTGTGGGTGACGACGCAGCGCGTCTACGTCGCGCAGGCCCGCGAGGCGCTCGAGGGGCTCGACCGGTCGCGGTGACCGCGCGGGCCCCGCTTGCGCGCCCCCGTCCGGCCCGCGATCCTCCTGCGATGCGCGTCGACCACATCGGCATCGCCGTCGAGGACCTCGAGGCGGCCAAGAAGCTCTACGGCGAGGTGCTCGGGCTGCGGCTCGTCTTCGAGGAGGAGGTCCCCACCGAGAAGGTGAAGGTGGCCGCCTACGACGGCGGCGGGATGCGCATCGAGCTGCTGATGAGCACGTCGCCGGACGGCCCGATCGGGCGCCACGTCGCCTCGCGCGGGCCGGGCATCCACCACGTCTGCTACGCGGTGGACGACGTGCAGGCGTCGGTGGACCGGCTCGCCGGCGCCGGCGTGCGCATGATCGACGCCGCCCCGCGCCCGGGCGCGGGCGGCTGCCGCGTCGCGTTCGTGCACCCCAAGGGCGCGATGGGCGTCCTCGTCGAGCTCTCCCAGCACCCGCCCGGCGGGCTCCATCACGCGTGACGCAGCGCGGTGACCCGCAGCTCGCAGCTCGGTGCCAGGCCCCGCGGTGCGGTGCCTGGCACCGAGCTGCGGGTCAGGCGAGGCCGAGGCGCGACAGCGCGTGCGCCTTGAGGTCGGACAGGGCGCGGACGGTGCGCGTCGCCGCCGGGTCCTCCGAGACGAGCAGCGGGCCGTCCTGCGGGTCGGCCGGCGGCAGCCCGTGGCTGCCCCGCACGAGCGACGCGTCGAGCGGCACGACGTCCATCCGGTAGCGGAAGCCGAGCCTCTTCGCGAGCAGACGCCGCGCCACGCGCAGCCCCGGCGCGCGCAGCGCAGGGTCCACGAACAGCTCGCACGGGTCGTAGCCCGGCTTGCGGTGGATGTCCACCGTGCGGGCATAGTCGGGCGCGCGCGCGTCGTCGAGCCACCACGGGTAGGCAAACCACGCGTCGCGCTCGGCCAGCAGCACGAGGTCGCCCGCCCGCGGGTGGTCGAGGCCGACCTCGCCGCGCGCCGCGCCCTCGAGCACGCGCGCGACCCCGGGCAGCGCCGCGAGCAGGTCCTTCGCGCGCGCCCGCGCCGCGGCGTCGGGCGCGACGACGTGGGCGATCTGGTGGTCGCAGACGGCGAACGCCGCCGACTCGAACGGCTCGAGCGCCTCGCCGAACGGCCCGTCGCGCACCGCCAGCAGCCCGGCGCGGCGCAGCGCGCGGTTGGGCTCGACGACGCGCGCCACCGGCACGAGGCCGTACTCGGAGAACACCGTCACCTCGGCCCCCACCGCGCGGGCGGCGTCGAGCACGTCGGCCGCCGCGGCGTCGAGCTCGCGCACGCGCGGGGCGACGTGCGCCCCGACCGGCCCGAGCCGTTGCAGGTCGTAGTCGAGGTGCGGGAGGTAGACGAACGTGAAGTGCGGACGGTGCTCGCGCAGCACCGTCGCCGCGGCGCGCGCGATCCACTGCGTCGAGGGGAGCCCCGCGCGCGGCCCCCAGAACGACGCGAACGGGAACGGGCCGAGCGCGCGCTCGAGCGCGCCCGCGAGCGCGTCCGGGCGCCCGTGCACGCCGAACACCTTGCTCCCGTCGCTGCCGTACCACGGCTTGGGCGTCACCATCCACTCGACCGGCGCCCCCTGCGCGAACCAGCCGAAGACCCGGGCCGCGGTGAACGGCACGCCGCGAGCGCGTGCGGCGGCGCGCGCGGCCTGCTCGACGGTCTCGCCCTCGACCTGCGCCTGCGCCTGCACCCAGAAGCGCACCTCCCCGGTCTCGCGGCGGTACCACCCGTTGCCGACGACCCCGTGGCGGTCCGGGGCGAGCCCGGTCAGCGCGGTGGCCTGCGCCGTCAGCGTGACCGCGGGGACGACGCCGCCGAGCGGGCCCGACGAGCCGCGCGCGGCGAGCGCCGCCAGCGCCGGGGCGTGCGCGAGCAGGCGCGGGGTGAGCCCCACGGCGTCGATCCAGACGACGGGACAACCGGGGACCACGGCGAGGATCGTACACTTCCGGCCCGCGCCGAGCCGCTCCCGGCCCGCCGCACCGCCGGAGACGAGCGATGTCGTTCGACGCCTTCCTCTCGAAGGGCTGGGGTGACCACGGGACGGACGCCGAGGGCGTCTTCGCGCGCCTCCCCGAAGGCGAGCGACTCGTCACGGAGGCCCGCCACCTCGCCGGCCTCGCCGGGCTCGCGGCCCACGTCGCGGGCGACCACCTCGGGCGCTTCGACGACGGCGTCGCGTTCCTCGAACGCCTCGAGACGCACGCGACCTTCGACCCGACGACGCTCGAGGGCAAGGCGGTGATCCGCTCGAAGGCGGCGCTGCACCTCGCAGCCGGCCGGCGCGCCGAGGCGGACCGCCTCGAGGAGCGCTGCCGGTCGGTGCCGACGCTGCCCCCCGCGTCCAACCGCATCCGCATCCTCGCGACGGCGTCCGCGGCGCTCGTGGGGCAGCGCCGCACGCGCGAAGCGGCCGCGCTCCTCGAGGAGGCCCTCGGGCTCGCCGCGTACGGCCCCGACCGCAACGACCCGGCGGCCCGCGCGCTGGCCGTGACCGGGAACAACCTCGCCTGCGAGCTCGAGACGCGCCCGTCGCGCACGCCGGAGGAGGCGGCCCTCATGGTGCGGGCTGCCGAGACCGGCTTGCGCTTCTGGTCGCTGACGGGCACGTGGCTCGAGACGGAGCGCGCGCACTACCGCCTCTCGTGCAGCCAGCGCCTCGCCGGGAACGCGAAGGCCTCGCTCGAGCACGCCGAAGCGTGCCGGTCCGTCGTCGAGCGCAACGCCGGCGACGCGGGCGAGCAGTTCTACGCGCAGGAGGCGCTGGCGCTGGCCCACCGCGCCGCCGGCAACGACGTGGCGGCGCGTCGCGCGCGCGACGCCGCCGCCGCCTTGCTCCCGAAGATCGCCGACGAGGGCTTCCGCTCGATGGCGCAGGACTCGCTGCGCGCGCTCGACACGTCTGCCCCCGCCTGACCGCGACCGCGTCGTCGCGCGACGTCACGCACGGGGTCGTGCGCATCGGCACCTTCGACCCCGCCGCGCACCGCGCGCGCCCGACGCCTCCTCGACGCGATCCGCCGACGCCTCGGCGACGAGCCGCCGGCCTGAGCCGCGCGTCAGCGCATCGCGCGCCAGGGCTTGGGCACGAACACGAAGCGGTCGCCGACCCGGGTGAAGCAGGTGTACTTCATGCCCGCGCTCTCGCCGGGCTTGACGAACTCGATCACCCACCACGTCCGGCCGGGCGCGGCGACCTGCTCGGCGAACTCCTTCATGCCGCCGGGGAACTCGGGCGCCGCGCCGGCGGCCACCTGCTCGGTCGTCGCGCTGTAGGCGCGGATCTCGGTCCGGTCGGGCTCGCCGGGCACGAACAGCTTCTCGCCCGCGTCCTTCGCCGACATGGGCGCCTTGCCCATCGCGGCGACGAAGGCCTTGCCGGCGTCGCCGGGCCGCACCATCGCCTCGAGGTCGGCCGGCGTCGGCAGCACCGACGCGCCCAGCGACTCCATCGCGGCCGCGTCCTTGGCCTGCTGCGCCGCGTGGAACGCGCGCGCGAGGTCGGCCAAGCTCTCGGGGTGCTTGCTCGCCGACGCCGCGGGCCCCGCGCCGGGCGCGGGCTTGCCGCCCCCGT
Organism: Planctomycetota bacterium; assembly: GCA_020851795.1. Lineage (GTDB taxonomy): Bacteria > Planctomycetota > PLA2 > PLA2 > JAEUHO01 > JAEUHO01. Next base: position 82,645 of record JADZCA010000084.1, on the reverse strand, counting down.
CGCCGCACGCGGCGAGAGCGACCGGGAGGACCCAGACGAGCAGGCGGGACGCGCGCATGCGGAAGGCTCCGGAGGGAGGGCCCATGCTACGGGGCCTTCGGGCGCGGCGGGAACACCGCGACGTCGATCCCGACCCCGAGGCAGCGCGGCCCCGCCCGGTACGCCCACGTCGTCCCGTCGGCGCCGAACGGCAGCCCCGTCGGCAGCCCCGTCCGGTCGGCGGGGAGGTTCTCCCACGCGAACGTGTCCCGGCCGCCCGTGTCGAGGAAGACGCCGGAGGTGCCGAGCTCGTCGCGGAACGTGCGCGTGCGGTCCGCGCGCGTCGCGGACCCCATCGGCGGCGTCTCCGTCCAGCCGTTGGGCGCGCCGAGCGGGTTCCAGCGGAGCTGGTAGACGTCGTCGCCGCGGCGGTCCCAGAACAGCCCGACGCTGCACAGGTCGCCGGAGCCGCCGGTGTGGTTGCGCAGCTGGTAGCGGTCGTCGCCGTCGCCGTCGACGGAGACGCCGATCGAGCCGTCGCGCGCGTGCCCCTGGTACTGGTTCACCGCGGTCTCGACGCCCTGGTTGTAGCGGTCGTCGCCGGCGAGGTCCACCTGGCAGCCCACGGCGAAGTGCGCGCCCGCGCCGAGGCTGTACTTCCCGTTCTCGTAGACGTCGTTGCCCGCGCGGTCCTCGAGGATGCCGACCGCCCACCAGTAGCCGCACCCCTGCGCCCAGCACTGCGCGTGGTAGCGGTCGTCGCCCGCGGCGTCCACGAGCACGCCGAAGCCGCCGGCCAGCGAGTGCCCGTCGCCGAGGTCGGCGCGCCGGCCGAAGCCGCAGCCCTGCGACATCGCCACGGACTGCCCGAGGTAGAGGTCGCTCTTGGCGCCGTCGTCGCGCGCGACGTAGGCGTCGTTGCCGGCGAGGTCGAGGAGCAGCCCGCCGCCCCACGTCGAGCCGAAGCCCTGGGACTGCTCGGCGCACTCGTACGCGTCGTCGCCCGCGAGGTCGACGAGCAGCCCGGCGCCGACGTGCGCCGCGCCCTGCCCCCACTTCGTGCGCACGACGTAGCGGTCCTTGCCCTCGAGGTCGAGCAGCGTGCCCGTGCCGTACCACGCGCACCCGAGCCCCGACGCCGCGACGGTGTACTGGTCGTCGCCGGCGACGTCCACCACCGTCCCGACGCCGAACAGCCCGCACGCGACCGCGCCCGCGAGCTCGCCGCCGTCGTAGACGTCGTCGCCGCCGAGGTCGATCACGGTGGAGACGGGCACGGTGGGCCAGGCGGGCGTGCCGACGCGCCCGACGAAGCGGTCCTTGCCGCCGAGGTCGAGGACGAGCATCGCGGGGCCCGCGGCGCCGTCCACCGTGTCGTCGCCGGTGCCCAGCACGCGCACGGCGCCGAAGGGCGTGTCCACCCACAGCGCGCCGCCCTCGACCGCCTTGAGGTCCACCGTCGCGCGGACCGCCTTCCACTCCGCGAGCGCCACGCCGAGGTGGAGCGCGAAGACGACCGAGCCGAGCGCGAGGTAGTCGCGGTCCACCTTGCCGAGCGCGTCGAAGGCCGCGCGGGAGCGCGCGGGCGTCAGCGCCTCGTCCTCGTCGAGCCACGGCCGGGAGGCCAGCGCGAGGAGCCGCGCGGGCGTCACTTCCTCCCGCGCGCGGGCCCCGACGGCCTCGACGAGGAAGGGCTCGTCGAACGCGACGCGCAGCCACGGCAGCGCCTCCGCCGTACCCACGAGCACGCGCACCACGAGCCGCTGCACCGCCTCGGGGAGCGCGCGCCACGCGGTCCGCGCCTCGTCGGAGCGCGGCACGTCGCGGCCGCCCGCGAGCGTGCCGAGGCGCGCGAGCACCGTCTCGAGCGCGTCGGACGGGGTCGTCGTCGCGGGGAGCCACGCGGGCCCCCACTCGGCCCCCTTGGGACGCGGGAAGTTGCGCCCCGCCACCGCGTCCGACAGCCCGTGGACCATCCGGACCAGCTCGCCCACGTCGTCCACCGCGCCGAGGAGGTCGTCGGAGAGCTTCCCCGCGGTCCGCGGCACCGCGCGGACGTCACGGAACTGCATCGCGATCGGCCGCGTGATCCGCGCGTCGCGCCCGTACGACGCCATCTGCTCGAGCGAGAACCCGAGCGTCGGGCCGGGCAGGCCCAGCCGCGCGACCACGTCGGCCCACACGCCGTCGGGCACCTCGAGGTCGGCGCGACCGTCGCCCGGCCACGCCGCCTCGACCGCCTTCGACGGCCCCGACTCGACGACGGACGGTCGGTGCGCCGGGGCGGGAGCCGGGGCGGGAGCGGGGGCGGGCGCGTCGGCGGCGCGGGCGCCGACACCGCGTGCGCACAGGAGCGCCGCAGCGAGCACGGCGACGAGGACGGGACGGCGCATCGAGGACCTCCGGCGCGCGATCATCGCAAGCCCGGCCCTGCGCCCGCCCATTTCGCGGGCGCGGGCCCCGCGCGCGCGACGTGCCCGACGCGCGCTCGCCCCCTCCACGGAAGTCGCGGCCCGTCGAGCGCCGAGGGCGCGTCAGGCCCCGCTCGGGGCTCGCGGATCCGCCCCGGGCGCGCGGCGCCCGGCACCGAATCGCCGGCGGGCCCCGCGTCGCGCCCGGGCCGAGCGCGTCGCCCCGACCTCGTCGGCTCGTGAAGACGGCGGGCCACCGACGGCGCCGTCCGGACCGCGCGCGACCGAGGGTGACGCACGCGCCCTCGTCTGCGACCATCCCGGCCCGCATGGCCGCCGCGCCGCCCCCCGCCGTCGTCGCCGCCTTCATGGGCTACGGGCACCTGCGCGCCGCGCTGCCGCTCGCCGAGGCGTTCGGCGTCCCGGTCCTCTCGATGGACCGGCCTCCCCTCGCCACCGACGAGGACGTGCGGACCTGGGACCGGCTCCGCCGCGGCTACGACCGGCTCAGCCGCCGCACGGGCCTCCCCGTCGTCGGGCCCGTCGCGCGCGCGCTGCTCGACCGCGTGACCGCGATCCCGCGGCTGTCGCCGCCGGGCCGCCTCGAGCGGCCGGGGCTCGCGTCGCGCTACCTGATGCATCTCGTCCGCGACGGCTTCGGCGCGACGCTCGTCGAGCGGCTGACCACGTCGAAGGCCCCGCTCGTCGCGACCTTCTACGCGCCTGCCGTCGTGGCCGACGACGCGGGCCTCGACGGCGTCGTCTGCGTGCTCACCGACGCGGACGTGCACCGCGTGTGGGTCGCCCCGGAGCCGGCGCGGTCGCGCATCGTGTACGCCGCGCCGACGGCGCGGGCGGCGCACCGGCTGCGCGCGTACGGCGTCCCGCCCGAGCGGATCCACCGGACCGGCTTCCCGCTCCCCGACGTGCTCGTGCGCGAGGACGACGCGCGGGCGCGTCGGCTCGCCGCGCGGCTCGTGCGGCTCGATCCGCGGGGCGCGTGGGCTGCGGGGGCGCCCGCGGCGGCCCGGCGCCTGCGCGACGCGGCCGACCCGGCGGACGCGGCCCGCCCGCTGCGCGCGACGTTCGCGGTCGGCGGCGCCGGCGCGCAGGTCGAGCTGGCGCGGCGCCTCGTGACGTCGCTCGCCCCGCGGCTGGCCGCGGACGCGCTCCGACTGACGCTCGTCGCGGGGACGCGGGCCGACACGGCCGAGCGGCTGACGGCGATCGCGCGCCGCGCGGGCTTCGCCCCCGGCGAGGGCGCCCCGGTCGAGATCCTCCACGACGCCGACTTCGAGACGTACGCGCGGCGCTTCCACGACCACCTCGCCGAGACGGACGTGCTCTGGACGAAGCCGAGCGAGATCACGTTCTTCGCCGCCGCCGGGTTCGCGCTCGCGCTGACGACGCCGCTCGGCGTCCAAGAGCGGGCGAACCGGGACTGGGTGCTCGCGCGCGGCGCGGCCGTGGACGCCGGCGCACTGCGCGACGCGGCACGCAGCCTCGACGCGCGGCGCGCCGACGGCTCGCTCGCCGCGGCGGCCTTCGCGGGGGCGACCCGCCTCCCTCGCCACGGGACCGCGCGGGTCGTGAACCTCGTCCGCAGCCTCCCGGGCCGGTAGGCTCTCGCGGTCCCCCGGAGCCCTTCATGCGCACGCCGTCGCTCGCCCTGGTCGCTCTCGTGGCCCTTTCCGTCGCCGGTTGCTCGAGCGACGCGCAGCGCAGCCGCGCCGGCTCGACCGCCCACGCGGCCCCGGCGGCGGCGCCGAGCTTGGCGCCGACCTACGCACCGAGCTACGCCCCGGCGTACACGCCCGCGGCCTCGGCCCCGACGCCCGGCGGCGCGATCCCGTGGGACGCGAACTCGATCCCCCTCGAGCAGGCGCTCGCGGCCGGCCGCGCGGCGGGCAAGCCGGTCGCCGTGTACTTCCTCTCGTCGAGCTGCGGGTACTGCGCGAAGCTGCAGTCCACGACGCTGACCGACGGTCGCGTACAGGCCGAGATGCGTGCCTTCTACAACGTCTTCATGGACCCGCGCTCGCCTGCGGGGTCGCCGCTGTCGCGCGAGCACGCGAAGTACGGCTTCCCCACCGTCGCGATCTTCGCCCCGTCGGGCGCGGTCAAGACCTACATCATCGGCTACGAGCGCCCGGACTCGATGCTCACCAAGCTCCGCGCCGCGCACTAGGCGCAACTCGGTGCCAGGCACCGCAGTGCGGTGCCTGGCACCGAGCTGCGAGCTGCGGCGTTCAGTCCTTGAGCATCAGGAAGACGGCGTTGCCGCCGGTGACGGTCACGGCGACGCCGCGCACGCCGGAGGCACCGAAGGGTCCCTCGACCGGCGTGTCGGGACCGTCGCCGACCGACTCGACGCCCACGTTGACGGTGTCGAAGCCGCCCGCGCCGTCGCCGGCGTAGATCCGCACCTCGTCGGCGAGCGAGCGCGCGACGATCAGGTCCCGCGCCCCGTCGCCGTCCACGTCCGCCACCGTCACGCCGATCGGCCCCTGACCGACCGCGACGCTCGCGACCGCCGTGAGCGTGCCGGCGTTGTTGCTGTCGAAGACGAGCACGGCGCCGTTGGTGGCGTCGCTCACCACGATGTCGGGCCCGGGGCCCGCGAGCACCTGCGCCGCGACGACCCGCACGGAGGGCCCCGAGACGGCGGCGGGGACGGGGGTCCCCGCGGTGAAGGCGCCGGCGCCGTTGTTGAGCTGCACCTCGACGAGGCCGTTGTCGGCGCAGACGAGGTCGAGGTCGGCGTCGTTGTCCAGGTTGGCGAGCACCAGGTCGAAGGCCACGCCGAGGAGCGGGATCGCGACGACGGCGCCGAACGTGCCGTTGCCGTTCCCCGGCAGCCGGCCGGCGACCGGGCCCGCGTTCGACGCGGCGACGATGTCCACGGTGGCACCCGCGTCCACGGGCCCCACCGCCACCGAGCCGGGGGGGAACCCGACGGCGACCAGCACCTCGGCCGCCAGCGCGGTGCCCGCGGTGTTGAGCAGCACCCCCACGTCGTTCGTGCCCGGCTGGCCGACGACGACGTCGGGGAACGTGTCGCCGTTGAAGTCGCCCGCGGCGAGCCCCGCCGGGTTCGCCGCCACCGCGAACGGCCCGAGCGCGGTGAAGCCGCCCGCGCCGTTGCCGATCAGCACCGAGACCGAGGGCCCGGCGGGGTTGAGCGTGACGACGTCGTCCACGACGAGGTCGTGGTCGAAGTCCACGAGCAGCGCGCGCGTGGGCCCGTTGCCGGTCGCGATCGTGGCCGGGGTCGCCGGCGAGTACGCGAGGTCGGGCGCGCCGCCGCCCCCGCCCCCCCCGCTGCCCCCCCCACCTCCTCCGCCGCCGCCCCCGCCACAACCGGCGAGCAGCACGGCACCGACGAGCATGAACGCCGCGATCGAGAGACGCATGAGGAACTCCGGGCCGCTGGCCCGCACGCCAAAGCCGCGCGGAGTCTACTCGCTCGCGGGCCGCCGGGGGACCGTCGATTCGCACGCACGCGCGCCGGACGCCGCGGGCCGGCGACCCGGGACCGCGGTCAGCCGCGACGGCGCGCGCCCCGCTCGGGGGGCGTCGCCGTCGTCGGGTCGTCGGGCCACGAGTGGCGGGGGTAGCGCCGCGCCATCTCGCGGCGCACGCCCTCGTAGTGGCGCGCCCAGAACCCGGCGAGGTCGGTCGTCACCTGCAGCGGCCGCCGCGACGGCGCGAGCAGGTGCAGCGTGACGGGGACGCGGCCACCCGCGACGCGGGGCCCCTCGCGCTGGCCGAAGAAGTCCTGCACCATCGCCTCGATCCACGGCGGCCGCCCCACCGCGTACTCGACGCGCGGCGACCAGCCGCCGGGCAGCCGCACCCGCTCGGGCGCGAGCGCCTCGAGCGCCGCGCGGGCCGACGCGGGCAGCGACCCGACCAGCGAGCCGACGAGGTCCGCGTCGCGCAGGGCCGAGAACGACGAGCGGCCCGTGCACAGCGCGACGAGCGCCGCGCGCGCGTCGTCCTCGCCGAGCGCGCGCAGGCCGCTGCCCTCGGCGAAGGGCGCGGCGAACGCCGTGCGCGCGAGCAACCGGTCCAGCGCCTCGGGCGGCGCGAACGCGCGCGGGCCCTCCTTGAGCGCCTCGGAGGCCAAGAGGCGCTCCGCCTCCGCCACCCCGTCGGCCGGCCGCCGCGCCTCCTCGAGCGGGAGGTCCTCGTAGACGGTGCGACGCACGACCTCGACGCGCTGCGCGGCCCCGTCCCACCGCGCGACGACCTCCTCGCGCACCGCGTCGGGGCACGCCTCGAGCAGCGCCTCCGGCTCGACCGCGCTCGCGGTCCGCACGAGAGGTGCGCCGCGCGCCCGCTCCTCGGCGTCCACCGCGACGAGCCACGCCGCGTCGCGCACGACGCTCTCCTCCGCGAGCACCGCCGAGCCGCCCCCGCACAGCGTCAGCTCGCGGTCGCCGGGGCGCCGACGTCGCGCGACGCGGTCGGGGAAGCCCGCGAGGACGGCGAGGCCGAGCGCCGCCTCGACGTCGGCCGGGGCCCCGGCGCGGGCCCCGCGGCGCCGCAGGGTCCCGAGCAGCTGACGGCGGACGCGGTCCACCGCCCGCGCCGCCCCCGCGTCGAGGTCGCGCCCCGCGCAACGGCCGGGGTCGAAGCCGAGCGACGCCGCCTCGTCGAACGCGTCGAGCTGCGCGACGACGTCGGAGGCCCCCGCGTCCGACGGCGCCGAGCGCCGTCCGCCCTCGCGCAGGCGGGCGCGGGCGCCGCGTCGCACGTCGCGCTCGGAGAGGAGCGCCGCCACCGTCGCCCCCTCGTCGGGGACGCCGAGGTCCTCGGCGGCGACGACGAGCCGAGACAGGCGCGGGTGCAGCGGCAGCGCGAGCATGCGCCGGCCCACCGGCGTCACGGCGCCCGCCGCGTCCACGGCGCGAAGGCGCGCGAGCAGCGCGTCGGCGGCGGCGAGCGCCGCGGGCGGCGGGCGCTGGAACCACGGGAACGCCGCAGGCGGCATCCCCGCGGCGCGCAGCTCGAGCACCGCCTCGGCGAGGTCGAGGCGCTCGACCTCGGGCCGCTCGAAGGCGGGGCGCGCGTCGTGGTCGGCGCGGGTGTAGAGACGGACGCACACGCCCGGGCGCGTGCGGCCCGCGCGCCCCGCGCGCTGCGCCGCGTTGGCCCGCGCCACGGGCTCGGTGCGCAGCACCGGCAGGCCGCTCCACGGCGCGTGCGACGCGACGCGCGCGAGCCCGCTGTCCACGACGGCGACGACGCCGTCGATGGTCACCGACGTCTCCGCGACGTTGGTCGCGAGCACGACCTTGCGACGGTCGGCGGGGCGGACGGCGCGGTCCTGCGCGTCGGCGTCGAGGTCGCCGTGCAGCGGGACGACGAGCAGCCCGTGGCGCGCCGCGAGCGGCGCGAGCGCGTCGGAAGCGCGCCGGATCTCGGCGGCGCCGGGGAGGAAGACGAGCACGTCGCCCTCGCCGCCCTCGACGAGGCGCGCGACCGCCGCCGCCACCTGCGTCTCGAGCGGGCGCTCGTCGCGTTGCGGGGCGAAGCGGATCTCCACGGGGAACGCCCGCCCCTCGCTGACGAGGCGCGGGCACCCGCCGAGCCACGCCGCGACGGGCGCCGCGTCGAGCGTGGCCGACATCACGACGAGCGCGAGGTCGGGGCGCGGGCCCTCCTGGAGCGCGCGGACGCGGGCGAGCGCGACGTCGCCCGCGAGGTGGCGCTCGTGGAACTCGTCGAGCACGACGGCGCCGACGCGCGACAGCGTCGGGTCGCCGCCGAGGCGGCGCGCGAGGATCCCCTCGGTCACGTAGCGCAGCCGCGTCGCCGCCGAGCCGCACGCGTCGAAGCGCACCTCGTAGCCGACTTCGTCGCCGACGCGCCCGCCGCGCTCGGCGGCCACGCGGCGCGCCGCCATGCGCGCCGCGAGGCGGCGGGGCTCGAGCACGACGACCTCGCGGTCGCCCGCGACGCCCGCGTCGAGCAGCGCCGCGGGCACGCGCGTCGTCTTGCCCGCGCCCGGCGGGGCCTCGAGCACGAGGCGACGGTGCGCCGACACCGCGGCGACGACCTCGGGAAGCAGCGCGTCCACGGGCAGCGGTTGCACGGCGCTACGATAGACGCCGCGGCCCGGAGACCGCCCGCCATGCCCCACGCGCCCGACCCGACCTGCCCGTCCTGCCACGAGCGGCTCGAGGACGGCGCGCTGCTCGACCGCACCGAGCGCTTCCAGCGGCGGGCCACGTTCTGGGTGCCGGGACGGCCGTCGCCCGGCTGGTTCGTGGACGCGAAGATTCCCGCCGACGCCTACGCCGAGCGCCGCCTCGTGCACGCCGCACGGTGCCCCCGATGCGGCCGCCTCGAGCTGTACGCGATCGACCGTCCCGAGGACGTCTGACCGTCACCGCGCGCCGTCCGCGGCGTCGCGGGCCGCGACGACGGCTCGCCACGCCGCCAGGCGCCGGCCGAAGGCGCGCCGCTCGCCCTCGTCGGTCGCGCGGGCGACAGCCTCGGTCTCGACCGCGACGGCCTCCGCCGTGCGGTCGAGGGCGTGGAGGACCTGGCCCAACGCGTCGAGCGCGTCGGCGCGGCGCCCCGAACGCTCGACGGCCGCCTGCGCCCAGCCCAGCGCGTCGTCGAGCGCCAAGCGGTGCTCGAGCGCGGCCCGCACGACGAGCCGCAGCGCGTCGGCGTCGCCCGCCGCGGCCGCCGCGCGGCGGCGCAGCGCGTCCTGCGCCGCGCGCAGGTGCACGGCCCCCTCGAGGTCGTCGAGCGCGGCGCGCGCCTGCGGGGTCGTCGCCCGCGGGCGCGCCCGCGCGACGAAGGCGAGCGCGCGCGCCGGCTCGGCCGCCGCGAACAGCCCGACGCGGGCGAAGGCGCCCTGCGCCTCGGGGAGGTCGCCGAGCTCGGTGAGCAGCCGCTCGAGCGCGTCCAGCGTCCGCGCCGACGGCCCGGTGACGGCGCTCGCGAGCACGATCGCGTCCAGCGCCGCCGCCTCGAGGGCGCGGTCCGTGCCGGCGACCTTGCCGCGCACCGCCTCGAGGCGGGCGGCGGCGTCCTCGGGGTCGCTCCACGCCTCCTTCTTCGCCAGCGCGATCGCGGCGCGCAGGTCGTCGGGCCGGTCGGCGACCGCCCGACGCAACGCGGCGAGCGTCCCGTCGCCGCGGACGATCCGGGCCAGTTCGGCGACCAGCTCCGCCGGCGGCGGCGCGCCGATCAGCCGGTCCACCTCGCCGCCCTCGGCGTCGGCGACGACGACCGTCGGGAACGCGAAGACGCGGAACCGCTCGACGAGCGCCGGTCCCTCGCCCGCCTCCGCGTCCACCGCGACGGCGACGAAGCGCGTCGTCGCCGCCGCGACCGAGGCGCGCGCGAGCACGTCGCGCGCGAGCGTGCGGCACGCGTCGCTGCCCTCCGTCGTGACGACGAGCAGCACGAACTTGCCGTCGCGGCGCGCCGTCGAGACGACCTCGGCGAACGGCGTCCCCGTCGGCACGTAGGCGACGCCGGGCCCCGCGAGGTCGGCGGCGTCGGCCGAGGCCGGCGCGACCGGCGACGGCCCGTCGCCCCCGACCGCGGCCGGGGCGACGAGCGCGAGGCCCGTGGCGACGCCGAGGGCGCGCAGGAGCGCGGGGCGCAGCGACATCGGGCCGCCGGCGGCGCGCGGGCCGCTACTTGCCGCCGCCGCAGGCGCCGGCGCCGGGCGCGGGCGGCGTGGGGCCGGTGGGCTGGGTCGGCGCCGGGGCCGGCGCGGGCGCGGGCGCGGGCTTGGGCGCCGGCTCGACGAGCGGCGTCGCGGGGATCGCGCCGCGGGCCTTCATCGCGTCGCGGCGGGCCGTCCACTCCGTCACGTTGCGCTCGAACTCGGCGCGCATCGCCGGCTCGTCGCAGCGCTCGGCGGCCTTGCGCTCGAGCTCGATGGCCTCGTCGAGCTTGCCGGCCAGCGCGAGGAGGTTGGCGAGCGTGTCCACGTGCGCCGGCTCGTCCTTGGAGAGCTCGCACGCGCGGCGCGCCCACGTCGTCGCCTTCGCGACGAGCCGGCGCATCTCCATCGTGGCGCGCATCTCGTACACCGTCCACGCGACCTCGTTGAGGGCGGCGGCGTCGTCGGAGGAGGCGTCGGCCCGCGCCGCGAGCGCCTTGGCGGCGAGCGCGAGGTGGAGGTGGTAGGTCATGCCGTCCACGGCCGCCTTCGCCTTCGGGCTCGGCGCGGCCGCCCGCGCCTTGCCGAAGAACGCGAGCGCGGTGTCCGGGTCCTTGCGCTGGGCCAGCTGGCCTCCGCGCTGGAGCGCCTCGCCCGCGAGGTCGGTCGCCGCGAACTCGACCGCGACGCGCTCGTAGCCCGCGAGCGCCTTGTCGGCGGCGCCCGTCTCCTCGTGGGCCCGCGCGAGCGTGAGCACGCGCGCCGCGTCCTGCGAGGCGTCCTTGGCGACCGTGGCCGCCGCCGGCCCCTCGAGCAGCGCCACCGCGGCGGCGGCGTCGGAGTCGAGCAGCTTCTCGGCGTAGGCGAGCGCGGCGCCGAGGTCCTTGGGGTCGGCCTCCGCCTTCGTCCGGAGCGCCGGCAGCGTGCCCTCGCCGCGCAGGATGCGGGCGATCTCCTCGAGGAACGGCTCGGGCTTGCGGTAGCCGACGATGCGGTCCACCTCGGCCCCGGTGGCGTCCACGACGACGAGCGTCGGGAAGCCGTTCACGTGGAAGCGCTTGGCGATCGAGGGGCCCTCGCCCTTCTCGGCGTCCACCATCACGTTGACGAAGGCCTTCATCGCGTCGCCGACGGCCTTCTGGCTGTACGTGTCCTTCTCGAGCTTGCGGCACCACCCGCACCAGTCGGTCGTGAAGTCCACGAACACCGGCTTGCCCGCGGCCTTGGCCTTGGCGAGCACGTCGGCCCACGCCGGCGTGCCCGGCTCGAAGGCGACGCCACCCTCCGACGACGGCGCGCCCGCGGCGGGCGGCTCGCCGGCGCGCGCGCACGGCGCCGCCACGAGGGCGAGCGCGACGGGGACGAGGGCGAACGAAGTGGCGCGCAGCGAGAAGGCCATGAGGTTCCTCCGGGAGGACGGGACGCTACCACCACGGGCGGCCGACGCCGTCCCCCGGGGGCCCCTCCAACGCTCATGGGCGGCTCCCCGCAGGAGTACCCTCGTCGCTTCCACCCCGGTCCCCCGGGCGAATCCCTCCCCCGCGCCCCCTCCCTCTGCCGGATGCCTCCCCCATGACGAGCTCCACCGCCGCGCGTCCTGCCGCCCCCGCCACCGCCCCGCTGGCCCATCCCGACCGCTTCGTGCGTCGCCACGTCGGGCCCGGCGCCGCGGAGCAGGCGGCGATGCTCGGGACGCTCGGGGTCGCCTCGCTCGACGCGCTGATCGCCGAGACCGTGCCGGCCTCGATCCGCCTGCGCAAGCCGCTCGACCTGCCCGCCCCGCTCAGCGAGCACGAGGTGCTCGCGGCGCTGCGCGGCCTCGCGGGCAAGAACCGCGTGTGGCGCTCCTACCTCGGCATGGGCTACCACGACACGCTCACGCCGCCGGTGATCCTGCGCAACATCCTCGAGAACCCGGGCTGGTACACCCAGTACACGCCCTACCAGGCCGAGATCTCGCAGGGCCGCCTCGAGGCGATGCTCAACTTCCAGACGATGGTGTGCGACCTGACGGGGATGCAGATCGCCAACGCGTCGATGCTCGACGAGGCGACGGCGGCCGCCGAGGCGATGCACCTCGTCTACGCGGTCAAGGGCGGGGACAAGCCCGGCGTCTTCTTCGTGGCGCAGGACTGCCACCCGCAGACGATCGCCGTCGTGCGCACGCGCGCGAAGGCGGCCGGGATCCGCGTGGTGGTCGGGGACGCCGCGACCTACGACTTCGCCAAGACGACGGCGGGCTGCCTCGTGCAGTACCCGACGACGGACGGGTCGGTCGTGGACCCGCGCGCCTTCGTCGAGCGCGCGCACGCGCACGGGGCGATGGTGGTGGTCGCCTCGGACATCCTCGCGCTCACGCTGCTGACGCCGCCCGGCGAGCTCGGGGCCGACGTCGCGGTCGGGTCCACGCAGCGCTTCGGCGTGCCGATGGGGCTGGGCGGACCGCACGCGGGCTACCTCGCGACGAAGGACGAGTTCAAGCGCCAGATGCCCGGTCGGCTCGTGGGCGTGAGCAAGGACGTGCACGGCCAGCCGGCCATGCGCCTCGCGCTCGGCACGCGCGAGCAGCACATCCGCCGCGAGCGCGCGACGAGCAACATCTGCACCGCGCAGGTGCTCCTCGCGGTGATCGCGAGCCTCTACGCCTGCTACCACGGCCCGGACGGGCTGCGCCGCATCGCCGAGCGCGTCCGCCGCTCGGCCGCGGCCTTCGAGCGCGGCTGCCGCCGCCTCGGGCTGCGCACCGGGCCCGCGCCGTTCTTCGACACCGTGCGCGTGGACTGCGGCGCCGAGCGCCGGCGCACGATCCTCAAGGCCGCCGCGGCCGCGAAGGTCAACCTGCGCGCGCTGGGCAAGGAGAGCCTCACGGTCTCCTTCGACGAGGCGACGACCGCGCAGGACGTCGCGGGGCTGCTCGCGGTGATGAACGGCGGGACCGCGGTCGGCTTCGGCGTGGACGAGCTCGCGGCCGAGGCGCCGGCGGCGTTCCCCGGCGGCCTCGCGCGCACGAGCACCTACCTCGCCCACCCCGTGTTCCACCGCTTCCACAGCGAGCACGAGCTGCTCCGCTACATGCGCCGCCTCGAGAGCAAGGACCTCTCGCTGACGACGAGCATGATCCCGCTGGGGTCGTGCACGATGAAGCTCAACGCGTCGGCCGAGATGCTGCCGGTGACGTGGACCGAGTTCGGCCGCATGCACCCGTTCGCGCCGGCCGCGCAGTGGAAGGGCTACGCCGAGCTCTTCACCTCGCTCGAGCGCTGGCTCGCCGAGGTCACGGGCTTCGCGGCGGTGTCGCTGCAGCCCAACGCGGGCAGCCAGGGCGAGTACGCCGGCCTGCTCGTGATCCGCGCGTGGCACGAGAGCCGCAAGCAGGGCCGCCGCGACGTGTGCCTCATCCCGCAGTCGGCGCACGGCACCAACCCCGCCAGCGCGGTGATGGCGTCGATGCGCGTGGTGGTCGTCGCGTGCGACGCGAAGGGCAACGTGGACGTCGCCGACCTCAAGGCGAAGGCCGCCGAGCACGCGGACCGCCTCGCGGCGCTGATGATCACCTACCCCTCGACGCACGGCGTGTTCGAGGAGTCGATCCGCGAGATCTGCGACGTCGTGCACGCGCACGGCGGGCAGGTCTACATGGACGGCGCGAACATGAACGCGCAGGTGGGCCTCTGCCGCCCCGGCGACTTCGGCCCCGACGTCTGCCACCTCAACCTGCACAAGACGTTCTGCATCCCGCACGGCGGCGGCGGACCCGGCGTCGGGCCCATCGGCGTCGCGGCGCACCTCGCCCCGTTCCTCCCCGGCCACCCCGTCGTGCGCACCGGCGGCGCGAAGGCGATCGGGCCCGTGTCGGCCGCGCCGTACGGGAGCCCGAGCATCCTCGTGATCCCGTGGGCGTACATCGCGATGATGGGCGCCGAGGGCCTCACGCACGCCACGCAGGTCGCGATCCTCAACGCGAACTACATGGCCAAGCGCCTCGAGCCGCACTACCCGGTGCTCTACAAGGGCACGCGCGGCCGCGTGGCGCACGAGTTCATCCTCGACCTGCGCCCGCTCAAGGACGCCAGCGGCGTCGAGGCCATCGACGTCGCCAAGCGCCTCATGGACTACGGCTTCCACGCGCCGACGGTCGCGTTCCCGGTCGCGGGCACGCTGATGATCGAGCCGACGGAGAGCGAGTCGAAGGAGGAGCTCGACCGGCTCTGCGACGCGCTGATCTCGATCCGTCAGGAGATCGAGGACGTCGCGCAGGGCCGCCTCCCCAAGGACGACAACCCCGTCAAGGGCGCGCCGCACACCGCCGCCGCGGTGACGGCGACGACGTGGACGCACGCGTACTCGCGCGAGGTCGCGGCCTTCCCCGCGCCGTGGACGCGCGCGCACAAGTTCTGGCCGTCGGTCGGCCGCATCGACGACGTGTACGGCGACCGCAACCTGATGTGCCTGTGCCCGTCGCCGGACGCGTACGCGAGCTGACCCCGAGGAGAGCCTCCGCCCGGCCGGGCCCCGTCCCGGCCGGGCGCGCGAGGGCGCCGTGACCACCGCCGAGTTCCTCGTGCTGGCGACGTCGTCGCTGTTCGTGATCGTGGACCCGATCGCGCTGGTGCCCGCGTTCCTCGCGATGACCGAGGACCACGCGGCCGACCGCGCCCGCACCGCGCGCCGCGCGTGCGTCGTCGCGGCGGCGGTCCTCGCGGCGTTCGCCGCGGGCGGGCCCGCGGTGCTCGGGGTGCTCGGCGTCACGATGCCCGCGTTCCAGATCGCGGGGAGCATCCTGCTCCTCATCGTCGCGCTCGACATGCTCCGCGCCCGCCGCACGGAGACCCGCGAGACCCGCGCGGAGACGGCGGCGGCGGCCGAGAAGGAGGACGTCGCGGTGTCCCCGCTCGCGGTGCCGATGCTCGCGGGCCCGGGCGCGATCTCGGCCGTCCTGCTGCTGCGGTCGCGGGCCGAGGGTGCGGTGCAGCACGGGCTGCTCTACGCGTCGATCGGGACGGTGCTCGTCGCGTCGTGGGCGATCCTACGGCTCGCGTCGCGCCACGCCTACCGCGTGCGCCCGATCGCGATGCGCGTCGCCACCCGCCTGATGGGCATGATCCTCGCTGCGGTGGCCGTGCAGTTCTTCCTCGACGGCGTCCGCGCCAGCGGGCTGCTCGCCCGCTGACGGGGCGTGCGGGCCCCGCGCGGGCCGCGCGACCGTCCCCGACCGTGGGCGGGCCGCGCCGGGCCCACCGGCCGCTCCCCCCGTTGCCGCGGTCGCCGGGTCGCCGGTACGCTCGCGCGATGCTCCGCGCCCGCCGCACCGTCCCCGCGCTGATCCTCGCCCTCGTCGTCGCCGCGCTCGCCCCGTCGCGCGCGCACGCGGCCCCGCTCGGGCCGACCACCCGCGACTACGACCAGGTCCACGTCGTCGTGCGGGTCGTCCCCCACGTCGAGGAGAGCACGGTGGACGGGGAGACGACGGTGCGCTTCGTCGCGCTCGTGGACCCGCTGCGCGTGCTGCGGCTGCACTGCCAGCAGACCTCGGTGCTCGCGGTGCGCGACGGCGACGGCACGCCGTGCGAGTTCGTGCTCGCCGACGACGTGCTCGCGGTGACGCTCGCCAAGCCGACGCCGAAGGGCGCCGAGGCCGAGGTCACGGTCGTGTACCGCTCGCGGCCGACCGCGGGCCTCTACTTCCACGCCCCGAGCAAGTCGTGCCCCGACACGCCGCTGCAGATGTACAGCCAGGGCGAGGGCACCGACAACCGCCGCTGGATCCCGTGCTACGACGAGCCCGACGACCGCGCGACGTGCGAGGTCGTGGTCACCGTCGCCGAGGACCTCAAGTCGGTGGCCAACGGGACGCTGGTCGAGAGCAAGCCGGCGGGGCCCGGGCTGCGCACCGACCGATGGAAGCTCGAGCAGCGCATCCCGACCTACCTGATCTCGCTGATCGTCGGGAAGTACGCGACGGTCACCGACACGTGGCAGGACGTGCCGCTCGAGTACAACGGCCCCGTCGGGCGCGAGGAGGAGATCAAGCAGGGGTTCTCGGCGACGAAGCCCGTGATCGAGTTCTTCTCGTCGTACACGGGGCGCAAGTACCCCTACCCTCGCTACGCGCAGACCACCGTGTGGGACTTCGTCTACGGCGGCATGGAGAACGCCTCCGCGACGACGATGAACATGCGGCTGCTGCACCCGGCGGAGGCGCGCCCGAACTACTCCCCCGACGGGCTCGTCGCGCACGAGGCCGCGCACCAGTGGTTCGGCGACATCCTCACGTGCCGCACGTGGGACCACCTCTGGCTCAACGAGGGCTTCGCGACCTACTTCACCGACCTCTTCTTCGAGCACCGCGACGGGCCCGAGGAGCTCGCGCTCGCGCGGCACCGCCAGAACCGCGGGTACATGGACGGCACGCCCGACCCGGCCGCGCTCGGGCTCAAGCCCGACCCGCGCGGGGACGTGCCGCTCGAGCTCTTCGGCGGGAAGCAGTACGACCGCGGGGCCGCGATCCTGCACCAGCTGCGGCTCGAGCTCGGCGACGACCTGTTCCGCCGCGCGATCGCCCGCTACGTGAAGGAGCACGAGGACCGCGCGGTCGTCTCGGAGGACCTGCGCCGCTCGGTCGAGGCGGAGGCGGGCACCGACCTCGGCTGGTTCTTCTCGCAGTGGGTGTACGGCGCGGGCTACCCGGTGCTGTCCGCGCGGTGGGCGGTCGAGTCCACGACGGCGAACGGCACGACGACGCGCGTGGCGCACGTGACCGTCGAGCAGGTGCAGGCCGCGGGCGGCGGCCAGACGGGGACGTTCCGGCTGTCGGTCCCGTACCGCTTCGGCGCGGGCGACGGCGCGGTGCGGGGACGCTTCGACGTGCGGCGGCGCAAGCAGGTCTTCGACGTGCCGCTGCCGCCGGGCGCGACGCCGACGTTCCTGCGCCTCGGCGACGGCGGCGGCACGTTCGCGCGCGTCCGCCTCGAGCAGCCGCTCGAGGCGTGGGTCGCCGCGCTCGAGACCGACAGCGACCCGACGGGGCGCCTCGCGGCCGTCGAGGCGCTGGCGGACTGGCCCGACGCGGGCGTGCCGCCGGTCGCCAAGGCGCTCGCCGGCGACCGCTCGTACGCGGTGCGGACGGCGTGCGCGACGACGCTGGGCACGCTCGTGCGCACGACGGAGCAGGCCGCGGCGCTCGCGGTCGGCCTGCGCGACGCGGACGCGCGCGTGCGCGAGGCGACCGTCGAGGCGCTGGGCGGGCTCTCGCGCGACCTCGCGGGCGCGTTCGTCACGGAGGCCGCGACGAAGGACGCGAGCCCCTACGTCCGCGCTGCGGCGGCGAGGGCGGTGGGGCGGCTGCACGCCGAGGGCGCGTTCGAGACGCTGTCGGGCCTGCTCTCGGTGGCGTCGCACCGCGAGATCGTCAAGAAGGGGGCCCTCGAGGGGCTGACGGCGCTGGGCGACCGTCGCGCGCTCGAGCCGGCGGCGCGGCTGCTCCCCTACAACCACTGCCAGGGCGACCACCACGGCATGCGGCAGGCGGCGCTCAACCTCCTCGTGGCGCTCGCGCCCGACGAACCCGAGACGCACGCGGCGGTGCTCGGCCGCCTCGACGACGAGTTCTTCCGCATGCGTGCCTGGGCCGCGGAGGCCGCCGGCAAGCTCAAGATCACGGCGGCGCGTGCCCGGCTCGAGGCGATGGCGGCGCAGGATCCCGACGGCGGCGCCAAGGCCGCCGCGCGCACGGCTCTCGACCGCCTGAAGTAGCGGTCCCCCGCCTCGCCCCCGGCGTCCGCCGATTCGCGGGTCCCTCTCGCCCCGCCCCCCGGCGGGAACGGTGAGCGCGGGGTCCGACCCCGTGCTCGGTGAGCGTCCGCTCCGACCCCGAAGTCGGTGAGCGCGGGGTCGGAGCAAGCGCGAGGAGGTTCGCCGGCGGAGCGGAGGCGCCGAGTGCGCCTCAGCGCGGGCGGCGGCGACGCGCCGCGTCGAGCACGGAGGCGATCCCCCCGGGCGGCGGCGGGGGCGCACCCGGTCCGTCGGACGCCGGACGCGAGGGGGGCGCCGGAGGCGGGGACGCCCCGCCCGACGCACGATCGTCGGCCCCCGCATCACCGCGCCGATCGGCCCCGCGGCGCGCGACCTCCGCGGCGACCGTAGCGGCGTCGGCCCCCGCGGGCGATGTCGGCGCTCCCGCGCGCGGGCGCAGCCACGCGCGCGGGCGCAGGCGCGCGCGCACGCGCCCGACGAGCGCCCGCACCCGCGCGAGCCGCGGCGTCCACCCCGTGCGACGCACGAGGATCTCCGCGAGGAACACGATGATCGCCGCGAGCGCCAGCCACGACGCGAGCGAGCGGAACCCGCGCGCGTCCCGCGGGCCGTCGTAGAGCGTGCCCGCCGGCGGGTCCACGCGCCCGCCCGTGAGCTGCGCGACGCGGCGCAGCGTCGCCTCGCCGTCGCCCGCCGCACGCGGCTCGAACTCGGGGCTGTACGGCAGGACGAGCGGCGCCACCCGCAGGAACCGCCCGTCGCCCGTGCCGACGGCCGCGCGCCAAGCCCCCGTCGCTTTCAGCGGGAACCGCCCCTCGAGGCGCGCGGGCCCCGTGCGCACGAGGTCGAGCGCGAACGGCTCGCCGTCGGGCGGCGCCACGCGCGCCTCGACGCGCCCGAGCAGGTCCTCGCGCGCCCGGTCGCCCTCGACGACGACCACGCCCTCGTGCCCGCGCCGCACCGCCGTCGCGAGCAGGTCGCCCGACGCCTCCGTGCCCGCGGCCCAGCGCACCAGCGTCGCGAACAGCTCGCCGTAGCCGCCCCACGTCCCGAGCCCGCCCGAGAGCGGGCCGTCGGCCTGGCCGAGGAACGCCGCGCACCGCCCGAGCCCGCGCTGCCAGAACGAGAGCAGCGGCGCCCGCAGCTCGTCGGTGGTGACGAGGCCCACCGACGCGTCGGGCTTGCGGTACGCGATCGTGTACCCCCCGACGGAAGGCAGAGCCTTCGCGTCCACCGCGCCGAGCGCGACGAGGTCGGGCTGCGCCGCGACGCCGCACGGCTCCTCGACGACCGCGGACCTCGCGACCTCGATCGTCTCCTGCGCGAACACGCGCGGCAGGTCGGCGACGTCCTGCGTGAAGAAGATCCGCCCGCCGCCCCGGCTCGCCACGTCGCGCAGGAACGCCGCGTCCGAGTCCCGGTCGGTCCCCATCCCGATCACCGACACCGTGATCCCCGCCTTGCGCAGCGTCGGCACGAAGGTCGCGAGGTCGCCGGGCTCCTCGGCGTCGGCCGCGTCGGCGAACAGCACGATGTGGCGCGTCCCCTGCGTCGCGTCGCGCAGCTCCGCCGCCGCCGCGTGCACGGCGGTGGAGGTGAAGATGCCGCCGCCCATCGACTCGATGCGCAGCACCTGCGCCTGGATCGCCGCCTTCGACCGGACCGGCTGCAACGGCACCACGCGGTGCGGCGCCGAGTCCACCGCGATCACCGTCACCGCGTCCGTCGCCATGAGCAGGTCGATCGCCGCGCAGGCGCCCTGGTTGGCGAGATCCATCTTCGTGCGGCCGGCCCCCGCCGGCATCGCCATCGACCCCGAGCGGTCGAGCACGATCGCCATCGCGAGCGCGAACTTGCGCTGCTCCTGGCGCATCTCGAGCGAGACCGGCAGCACCTCCCCCACCGGCGAGCGGTGGTAGCCGCCCGGCCCGAACGACGCCCGCCCGCCCGTCATCAGGAGCCCGCCGCCCTGCTCGACCACCCATCGCGCCAGCGCCGCGTTCCCGCCCGCGGGCAGGTCCCCCGACGGCACGTCCTCGAGCACGACCGCGCGGAACCCGTCGAGCGCGTCGGCCGTGAGCGGCGCGCGCTCCGCCGCGACGACCACGAGCTCGAGGCCCGCCGCGTGGAGGCTGTCGGTCAGGCGGTCGGTGCGGCCGTCGGGGGTCACGCAGAGCACGCGGAACGCGCCCTCGACGCGCACGACGGCCGAAGCGCGGTCGTTCTCGGGCACGCGGTCGGCCGCCCCCACGACCTCGACGGCGATCGGGTGGACGCCCGGCTCGGCCACGACGTCGGAGAACACGACGCGATCGACGCCCGCCCGCAGCGTGCGCCGCCCCTCCGCCACCACGGCCCCGTCGCGCAGCAGCCGCAGCGTCACCTCCGCGGGCGCCTCGCTGCGGACCCACGCGACCACCTGGAACGGCTCCGACGCCGCGACCTCGCCCGGCACCGAGACGTCCTCGACCGCGACGTCGGAGGCGCCCGGACGCCGCAGCGGCACGACGTCCACCCGCACGCCCCGACGACGCGCGCGGCGCGCCGCCGCCTCCACGTCGCCGCCGGTCGCCTCGCCGTCGGACACGAGCACGAGCGAGCCCGGGCGGTCCGGCGGGATCGCGGCGAGCGCCGCGTCGAGCGCGGCCGACAGGTCGGTGCCGTCGGCCTCCACCGGCCGCGTCGGCGCCGCGCGCACGCGCCCCGCCCGCGGCGTGCCCTCGAGCACCGCGTCGCGACCGAACGTGACCACACCCCACCGGTCGTCGGGGCGCGCCTCGCGCGCCGCGCGGTCCGCCAGCTCGTCGAGCGAGGCCGAGGCCGACGCGGGCACCGAGCGCGACCGGTCGAGCACGAGCACGAGGTCGCGGCCGGTGGTCCCCACGGGGGCCACGGGATCCGCGACGATCCCCACGAGCAGCAGCGCCAGCAGCGAGCGCAGCACGGTGGCCGGGCGGGTCGAGAGCGCGCGCCCCCGCAGCACGAGGACCGCGAGCGGCGCGAGCAGCAGGGCCTCGGGGCGCAGCAGGCGGATCACGGCGCGACCCTCCGCCGCCGCCCGCGCGACAGCACCCACGCGTCGGCCGTCGCGAGCGCCAGCACCGCGAGCGCGAGCGCGCGGACGAGCGGCGACGCGCCCTCGTCGGAGGCCGCCGCCTCGCCCTGCACCGCACCCGCTCGGCGCGGCGGCCTCGTCACGGTCCCGGCCCCGCGCAGGTCCGACTCCGCCGCGTCCACGAACGCCACCGACCATCGCGCCAGCTCACGCCCGCCCGCCACGAGCCGGTGCACGCCCGGCTCGCGCGGCGCCGCGACGAGGACGGTCCCGTCCCCCGCAGGCTCCTCGCGGCCGCTCGGCGCGACGAAGCGCGCGCCCGACGTCGCCCGCGCGGACCGGAACACCAGCGCCTCGCCGACGCGCGCGTGGCGCGCCGTCGCCCCGGGCAACGACGCCCGCACGCGCTCGACCACGTTGGAGAGCAGCACCGGCCAGTCCGGCGCGAGCACGAGCGTGCTCCGCTCCACGTCGAGGTTGACCCGCAGCACCGCCGCGCCGTCGCGCGCGTCCTCGGCCAGCAGCGCCTGCGTGCCGGCGAAGACGGCGCCGCGTCCCTCGCCCGCGCCGCGCCCCGCGCTCCACACGACGCCCTCGAGCGAGAGCCCCTCGACCAACGGGTGGCCTCGGTCGAGCAGGAAGGGCCCCACCCAGTCGTCGCGCTCGGCCGCCGCCCCCCACGGCGCCACGACGACGCGCGTCGTGCCGGGCCACGCGGGGCCCTCGGCGTCGGCGAGCACGAGCGCCGCCTCCTCGACGGGCACCGCGACGAGCCCGTCCACCGCCGACTCGAGGCGCTCCAGCCGCAGGGCGGCGACGTGCGGCGGCGTCATCGCGACCGCGTACGGCACGAGGCGCAGCGGCTCGGCGTACACGACCTGCGCGCCGTCGGCGGCGAGCGCGTCCTCGCGGAGCGCGACGAACAGCGGCCCGTCGCGCCGTGCCAGCGTCAGCGTGACGCGGGCGGGCCGCTCGGGCTCGGCGACCACCGTCGCGCGCGCGACCTCGGGCCCCGTCGCGTCCTCGCCCGCCCGCACGACGACCTCGGTCGGGAGCGGCCCTTCGGCCCAGGCCGCGACGTCCACCGCGAGCGCCTCGCGGTCGGCGCCCGAGGGGAAGCGCCGCGCCGAGAGGATCGCCGCGTTCGACGCCGACCGTCCCACCGCGACCACCTCGACGCGGTCGGGGACCGTCGGGTCGGGCCGGTCGGTGACGAGCAGCACCGACGCGCCGGGCTCGGCGAGCTCGAGCGCGAGGTCGAGGGCGGGCGCGAGGTCGTGCGCGGTGCGCCGTGGGCGCCACGACGGCAGGGCGGCCAGCGCCGCGGCGCGCGAGGCCCGCGGCCCCGCGAGCGTCTCCGGCGGCCGCCCCGAGACGAGCAGCGTCGCCGTCCCGTCGGAGGGCAGCGCCTCGAGCCGGCGCCGCACGACGTCGCGCGCGCGCTCCGCCGCCGCCTCGCCCCCGACGACGGCCGCCATCGACGCGCCGTCGTCGAGCACGGCCACCAGCGTCGGCGCGCGCCCCGCGTCGGAGAGCCGCGGACCGCCGAGCAGCAGGCCGAGCGCGGCCGCGGCGGCGAGCTCGAGCCACAGCGACGGCGTGCGGAGCAACGGCGAGCGCGTCGGCCCGGCGTCCTCGGCCAGCGCGTCCGGCGCGAAGAGGAAGAGGCCCGCGACGCGCCGCGTGACGAGGCGCCGCCGCAGCGTGTGCAGGAGCAGCACCGCCGGGACGGCGAGCAGGCCGAGCAGCCCGAGCGGCGCGGAGAAGCTCACCGGGCCGGCTCCACGACGCCCTGCGGCGAGAGCCCCTCGGCGAGCATGCGCGGCAGGTCGGCCGCGGCGACGAGCGCGTAGGTGCCCGCAACCGCCCGCGTGGCGCGCGCGACGTCGTCGCGCAGCCGCCCGAGGCGGTCGCGGTAGCGCGCGACCGCGCGCTCGGCGAGGTCGAGGTCGAGGTGGGCCCCGTCCTCGGCGTCCACGAGCGTCGTGGGCCCCGACAGGTCCGGGGAGAGCTCCCACGGGTCGAGGAGCTGCACGACGTAGACGTGCGCGGCGCCGGCCGCGAGCGCGCGCAGCCGCGGGGCGGGGTCGTCGGCGACGAGGAAGTCCGACACGATCGCGCGCAGCGCGCGCGGCCGCAGCGGCTCGCGCGGGAGCCACGTCCCGCGGTCGCCCCCCGAGAACGCCACGGGCCCCGCGTCGTCGAGCCGGCCCCCGTCGCACGCGAGCACCCGCGCGCGCGCCCCCGAGCCGGCGGCGAGCGCCTCGAGCGCCGCGACGAGGTCGAGGGCGGCGCGCGCCTTCTCGGGCGTCACGGCGAGCGAGGCCGACGCGTCGAGCACGACGTCGAGGTGGGGCGCGACCTCGTCGCGGAACAGGCGCACCTTGAGCGCGTCGGTGCGCGCGTAGGCGCGCCAGTCCACGTGGCGCAGGTCGTCGCCGGGGACGTAGTCGCGGAACTCGGTGAACTCGAGCGAGGCGCCGGTGCCCCGCCCCATGCGGTCGCCGAAGCGGCCCGCGAGCGCGCGCGAGGGCAGGGCGAGCCTCCACGGCGCGCACGCGGCGAGGACGTCAGCGCGCACGGGCCCGCCGCTCGGCCGAGGCCGCGAGCGTCTCGCGCAGGCCCCGCGCGATCGCCGGGGCCTGCAGGAGCAGGACGAGCGCGGCCGCCGCGGCGACGGCGGCGCGCAGCCACGGCAGGTCGCCGACGAGGTGGTCGCCGAGCGCGCGGAACGGCGACAGCGCGTGCACCGCCGCGGGCGCGGAGCCGGCCGGGAGGAAGAGGTCGGAGACGCTGGGGAGGAGCGTGACGAGCAGCAGGACGACGGGGAACGCGATCCGGGCGAACACCGCGCCGCGCCCGGGATCGGCGAAGCGGTTGCGCAGCAGGCGCGCGACGCCGGCGTAGACGACCACGTAGCACCACGCGGTCGCGGTCCGCTCGAGCGCGACGGGCTGGGCCTGCGTGCCCACCGCGAGGGGGAGGCCCCACGCGAGCAGGAACGCGCCGAGCGCGAGGAAGACCGTCCACAGGAAGCCGCGCGCGCCGCCGGGCAGGAACGGCGCGCACAGGAGCGCGAGCACCCGGTGGCGGGGCACGAGCGTGCGGACCCGCGGCGTGAACCGGTCGGGCTCGGTCACGGCGAAGAGCCAGAACGGGAGCGTGGCCACGGCGCAGGCGAGCACGACGTGGGGCACGACCTTGCCGAGGTCGGGCGTCGCGTAGGGCCGCGACGCGAGGTCCCACGCCACCCACGTCGGCAGCAGGCCCAGCGCGGCGACCGCGAACACGCGGAACCACGTCGAGCGGTTCTCGTAGGGGTGCGCGAGCGCCGCCGAGGCGACGAGCGCGCAGAACGGGAGGCACGCGACAGCCGGGACGAACCAGAACATCGCCTCGCGGAAGGCGGACCCGCCGCGCCGCAGGTCGCGCGCGACGTCGCGCACGAGGAACTCCATGCCGGCCGTCACGATGGCCGACCCGAGCATCAAGCCGAGGCACACCACGATCAGCGGCAGCGCACGGAACGCGCTCCAGCGGCACAGCGCGCCGCCGGCGACGCCGAACGCGCACGCGCCGAGCGCGTAGAGGAACAGGAGCCCCAGCGCCGCGGCGATCGTCGGCACGTCCACGCCGCGCAGGAGGTAGGTGAGCGCGAGCAGCGGCGCGAACACCGAGAAGAACAGCACGATCTCGACCGCGGCCGCGGCGAGCTTGCCGCGCACGATGGCGCCGGGCGTCAGGCGCGAGAGCAGCAAGTGCTCGACGGTGCCCGCGGTCACCTCCTGGCGCATCGAGAGGAACGACTGCACCGGCACGACGAGCAGCAGCAGCGGCGCGAGCACGCGCATCCCCGTCACGAACGCATCCCATCCGTCGCGCCGTCCGGCGTTGCCGTCGGAGGCGACGGCGAGCCCGGTCAGCACGATCGCCAGCAGCGCGAGCGCGAGCGCGACGACGACGGTCTTCCCGTTCATCGCCTGCTGCACCTCGCGCACGAGGATCGGGTTGAGGCGGTCGGAGAGCCGCTCACCCAGCGTGGCGTCGAGGCGCGCGGCGGCGGCCGCGTCGGGCGACGCCGGCGCGGGCGCGGCGCCCGGGACGGGCGCGGCGGGCGGGGTGGCGTCGGTCACTGGAGCCTCCCCTTCGTCGTGCGGAGGAAGATGTCCTCGAGGTCGGCCTTGGGCGAGGAGACCTCGTAGGGCCGGACGCCGGCCGCCACGGCGCGGGCCACGAGGTCGGCGAGGTCGGCCTCGGACCCCTCGTGGTCGAAGCGCACGAGCCCGTCCTCGAGCACGGCGTCGCGCACGTGCGGCTGCACCAGCACGAACTCGAGGGCCGCGTGCGGGTCCGACGCGACCCGCAGGTGGACGTGGCGGTGCGGCGCGACCTGGCGGGCGAGCTCGTCGATGCGGCCTGCCACCACCTTGCGCCCGCGCTCGATGACGAGCACGTGGTCGCACGACTCCGAGAGCTCGGCGAGGATGTGGGAGGAGACGAGGATCCCCTTGCCCGCGGCGGCGAGCGCCGCGACGAGGTCGCGGAACTCGATGCGCGCGCGCGGGTCGAGGCCCGCGGTCGGCTCGTCGAGGACGAGCAGGCCCGGGTCGTGGAGCAGCGTCTTGGCGAGGTGGAGCCGCTGGCCCATGCCCTTCGACAGCCCCGTCGCCGGGCGTTCCACGAACTCGAGCAGGCCGCAGAACGAGGCGACCGACCGCACCGCGCGCACCCGCTCGCGCCCGCGCAGCCCTTGGGCGCGCGCGGAGAAGTCGAGGAACTGCGCGACGTTGAGGTTCGCGTAGGGCAGGAAGTGGTCGGCCATGAAGCCGACGCGACGGCACGCCTGCCGCGGCGCGGACAGCACCGAGTGCCCGTCGATGCGGGCGTCGCCGGCGTCGGGGAGGTCGAGCGTGGCGAGCATGCGCATCGTGGTCGTCTTGCCGGCGCCGTTGGGCCCGACGAAGCCGACGACCTGCCCGCGCTCGAGCGAGAACGACAGCTCGGCGACCGCCTTCACGGCCCCGAACGACCGGCTCAGCCCCTCGACCTCGAGCAGGGGGCTCGCTCGCGTGTTCGACGTCGAGCTCACGACCGCCCCCCTCGCGGATCGGCGCCCACGGTCGAGCGACCGCGATCCGTCGGATGCCGCGGGATCCGCACCTCGGGGCTATTCATCGACGTCGTCCGGCGCGAGCACCCCGCGCACCACGTGGACCTCGGAGAGCCACCGCACGTCGAGCCCGAGGTCGTCGAAGAGCGGCGCGCGCGTCGTCTGCGCGAGGTAGCTCCCCGGCGGCAGCGGATCCTCGGTGCGGCGGGAGAACCATCCCGCCAGCGACTCCTTCGACCGCCCCGCCTCGAGGGCCGCCTCCATGCGCGACCGGCCCCATCGGTAGCCGTAGCCGAACGGGTCGCGGTCGAGCGGGTCGCCCTCGTCGTCGTCGGGCTCGCGCAGCCGCGTGCTCTCGCCCACGATGGCGGCGACGGCCGCCGTCGCGTCGGCCTGCGAGACGGGCGCGAGCGGCGCCCCGGCGCCGCCGACGTGCCACGTCCCGTCGGGCGCGCGCAGGACGAGCCGCCCCGGCCCCGGCAGCGGAGCGAAGCCCTCGCCGCCGACCACCTCGTAGCGACCGTCCGCCCCGCGGCGGAACTGCAGGCGCTCGCGGGCCCGCCCCTGCGTCGTCGTCGCGAACGGCGTGACGACGCGCGACGGGAGCGCGGCGCCGTCCACCCGCGCCGCGTCCACGTCGAGGCGGATCGGCGCGACCGCACCGTCTGCGCGCTCCCAAGGCCGGTAGGGCGTCAGCTCGCCGACGAGCACCGTGTCGGGCGACACGCTCAGGGACTCGGGCCCGAAGGACGTGAACAGCGTGCGCATGGCCACCGTCGAGGCCTCGTGGCGGCGCTGGTCGAGCGCCGTGAACGAGCGGACCGTCCCGCGCGAGCCCAGCCCCTCGGAGAGCAGGCCCCACCCGAGGATCGCGGCGGCGAACAGGATCCCGAGCGCCGGCACGACCGCGAGGAGGAGCGTGAGCCGGCGGCGGCGGCGCAGCATCACGTAGGCGACGGGGCCGGCGAGCACCGCGAACGCGACGAGGCTGACGAAGAACCCGCGCACCGGCGGTCGGCCGACGCCCGGGACCGCCTCGACGACGCGGAACGAGGTCGGCACCACGTCGCGCAGCGCGAGCGGGTGCGTCGCGGCCGTCCACGTCGGGGGCGTCGTCCCCGTCCCGCTCCCGGCCCACTTCGCGACGACGCGGGCGGCGGTGGCCGCGCTCAGGCTGCCGGCGGGCACGGCGATCAGCGTGCCGAGCCCGTGCTCGACGGCGGCCACGTCCCCGGGCCCCGCCGCGGCGACGAGCTCGGCCAGCGGCCCCTTGGGGAGCGCGCCGGCGTCCACCACCACCGCGGTGCCTCCGGCGTGCACCGTCCGGACGAGCGTCCGCTGGCGCTCCGGGTCGGACAGCCCCGAGGCGCGCCCGTCCACGAGGACGATCGACGCGGCCGAGATCCACGCCCAGCTCGGCGGGAGGTCCTCCGCGGAAGCGCTCGCCTGCTCGACGAGGTCGCCCCTGCTGCCCGCGGCCACCGACGCGAAGGCCGTCTCCATGGCCTTGTCGAGCGGACCGCCGAGCGCGGCCACGCGCGCGCCGTCCGCGACGACGAGCACGCCCCACTGCATGTCGGTGCCCCGGGTGGACGCCGCGAAGCGGTACGACTCGCCACCCGCGACGGCGACCTCGAGCGTCGGCGAGACGAACCGAGCCGGCACCGGGACCCACGTCCGCAGCCGCGCGCCGGCGGCGAGCCGCACCCGGCGCGTGACCCGCTCGCCGTCGCGCGCCTCCGCGCCCCACTCCGGGCGCAGCCGCAGGACCACGTCGCGCGCGACCAGGTCGCGGTTGAGAAGGTCTACGCGCACGTAGCCCCAGCCGGCGCCGCGCACCGAGACGGGCCCCCATCGGACGGCCACGTCCACCTGCTCGACGTTGCGCAGCGTCCCCGGTTGCGTCGCGATCACCGCGCGCTCCTCAGGGTCGTCGTCGGCCCGCACGCGCGGGGCGAGCGCGAGGAAGGCCGACGCGACGAGGACCGCGACGAGGGGACGCGTCACGCGACCTCCGCCGGCAGCGGACGCCCCGCCGGGTCCACCGTCGCGAGCACGCGCTCCACGACGGTCGCCGCGGTGACGCCCTCGAGGCGCGCGGCGTGCTCGAGCACCAGCCGGTGCGCGAGCGCGGGGACCGCGACCCGGCGCACGTCGGAGAAGTCCACGTTCGGGCGCCCGGCGAGCAGCGCCGCCGCGCGGGCGGACTCCGCGATCGCGATCGCCGCGCGGGGCGACGCCCCGAAGCGCACGAAGCGCGCGACCTCGGCGGGCGCGCTCACCGCGTCGCGGTGCGTCGCCGACACCACGCGGGCGACGTAGGTCGCCACCGGCGTCGGGAGGAACACCGCGTCCACCGAGGCGAAGAGGGCGACGAGGTCGTCGCGCGACAGCACGGTGGCGAGCGGCGGCGGGGCCCCGCGGCGGCGCGTCGAGAGGATGCGCACGAGCGTGTCCTCGGAGACGCCGGGCACCTCGACCTTGAACAGGAAGCGGTCGAGCTGCGCCTCGGGGAGCGGGTAGGTGCCCTCGAGCTCGATCGGGTTCTGCGTCGCGAGCACGAAGAACGGCTCGGGCAGCGGGTGGGTCTCGCCGAGCACCGTCACCCGCCGCTCCTGCATCGCCTCGAGCAGCGCGGACTGCGTCTTGGGCGAGGCGCGGTTGATCTCGTCGGCCAGCACGACGTTGGCGAACAGCGGGCCCGGCTGGAACACGAGCGCCCGACGACCGTCCTGCTCCTGCAGGATCGGCCCACCCGTCACGTCGCTGGGCAGGAGGTCGGGCGTGAACTGCACGCGCCGGAACGAGAGGCCGAGCAGCGTGCCGAGCGCCTTGACGAGCTCGGTCTTGCCCAGCCCCGGCAGGCCCTCGAGCAGGACGTGCCCCCGCGCCGCCAGCGCGATCGTGACGAGGTCGAGCAGCGCGTCCTGCCCGAGCAGCACCTGCCCGAGCGCCGCGCGCAGCGCGACGAGCGGGCGCCGCCCCGCCTCGACCTCGGCGGGGTCGAGGAGGCGGTCGGCGGCGCGGGAAGCGGGTGCGCTCATGTCGTCTCCGTCGCAGGACGCGTCAGCGCCCGCCGTCCATCGCGGGGGGCGCGGGAGCAGGCGCCGGCGGGGCCGGCGTCGGCTCGGGCTCGAAGAACGCGCGCACCGCGTCGCGGTGCCGCGGCGCGATGCGACGGCGCGACGTCGCGCCACCGACACCGTCGTCGCCCTCGGTGCCCCCACCGTCGTCTCGCACGGCCTTCCCGTCGGGGGCGGCGCGGCCGCGCGACAGCGTGCTCGACGGCGCCGGGCGCGGAGCGCCCGGGGGCAGCGTGGACGCCTTGAGCGCCTCCCGCGCCTTCTCGCTCGCCCCGACGAGGTCGAGGCTCGCGTCGGCGCGGCCGCGCGAGACGCCTCCGCGCCCCGGCGGCCCGTTGCCGTCGCGTCCGATCGCTCCCGCACCGGGAGCGAGGCCGGTGCCGCTTCATCCGCCGCACCCCTCGGGCCGGTCGCCGTGGCAGAGGGTGCACGGTTCGCCGTCGGTCTCCTTCCACGCCTTCGCCAGCGGGTCGCCCTCGAGCAGCGCCTCGAGGGCGGCGAGGTCCTCCGCGGAGATCGCGCCGGCCGCCGCGACGCCCTCGAGCCGCTCGCCCGCGGTCGCGGCCATCGCCTCGGCCAGCGCCTTCATCGCCTCGGCGTCCTCGGGGAGCCGGCTCGGGTCGATGCCCCCCTGCCCGACGCCGTGGTCGGTCTCGGTGCCCGTGGACGCGCCGTCCTTCGTCCCGCCGGCCGACGCGCCGTCGCGCCGCGCGCCGTCCACCGTCGCCTGCAGCGTCTCGGGCAGGCCCTCGAGGAGCCCGGCCTTGCCGGCCTCGTCGAGCCGATGGGCGAGGTCCGCGCGCGCCTTCTCGCCACCGCCCGACGCTCCGGCCTCGCGCGCGAACGCGCCCAGCGCCGCGCGGGCGCGGGCGAGGTCGGCGGCGCGCCGCTCGGCGTCGCGGACGAGGCGGTCGGCCGCCGCGTCCACGTCGGCCCACGAGAGCGGCTCGCCCCGCTCGGCGCGCGCCTTGACCTCGGCGACCCGCTCGCGCAGCGCGTCGCGCGTCTCCTCGCGCAGCCCGCGCGCCTGCGCCAGCGCCTCGAGCCGGCGCTCGACGTCGGCGAGCGCACGCACGATCGCCGCATCGGGGCCGCGCACGGGGTCGTAGGGCGGGGGCAGGAGCAGCACGCCGCCGAGCGCAGCCCACGGGACCAGCGCCCGCATCGCGGCGCGCCCCCACCGCACGCGCGGCGCCGCGTCGCGCGCGCCCGCGAGCCCGTCGGCGAGCCGCGGGCGCCAAGCGGAGGCGTCACGCTCGGTCCCGGCGACGAGCATCCCCTCCATCCCGAGCCGTCGGTCGAGGTGCGCCGCGCACACCGACAACGGGAGGTCGCGGGCGCGCACGCGCACGACGGCGAGCAGCGCCGGCACGACCGCCGCGACCGCCCACGCGGGGTGCGGCGTCGCGTGCACGCCGAAGAGGCGCAGCGCGAGCAGCGCGGCGACGCCGACGAGCGCGGTCAGCGCGAGGCCGTCGGCGACGCCGCCCACGGCGAGACCGAGGCGCACGCGACGGCGCCACCGCGCGGCCGCCGCGTGGGCGAGCGCGTCCACCGGCGTCCCGACCTCGTCGTGCGCGACGGCCACGGTTCCTCTCCGGCCCCGCGACCTCGAGGCCTCGGCGCATCCTAGCACCGCGGCGCGCGCAGGACCGGGGGGTTCCCCCTTGGACGACGAGCGGGCCCGCGGGTTCCGCGAAACCGCGTCAGCGCGGGTCCACCAGCTCGACGGCGGTCACCTCGCCCGCCACCACTTGGGTCGCCCGCGAGACCACCACCGGCGAGCCGTCGTGGAGGCCGCCGGTCCAGTGCACCGTCGTCGGCCCGGGCGGGAGGGCCTGCGTCTCGTACGCGTCGGCCGCGCCCGTGCCCTCGCCCGGCGGCCGCGCCGGCGCCGCGAGCCCGATGCGCTCGCCGCGACGGAACAGCCGCAGGACGACGCGGGTCCCGTCGGCCGTCGTCGCGCTGAGCGAGGTCATGTCGCCCGGGTCCTGCGGCGCGCCGCCGGGCTCCTTGACGACGGACACGCGCAGCGCCCCGCCGCGGGGCAACGCGACGTCGAGGAGCGCGTCCTCGTCGGCGAGCGGCACCTCGAGCGCGCGCGAGCCCGCGAGCGCGAAGCGCAGGACGCCGCTCGTGGGGAGCCCGACCGTGTCGCGCGCCGGGCGCACCTCGAAGCGCCCGGTGGGCAACGTCGCCATCGCCGCGTAGCGGGACCCGCCGGCCCACGGGGCGCCGTACGAGACGATCGACGTCGTCACGTCGTCCACCTCGACGCCCGTGTCGCCGACGCTCCACGCGAGCGCGGGGACCGACGGCCACGGCGCGCCCGTCTCGTCCACCACGCCGACGAAGACGGGCGCGTGGACGGGGGACCGCCCCATCCGCACGACGACCTCCTCCATCTCGACGTCGCCGCGCACGACGTGCTCCACGACGGCCGGGGCGTACCCCGCCGCCTGCGCGACGAGGCGCAGGCGCTCGCCGGGACGCGCGCGGACGCCCTCGTCGGGCGGCTGCGCGAGGCTCGCCTCCTGCTCCGAGAGCCGCGGCGAAAGCGACTGTGCCGTCACCGAGGCGGTGACGGGGTCGCCCGACGCCGCATCCACGCACCGCGCCACCACGCCGTGCCTCGCCCCGACCTCGATCCGGACGCCGCGTGCGCCGGCCGCGAGCCCGCGCGCCCCGACGCGTTCGTCGGCGTCGTCGTCCCACCACACCACGTCGAAGCGGAGCCCTTCGGGCACGCCGAGGAAGCGGAACGTCCCGTCCGCCGCCGAGCGGAGACGGATCCGGTTCGGCGGCGCCGCGAAGCCGCTCGAGAGCCACTGCTCGGCGACGGCGTCGGAGACGCTCGTCCCGGTCCGGACGAGATCGAGCCCGACGCCGCCGCGCGGCCGGCCGTCGGGCCCGACGACGACGCCTTCGATCGACGGCACGGGATCGACGACGAGCTCCACGCGCGTGACCGCGGGGCCCGGGGCGACGTCGAGGTCGCGCACGAGCGCCGGCGGCGCGTCCGAGGAGAAGTGCCCCCAGCGCAGGACGAGGCGCGCGGGGCCCGGCTCGGGACCGCTCACCTGGAAGCGCCCGGCGTCGTCGGTGGGCAGGACGAGGTAGGCGTGCCCCTCGACCTCGACGCGCACGCCGGCGAGCGGACGGCCGGCGGCGTCGCGCACGTGGCCGCGGATCGCCGCGCCGTCGTCGTCGCGCTGGAAGGGGTCTTCCGGCGCGACCGGGCGCGGCGGCGCCGTGGTCGCCCCGGGCCTCGCGCCGCGCGCCGACAGCTGCGCGCCGGTCACCGGTGCCGGCGGCACGGCGGCCTCCGCGGCGGGCGCGACGACCTCGCCGTCCGGCCCCCGCGTCGCGCGCGCGCGCCGGAGCGCCACCGCGAGCGCGGCGGCCGCGGCGAGGCCGAGGCCGACGACGAGCGTGGCGCGGGCGGGGCGGCGCACGACGCTCATCCGTCCCGTCGCGAGAGGGCGCGGAGGCGTCGCGCCATCGGCTCGTGGAGGCGGTCGAGCGGGTTGCGGTCGTCGGTGACAACGACGCCGGGCGGCGGGGCGAACACGCCGGCGCGCGCGCGGTCGAGGGTGGGGTCGGGCGGGAGCGTGACCGGCGTGTCCGAGGCGAACAGGAAGAGGTCGTCCACGGGGGCGCGCGACCCGGCGCGGGTTGCGAGCGTGTACGGGAACGCGGCGGCGAGCGTGGCCGCGACCGCCGCCGTCGTCGCGTGCGCCGGCTCCCCGACGAGGTGCACGCAGAGCAGCCCGCCGGGCGTGATGCGTGCGCGCAGCTCCTCGAACGCCTCGCGCGTGAGCAGGTGCGCGGGGAGGCCCTCGCCGGCGAACGCGTCGAGCGCGACGAGGTCGAAACGCGCGGTCGTGCGGCGCCAGACGGCACGGCCGTCGCCGACGACGAGCGTGCCCGGGACGCCCCAGCGGGAGCGCACCACGTCGGCCACGACGTCGTCCACCTCGACGGTGGTGACGTCGAGCCCGCGCACGGCGAGCGCCGACGTGAGGAGGCCGGCCCCGAGGCCGACGACGAGCGCGGTGCGTGCGCGGGGGTGGAGCACGGGGAGCACGGCGACGTGCTGGCCGCGCGCGCGCAGCGCGGCGAGGCTCTCGACGCCGGGGTCGCGCGTGCCCTGCGCGACGCCGTCCACGGTGAGCACGACGGCGTCGCCGCGCCGGACCAGCGAGACGAGGCCGTGCGAGGACGGGCGCTCGAGGAGCACGTCGGCGGGCGTGCGGCGGTCGGCGACGCGCCCGAGGCCCGCGGCGCCGCCCAACGCCGCGAGCAGGGCCAGCGCGGCCCGGCGCGCCCCGACGAGGAGCGCGGTCGCGGCGAGCGCGGCGGCGACGACGCCCGCGGAGGCGGCCACGCCGAGCGCGGGGACGAGCGCGAGCGCGGTGCCGAGCGTGCCCACGAGGCTGCCGGCCGTCGAGGCGCACAGCGTGCGGCCCGCCGCGGGCCCGGCGCCGAGACGGGGGGCCGCCTGCGCGACGGCGAGCGGCACCACCGCGGCGCACGGGAGCACGGCGGGCGTGACGAGCGCGAGCGCGCCGAGCGCGGTGCCGAGCTCGACGGGCAACGGGAGCAGTGCGCCGACGAGCGGCGCGTGGCCGACGGCGAGGCCGCCGGTGGCGGCGGCGGCGAGCAGGAGAGCGGCGGCGGTGCGGCGCGCGGACGGCGCCCGGCTGGCGCGCGCGCCGACGAGCGCGCCGACGGCGCCGGCGAGCAACGTCGCGGCGATGAGCCACGCCCACGTGGAGAGCGTCGTGCCGAAGGCGGGTGCGAGCGCGCGCAGCGCGAGCAGCTCGACGGCCATCCCCGCGGCGCCGGCGACCGCCGCGGCGACGAGGGCGCGCTTCATCGGCGCAGCGTCGCCACGGTCGTCCGGCGGTGCGCGACGTAGTCGTCGTCGCTCCAGTCGTCGCGCACGGCGGCGACGGAGACGGAGCTCCACGAGACGCCGCGGGCGTTCGCGGGGCCGGTCTCGACGTAGTGCGGGAGGAGCACGATCGAGAGGTCGCCCTTCCATCGGGCGACGACGGCCGCGAGGAAGGCGGCCTTCGTCGCGTGCTCGAGGAAGAGGCCCTGCACCTCGTCGGCGTCGGGCGGGACCGGCGGGAGCGCGTCGAGCCCCCGCAGCGCCCAGCCGTTCGCCTTCGCCTGCGCCACCACGTAGCGCTGGAGCGAGGCCTCGCTCTCCCGGCGGAACGCGTCCGAGAGGGCGGCGCCGGCGTCGGCGGCCTTCGCCGCGGCGCGTTCGGCGTCGGAGGGTCCGGGGCGCGCGCGCATCGCGGCGAGCGCGGCGAGCGCGCGCTCCGCGAAACGACGTCGGCCCGCCTCGGAGGTGTCACCGCCCTCGCGGATCCGCCACGGCGACGCCTTGTCGCGGAACACGACGGCCCATGCATCGAGCCAGCCACGATCGACGGGCTCGAGCGTGACGAGGCGCGCGTCGTCCATGGTCAGCACGGTGTCGGACGAGAACATCCCGAGGCCGCCGCGCTCGCCGACCGTGGTGACGGGGCCGCGCAGGCGGACGAGGTAGCGAGGCTGCGCGTCGAGGGCCTTGTCGCCCTCCTTGTCGAGGGTGTAGTTCCAGAAGTGGTACTCGTCGCCCACCGGCGAGAGGAAGGGGGCGAGCCGTGAGGCGGCGGGCTCGGCGACGACCTGGGCCGGGGTGGCCATGACGCCCATGGCGATCACGGGGTCGCCCAGGCGCGTGCGGCCGTCCTTGTCCTTCCAGAGGTAGCCCTCCCACGTCTCGACGACGGGCGGCGCCTTCGCGGGGGCGTCGGCGGCGGGCGCGCGTCGTGCGGCGAGCACGCCGAGCGCGGTCCCGGCGAGGGCGAGGAAGACGGCGGCGATCGGCGCGGAGCGGGGCATGCATCGTCCTCCCGACGTCCTTCTTCTACGCCGCCGCGCGCCCCCCGATTGCACAAGCGGTGTACGAGCCCCCGGTCCATCGGGGATGCGGGGGTCAGGACAGATCCTCGCAATATGGGGAAATCGGGGCCTGACCCCGATGTCCCCACAATGCGGGGAAATCACCTGACCCCGATTTCCTACAGGGGGCCGGTGGCGTCGCCGACGAGGAGGGGGCGACCGGTCATCGCGACGCCGAGCGAGGCGAAGAGGTTGCCGAGCGGCGTGCGACGGGGGTGGCGGACGTGCTCGCCCGCCCGGAGCCCGGGCAGCGGCGCCCCCACGTGGAGGATCGGCAGTTCGTCGTGGTTGTGGCGGTTCCCGTCGCCGATGCCGGAGCCGTAGACGACGTGCGTGCTCGAGAGCAGCGTGCCGTCGCCCTCGGGGACCGCGTCGAGCGCCGCGAGGAACCGCGCGAGGATCTCGACGTGGTAGCGGTCGATCTTCCCGAGCTTCTCCTGCACCGCCGCGTCGCCCGCGTGGTGCGAGAGCCCGTGGTGCCCCTCGGGCACGCCGATCGACGGGTACGAGCGCCCGCTCCCCTCGTTGGCGAGCATCACCGTCGCCACGCGCGTGCGGTCGGTGCGCAGCGCCGTCGCGAGGACCGCGAGCAGGAGGCCCGCGTGCGTCGCGAGGTCGTCGCGCGGCGCCTCGCCCGGGCGCGACAGCCCCGCGACCGCGCCCCCCTCGCCCGCGCGGTCGAGCCGCGCCTCGAGCTCCTCGACGCCCGTCAGGTACTCGTCGAGCTTGCGGCGGTCGGTCGCGCCCAGCCGCGCGGCGAGCGCGCGCGCCTCGTCCGCGACGACGTCGAGCACGCGACGGCGGCGGCGGCGGCGCAGCGCCTTCTCCTGCGGCGTGCCCGGGCCGCCCGCGTCGGTGAAGAGGCGGTCGAAGAGCGCGCGCGGGTCCGTCTCCTTCGGCAGCGGCGTCGTGGCCGTGCGCCACGCGACCGTGCTCGAGTACGCGCACGAGTAGCCGGAGTCGCACTCCCCCGCCACGGCGCTCGGGTCGCAGCCGAGCTCGAGCGACGGGAAGGGCGTCGCCGCGCCGATCTCGGCCGCGACCGCCTGGTCGATCGACCGCCCCGCGCGGATCTCGCCCGCGGCCTTGCGGGCCTGGGCGCCCGTCAGGAAGGTCGCCGCCGCGCGGGCGTGGTCGCCCGGGCCGTCGCCGTTGGCCTCGGCCTTCTGCTGCGCGAGCCCCGACACGACCGTCAGCCGCGCGGCGAACGGCGCGAGCGGGGCGAGCGTGGGCGGGAGCGCGCCGAACGTCCCCTCGGTCTTCGGCGTCCACGCGGGCAGGTGCACGCCGTTGGGCACGTAGACGAAGACGAGGCGACGCGGCGGGCCGCCGGCCGGGGCCGCGGCGGCGCCGCGCGGCGCGAGCGACTCGAGCCACGGCAGCGCGAGCGCGACCCCCGCCCCGCGCAGGAACGCCCGACGGTGGAAGGCTGCGCTCATCTCGACGCTCCTGCGCGCGACGCGTCGCCGCGGGCCCGGCGGAAGGGGTCGCTCGCCGCGACCCCCTCGACGAAGGCCGACACACGGTACTCGCGCGCGCGGGCCCGCTCGACGATCGCGTCCACGAAGCCGGCGTCGGCGTCGGAGAGCGGCCGTCCGAGCGCGTAGGTCAGCAGCTGCGCGGCGAACCCCCGCGGGAAGCCCGGGTCGGCCCGCACCAGCGCGCGCAGCGCCGCGGGCCCGTCCACCGCGCGGCCGTCGGGCAGCGCGCCCGCCGTGTCCACCGGCCGCCCGTCGTCGAGCGTGCGCCACGCCCCCACCGCGTCGTAGCCCTCGAGCGCGAACCCGAGCGGGTCCATCCGCACGTGGCACGCCGCGCACGCCGGGTCGCGGCGGTGGCGCTCGAGGCGCTCGCGCACCGTGGCCGCACGGCGCGCGTCCGGCGTGTCGGGGAGGTCGCCCGCCCCGGGCGGCGGCGGGGGCACGCTCTGCCCGAGGACCTGCTCGAGCAGCCACTTGCCGCGCTTCACGGGCGACGTGCGCGTCGGGTACGACGTGACGAGCAGCACGCTCGCGTGCGTCAGGATCCCGCCGCGCGTCGTCCCGTCGAGCGGCACGCGCCGGAACCAGTCGCCCTCGACGCCCTCGAGGCCGTAGTGGCGCGCGAGCCGGTCGTTGAGCCACGTCCACCGCGCGTCGGCGAGCTCGAGCACGCTGCGGTCCTCGGCGACGAAGGTCGAGAACACCATCAGCGTCTCGCGGCGCATGTCCTCGCGCAGCCGCGCGTCCACCGTCGGGAAGCGCGCCGGGTCGGGGGCCGCGCTCGCCAGCCGCCGCAGCGTCAGCCACTGCTCGGCGAAGCCGTCGCTGAGCGCGCTCGCGCGCGGGTCGGCGAGCATCCGCCGCACCTGCGCGGTGGGGTCGGCCGCGAGGCCGCCGCGGGTGGCCGCGGCCGTCAGCTCGGCGTCGGGCAGGCTGCTCCACAGGAACGACGCGAGCCGCGCGGCGTAGGCGAAGTCGTCGAGCGCGACGACCGCGGTCGGGTCGTCGGGGCGCGCGAGCGCCTCGACGTGGAACAGGAAGCGCGGCGACGACAGGATCGCCTCGACCGCGTACCGCACGCCCTGCGCGAACGGCTCGCCGTCGGCGACGGCCTCGGTGACCAGCGCGACGAGCGGGTCGAGCTCGCCCGGCGCGAGCGGCCGTCGGAACGCGCGCGTGGCCAGCGGCCCGACGACGCGGCGCGCTCGCCGCGCGACGTCGTCGCCGCCGGGGTCGTCGCGGAAGATGCGCACGTGCGACGCGGGGGGCGGGGGCGGCGCGTCCACCGGGCCGACGACCTCCACCCAGTCCACGACGAGGTTGCGGTCGCGCCGCCTGGGGTCGGCGTGCTTGGGGTCCCAGAAGTCGTTGGGGAACGCGGCCACGACGCGGCGCGAGCCCGCCCCCGCCTGCACGCGCGCCTCGACGACCTCGAAGGCGGGCTCCTCGGCCTTCACGTCGGCGAGGCGCGCGCCCTTGCCGTCGAAGGCGACCAGCACCTGCGCGGGCTCGGGGCCCGCCTGCTGCGCCGCGACCCGCGCACGGACGAGGTACTCGCCGTCGCGCGGCAGCGCCACGTCGGCGCGCACCTCGCCGTTCGTGTAGAGGACCCGCACGCCGCCGCGCGCCGAGTCCTTGAGCGAGCACGCCATCGCCTCGGCCTCGAACCGTCGCACGGCGGGCCGGGCCCCGTCCTCGACGACGACCGCCTGCTCGGCGATGCGCGCCGCGGCCTCGGCCCACCGCTCGACGAGCAGCGGCGTCGTCGCGAGCACGTCGCCGGTGCGGTCGAAGCCCGCGCCGACGTCGTCGGCGGGGAACCGCTCGCTCTCGCGCTCGTCCACGCCGAGCAGGTCCGCGACGCTGCGGTGGTACTCGGTGCGGTTGAGGCGTCGCATCGTGACGCGGCCGGGGTCGCCGGGGAACGCGGGGCCCGGGGCGACCACGGGGGCGGGCCACGTCGCCTCGGCCCACGCCGCCAGCCGCGCGACCGCGGCCCGCGGCGGCGCGAGCGCGCCCTTGGGCGGCATCGTGCCCGCGCGCACGCGCGCGACGGCCCGCTGCCACGCGTCGGCGTGGGCGGACACCGACGCCTCGTCGGCGAGGACGCGGAGGTCGGGCGCGACCTTCGACGCGCCGCCGTGGCACGGCGCGCAGAAGCCCGCGAACAGCGGCACCACGTCGTGCGCGAAG
This sequence comes from Planctomycetota bacterium, assembly GCA_020851795.1. Taxonomy (GTDB): domain Bacteria; phylum Planctomycetota; class PLA2; order PLA2; family JAEUHO01; genus JAEUHO01. The sequence goes on along the minus strand of JADZCA010000084.1, from coordinate 43,984 downwards.
GTCGGCGCCCCGGCCGGCGCCGGCGGCTCCGCGCGCGAGGCGGCGACCCCGAGCACGGCCGCCGCGACGGCGACGGCCGCGGCGGCGCCCCACCGGCGCGCGACGGACGGAGAGCGAGGACGGGCGGGCGGGATCGGGGGGGCTCCGGGGGCCGACGGAGCGTACCGCGCGCGGCACGCGCGGTTTCAGCGGCCCCCCCGGGGGGCAATCGGGTGTCCCCGACACGGCGTCAGGGCACGGGAGGGAGGATGTGCAGCCGCGGCGCGACCGGCGGCTCGTCGGCGAAGGGCGTCCCGCACCAAGACCCGTCGCCGAACGGCTCCGGTTCGCCCCCCCATCGCGCCCCGGGAGGCGGCTGCTCCAGCAGCCGACGACCTGCGGCGGCGGCGAGCAACCGATCGGCGAAGGCCCGCCGGTCCGGCGCCGCGTCGCCCGCGGCCCGGATGACCGCCGCCGCCTCGTCCGCGACTTCGGGGGCGAGCCCGATCCCCCGCCGGACGGCGGCCGAGAAGCCCTCGGCCCGGGCAGGGGAAACGACGGCGACCGATGCCGCGACCCGGCGCGGCAGCTGGGTGCCGACCACGGCCGCCTCGAGCGCCGACGCGAGCCGCGCGAACGCAGCGCGCGCGCGAGCCCGCGCGACCACGACGTGCCGGTCGGCGCGCTTCGACGGCGCCGCGAGCGGCGCCCGCGACGGATGTCCACGGTCGTCGGAGGCGTCGTCGAACCTCTCCGGGTCGTCGAGCAATCCGTCGCGGACGGCGCGACGCAGGGAGAGAGGCAGCGAGAGTGCGACGCCTCGGGGCTCGCGTCCGTCGGTCTCCACCAGCACGGCGAACGGCATCGCGTCGAGGCCCGCGGGGACGCCCAGCGCGCTCGCGTCCGCCGCGGGCACGCACGCGACCTCGACCAACGCCAGCACCGGGAGGCTCTCTCGACGGCGCAGGAGCGCACCGAGGACACCGGCGCGCTCACGTCTCGCGCGAGGGCCGACGGGCGCGAGCACCGCGAGCAGCGGCTTCCCCGCGCGCCGGGCGACCTCGTAGGCCTCCCGGCCCGCGCGCGACAGCGAACCCGGTCGCGGCGCGTCCATCGGAGTCGGCGACGTCGGCGGCTCGTCCACGGGCGGTGGGTCCGCGGGCAATGGCTGCGGCTCGAAGTCGGGATCGCCGGGGAAGGGCGCTTCAGGGTCGAGGGTGTCCGGCGGCTCCGCAGGGGGCGCGGGCTCGGGCGGGACCGCGACCGGCGTCGGCTCCGCCGGCGCCCCGGGGCCCGCGCCGTCGCGCCCGCAGCCGGCGAGCGCCATCGCGACGAGGGCCGAGAGAGGCGTGCGTCGTGGGAGCACCAAGGACGGGCGGGGCGGGGTCACGCTCCATCGGGGGAAACGTCCGCGAACGGGACGGGTTCACCCGTTCGATGGCGCGGGCGCGGGGGCGTCCGGAGCCGGGGCCCCCTCGGGCGCAGCGACGACGGGCGGCGGGGCACCGGGCGAGCGCGGGTGACGCACGTCGAGCGCGGCGGGCCACGCGACCGGGTCGAGCGCGAGCGGAGCGCCGGGGGAGACGACGTGATCGCCGCGGAACGCGGCCTCGAGGCGGGACGGGTCGGCGTCGATCCGCTCGAGCGCGCGGCGCGCGTCCTCGGCCGCGCGCGCCCCGAGCACGCGCGCCGACGCGAGCAGCGCTGCCGCGGCGGCGCGCGAGGCGCGAACCCACTGCGCCGCGGAGCGCGCGCGGAAGCGACGGAGGACGAGGCCGTCGTGGGCCCGCGCGGTCAACGGCTCGCCCCGCGGCCCGCGCACGGCGTCGGCCGCGTCGGACAACGCGTACCCGCGGCGCCAGCGGACGAGCGCGCCGCGGCCCGACGGCGGTCGCCGCCACCGGAGACGGGTGAACGGGTTGGGGTCGCCCTCGTCGTCGAGCGTCGTGCAGACGTGGTCGAGCACCGTCGTCGTCAGGACCGGCTCGCCGATGCGCGGGAGCGACGCGGGCAGGGTCCAGAGCGCCCCGAGCTCGAAGGGGAGGATCCACGTCGGCCGCAGGGCGTCGAACGCGCGCTCGCACGCGCGCGTCCAACGGTCGCCGGGACGGTACGCGGGGTCCGGGTCGTCGAGGACGGTGACGGGCTCGGTGCGCGCGAGGTCGGCGAGCACGTCGCGCGTGCCGTCGGCGGTCTTGGCGTCGGCGACCACGACGTGCGCGACGCCCGACGCGAGGTGCCAGCGCACGCTCCGCTCGACGACGTCCACGTCCTCCCCCGCGCACGCGACCGCGACGAGCTTCACGCGCCCTCCGGGGGGAGGAGCACGAGCATCGGCGACGACTCGCGCGAGTGGGGCGTGCCGCACCAGTCGGTGGGACCGTGCCGCACGCGCCCCACCCACCGTGCCCCGGGCGGGTCGGCGTAGAGGAGGTGGTACGCCGCGGCACGGGCGAGGAGGTCGATCGTCGCAGCCTGCTCCTTCGGTCGAGCGAGGCCGGCGGCGTAGACGATCGCCGCGAGGCGATGGGCGTCCTCGGGGTGCAGGCGGATGCCGCGCTCGACCGCGGACACCGCCCCGTCGGCGGCGTCCCTCGACTCGACCTGTCGCGCCGCGGCCACGCGCCGCGCGAGGTGCGGGCCGACGATCGCCTCCCGGACGGTGGACAGGAACAGGTAGAACGCGTCCGTGGCCGCCTGCAGGTCCACCCCGTCGAAGCGAGTCCGCCCGCGGTCGCGGAACAGGGCGTCCAGCTCCGACCGCTCCAGCCGCTCGAGGACCTCGATGCCGTCGTCCACGGACGGCAACGGGGACGTCGACATCTCCGCCGCGTGCACGCGCAGGACGTTCGCGACCGGGAGCGCGGTGGGTCGGTGCCCGCTCCCGTCGGTCTCGACGAGGACGCCGAACGCGATCGGGACCGCCTCCGACGGCAGGCCGAAGGCCACCGCGTCGGCCTCGGGGACGAACGCGACGTCGGCGAGCGCCAAGACGGCGCGGATCGACGGGGGCCGCAGCAGCTGCTCGAAGAGGCGCGCGCGACGACGCCGCTCCTCCACCGACGCGGGCGACAGGACGGCGAGGAGCGGCTTCCCGTGCGTGCGCGCGAGCTCGTAGGCGGTGCGACTGGCCTCCGACAGCGCCTCCGGCTCCGGCAGGCTCGTCGGGATCGGCGTCGGGAGCCGGGCGGCGCGGACGGGGGACACCGGAGTGGGCGCGACCACGGGCGTGGCGTCGGGCGCCGCCGGCGGCTCCGCAGGGGGCGCGGGCTCGGGCGGGACCGCGACCGGCGTCGGCGCCGCCGGCGCCCCGGGGCCCGCGCCGTCGCGCCCGCAGCCGACGAGCGCCATCGCGACGAGGGCCGAGAGAGGCGTGCGGAGGGGGGCAGGACCGAACGCGCGCACCGGTCGTCTCCGCGGGGATCGTACCGTGTCGGGCACCACGCCGCGGAGCGGGCGACGCGCCGCGAAGCGCATCGGATCGCCGACGGGCCCTGCGCCACGCCCGGGCGCAAGCCGCCGCCCCGACCTCGTCGGCTCGTGAACTCGGCGGGTGGGCGGCCGACCGACGGCGCAGTCCCCCACCGGGATGACGCGCGGGACCGGGGGATCGTTAGGATCCGCCGCATGAGCCAGGCCGAAGACCCCCGGATCGAGGAGCTCCGAGCGCGCCGCGAGGCCGCGATGCTCGGAGGCGGCGCGGACGCGATCCGCAAGCAGCACGAGCGGGGCAAGCTGACCGCGCGCGAGCGGATCGACCTGTTCGCCGACCGCGGGACCTTCGAGGAGCTCGACCCGTTCAAGACGCACCGCTGCCGCGACTTCGGCATGGACGACAAGGTCGTGCCCGGCGACGGCGTCGTCGCGGGGTTCTGCCGCGTGGACGGGCGGCCCACCGCGGTGTTCGCACAGGACTTCACGGTGTTCGGCGGGTCGCTGTCGGGGGCGAACGCCGAGAAGATCTGCAAGCTGATGGACCTCGCGCTCAAGACGGGCGTGCCGGTCGTCGGCCTCAACGACTCCGGCGGCGCGCGCATCCAGGAGGGCGTGGTCTCGCTGGGCGGCTACGCCGAGATCTTCCTGCGCAACACGCTGTGCTCGGGCGTCGTCCCGCAACTGTCCGCCGTCATGGGCCCGTGCGCGGGCGGGGCGGTCTACTCGCCGGCGATCACCGACTTCATCGTGATGGTCGAGGGCACGTCGTACATGTTCGTGACGGGTCCCAACGTCGTGAAGACGGTGACGCACGAGGAGGTCTCCTCGGAGGACCTCGGCGGCGCGTCGGCCCACGCGACGAAGTCGGGCGTCGCGCACTTCCGCGCGCCCGACGACGCGGCGGCGGTCGCGCTGCTCAAGCGCCTGCTGTCGTTCCTGCCCCAGAACAACGCGGAGTCGCCGCCGGTCAAGGTCCCCACCGACGACCCCAACCGCGTCGAGGAGCGCCTCAACGCGATCGTCCCGGCCGACCCCAACAAGCCCTACGACATCAAGGAGGTCGTGCGGCTGGTGGTGGACGACGGCGACTTCCTCGAGGTGCACGAGTCGTTCGCGGAGAACATCGTCGTCGGCTTCGCGCGGCTCAACGGCCGCCCGGTCGGCGTGGTGGCCAACCAGCCGCAGGTGCTCGCGGGGTGCCTCGACAACCACGCCTCGACGAAGGCCGCGCGCTTCGTGCGCTTCTGCGACGCGTTCAACGTCCCCCTCGTGACCTTCGAGGATGTCCCCGGCTTCCTCCCCGGCACCGACCAGGAGTGGAACGGGATCATCAAGAACGGCGCCAAGCTCCTCTACGCGTACTGCGAGGCGACGGTGCCCAAGCTGACCGTGATCACGCGCAAGGCCTACGGCGGCGCCTACGACGTCATGGCGAGCAAGCACATCCGCGGCGACTGGAACGTCGGCTGGCCGTCGGCCGAGGTCGCGGTGATGGGCGCCAAGGGCGCGGTCGAGATCATCTTCAAGAAGGAGATCTCGCAGGCGAAAGACGCCGCCGCCGCCGAGGCGCAGAAGACGGCGGAGTACCGGGCGCGCTTCGCCAACCCCTACGTCGCGGCGGAGATGGGCTACCTCGACGACGTGATCGAGCCGAAGCAGACGCGGCCGCGCCTGATCGCGGCGCTCTCCTACCTCTCGACCAAGCGCGACCGCAACCCGCCGAAGAAGCACGGGAACATCCCCCTCTGAACGGGGATCCCGCGCGGCGCGGGATCCCCGTTCAACGGGCGGAGGCGGAGGGTGCCCCGCGGAGCGTGGGCGCCCGAGCGCACGGAGCGGGCCCCGGGGCGGCGTCGGCGGGCGCGGAGCGTGAGCGCGAGCGACGGCGCGCGAAGGTCGAGGCGCCGCCCGCCGCGGCGGACGGGTGCGGCGGGGGCGGACCGCGACCGTTGAGGGGCGGAGGCGGCCGGAGCGTTGAACGGACCGGTAGCCGCCCGAGCCCGCCGCGCGAGGTCGTGCCCGCTTCCATCAGGGCCACCTCTCGGCGAGTCGGGGGTCCCGAGGGTTCGCCGTCGGCTGCACGCCAACCGGGTCTAGCCCGCTCCGGGAACCGGGGACCACCGGAGGTCGGCACGCGTCGTCCGCCGCACCTCTCCCCCAGCCGTCGTGGGTCGCCCCTCGGTGTTGGCGCTGTAGAAGCGCCGCGTGAAAGGACTGCGGGCCGGCCCGTCCGGGCCGGCCCGCAGCGACGAACCACTCCGTGCAGCCGCGGCGCTTCTACAGCGCCAGCTGCCACTGGAGACGGACCAGCATCGCGTCGCTGTCGCCGCTCGCGTTGTAGCCCGCGTAGGTGTCGGCCAGCTCGTGACCGTTCTCCTCGGGGGAGATGAACGCCACGTCGAGGGTCACCTTGTCGGCGTGCCCGTCGATGTAGTAGTTCACCGCCGCGCCGAACTCGGAGGCGCCGATCTCGTCGCCGTCCGGCCCACCCTGGTAGTAGGAGTAGCGGGCGGCGATCTCCCAGGCCGTGCCCGGGAAGAGGTAGCCGACCTGGCCGAGGTAGGCGAAGCCGTCGATGTCCTGGTTCGTGTCCGAGTCCCACGACATCGCGCTGTAGGCCGCCGTCACCGAGAGACCGCCCCACGTGAAGGCGGCGTCGATGCCGTAGGTCAGGCGGTCGGCGAACTTGACGAACGGACGGTGGAGCTCGGCGTCGGCGTAGTAGTGGACCCACGCGCCGATGGCCAGCGCCCACGCGCACTCGGTGGACTGCAGGGCGCCTTCCTCGTAACCGAGGTGGCCCTTCACGTCCCAGTTCAGGCGCGCGCTGTAGGCGAAGTTGTCGCTCGTGAAGCCGTCGAGCACGTTGCGGTGCACGACGCCGTCGCCGTTGGTGACGGTGACCATGTACTGCCACTCGCCGTCGCAGCCGAGCGCGCCGTGGACCATGAAGCCGTAGTCACGGTTGCGGTCCGTGTAGCCCGGCATCACCTGGCCCGAGAAGGCCGAGGCCATCGACACGTCGACGAACTGCTGCATCTCCGGCGCCGTCATCATCTGGCGCGTCGCGGCCGTCTTGATGAGGCCCATGCGGAACGCCGCCTGCGGCGCCGCCTCGTACTCGATCCACCCCTCGCGGAGGAGGCCGTAGTACTCGGACGCCGTGACGGAGTTCTGGTCGATCGGCGCGACCTGCGTGAAGCGCCCGCTCCCCGCCTCGGCGAGGTAGGTCGTGATCGACTCGAAGCCGCTCTCGTTGTCGATCCAGAGTCCGCTGTGGCCGAACTCGAGCTCGGCGTAGTAGTGGACGTCGCAGGTCGCGTCGCCCGAGAACTTCAGCGTGGCGCGCGGCAGCGAGAAGCCCGAGAGGTCGCCACCCGGCGACGGCTCCCACGCGGTGTCGTCCCAGTCGAACCACTCCCAACGCGTCTGCAGCGTCAGGTTGATCTTCATCAGGAACGAGCCGCCGCGGATCCAGAACCCGCCGTCGTAGCCCGCCGAGCCGGCGCCGCCCACGAGCGACGCGTCGGCCTTCGCCGAGGCCAGGTAGGCGTCCACCGCCGTCTGGACCTCGCGCGCCGACGGGGTCGCGTCGATGGCGCAGCGGCCCCCGACGCACTCCGACGCCCACGCGGGCGCCGCGAACGCGAGGGCCAACGCCCCCGCCGCGATCGTCGTACGAAGCATGAACGAACCCTCCTTGGCCGGCCCCCTCGCGGGGGCGTGGCGAAACCCGTGGGGTTGTACGACGCCGCTCCCCCACCCGCCAAGCCCGATCGGAGGCGGCCCGGGGTGGCCCCCGGCGACCGCCGTTCGGTCGTTGTCAGGGGACGACGCGGGCAACGATCACGCCCCAGCCGTCGAACCCCGGCCCCGCCCCGTCCTTGGGCCGCACCGACAGGGCGGCGTAGGCGACACGGAGCTCGCCGTCGGCGGTCGGGGGCGGCGGCTCGCCGCCTCGCCCTCCCGGCTCGAACGTGAGCGAGGTGTAGTACGAGACCCCGGCGTCGCCCCCCTCCGCCCTGTGGAGCCCCGCCCGGATCCACTCCGCCTCGTGCATCGAAGGGACGACGTAGACGGCCACCCGCGACGCCCCGGAGCCCGCGGAGCCCTCCGCCCCGCCACGCTCGAGCGCCGTCGGACGCACGCGGCCGTCCACCTCGACCCCGCCGGGGAGCGCGACCCGCACCGCCTGCGTGGCGCGTTCGTCGCGGACCGGGAGCTCCGCGCGCGGCCACCGGAGCACGTAGCGCTGGTAGACGACGTCGGGGAAGCGGTCCGCGTCTTCGATGGCGGCCTGCGGGGACGCGCCGCGCCCGAGGACGCGGTCGTTGCCGAAGGCCACCCACGTCTCGATGGAGGGGAGCCCCGGGAGCGTGGGTGGGGCGAGCGCGAGCGTCGGGACGAGCCCCTCGCCCCACTCCCAGAAGCGGTGGCGGGCGCGCGACGCGGCCACGAGGCGCGCGTAGGGCACGTCGGGCACGGCACCGACCAGCGTCGCCTTCGCGTCGAGGCCCGGGACCTCGACGGTGACGCGCACTCGACGGCACGGAACGGTGCCCACGGTCTCGGTGCCGGGCACCTCGAAGCGCGAGAGGCCGAGCTCGTCGGCGTCCTGCGGCGTGAGCATGAGGGCCGGACCCACCGAGCCGAACCACAGTTCGGGCGTCGCGTCGCCCGTGCGCCGCGGCGGCGAGCCGTCGGGAGCGGCGATCGTCGCGCGGACGCGCGGGAACGGCGTGGCGCCGGCGAAGCGGACGCGATGCTCCCCCTTGACGAGGACGACCGCGTCGCCGCCCTGCCACGACTCGATGCCCAGGGCGGCGACGAACCCGCCGCCGGCGAAGCGCGGGGCGTACCACGACGAGACGAACGTCTCGACGTCGCCCTCCTCGCCCACGCGGAAGAGATAGCGGTGCGGGGCGTCGGCGCCGGCGGCGGCGACGTCCTCGAGCGAAGCGCCGACGACGACGGGCTTGTAGGCGCCGGCGACGGTGGCGGGGTCGCGCCACGCGATCGAGACCCAGGTGCCGGCCGGCCACCGGGCGTGCTCGGCGGCGTAGATCGCCCGGTTCTGCGCGCGTGCGCGGGCGACGGCGGCGGCCTGCGCGTCGGCGTCGGGCGGGGCGACGGGCGCATCGGCGCGCGGTGCGGGCGGGCGCGGCTCGGGGGAGTCCGTCCGCGGCCACAGCGCCACGAGGAGGCCCGCGGCGGCGGCGAGGGCGCCCGCGACGACGGCCGGCGCGAGGCGGGTCCGCGACCGGGCGGCGGGGCGGTCGCCGAGCGCGTCGAGCACGGCGTGGCGCAGCGCGTCGGAGGGTGCGACGTCGTCGGCGGCGGCGCGCAGGGCGAGCGCGAGCGGGTCGTCGAGGTCAGCGGCCATGGGCGAGCCTCCCTTCGTGGCGGGCGCGGAGGTGGGCCTGTGCGCGGGCGAGGCGGCGACGGACGGTGGGCTCGCTCGCGTCGAGCACGCGGGCGATGGCGGGGACGTCCCACGCGAGGGCGTGGCGGAGCAGGAGGAGCGCACGCGTCTCGTCGGCGAGACCCTCGAGGAGCTCGGCGAGCGGCGCCCCGGGGCCCGCGTCGAGGGCGGGGGCGGCGACGCCATCGGGCAACGGCGCGTGGCGGCGGTCGCGGCGGACGAGGTCGAGGGCGGCGTGGCGCACGATGCGGAAGAGCCACGCGAGGAAGCGGGCGGGGTCGCGCAGGGTGGGGAGGCGCTGCCACGCGGCGAGGTAGGCGGCGTGCAGCGCGTCCTCGGCGTCGTCCACCCGGGGGGTGAAGGCGAGCGCGTAGAGGAGGAGCGGGCGGGCGGTGGCGTCGTAGAGGGCGGCGAAGGCGTCGCGGTCTCCCGCGCGGGCCCGTTCGACGAGGGGGATCGGCACCTCCATCTCCCCTAAGACGTACCGCCCCCGCGCCGCGCTCAGGAATCCGGCGCCTCGCCCCCCGGTCGGCGGCCGCCGTCCGCGGCCGCGAAACGGTGAGCACGGGCTCCGACCCCGTGCTCGGTGAGCACCGGCTCCGACCCCGCGCTCGGTGAGCAGGTGCTCCGACCCCGTGCGCGGTGAGCAGGTGCTCCGACCCCGTGCTCGGTGAGCGGATGCTCCGACCCCGTGCTCGGTGAGCAGGTGCTCCGACCCCGCGCTCGGTGAGCAGGTGCTCCGACCCCGTGCTCGGTGACCTCGGGGTCGGAGCAGACGCTCACCGTGGACGCGTGCGGAACTCGCGGTCGGCGCGGCGGGGGGAGGACGGCGCGAACTCGCGGTTGCTGCGACCCCGTGGGAACGGAATACGGTAGGCTCGCCCGCCGTGAACGCCGCCCCGCGACCGATCCGCAAGCTGCTGGTGGCCAACCGGGGGGAGATCGCCCTGCGCGTGCTCCGGGCCGCCCACGAGGCCGGGATCCGCACCGTCGCCGTGTACTCCGACGCCGACCGCGTCGAGCTCCACGTCCGCGCCGCCCACGAGGCCGTCCGCCTCGGCCCGCCCCCGCCCCGCGACTCGTACCTCCACGTCGACGCGCTCATCGCCGCCGCCAAGGCCACCGGCGCCGACGCCGTCCACCCCGGGTACGGCTTCGTCAGCGAGAACGCCACGTTCCGCGAGGCGTGCGACGCCGCCGGCCTCGTCTTCGTCGGCCCCCCGGCGTCGGCGATGCGCCGCATGGGCGACAAGGTCAGCGCCCGCCGCACCGCGGAAGGCGCCGGCGTGCCCGTCGTCCCCGGCGCCGAGATCCCCGACCCGACCGACGGCCCCGCCGTCGTCGCGGCCGCGCGCCGCGTCGGGTTCCCGCTCCTCGTCAAGGCCGCGCGCGGCGGCGGCGGCAAGGGCATCCGCCGCGTCGAGCGCGAGGCCGACCTCGCCGAAGCGTGCAAGCGCGCCGCGTCCGAGGCGAAGACGTCGTTCGGCTCCGAGGTGGTCTACCTCGAGCGCTACGTCGAGCGCCCGCGCCACGTCGAGGTGCAGGTCATCGTCGACGACCACGGCCACGCCGTCGCCGTCGGCGAGCGCGAGTGCTCGGTGCAGCGCCGCCACCAGAAGGTGATCGAGGAGACGCCGTCCCCGGTCGTCGACGACGCGCTGCGCGCGAAGGTGTGCGCGGCCGGCGTCGCCGTGGCCCGCGCCGTCGGCTACCGCAACGCCGGCACCGTCGAGCTGCTCGTCGGCGCCGACCGCTCCTTCTACTTCATGGAGATGAACAACCGTCTCCAGGTCGAGCACCCCATCACCGAGCTGCGCTACGGCGTCGACCTCGTCGCCGAGCAGCTGCGCGTCGCGCAGGGCCTCCCCCTCTCCTTCGGCGACCGTGCGCCCGCGCCCCGCGGCCACGCGATCGAGGCCCGTCTGTGCGCCGAGGACCCGGCCAACGGCTTCCTGCCCTCGACCGGCCGCGTCACCGCGCTCCAGCTCCCGGGCGGGCCCGGCGTGCGCATCGACGGCCACCTCTACGTCGGGCAGGAGATCACGCTTTTCTACGACCCGATGCTCGCCAAGATCGTCGTCCACGCCGACACGCGTGCGGCCGCCATCGCCCGCATGCGCCGCGCGCTGCACGAGACGCGCGTCGGCGGCCTGACGACCAACGTGCCGCTGCTGCTCGACGTGCTCGACGACCCCCGCTTCGTCGCGGGCGACTACGACACGTCGCTCCTGTCGGGCTACGCGCCCCGCGACCCGGCCGCCCCCGCGGCGCACCTCGAGGGCGCCGACGGCGAGGACCTCGCGCCCGTCGTCGCGGCGGCGCTGGCCGCGCACCGCCGGACGCCGACGACCTCGGTGCCGGCCGCGGCGGCGGGCCCGAGCGAGCCCGCCTGGGTGCGCGAGGGACGCCGGTCCCTCGGGGAGTGGCCGCGGTGAAGTACTTCGTGGACTGGGCCGGCCGCACGCGCGTGGTCGAGATCCGCACCGACGCGGACGGGACCACGGTCGTCGTGGACGGCGTCCCCCACCGGGCCGACCTCGAGACCGTCGCGGGCACCGGGCTCCACAGCCTGCTGCTGGACCGCCGCAGCGTCGCGTTCGCCGCCCGCTTCGAGGACGGCGCCGCCGTGCTGCAGCTGCACGACCGCGAGGTCCGCGTGCCCGTCGAGGACGAGCGCACGCGCGAGAGCCGCCGCCTGACCCAAGGGGCGAAGAAGCCGGCGGGCTCGGGCGACGTCAAGGCCGTGATGCCGGGCGTCGTCAAAGAGGTCCGGGTCGAGGTCGGCTCGGTCGTCACGGCCCACCAGCCCCTGCTCGTGCTCGAGGCGATGAAGATGGAGAACGAGATCCGGGCCGACCGCGCGGGCACCGTCAAGGCGCTCCACGTCAAGGCCGGGCAGGCCGTCGAGAAGGGCGCCAAGCTCGTCTCGATCGGCGAGTAGCCCCCCGGCACGCGGAACCTGCCCCGCGTCGCGCGCGTCGGTCGTTCGGCGGAGGACCCCCATGGACAGGCTCGCGACGTTCCTCTCGGTGGTGGCGGTCGGGCTCGGCGGGTACGCCGTCGTCTCGGCGCGCGGCGGCGACGCAGCCCGGCTCGAGCGCCTCGAGGCCGACCTCGACGCGCTCCGGGTGCTCGAGACGCGCATCGGCAACCTCGAGGCGAAGACCGGCACCTCGACCGCCCCGCGCCCCGTCGGGAGCACGTCGGCCCCGTCCGCCGACGTCGGACTCGCCGCCGCGCCCAAGCCGAGCGACGAGCGCCTCACGCCGCCCACCGTCGAAGAGCTCGTGCGCCGCGTCGCCGCGGTCGAGGCCCAGCAGAAGCAGGCCGAGACGCGCGTCGAGGAGCGCCTCAAGGCCACCGAGGCGGCCGTCGCCGCGCGGCCGTCGCGCGCGCTGTCGTTCGGCGGCCCCGACCGCCGCATCTACGGCTCGCTCGACGACGCCTCCGCCGACCTCGACCTCTCGGCGTCGCAGAAGGCCGAGTGGGAGCGCGCGATCGCCGACGCCAAGCGCGACCTCGAGGAGCTCCGCCGCCTGCCCGACGACGAGGGCAAGACCTGGGACCAGGTCAACCAGGAGATGATGAAGAGCCTCGCCGACGGCACGTTCCGCATCGACGGGTCGAAGGCGATGGCCTTCCGCAACAAGACGATCCCCGGCCGCTCGGAGACGTACGGGCAGGCCGACCAGCGCATCCGCACCGAGGCCCGCCGCCGCCTCAAGGACCCGCTCAGCACCGAGCAGCAGGCGAAGTTCGACAAGGCGCTCGTGGACCCGCTGCTCGGCGGCAGCGGCGCGACGGTCGCCTTCAGCACGATCAACGTCGTGACCGACGACGGCAAGGGCGCGGGGAAGTAGCCGTGCGCTCGCTCCCGCTCCTCGTCGCGCTCCTCGCGCTCGGCGTCGCGGTCTTTTCGCTGGTCACGTCCACGGGCTTCTCGCGCGAGCTGCGCGAGCGCGACGCGTACGAGGCCGCGCTCGAGGGCCGGCTCGCGACGCTCGAGACGACGCTCGCGGGTGGGCCCGCGGCGACGGCGCCGCGCCCGGTCGCCGGCGGGACCGACGTCGCCTCCGGCGCGCCGGGCGCGGGGCCCGGGGCGACCGGTGCCGCACCGGCGCTCGCGGGCGGCGCGAGGCCGCCGTCGCCGGCCGAGCTCGAGCGCCGGCTCGCCGCGCTCGAGGCGCGCGCCGCGGAGACGGGCTCCGTCCCGTCGAGCTCGACGCCCGTCGCCGTGGATGGCCTGTCCGCCTTCCCGGGACGCTGGATCGGCTCGGTGGACGACGCCGTCCGCCAGCTCGACCTCTCGCCGGCGCAGCGCGCCGACTTCGAGCGCGCGCTCGCCGACGCCCAGCGCGACGTGGACGCCCTGCGCAAGCTCCCCGACGACACGGGCGCGACGTGGGAGGCGATCGAGAAGGACGTCGTGCGGATGGAGAACGGCGCGCTCCACTTCGACGGGAGCCGGCTCTCGGCGTTCCGCGAGAAGGTGATCCCGGGCCGGAACGAGTCGTTCGGCGGCGCGATGCGGCGCATACGCGACGACGCGTCGCGGCGCCTGCGCGACACGCTCTCGCCGGCGCAGCGGGAGGTCTTCGAGAAGAGCCAGACCGGCGCGCTGCTCCCGGGCACCGACGGCGACGGCCTCGGGCTGTTCGCGGTGTCCGGCACGATGGGCGTCACCTCCATCGAGGAGGCGCTCCCCGAGCCGACGACCGTCGCACCCGTCCCCACGGGGAAGTAGCGCGACCGCGCGCGGCGGGCTACCCGCCCACCCGCGCGAGCAGCGCGCGCGCGGCCGCGCGCTTGCCCGCGCCGCACGACGGCGCGACGACGGCGACCGCGCCGGCCACGGCTTCGCGCGACGCGCCGAGCCGGACGGCCGCGCGCATGTGCCCGAGCAGCGCGTCGTCCGCCCCGCCCAAGGCGGTCAGGATCGCGACGGCCAGCAGCTCGCGCGTGCGCAGGTCGAGGGCCGGCCGCGCGAGCACGCGACCGTAGGCGAACTCGGTGGTCCACGCCGGGAGCAGCGGGTGCAGCCCCGCGAGCCCCGCACGCACGCGGTCCGCCGTCTCGCCGTACACACCGCGGAACGCCGCGTCGCCCGCCGGAGGGAAGGCGGCCGCAGCGGCCTCCGTGGCCGCGCCGGCGCGCGGGCCCAGCGCCGGACGCGCGGCGGCGAACGCGGCGAGCGCGCGCGGGAACCCCGCGTAGGGCACGACCTGAAGGAGCGCCTCCTCGAGCCGCGCCGGCGCGACCCCCTCGGCCCGCGCGCAGGCGACCTGCGACGCCACGAGCGCCACGTCGCCGCTCGCGGCGGCGGACGCGACGACGCAGAGGTGGCGCTCGTCGGTGCCGAGCGGCGCGGACGCGGGCGGGGCGGGCTCGACCCAGTCGCAGCGGACGAACGGACGCCGGTCGCCCTCGAGCCAGCGCACGACCGGCTGCTGGTACGGCCCGGCCATCCGGGCCCGCGCGTCGGCCTCGTCCACGAACGCCGCCTCCTCGATCTCGGGGCCCGCGGCCGGCGCGCGCCCCGGCACGACCGCGACCTCGAAGACGAACGCGCGCCACGTGTAGAGCGGCGCGGCGTCGGGCGCGGCCCGCTTGCAGCCGTCCACGACCAGCGCGAGCGACGCGCGGGCCACCGTCAGCCCGGTCTCCTCGACGAGCTCGCGGGCGAGCGCGGCCTCGAGCGGCTCGCCCGGCTCGACGGTGCCGCCGGGCAGGTCCCAGAACGCGACCGAGAGGCCCTGCGCCGAGCGGGCGTTGCGCACGAGCAGCACGCGGCCGGCGTCGCGGACGAGGGCCAGCGCGACGTCGCGGTGCCCGGACGGGTCGGGGAGGAACATCGCCCGAGAGCATCGGCGCGACCGCGACGACCGGCAACGCCGGCCCGGGCCGCGCGACGCGCGCCGCCGCCGTCCACCGACGAAAGGGCCCGCCGCGTCGCCGCGGCGGGCCCGAGGTGTCGGGAGGGAGGCGTCCGCGTCAGCGGAGGCTCTTCACCGTCGCGTCCCCGCCGTTGAGCACGGTGCCGTGCTTGAGGTAGGAGGGACGGCAGATCGGCTTGAGCGAGCCGCTGTCCGCGTCGGCCGGGCCGGAGAGGACCTCGATGTCGCCCGCCCGGAGCGTGCGGCGCACGACCCCGCGGCTGCTCGCGGTCGTGTCCACGACCACGTGCGTCTCGCCGCCGTCCACGTAGACGTTGACGACGCGCAGGTTCTTGTTGAACCCGAGCACCGGCTGGCTGAAGCGGCCGTTGAAGGCGAAGGACACCGCGTCGTAGAGGCTGTGCGTGCCGGCGCGGACGTACTGGACCTGGATGAACTGGCCGGTGAGGTCGGCCGGGAGCACGAGATCGAGGCCGACGTGGGTCAGCGTGCCGCGGCACTCGGGGACGAGCACGAGGTCCGGGTCGCCGCCCGTCGGGTCGGCGAAGCCCGAGCCCGCCGCGGGGGTGACCACGCCGTTCTGCACGGAGACGACCGGGGTCGGGCCCGCCACCGTCGTGCCGAGCGCGCCCGACGGCTCGGAGCCGTCCGCCGCGACGCAGCGGTAGGTGCCGGCGGGGACGCCCGCGGCGTACTCGCCGTTCTCGCCCGTCATCACCTCGTAGGTCTGCGCCGTGTCGAGGTTCTCGACGACGACCGGGACGCCCGCGAGGCCCTCCTCGCGCGGGTCCTTCATGCCGTTGCCGTTGCGGTCGTGGAACATCACGCCGCGCACCGCGCCGAGGCCCGTGGGGAGCGGCGCGCCGACCGGGGCCGACCCGGCGGCGAAGACCTCGACGCCGTACGCGGGCCGCAGGAAGAACGTGTTGCGCATGTCCACGTCGGACCACTCGAGCGTGTAGTAGCCCACCGCCGACGTGTCGAAGGTCGGCAGCGTCTCGTACTCGGAGTTGCCCGACGGGTCCGTGTTGTTGACGAGCGTCGAGCCCGTCGGCGACTGCACGCGGTAGCGGATCGCGCCGCCGACCTTGAAGGGCCGGTAGTCCACGAGCAGGCCGCCGAGCAGGTTGCCGTCGGCGCCGTCGGCCGCGACGCCCGGGGCGGGCGGCAGCACCGCCTCGCGAGCGACGGCCGCGGTCGTGTCGGTCGCGTGGTCCGCGTCGCCCTCCTCGAGGGAGACGGCGGCGCCGGACGTGCCGACGTAGATCTTGAAGGCGAACGTGCCGTCGTAGGTGTTGAGCGGGTTCGGCGCGGCCGGGTTGAGCGACGGCATCGGGTCCGTCGAGGTCATCACCTGGTCGTAGGGCGCGACGCCCGCGGCACGCCCGGTCTGGACGACGCCGCCGATCACGCTGAACTCGTTCTGGACGGCGCTGATCTGCGCGACGCCCTGCACGCCGACCTTGTACGCGTTGAGCACGCCCGCGTCGCCGACGATCGAGACGACCAGCCGGTAGAAGCGGTGGCCCGAGGGCGCGGTCGCACCGGCGACCTGCGGCCCGTCGTAGAGCGGCGCCCACGCGTTGTCGGCGAGCTGCGCGTCCGTCTTGCTCGCGACGAGCGTCATCGCGGAGCCGTCGCGCGTCGGGTCGGTGAAGAGCTCGTACGTCGTCGTCGCCCCGCCCGGCTTGTCCCACAGGCCGGCGCAGTCGCCGTCGAAGAGCTCGACGACGAGGTTGCCCGACTCCGAGGAGGGGACGCCGATCGACAGGTGCGTCGGCGCGACGAGCGACGACATGCCCTTGCCGGGCATCGCGAGGAACTTGCCGTCCACCGGGTCGGACGACGGGAAGCCGACCCGCGAGGGGTCGGCCACGGCACGAGCGCCACGGGCGCCCGCGAAGGAGAGCACGGCGATCGCGAGCGACGCCCAGCGCGCGCCGCGAGAAGCACGGAGGTTCATCGAAGACTCCTCATCCCGCCAGGCGCAAGGGCCGCCCGGCCACCGCCGCGCCTATCGACGCGGGGTCCCTCCGAACTGAAGCGAGACGCCCTCGCCGCCCCCCGCCGCCCCGGGGCCGGACCGTCGCGGCCCGGGGGCCCCCGGAGTCGCCTCCGCCCCCCCCGCTCGACGCCCCCGGCAGGGGAAGACGTCGGTTGCAGCGCCGCGTGGACGTGCGGACGGCGCACTCCACTGGCGCCCCGGTCGCGTCGATAGGAGGGCGCGACACGGGGCCCCACCCCGTGCGCGCTCCCTTCGTCTCCCCGGTCCGATGCACCCCGCCACGCCCTCCCGTCACGCCCCGGTCGCCCTGCTGCGCTGCGTCGTCCTCGTCGCGGCGCTGGGCGCGATCTTCGTGAGCGGCGGCGGGACGCCGCGCGGCGTCCACCGCAACCTCGTCAACGCGATCCTCGCGCTGCTCGCCGTGGGCACCGTGGTGCTGGCGACGCGGCCGGAGCGGTGGTTGCCGGCGGCGATGCGCGACCGTCACGTCGCGCCGCTGTCGCTGCTCGCGCTCGACCTCCTCGCGGTCGGCCTCGCGGGCACCTACCTCCGCTCGCCCGAGCCGCCGGTGGCCGACGTCGCCTTCCTCGGCGCCTACCTCGTCGGCGTGCTCGTCGCGATCACCGGGCGGCGCGCCGCCGCCGCGGGCCTCGGCACGCTGGCGGGCGCGATGGTGCTCCTGCTCTGGCAGGGCGGGAGCGTGCCCGAAGCGGACGCGGGGACGCGCGCGGCGGAGGCTCGGCTCGACCTGCTCCTCGCGCTCAGCGTGACGCTGATCGGCGCGGGGACGTCGCTGACCGCGGTGCTGACCGGCTGGGTGGACGGCGAGGTCCGCAAGCGCGTGACCGCGCAGGCCGTCGAGCGCGAGCTGCGCACCCGCGAGTCGATCGCGACCGAGATGGCCGTGTTCAGCCACGACGCGCGCGCGGTGGGCTCGCTCTCCGAGCTCGCCGAGGCGATCCTGCTGCACGTGCGCCTGCACTTCCCGACCGCGGTGCGCGCCGTCGCGCTCGAGGACGCGGGCGACCGCGTCGCGGTGTGGGAGGACGCGGGGGCCACCGACGAGGGCGGCGCCGAGGAGCGCCGTCGCCGTCTCGAGCAGGCGCTGCGCGAGGCGGGCTCGACGTCGCTGGTCCCGCGCGTGCAGGTCCGCAGCGGCACCGGGACGCGCGCGACCGACCCGCGCCTGCGCACGACGATCGCGATCCCGGTGCACGCGACCGGCCGCGTCGGCGGCGTGGTGTTCGTCGGCGACCCCCGCCGCGACGCGGTGCCGCCGGAGCGGCTGGGCGCGCTGGCCGAGCTCGGCCGCCAGGCCGGGGACGCGCTGCGCCGCCTCGAACGCTCGCGCGACGAGCAGACGCGGCGGACGTCGTTGCTCCTCTCGCACATGCGCGAGGGCGTCGTCCTGCTGGGCAGCGACGGCGGCGTGCTGCTGTCCAACCCGGCCGGCGCGCGCGTGCTCGAGGCGCTCGGCCACCGGCCCGACGGCACCGTGTCGTTCGGCGACGCCTCCGCGCACGACCTCGCGGCGATCGCCGCCGGCAGCGTCCGGCGCTGGTCGATCGGCGTGAAGTCGCCCGACGGCCGCTCGCTCCTCTTCTCCGCGGTCGCGGTCGCCGTCGTGGACGGCGGCGCGCGCCTCGGCACGCTGGTCACGATCTCCGACGTCACCGACGAGGACCGCGCGCGCCGGCGCCTGCTCCAGGCGGAGAAGATGTCGGTGGTCGGCCAGACGCTGGCGAGCGTCGCGCACGAGCTGAACAACCCGCTCGCCGCCATCGTCGGCTACGCCGACCTGCTCACGGGCGCCGAGGTGCCCGCCGACACGCAGCGCGTGCTCGGCCGCATCCGCGAGCAGGCGACGCGCACGTCGCGCATCGTCAAGAACCTGCTCAACGTCGCGCGCCGTCGCGGCCCCGAGCGGGTCCGCCTGTCGCTCAACGAGGTCGTCTCGGCGGTGCTCGACCTGTTCCAGTACGAGGCGCGGCTCCACGGCATCGTGCTGGCGCCCGACCTGTCGCCCGACCTCCCCTCGGTGCTCGGCGACCGCCACGCGCTCCAGCAGGTGCTCGTCAACCTCGTGCAGAACGCGCTGCACGCGCTGCGCGGCGCGGGCCGCGGCGGGCGCGTCGAGGTCTCGACGCGCGCCGACGGCGAGTGGGTGCGGCTCGAGGTGCGCGACGACGGGCCCGGCGTCCCCGAGGCCGCGCGGTCGCGCGTGTTCGAGCCCTTCTTCACCACGAAGGGCGCCGACGAGGGCACGGGCCTCGGGCTCGCGATCAGCCGCGGCATCGCGCGCGAGCACGGCGGCGACCTCCTCCTCGAGGAACGGGCCGACGGTCGCCCGGGCGCCGTGTTCGTCGTGCGGGTCCCGCGCGCCTCGCGCACGACGGCGGACACGCCGGCCGCGGCCCCGATCCCCGAGGGCGTGCCGGCCCGCGTCCTCGTCGTGGACGACGAGGCGGCCGTCCGCGACTCGCTGGTGCAGACGCTCACGCGGCTGGGCGCCCAGGCCGACTCGGTCGCGACGGCCTCCGACGCCGAACGCCTGCTCGGGGGCGAGGTCCCCTACGACGCGGTGCTGCTCGACGTGCGCCTGCCCGGCCGCTCCGGGCTCGCGATGCACGCGGACCTCGCGGCGACCGCGCCCGAGCGCGCGAAGCGGATCGTGTTCATGACCGGCGACCTCGTCAACGACGACGTCTACCGCGCCGTGCGCGCCACCGGCAACGCGCTGCTCGAGAAGCCGTTCACGGCCGACGAGCTGCGCGCGACGCTCTCGAAGGCCGTCGCCGCCGCGCACTGACGCCGGCCCCGGGCGAGGGCGGTAGCATGGGCGGCATGCGCCGCCGAGCCCCCCTCCTCCTGCTCGTCGTCGCGGCCGCGGGCGTCGCGGGCTGCGCGGCGCGTCCGCGCGGGGCGGGGCCGCGCGGCGTCGAGGCACGCGGCGGCGACGGGTGGGCGCGGCTCCCCACCGGCGCGTCGCTGCGCGGCGACACGCCGGCGCTCGCCGACGTGCTCCCCGCGCCCGCCCCCGAGGCCGCGCCGACGCACGACTTCGGGCCGGGCGGCGAGACGGGCGTGACCTCGGGCGGGTCCGTCGCGTGGTACCCGGGGCCCGAGCCCACGCTGCTCTACGGGCTCTACCTCACGCCGGGCGGCGCGGTCCCGCCCGGGCTGCGGCCGCCCAGCGACGTCGTCAGCCCGTACGCGGCGCCCTACCGCGCGACCTTCCCCTCGAGCGACGTCGCCCGCCACCGGCCGGGGCTCTCCACCGGCAGCGGCCCCTTCGGCCGCCGCGCGCCCGACGACCCCGCCCCCCGCCCGCGCTGAGCGGGTGGGCCTCCTCCCCCGCCGACGCGGGTCGCGCACGCGGGGGCGTCGGGGTCAGGCGGCGCGGCGCAGGGCGGGGACGAGGAAGCCGGCGACGCCGCACAGCGTGCCGAGGAGCCCGGCGAGCAGGAACAGCGTCGGCGCGCCCAACGCCTGCCCGACGAAGCCGGCGGCGAGCGCCGAGAGCGCGGTCATGCCCTGCACGGTGAGGTTGACGAGCGAGAACACCTGCCCGCGGCGCTCCTCGGGCACCCGCTGCTGCACGAGCGCCGTCCGGCCGACGACGATGCAGGGGATGAAGAGCCCGTGCAGGAACACCCAGCCGAGCGCCGCCTCGTAGGACCGCACGACGTGGAGCGGCACGTAGGTGAGGCCGTCGAAGAGCATCCCCCAGAGGATCAGCGGCCCCTTGCGCAGGCGTCCGCCCCACCGCGCGAGCAGCAGCGCCCCGACGACGTACCCCAGCGCCATCGCCCCCTCGAGCCACGCCCAGTGCCGCGGCCCGAGGTGGAGGTCGTCGCGCACGTAGGCGGTGGCGCCGACCGTGGCGGGCCCCATGATCGCGAGGTTGTCCACCGCCGTCAGCACGAGCAGCGGGAGGAGCAGCGGGTCGCGCACCGAGGCCGCCACCCCGCGCATCGCGCGCCGCCACACGTTGCCCCCCGTCGAGGGCGGGGGCGGCGCGCCGGGCGGGACGACGAGCGCGGCGATCGTCGCGGCGCTGACGAGGAAGGTGAGGCCGTCGAGGCCGAGCACCGCGACGACCCGCGCGTTCGCGTCCGCCCCCGTCGCGGGGCTCCCGCCGAGCAGCGCGCCGCCGACGAAGAAGCCGACGAGGCCCGCGAGCTGCGCGGCGACCTGGAACGTGGCGTTCACCCGCAGCAGCGGCCGCCCCTCGGCGAGGCGCGGCAGCAGCGCGTCGCGGGCCGGCACGAAGGGCGTGGACGCCGCGTGGACGAGGAACGCCGCGGCGGCGAGCAACGGGAACGACAGCGCCCCGGCGCTCGCCGCGGCCCACAGGCCGAGCAGCACCGCGGCGCGCGCGAGGTCGGAGGCGACCATCGCCCGGCGACGGTCCACCCGGTCCACCCACGCGCCCGCGAACGGCCCGACGATCAGCCACGGCACCACGGCGAGGAACACCGCGAGCCCCGTGGCGTCGTCGCGCCCGGTCAGCGACTTCGCCAGCCACGCGACGGCGCCGGTGAAGACGGCGTCGCCCATGATCGAGACGAACTGCCCCGAGAAGAGCAGCACGGCGTTGCGGCGGAAGCGGTCGATGGACGGTCCCTCGCGGCCGCGCAGGACACCAGAACGCCGCGGGAACGCAACGGTCGTCCGGGCGGTCAGCGCGGCGGGGGCGGCGGGACCGACGCGGGGCGCGGTCCGTCCGGCGCGAGCTCGCCGGCGGCGCGCGCCAGCCAGTACGCGAACAGGTAGTCGGCGCGGGTGAAGGTGCGCTCGGGGTCGAGGCGCATGTCCGGCGCCGCGACGAGCTCGCGGTCGGGGTCCTGCTTCCAGGTCCACACGCTGACCGGGCGCCGCTCGAGCGGGACCGGCTTGCCGCGCTCGACGGGCTGGCCGCCGACCCAGGGCACCTCGCCCGCCGGCAGGTCGAGCAGCGTCTCGCGCAGCTCCTCGACCATCGCGTCGCGGTCCACGGCCACCCCCGCGAGCAGCGCGCACGCGAGGAGCCCGCCGTTGTGCCAGCCCCGCGTCGCGCGCCGGAACTCGCGCATCGCCTCGAGCGCGTTGCGCTTGGCCTTGCCGGTGTCCTCGAGCGCGAGCACGAGGAGCGCGAGGTGGGCCATGTTCACGTTCGACGCGGAGAGCGCCTTCCCCCCGACCCAGGTGTGCTGCGCGTCCACCGCGTCGTCCCAGCCGTCGTCGCAGAGCCGGCTCCACGCGTCGGCGAGGTCGCGGTCGCCGCTCCACCGCATGCCGGCGAGCACCGCCGCGGCCCCGATCGACGCGTGCGAGCCGTTGTCGAACACCAGCGCGATCTTGCGCTGCAGCGAGCCGTGCTTCGTGGTGCGCCCGTCGGGGCCCCGCACCGCCATGCCGCCGCGGAAGAGGCGGCGCGCGATCGCCCCGAGGTTGCGGCCGGCGTAGGCGCGCACCTCGGGGTCGTCCACGAACCGCGCGAGGCACGTCCACCCGAGCACGACCCCCGAGAGCGTGTCGCGGCTCGGGTCGTCGCGGTAGGCGAGCCCGCCGCCGAGCGGCGACGGCTTGACCTCGTCGGGGAGCGGCTCGCCGGGGATCGGCCGGCCGGCGGCGCGCGAGATCGCGCCCTCGACGCCCGTCGCGGTCGAGAGCAGGTCGAGCCCCGCGGCGGCGCGGCGGCACAGCGCGAGCGCCTCGGGGTCGCGCGTCACCGCGTAGCGGCACGCCAGCGAGGCCGCGTAGCAACCCGACCAGATCCCGGTGTCGGCCATCTTGAGCGCGTCGTGGGAAAGCTGCGCCCCGGTCGCGCCGTGGCGGTGCGCGTAGGCGAGCAGCCCCTCGGGCGTGAGGTGGCGGGTGGCGACGTTGCGCCCCACGCGCTCGGCTCGGGCGAGGAGCAGCGCGTCGCGGGGGTCCGACGTCGGCGCGGCCGTGGCGCGGGGCCCGGGCGCGGCGAGGAGGACGAAGGCGGCGAGGGCGGCGATCCGGCGCACGGGCCCGATCGTACGGAGCCCGCAGGGCCGGTCCGCCGACTTCACCGGACCGCAGGCCCCGAGCGCCGCGCGATCGACCGCGCGCACGCGGGGCCCGCCGCCCCGGCGCGGGCGCGCGCGTCCGGAGTGCTCGCCGACGACCGACCGCAGCCCGCGGCGGGTGCGGGGCTCGGACCGACCTCGGACACGCCTCGTACACCGGCGGCGACGACGGCGACCTACCGTCGCAGCACCCTCGGAGGCCTCCCCCATGCGCGCCGTCGCGTCGTCGTCCCTGCTCGTCCTGCTCGCGCTCCTGCTGCCGCTCGTCCCGGACGCCCGCCCCGCCCGGGCGGCGGACGCGCCCGCGGCGGGCGCCCCGTCCGTCGTCGCGTGGAAGACCGACCGCGTCGTCGTGTTCAAGGACGGCTACGCGATGTGGACGAAGTCGGGCACCGCGGTCGCCGACCCCGACGGATTCGTGCACAGCGACGAGGTCCCCGACGAGGCGGTGCTCGGGTGCGTGTGGGCGGAGGCGGACGGGCGCCGCGTCCTCGGGCTGCACGCGGGCGTCGTCGAGACGACCGAGGCGCGCGAGCGTCGCGAGCCCTGTCTCGACGTCCGCGAGCTCCTCCGCGTCAACGTCGGTCGCGCCGTCGTCCTCGAGTCCGCCCGCGACGGCGGCGCCGACGTCGCGGGCACGGTCGTGGGCGTGCTCGAGGCGCCCGCGCCGGCCGAACCCTCCACCGCGCGTACGACGCCGACGGGGGCGAGAGCGCCGGCACCGGCGTACGGCGTGAGCGCGCCGCCGCCCGCCCCCACCGCGACCGTGACGCGCCCGAGCCTCGTGGGCGGCACGCTCGTCGCGCTCGACGTCGCCGGGGCGCGCGTGGTGCTGCCGGTCGCCGAGGTGCGCAGCGTGCGCGGTGCCGGGCTCGAGACGACGATCCTGCGCCAGGAGACCGTCACCACGCGCCGCAAGCGGCTGTCGATCGACCTCGGCCGGGAGGCCGCGGGCTCGACCTGCGCGCTGCGCCTGCACTACTTCGCCGCGGGCCTGCGCTGGATCCCGACCTACCGTGTCGGAGGCGACCTCGAGGGCGAGGCCGACGTCACGCTGCAGGGCGAGGTGGTCAACGACGCGGAGGACGTCGTGGGCGCCGCGCTCGACCTCGTCGTCGGGGTGCCCACGTTCCGCTTCAAGGACGTCGCGTCGCCGCTCACGCTCGAGCAGCTGGTCCGCGCGGCCGTGGCCGCCGACCCGCGCCGCGGCCGGCGCTCCGACGTCGTGTTCCAAGGGCAGATGCTCGGGTCGAACGCGTTCCGCAACGAGGGCGACCCGTCCGCGGCCGCGACGACGCGCGGCGGCGCGATCTCGGCGGCGCCCGAGCTGGCCACCGAGGGCCTGCAGGACCTCTTCCTCTACGGCCTCCCGCGCGTGACCGTCCGTCGGGGCGACCGCGCGTCGCTCACGCTGTGGGACGCGAAGGCGCCGGTCCGCCACGTCTGGACGGCCGACGTCGTCGTCGTGCGCAACCACCGCGCCGGCGACGCGGTGTACCGCAGCGCACGGGAGGAGACCGAGCTCGCGGGCTCGCGGGACGCGTCGAGCGCGCTCGGCCCGTCGCGACGCCCCGTGGTCTGGCACGAGCTCGAGCTCGCCAACCGCACCCGCGTGCCGTGGACCACGGGCGCGGCGCTGGTCGCGCGCGGCGGGCTGCCCGTCGGCCAGGACCTGCTCGGCTACACCTCGCCGGGCGCCACGACGCGGCTCCCGATGACCGTCGCGGTGGACGTGCAGGGACGGTGGTCGGAGGTCGAGGTCTCGCGCGAGCAGCGGATCGTGTACGGCGGACGGGACCTCGTCGTGGTGGCCAAGCGCGGGACCTTCACCGTGGTCAACCGTCGCGCGGAGCGCACGCCGGTGCGCGTCGCGCTCTCGCTCGGGGGACGGGTCGAGGCCGCCTCCGACGGGGGCACGATCACGGTCAACGACGGGACGGTGACCGACTGGGTGGAGTGGCCGTGGTCGTGGTGGGGCTACGTCGCCAACCACTCCGACGTCGTGTGGGCGCTCGACCTCGCGCCGGGCGAGACGAAGGCGGTGACGGTCGAGTTCACCTTCCCGCTCCCGCTGTGAGGCGGCCGAGGTCGGCGCCCCGCGCGGGGCCCGGGGTCGCCCCGGGCCTCGCGACGGGGACGCGGTCCGACCTCCGTCGGCGCGGCGCGTCAGAGCAGGCGGTCGAGGAACGCGCGGGTGCGCGGCTCGCGCGGCGCGTCGAGCACCTCGCGTGCGGGCCCGACCTCGACGACGCGCCCGCCGTCGAGGAACGCGACGCGGTCGGCCGCCTCGCGGGCGAAGCGCACCTCGTGCGTCACGACGAGGATCGTGCGGCGGTGCTCCGCCGCGAGGTCGCGCATCACCGCGAGCACCTCGCCGGTGGTCTCGGGGTCGAGCGCCGACGTCGGCTCGTCGAAGAGCAGCACCTCGGGGTCGGTGGCGAGCGCGCGGGCGATCGCGACCCGCTGACGCTGGCCGCCGGAGAGCTCGCGCGGCCACGCGTCGGCGCGGTCGGCGAGCCCGACGCGCGCCAGCAGCGCGAGGCCCTTCGCGCGCGCGGCGTCGGGGTCGGCGCCGAGCACCTTCTCGGGCGCGAGCGTGACGTTGCCGAGCGCGGTGCGGTGCGGGTAGAGGTGGAACGCCTGGAACACGAAGCCGACGCGGCGGCGCAGCGGGAGCCACGCCCGCTCGCGGGCCGCCTCGGGCACCGCGGCGAGCGGGGCGACGGCGCCGAGCACGCTCACCGCGCCGGCGTCGGGCGCCTCGAGGCCGTTGAGCAGCCGCAGGAGCGTGCTCTTGCCCGAGCCGCTCGGGCCGAGCACCGCCAGCACCTCGCCCCGCGCGACCTCGAGGGAGAGCCCGTCGAGCACGGTCGCCGCGCCGAAGCGCTTGACGACGCCGCGGAGGGCGACGTCCACCGTCACGCCGGCGGCGCGCCGTCGCCGACGACGAGGTCGAGCACGCGGAACTCGGGCTCGTAGAGCCACTGGTAGGCGCGCGTGGGCGTCGCCGGGTCCCGCAGCGCCTGCATCGCGAGGTAGGCCTCGCGCGACGGGAACCAGAACGCCTGCGTGACGCGGCCCGTCGGCCCCGTCGGCCCGATCTCGTCGTACACCTCGAAGCGGTCGGCGCCGTGGGCCTCCCAGTACGGCTTGAGCTCCGCTCGCGCCGACGCGAGGAAGGCGGCGCGGTGCGCCTCCTTGAGGCGGAAGGTGACGAGGTAGAGCACGCGCGGCATCGGGGGCTCCGGGGGCGGCACGATTTGGCATGCCCCCCCCTCTCCGCGCAACAATCGACCGACCGGCCGAGCCGCCCCCCCCACCCGTGCGCCCGCTCCCCCTCGTCCTCCTCGTGCTCGTCCTCGTCGCCGTCGCGGCGAGCCTGCTCTCGACCGGCCGCGCCGAGCGCCCGCGCGCCGAGGAGCCGACCGAGCCCGCGGTGGCCGACGCGACGGGCCCGGCGTCGAGCCGCGGCTCGGCGTCGCCGGAGGCGCCGACCACCGGGAAGCTCGTCGTGCGGGTGCGCACGGCCGACGGGAGCCCGGTGCCCGACGGCACGCAAGCCGGCTACGTCCACGACGGCGTGCGGCGGCTGCGCAAGGCGAGCCTCGACGGGAGCTTCCCGTTCCTCGACGCGCCGGTCGGCCGCCTCGAGGCGACGGCCGACGCCCCCGGGTACACCGCCGACCGCGTCGCCGCCGTCGTGGTCGCGGGGGTGGACGGGGCCGAGCCCGTCGTGACGCTCACCCCGCTCAAGTAGCGCGGCGGGCGCGCGAACGCCGGGGCGGGCGGCGCGTGGCGACGCGTATCGGATCGCCCCGGGCCCCGCGTCACGGGGCGGGCCGCAGGCGCCGCCCCGACCTCGTCGGCTCGCGGACTCGGCGGCGCGGGGGCGGCGGGGGTAGCATCGTCCGACGGGGGTCGTCGTCCGGAGGCTGCCATGGGCCGTCGTCTCGCTGGATGCGTCGCCGCGTCGTTCGCGCTCGCCTCGGCCGCGTGCGGCGGCGGCGGGAGCGGCGGAGCCGGCGGCGGGAGCGGCGGAGCCGGCGGCGGGAGCAACGTCGCGGCGCCGTCCACGGTCGCGGCGCGCAGCGCGCTCGTCTCCGCCGACCTCGACGGCGACGGGCTCGCCGACTGCGCGACGGTGGCGCGCGACGGCAGCGGCTCGACGACCGCGCTGCGCAACCTCGGCGGCGGGCGCTACGCCGCGTTCGAGACGGCGGCGGCGGGCACGACGCTGCGCGACCTCGCCGACGCCTGCGACCTGCTCGACGACGCCTCGCTCACCGACGGCTACGCGGTGCACGCGCTCGAGCGGCTCGGCCGCTCGCCCACCGCGTGGGCGGTGCTCCACGTGGGCGACGGCGCGGCTGCGACCGTCGGCGCGCCGGCCGTCGAGGAGGTGGACCCGACGTCGGCGCCGGCCGGAGCGGTCGTGGCCCTCGGCGGGCACGACCTCGCCGCGCGCGGGGCCGAGACGACGGTGACGGTGGGCGGCACCGACGCGCGGGTGCTCTTCGCGTTCCCCGACCGCGTGTTCTTCGTCGTGCCCGACGTCGCCGTCGGGCCCGCCGAGGTGGTCCTCTCGCGCGGCGGGACGGCCGCGGCGCGCGTCACGCTCGAGGTCGTCGCCACGCCGGTCCCCACGGTGACCGGGACGGCGCCCGACACGGCGGTCGTGGGCCGCGTGCTCGTCGTGCGCGGCGAGCACCTCGGGACGCCCTTCGACGTCGTCGAGGTCGCGTTCTCGGGCGCCGCCCCCGTGCGCGCGCTCAGCCTCGGGCCGGTGGCGGCCGTCGTCGTGCCCGAGGGCGCGGTGAGCGGGCCCGCGGTCCTCACGGTGGACGGCGTGGCGAGCGCGCCGTTCCCCGTCACCGTCGGCACGGCGCCGACCCCGTCGATCACCGCGCTCGTGCCGACGGCGGCGAGCGTCGGCTCGCTCGTGCGCATCGAGGGCCGAGACCTGCTCCCGATCGGGGAGCGGCTCGAGGTGACGGTCGGGGGCGCGCGCGCCGCGGTGTTCGCGCTCCGGCCGGGGGCGGTCACGGTCGTCGTCCCGCCCGCGGCGCTCGACGGCGACGTCGTCGTCACCGTGGGCGGGCGCGCGTCGCCCGGCGCGCCGTTCGACGTGCTCGCGCGCGGCGCGCCGCGCGTGGACGCGGTGGACCCGACGACCGTGGCGCCGTTCGACGTCGTGGACGTGCGCGGCACCGACCTCGTGGACCTCTCCGCGTGGGTCGCGGGCGCCCGTCCGCCGCGCCCGCCGCTGGGCGACCTCGCCGTCACGGTCGGCGGCGTCGGCGCGTGGTTCGTCCTCCCCACGGTGGAGGGGCTGCGCGTCGTCGTCCCCCCCGACGCCGTCAGCGGCGACCTCGTCGTCACGGTGGACGGGGTGGCGAGCAACCCGGTCCCGCTCACGGTCCGCTGACCGCGGCGGCGGCGCCACCGGCCGCCCCCGGCGCGGAGGCACGCCCGGGCGCGAGTAGGATCGCGCGCGTGACGGACCCGACCTCCCCCGCCGAGACGGCGCCCCCGGCGGCCCCGCCCCCGGGCGACCGCTACTTCCGCAAGGGCCTCGGGCTGCGCGGCGAAGTGAAGGAGGCGATCGCCGGCGACTACCACTCCGACCTCGTGCGGCGGTTCCGCGAGGAGGGGTACGTGCTGCGCTCGGGCGACGTGACCTTCCGCCTCGCGCGCGAGTTCGGGTTCTGCTACGGCGTCGAGCGCGCGGTGGACTACGCCTACCAGGCGGTCGAGCGCTTCCCCGACCGGCGCGTGATCCTGACCGGCGAGATCATCCACAACCCGGGCGTGAACGGGCGCCTGCGGGCGAAGGGCGTGCGGTTCGTCGGCGACGCCGACGTGAAGACGCTCGACGACGTCGTGGCGGGCGACGTCGTGCTGCTGCCCGCGTTCGGCGTGCCGGCCTCCGACTTCGAGCGCCTCTCGCGCAGCGGTGCGGTGCTCGTGGACACGACCTGCGGGTCGGTGCTCAACGTGTGGAAGAGCGTGGAGCGCTACGCACGCGACGGGTTCACGTCGGTCGTGCACGGCAAGTGGGCGCACGAGGAGACCCGGGCCACCGTGTCGCGCGTGCTGCTGCACCCCGAGGGCCGCTACCTCGTGGTGCTCGACCTCGCCGAGGCCGACCTCGTCGCCGACTGGATCCGCCGCGGCGGCGACCGCGAGGCGTTCCTCGCCCGCTTCGCGCGCGCGACGTCGCCCGGCTTCGACCCGGCGCGCGACCTCGCGCGGATCGGCGTCGCCAACCAGACGACGATGCTCTCGGGCGAGTCGCTCGAGATCGCACGTCGGCTCGGCGCGGCGCTCGCGGACCGCTACGGCCCCGAGGAGGGCCGCGCGAGGTTCCGCGCGTTCGACACGATCTGCTCGGCGACGCAGGACCGCCAGGACGCGCTCGAGGCGCTGATCCGCGAGCCGCTCGACCTCCTGCTGGTCGTGGGCGGCTTCAACTCGAGCAACACCGCCCACCTCGCCGAGCTCGCGCACGGCAAGGTGCCCGCCTTCCACATCGAGGGGCCCGACGGCCTGCTCTCGCGCGAGGTCGTGCGCCACCGCCCCGTCGGCGGGAAGGCGCCCGTCGAGACGTCGGGCTGGCTGCCGCAGGGCCCGGTCGTCGTCGGCGTGACGGCGGGGGCTTCGACCCCCGACGTGACGATCGGCGCGGTGGTCGCGAGGGTGCTCGCCCTGCGCGGACCGACGCCGCCCGCCGCGGCCCCGCCCGCTCCGTAGGCGTGCGCGTCGCGACGCTCCACCCCTTCGACCTGCCGCCCAAGGACGCCGTGCGCCTGCAGTCCTGGCTGGCGTCCCGCGTCGTCGCGCGGGGCCCGCTCCCGCGCCGGCTCCGCCTCGTCGCGGGCCTCGACTGCGCCGTGGACCGTGCGGGGCACGTGCACGGCGCCGTCGTCGTGTGCGCCGCACCGGACTGGCACGTCGTGGAGACCGTGCACGCGTCGGCGCCGGCGCCGATGCCCTACGTCCCGGGGCTGCTCTCCTTCCGCGAGGCGCCGATCTTGCTCGAGGCGCTGCGCCGCGTGCGCAGCGGGCCCGACCTGCTGCTCGTGGACGGGCACGGGGTCGCGCACCCGCGCGGGCTCGGGCTGGCGGCGCACGTGGGGCTGCACGTGGAGGTGCCGACGGTGGGCGTGGCGAAGTCGCTCCTGTGCGGCGAGCACGAACGACCGGGCCGGGCCCGGGGCGACTGGCGCGGCCTCGTCCTGCGGGGGCGCCGCGTGGGGCTCGTGCTGACGACGCGCGACGGCGTGCGCCCGGTCTACGTCAGCGTGGGCCACCGCGTGGCGCTGTTCCCGGCCGCCCGGCGGGTGCTCCAGCTCGCGACGAGGTACCGGCTCCCCGAGCCGATCCGCCACGCCGACGCCCTCTCGCGCCGCCTCGCCCGCGAGGCCGACCGCACCCTCGCCCGCCGCTGACGACGCGCGGCGACACCATCGCGACGCGCGCTGCGGGTGCGCGCCGGACCCGGTCGGACGCCGCGCGGCGGCCCGACCTTGACGACTCGCGGACGCGCCGGGCCGCCGTCGGCGACTCCGGATCCGACTTTGGGAGCCTGAGAGGGGAAACGGGCGCTCCGCGCCGTTTCCCCGCCGGGCTCCTAGTGCTTCAGGCGGGGGTCGAGGGCGTCGCGGAGCGCGTCCACGAACAGGTTCACCGCGAGCACGAGCCCGAACATGAACACCGTCGCGGCGCCGAGCTGCCACCAGACCGACGGCTCGCGCGTGAGCTCGAGCTTGGCGTGGTTGATCATCTGCCCCCACGAGGCCTCGCCCGCGTCGAGCCCGAGCCCGAGGAACGTGAGGATCACCTCGCTCTTGACCGCGCCGATGAAGATCAGCGAGAAGGAGATGAGCACGAGGTGGAACACGTTGGGGAGGATGTGGCGGAACAGCACGCGCCGCGTCGGCACGCCCAGCGCCTTGGCGGCGACGACGTAGTCGCGGTCGCGGTGGCGGATGAACTCCGCGCGCACGGTGCGGCACACCCCCGTCCACGAGGTCAGGCCCAGCGCGAGGACGATCGTGAACAGCCCGACCGAGACGTGCAGGTCGGTCGCAAGGAAGGTGTCGGCGTAGAAGTCGGAGAAGCTCGGGTTCTTGCGCAGCACGTACGCGAACGAGAGCAGCAGGAGCAGCTCGGGGATCGACTCGATCGTCGTGAACACCCAGAGGATCAGCGCGTCCACCCAGCCGCCGAAGTACCCCGCCGCCGCGCCGAGCACCGTGCCGAGGACGCACGCCAGCAGCGCGGCGAAGGTCCCGATCCACAGCGCGGTCAGCGTGCCCCGCAGCGCGAGCGAGGCGACGTCGCGGCCGATCTGCTCGGTGCCGAGCACGTGCTCGTGCCCGAGCCCCTGCGGCCTCGCGTAGACGAGGTCGGGCTGGGACGACTCCCACGACGGCGCCACCCACCCCGCCTGCGCGCCGATCCCGACGTAGAGGTAGAGGACGATGCCCGCCCACGCCGCCAGCGCCACGGGGCTCTTCGACATCCGGCGACGCGCCTCGTGCCACCGCCCGGGGCTCTCGCCGTCGGGCGGCACGCGGCCGACGAGCGGGGGGAACCGGTCCGTGCGGAACGAGAGCCACCGCGCGGCCGCGGTCGCGTAGCGCCGCAGCGGCCCGACCGCCCCCTCGTCGCCCGGCCCGCGCGCGCGCAGGGCGTGCAGCGGGACCGCGAGCGCCCGCACGAGGCCGCCGGCGACGAGCGCGAGCAGCGCGAGCGGCCACGAGAACGCGCGCACCGCGAGCACGGCGGCGCGGGGCCGGGACGGCGCGACGGGCGGGGCGGAGCCGTCGGCGCTCATCGCAGCCTCACGCGCGGGTCGACGAGCGCGTAGCAGACGTCGGTCAGGATCGAGAAGGCGATGTAGAGCACCGAGCCGACGACGACGAAGGCCTGCACGACGGGGAAGTCGCTGCGGTTGACGGCCTCGACGGTCTTGTTGCCCAGCCCGGGGATGCCGAAGAACACCTCGAGGAGGAGGCTGCCGAGGATCAGGAACGGGATCGAGATGACGACCCGCGTGACGACCTGGATCATCGAGTTCTTCAGCACGTGGCCGAAGAGGATGCGCCGGGCGGGCAGGCCCTTGGCCGCCGCGGTCCGCACGTAGTCCTGGGCCATCTCCTCGAGCATCACGGCGCGGTAGAAGCGCACCTCGCTGCCGACCGCGAGCGCCACCCAGATCAGCGCGGGGAGCGCGAGGAAGACCGCGCCGCCGGGCAGGGGCTCGAAGCCGTAGATCGGGAACAGCTTCCACTCGTGGGCGAGGTACTTCTGCCCGAACAGGATGTAGGCGAGGCCCGGCACCGACATCCCCGCCACCGCGAGCACCACGGTGAGGCGGTCCACCAGCGTGCCGCGGAAGAACGCGCAGAACAGCGCGAGGCTCACCGCGAGGACCACCTCGAGCAGGAAGGCGGGGGCGGCGAGGGACAGGCTCGGGCCCGCGCCCTCCGCCATCATCTCGAGGACGGGCCGCTGCTCGGTCCACGAGGTGCCGAAGTCGAAGGTCGCCGACGACACGAGGAAGCGCCCGTACTGCTCGAGCATCGGCCGGTCGGTGCCGAGCTGGTGGCGGATGCGGGCGAGCTTCTCGGCGTCGGCGTACTTGCCCGCGCGCTGCAGCGCGGGGTCGCCGCCGACCACGTGGAAGAGCAGGAAGGTGACCGTGAGGATGCCGAACAGGATCGGCAGGGCGAGCAGGAGCCGGCGCAGGACGTAGGTCGTCATCGCTCACCAGCCCCGCGTGCGGCGCGAGCCGCGGACCACCGTCGCCCCCGCGAGCACGAGGAACGCCCCGAGGCCGACCAGCAGCAGGGTCGGCCGCGGCGCGTTCCACTGCGCGAGCGTCGCGCGGCGCTGCGCGGCGTCCACGTGCATGTACTTGAACCACTTGCTGCTGATCTCCTGCGGGTGCCAGCCGGCGACCCACGGCTGCTGCAGGTACCAAGTGACGCGGCGGTAGCGCACGACCCACACGCAGTCCTCGTCCACGACGGTCCGCTGCAGGCGGCGGAACGCCTCGGTGCGCTCGGCGCTCGGGGGCTGGAACGCCCAGCGCTCGTAGAGCGCGTCGTAGGCGGCGTTCTGGTACGCGCTGCCGTTGGGCGAGGGGATGTTGGGCCCGTAGAACAGCTGCAGGAAGTTCTGCGCGTCGGGGTAGTCGGCCATCCACGCCTGGCCGTAGACCATGGCCTCGCCGGCGAGCACCCGCGCGTTCATCCCCTGCCACGTCGTCTTGTAGGGCTTGAGGCGGATGCCCACGTCGCGGCAGTCGCGCTGCCAGGCGAGGAAGTGGTCGTCGTCCGTGGCGGAGTCGAGCACGTCCACGACGAGCTCGGGGATGTCCTTCGGGTCGCGCAGGCCCACCTTGGCGAGCTCGGCCCGCGCACGGTCGAGCGCCTGCGCGCGGGTCTCGCCCGGCTGCGGCTTCCACGGGTTGCGGTAGGCGTCGTCGTACTCCTCGCAGCCGCGCGGGATCGGCCCCTGCATGTCCTCGACGCGGTCGTTGTAGAGGTGCTGGATCGCCCACGCGTAGTTGGTCGCGAGGCTGACCGCCCGCCGGATCGCGCGCGCCTTCTCGCCCGGCCCGACCACCGGGTGCTTCATGTTGAAGGCGTCGTAGATCACCTCCATCGACGGCTCGCGCCACAGCCGCACGCCCCGGTCGCGGTACTTGGGCCGCAGCTCCTTCGTCTTGTCGTCGATGACGGTGTCGTAGCTGTCCTTGGGGATCCCGAGCCGGTCGGCGTAGCCCGACTCGAAGTACAGCCACGAGGGCTGGTCCTCCTTGATCACCGTCGCGACGACGCGCTCGTTGAGCGGCAGCGGCCGGCCGCGCACCTGCGGGAAGCCGGCCGGCTCGGCGCCGGCGGCCTCGTCGGGGTAGCGGTCGTCGCGGTAGCCCGTGCGCCGCTCGAGCACGAGCCGCTGCGACGGGCGGTACTGCGCGACCCGGTACGGGCCCGTGCCGACGGCGTGGTTGAGGAACTCCTCGCCGTAGAAGGCGACCGCCTCGGGCGGGTACACCGACGTGTAGGGCATCGCGAGGACCCACAGCAGCTGCGGGTAGGGCTGCGTCAGCCGGATCTCGACGGTGTGGTCGTCCACGGCCCGCAGGCCGGCGACCTCGGGGTACCCGTCGGCGGCGGTGTAGGCGGCGCGGGCGGCGTCGGGCGGCTTCTCGCCGGCGGCCTTGGTGAACGCGTCGAGCCCGACCACCTTGCCCTCGAGCACCCACGACCCCTCGGTGGGCGTCGTCGGGTCCATCAGCCGCAGCAGGTCGAAGACCACGTCGTGCGCGGTCGCCTCGCGGCCCTTGCCGCCCGTCGCGACGAAGCACGGGTCGTCCACGTAGGTGGCGCCGCGCTTCATCGGGATGCGCCAGACGAGCCCGTCGGCGGAGACCTCGGGCATCGCGGCCGCGAGGCAGGGCCGCAGCGCGTAGGGCCGCCGCAGGTAGTCGTACTCGTACAGCGCGTCGTAGGTGTTGAGCACGCAGAGGGAGCGGATCTCCTCGCTCGAGCGGACCGGGTCGAACCCGTTCATCTCGCTGACGAAGACCGCGTGGACCGTCCCCTCGTCGGGCACGCCCGGGTAGGGGTCGGCCCCGCACCCCGCGAGCGCCGCCGCCGCGCCGACGGAGAGCGCGGCGAGGAGGACGCGGGGCGTGCGCACGGGCGGGACGATACGCGAGCCCGGCCCCGCGGACAACGCCCCGCCGCACGACACCGGCGTGCCGGCCGCGGGGCCCGCGCGGCCCGCGGGCCCCGGCAGCCGGCGAGGTCGGGGCCCGCGGCGACCGGCGCGTCAGCCGCCGGCGGCGAGGCCGCCGCGGCCCGGCTCGGTCATGTGGCGCAGGTCGAGCGTCGCGGCGAGCTCGTCGGGCGGCAGGACCTTCTTCTGCTCGGCCAGCGCGCGGATCGTCGTGCCGGCCTTGTAGGCCTCCTTGGCCATGGCCGCCGCCGCGTCGTAGCCGATCTTGGGCGCCAGCGCGGTCGCGAGCATCAGGCTCTGCTCGACCATCGACGTGACGCGCGCGCGGTCCACCTCGAGCCCGCGGACGCAGCGCTCGGTGAAGCCCTCGACCGCGCCGGCCAGCGTCTCGACGGCGTCGAGGAGCACCATCGCCAGCAGCGGCAGCGTGACGTTGAGCTCGAAGTTCCCCGCGCCGCCCGCCGCGGCGACGGTCGTGTTCGCGCCCTGCACGAGCAGGCAGGCCATGATGAGGCTCTCGCTCATCACCGGGTTCACCTTGCCCGGCATGATCGACGAGCCCGGCTGCAGCTCGGGGAGCTTGAGCTCGCCGTAGCCGCAGCGCGGCCCGGAGCCGAGGAAGCGCACGTCGTTGGCCACCTTCGTGAGCGCGGCGGCCGCCGAGGCCAGCGCGCCGGCGAAGAAGACGCACGCCTCGCGGCCGGCGAGCGCCTCGAAGGGGTTGCGCGCGCGGCGCAGCGCGAGGCCCGTGCGCGCCGAGAGGCGCTCGATCGCCTTGCCGTGGAACTGGGGGTCTCGGCCGATGCCGGTCCCCACGGCGGTGCCGCCGAGGGCGACCTCGAGGAGGTGGTCCCACGCGAGCGCGACGCGCTGCGCGCCGTGCGCGACCTGCGCCGCGTACCCGCCGAACACCTGGCCCATGCGCACCGGCGTCGCGTCCTGGAGGTGCGTGCGGCCGACCTTGACGACGTCGTCGAAGGCCTTGGCCTTCTCGTGGAGCGCCGCGGCGAGCTTGGCGAGCGCGGGGAGCAGGCGCTCGCGGGCGGCGGTGGCCACCGCGACGTGCAGCGCCGTGGGGATCACGTCGTTGCTCGACTGCCCCATGTTGACGTGGTCGTTGGGGTGGACTGGCTTCTTGCTCCCGACCGCGCCGCCGAGCATGCGGTTGGCGAGGTTGGAGAGCACCTCGTTCATGTTCATGTTCGACGAGGTGCCCGAGCCCGTCTGGAAGACGTCGATCGGGAACTCGGCGTCGTGCTTGCCGCACACGACCTCGTCGGCCGCGGCGCGGATCGCGGCCGCGAGCTTGGGGTCGAGGAGCCCGAGGTCCTCGTTGGCCTGCGCGGAGGCGGCCTTGATGTGCGCGAGGGCGACGAGGAACCGCGACGGCATCGTGCGGCCGCTGACGCGGAAGTTCTCGACCGCGCGCTGGGTCTGCGCGCCCCACATGCGCTGCGCCGGGACGCGGACCTCGCCCATCGAGTCGCGCTCGACGCGGTGCTCGCCGTCGGCCACGACCGGCGCCGGCGCGGGGGCCGCGACGACGGGCGGCGGCGCGGGCGGCGCCGCCTTGCGCGCCGCGACGACCTTGGGCGCCGCGACGGGCTTCTTCGGCGCGGCCGCCGGGGCCGGAGCGGCCTTGAGCGCCTTCTTCGGGGCGGCGGGGGCGGGCTTGCTGCGGCGCGGCGTCGAGGCCATGGGCGGCTCCACGGGAGGGGACTGCGCGACCCTCCCATGCCCGCCGCGCGGCTCCACTTCCGCCCGCGGCGTCGCCGTGCCCCCCGGCAGGCGGCGGCTCGGACCGTCGCGGGCGACGTCGGCGGCGCCCGATCCCCGCCGGGCGCGGGGGCGACCGAAGGCGCAGGCGCGGGGCCCGACGGCCCGCGTCGGGCTCAGTTGAGCGGCGAGCCGGGGTCGGGCAGGCGCACGGTCACGCGTGCCTCGTTCGGCCACCGGTCGTCGAGCTCGACCACCTTGCCGTCCACGTTGGCGCGGACCACGAGCACGTAGTCGCCCGCGGGGACGCCGGTGACGTCCACCCACTGGCCGTCGAGGCTGTGGTCGTAGAGGTCGCCCCAGCCGGCCGACAGGCCCTGGTAGTCGCAGTCGTAGTCGAGCGACGGCGACGACGGGACCACCATCACGGTGTCGAGGAGGCAGAACGCCTGCTTGTGGCCGACGGCCACGATGTCGCCCGCGAGGGTCTCGAGGCGGTACTCGGCCCACCCCTCGAAGTGGTAGTGCTGGTGGCAGGGCGCGTACTCGAAGTCGGCCGACGTCAACGGCGGCTCGGG
The DNA here is from genome assembly GCA_020851795.1 of Planctomycetota bacterium. GTDB lineage: Bacteria > Planctomycetota > PLA2 > PLA2 > JAEUHO01 > JAEUHO01. The sequence goes on along the minus strand of JADZCA010000084.1, from coordinate 7,163 downwards.
GTCGGTGGGCGAGCCGAGCAGCAGCGGCAGCGCGCCGTGGTTGACGATGAGCGTGTCGAAGCGCAGCAGCCGGCGCAGCCCGGCCTGCGTCGCCCCCTCCTCCACCGCGCACGCGTCGGCCGCGAACGTCTCGTCGGAGAGCTGCAGGCTCGACGCGACGAGGTTGCGATCCACGGTGACGTCCACCGTCCCGGGGACGATGAGGGGGAGACCGTCGCCGCCGCCGCCCCCGCCTCCGCCGCAGGCCGCCAGGGGCAGCAGGGACGCGACGAGCACGACCCACGGACGCCGTCGGGTCATCGGGAGGCTCCCATCGCCTGGTCGAGGTCCGCCTCGAGGTCGGCGAGCTCTTCGAGGCCCACGGAGAGTCGCACGAGATCGTCGGTCACGCCGCACGCGGCCCGCTCGTCGGGCGTCAGGTAGGCGTGGCTCGTGAGCACCGGCAGCGAGAGCAGGCTCTCGACGCCGCCGAGGCTCGGCGCGTTCCCGACGAGCCGCACCCGGTCGGCGAGGGCGCGCGCGGCCGCGTGGCCGCCGCGGCACGCGAAGGTCACCACCGCGCCGCCCGAACCGAGGAGGCGGCGGGCGAGCGCGTGGTCGGGGTGCGAGGGCAGCCCCGGGTACCACACGCGCGCCACCCCGGGGTGCGCCTCGAGCCAGCGGGCCAGCGCCGCCGCGGTCTCGCTCTGCCGGGCGAGGCGCGCGACGAGGGTCTTCATCCCCCGCTCGAGGAGCCACGCGGTCTCCGGGTCGGCGACCGCGCCCCACACCTTGCGGGCCGTGCGGACGCGCTCGACCAGCTCGGCGCGCCCGGCGACGAGGCCCCCGAGCAGGTCGCTGTGGCCGCCCAGCGCCTTCGTCGCGCTCTCCCAGACGAGGTCGGCCCCGAGCGCGAGCGGCCGCTGCAGCACGGGGGTCGCGAACGTGTTGTCGAAGACGAGGGCCGCACCGGCGGCGTGTGCCGCGGCGGCGAGCGCCGCGACGTCGACGACGCGCAGCATCGGGTTGGTCGGCCCCTCGGCGACGAGCAGGCGCGCACCGACGAGCGCCCGGTCGAGCCGCCCCAGCTCGGCGAGCGGGACGTACTCGACGCGCACGCCGAACCGCCGCGCGCACTCGCCGAGGAGGACCCGCGTCCCGCCGTAGAGGTCGGCCAGCGCGACGATGCGGTCGCCCGACGAGACCAGCGCCTGGATCACCCCCGCGAACGCGGCCGTGCCCGACGCGAAGAGCACCGCCGCCTCCGCACCGTGGAGCGCGGCGAACTTCGCCTCGACCGCTGCGAAATTCGGATGCCCGTGCCGCGTGTAGAAGCCCGGCCGCTCGCCTCGCGCGGCGGCGAGCAGGTCGTCGGTGGTCGCAAATCGGAACGTGCTGGTCCGATAGATCGGCGACGAGGCCGCGCCGACCGCCGGGTCGAAGTGGCCGCCGCCGTGGACGGACGTCGTGCTGGGCCCCTCGCTCATGGCGCAGCGCCTCCCTCGGTCAACCGTCGGGCCGCGGCCGGCGAGCGACGACTCAGAGGTCCTTGAAGATCGCCTCGAGCACCGACGCCGAGTCGAGCGAGCCCGCGTACCGACGGGTCGGGCCGGGGACCGCGCGGTCCACCTTGGAGCCCTCGGCCGACGGGACGCCGACGAGCACGATGGGCAGCTGGCGCGTCCCACGGTCGGCGCGCAGCTGCACCGCGACGTGGCGGCCGCGATCGCCCTCGGCTTCCATGTCGATCACGACGAGGTCCGGGCGGTCGGCGCGCAGCGAGGCGCCCACGTCCCCACCGGGCTCGGCGCCGCGCGCGGTGTGCCCGCGCTTGCCGAGGAAATCGACCGCCGCCGAGACGCGGCCCGGATGACAGCCGAGGATCCAGACCTTGCGAGGCACGACGGCGGTCGTGCGGGGGTACTTCGCCACACGGTCCATGGCGGGGGGCGCCACCGGAGCCGCGGGCTTCTTGCGAGAGGAACTGGTTGCCGTCCGTGCCATAACCCTAGCAGGGTACCACACATCGGACGGTCGCGCTACCCCCACCCCGGGTGCGGCACACCCCTTGCGACACCCTTGGTGAACGATTGATCCCCCGGCAACAATCCCACCGGGGGACCCTACCGGTTGGGGTCTCGCTGGAGGGCACTCCCACCCGTTCTCACTTTGCGTCGCGCGCGCCGGGGGACGCCCCACCGGCGCGACGCAGCGCGAACGCCATGGTCGCGCCGCTCTGGACCAGGGTGCCGTCGATGCGGTCCCCCCGCAGCGTGCCGTCGAACACCGCCTGGCCGAGCGGCGACGGCAGTTCGAAGTGGACCCTCGCCCCGTCGCGGCGGACGGCCTGGAGTGCCCCCCGGTCGAGCCCCTGCTCCGGGATCGAGAGGGTGGCCGTGGTGTCCGACGCGACGTCGAGGCGCAGCCGGAGCCGCACGGCCCCGGCGTCGAGGTCGCCCTCCCACGCGCCGACGAACGCGACCGGGGTCGCGGGCGCGGTGGACGGGGGCGCCTCGGCGGCAGCGCGGCGGCGGGCGGCCTCGCGCGCGGCCTCGCTGCCCACCCGGTGCGCCTCGACCGGAAGGGCGAAGCCCGACCGCCGCAAGGTCCCCCGGAGCACGTCCCCCTCGAGCGTCGCGTCGATCAACGCGAGGGACGCGCCGGCACCGTGTTCGAAGTGGACGAGGCGCCCGTGGTGGAGCAGGTGGGCCACCTCGGAGTCGCGCAACCCCTGCGCGGGCACCGTCACGGTGGCCGCGAGCCGGGGGCCCTCCCGGCGGACCCGCAGGTTGAACTCCAGCCGCAGCCCGCCGAACCCGGCCGAGCCCTCCCACGCGCCGTCGAGGACGCCCTCGGGCGGCGCCGTGACGTCCATCGTCGTCGCGGCCTCGGTCGGGAGGCGCTCCGCGACCGTGCCCGAGCGGCCCTTGACCCCGGCCACCTTCCCCGCGCCGTCGCGGAGGAACACGATCGGGACGCCGTCTTGGGTGTCGTCGCCGCGGGCCACGAAGCGGTCGTCGCCGTCGGGGACGAGCCAGGCCTTGTGGCCGCCGGCTTCCATCACGAGCGCGCCGTCCTCCACCCGGATGCGCACCGGGCCCAGCGCCCGCGCGAGGTAGGTCCCCGCGTAGCCGGTCCACGCGACGGGGACGGGGTCGCGCCGGGCGCTCGCCGGGTCGAAGGGCGTGTACGCCTCCCCGCGGAGCAGGCGGCACGCGACGCGGGCCACGCCGTCGAGCATCGGGCCGGCGCCGTCCTGGTTGGCGAGGACGTAGGCGCCGACCTGCGGGCCGAGCTCGGCGCGGAGCGCGGCGACGAAGCCGGGGACCGAGCCCGAGTGCGCGAGCACGACCCGCCCGTCGTGCTCGTCCACGTAGATGCCGAGCCCGAAGCCCTCGGGGCTCTGGTCGGCGAAGAATGGGCGGGTGCGCATCGCCTTCGCCGAGGCCGGCGTCAGGACGCGGGGCCCGCCCGCCGCGCCGTCGCCGAGCAGCGCGGCGACGAAGCGACCCATGTCGGCGGCGGTGGTCCACACGTCGCCGGCGGGGAACATGTCGAAGCGCACCTGGCGGAGCGGCTCGACCCCCGCGTCGGTGCGCGCGTAGGGCAGCGCCATGCGCTCGACGGCGGCGGCCGAGGGCACGAGCGTCGTGGAGGCCATCCCGAGCGGGAGCAGCACGCGCCGGCGCACCGCCTCCTCGAACGGCTCGCCCGACGCCTTCTCGACGATGCGGCCCAGCAGGCCGAAGGCGAGGTTGCTGTACGACACGCCGGTGCCGGCCGCGAAGCCGGGCTGGACGAGCGCGGCCGTGTCCTCGATCTCGGGCGGCAGCCGCCGGTCCCAGACGGGCACCGTCATCGCTCCGCGCGGCAGACCGGAGGTGTGGGAGAGCAGGTGGCGCACGGTGATCGGCGGCCACCCGTCGCGCGAAGCGAGCCGGACGTCGGGGAGGAGGTCGGAGAGCTTTGCGTCGAGCGACAGCTTGCCCTCGTCGACGAGGGCGAGCACGGTGGCGGCGACGACCGGCTTGAAGGTGCTGCCCGTCGAGAACACCGTGTCGGCGGTGGCGGGGGTCTTCGCCCAAACGTTGGCGAGCCCGAAGGCGCCGGTCCACACGACGGCCCCCCCGCGCACGAGCGCGACCGAGACGGCGGGGACGTGCTCGGCGGCCATGCGCCGGCGTACTTCGGTCGAGAGCGTGGCGACGACGGCGTCGAGGTCGGCCGCGGGCGGGGCAGGCGGCGTCGCCTCGGGGGCGGCCGGCGCCGGGGCAGGCGCGGGCGCGGGCGCGGGCGAAGGCGCGGGCGTCGGCGGCGGGGCGTCCGCGGCCCGGGCGGACCCCGCGACGACGGCGACCGCGGCGACGAGCGTCGCGGCGGCGAGGAGGCGGACGACGGCCGCGGTGCGCATGGCGCGGGGGGGCTCCGGGGGCGAGCCGCCTACGGTACCCGCGGGCGCACCTCGCGCGGGCGCAGCGCGGTGCCAGGCACCGCGCTGCTACGGCGACCGACGCCGGATCGACACCCGCCACGTCCGCGGACCGTCGCCCACGTCGAGGACGAGGTCGCGGCGGACCGCCTCGCCGGGCCGGAGCACGAGCCGCCACGGGACGACCGTCGCCGGCGCCGACGGCAGGCGCACCGTCGCCGTGGGGATCGGGTCCGCGCCCCACGGGAACCGCGTGGGCACCACGGCGTCGGCCCACGAGGTCGCCCCCACGGCCTCCCACGCGACGTCGAAGGCCCGGGCTGCCGTGCCGTCGCCGTCCGGCACCACCGGGCCCAGCCCCACCCACAACGACAGCGGCGCCGCGAACGAGAGCGCCGTGCGGGCCGGTTCGTCGTCCTCGGCCACCCCCACCGACGCCGCGGAGACGGCCGACGCGACGACGACCGCGCGCTCCGGGCCGTCCCCGTCGATCGACCCGGCGAAGGTCTCGGTCGCCGTCTCCTCCCCGAGCCCCGCGACCTCGACGGTGACCTCGAGCCGCTCCGTGTCCGGCAGGACCGTCGACGAGGGCTCGAGCGCGACCGTGCGAGGGACGTTGTGCCAGCGGCGGACGCGGGGCGCCTCCGGGACGAGCGCCTCGACGGTCGCCCGCACCGACCCGCCGTCGGGGCGCGGCACCTCGACCGCCGCGCCCTCGCGCGCCTCCACGCGGAGCAGCGTCTGCACCGTGGACACCGTCGTCGGGACGAGCAGGCCGAGCGAACGGAGCCACGCAGGCGACGGCCACACGTCCACGCCGGCGACCGGCTCCGCCGTGTACGGATCGAGCCGGGTCGCGACGTCGTCGAGGACGAGGACGACCGTCGGCACCGCGGGGTCCGCGACGTCCAGGTGGCCTCGGACGAAGACGCCCTCGCGCTCGACGCCGAAGATCGGCGCGAAGTCGCAGAAGTTCCCGACTTGGATGTCGAGGTCCGTCCATCGGACCCGCGCGGGGCCCGCGTGCGCGGTGACGACGCCGTCGGCCGGCACGTCGAAGACCAGCGTGGCCGTGGCCGCGGGGGCACGGTCGCGGGGGGACGCCGGCGGGAACACCTCGACGCGCACCGTGAACGCGGGCCCCCCGAGCGTCGTCTCCGCGTCGAGCACGCGGGCGGCGGCGGCGATCGCGTCGGGCCCTCCGTCCACGTCGAACGCGACGCGCGGCCCCGAGGGCTCCACCGCCACGACGCGCGCCGGGCGGTCGAGGTGCGCGTCGAGCAAGGCCTGTTCGAGCCGGCGCGAGAGCGCGCGGGTCGCGTCGGACCACGACAGGGCGTCGCGTGCGGGCCAGCCGCGCCCGGGCATGCGCGTGCGGTCGGCGACGACCGCGGTGACGTCGAAGCGCGCGACCTCCGTCGGGGGGCGGGCCTCGTCGGCGAGGCGGACCGTCGCCGCCGCGAGGCGAGCCTCGGTGGAGCCGTCGTGGAACGCGGGCCCCGCGTCCTCCGCGTCGGTCGCCTTCGCGCCGGGCTCGACGACGACCGGGTCGTCCTCCGGCAGCGGCGGCGGCTCGGGGGCGTAGCCGTTGCTCGGCGCGAGGTACACCTCGGGGGGCGCGGGCGCGCGCGCGGCGGCGGCGTCGAGCGAGGCCGGCGTCGGCCGGCGGCGCCCCGCGAGCGCCGGGCGGTCGGGGCCGCGTGCGGCGGGCTCGGTCGGGGCGGACGCCTCCGCGGCCCCCACCGTCGGCGCGGACGCCGCGCGACCGCGCGGGCCCCGCGTCGCGACGAGGGTCCCGCCCCCCGCGATCGCGGCGGCGCAACCGAGCATGACGAGGAGCCGACGTCGCGTCACGCCGGAGAGCCTCGCCGCGCGAGGTCATCGCGGCGTCGTGCCCGCGTCACCGGCCGATCACGCGCCGCCGCGGACGGGCGCGGGCGGGCGTCGCGCCGGCCGCGGCTTCCCGCGCGACGCAGCCCGGATAGCGTGACGGGGATGAGCGACTCGAACGCGCCCGTCCCGGCCCCCGACCCCGCTGCGCCGATGGCGCCGACGCCGGAGGCGAGCCTCGAGGTGCTCGGCCTCCTCGTGTGCCGCGAGCTGCAGAACGGCCGCAGCGGCGTGTCGCTGCGCGAGGTGGTCGAGATCGTGCCGGTGCTGCAGTTCCCCGGCGAGGCGGGCCCCCTCGCGTTCGTCGCGTTCGTGCGGCCGCTGCGCGCGGGCGAGGCGGCGGTCTCCTTCCGCGTCCACCCGATGCAGGACCCGTCGCAGACCGTGGTGCAGCTGCCGGGCCGCCTCACGGTGCAGAAGGGCTACGAGGGCCGCCAGACGGTCGTCTCCGCCGGCTTCAAGACGCTGCAGGTGAAGGCCGGCGGCTGGTTCGGCCTCGAGTTCCGCCTCGGCGAGCGCGTGCTCGCCCGCACGCGCTTCGCCGTCGGCGCGATCGGCAAGCCGAAGGAGCCCGCGGCGGGCGCCTGAGGCCGCGTCCGCGGCGAGCGCGGGCGCGCCCCTCGCGCTCGGCCGGGTCCGTGGGCGCCAGCCCGCCGAATTCACGAGCCGACGAGGTCGGGGCTGCGTCTTGCGCCCGGGCGTGACGTGGGGCCCGGTGGCGATTCGATGCGCTTCGCGGCGCGTCGTCCGCTCCTCGACGTGGTGCCAGAACACGCCGTCGTCGCGTCCGACGCGCGCCCGGGCGCAATCCGCGAGCCCCGACGGGGGCCTGACGTGCGATCGGCGCCCGACGGGCCTCGTCTTT
>JADZCA010000083.1 GCA_020851795.1 Planctomycetota bacterium | reverse complement strand
GTCGGGCCGGGCACCGCCTCCGTAAGGTCGCAGACTCCTCGTCGTCGGGCCGCGGCTCGGCGTACGGCGGTGCGAGTACGCGGTCGCCGCGGCCGCTCCCGCGGGCCTGAGCGAATCGCGGGCGACGAGCGAAGTGCGCGCCCCGTGCGGCGCGACACGGAAGGGGTTTGACCGAACGCGCGAACGTCGCCGACCCGCCGAGCACCGCCCTGCGGGGCCGCGGCCGCGGTAGGCTGTCGTCGTCCCCTCGGAGCCCGCCGATGGCCGCCCTCTCGCTGTTCGACCGCGCCGGTCGCGAGGCGTTGCTCGCGCGCGTCCAGGCGATGACGCCCGCCTCGCCGCGCCAGTGGGGGAAGATGGACGTCGGGCAGATGCTCGCGCACCTGCAGGTGGGACTGCGCGTCGCGCTCGGCGACACGAAGCTCAAGCGGTCCCTCCTCGGGCTCCTGTTCGGGCGGATGGCCAAGCGGTCCGCGCTCGGCGAGAAGCCCTTCTCGAAGGGCCTCCCCACCGACGCGACCTTCAAGATCCGCGACGCGCGCGACGTCGCCCGCGAGAAGACGGCGCTCCTCGCGCTGATCGAGCGCTTCGGCGCCGGCGGCCCGGCCGTCGTCACCTCGGACCCGCACCCGTTCTTCGGCCCGATGACGCCGCCGGAGTGGGACGTGCTCATGGCCAAGCACCTCGACCACCACCTGCGCCAGTTCGGCGGCTGACCCGCGTCCGCCGGCCGCGCGCGCCCCCACCGTCCCCGGGCGAGCCCCGACACCCCGACGCCGCGGTGGCCGGCTCCCCCGAACCGCCCGCCGATTCGCCCGGGGGGTTGTCCGCGGCGGGCGCTCCACGCTAGCGTCCCCGCCCGCGCCGTCGCTCGACGGCCGTGGGAGGGCGCCGTGAAGCACCACACCGAGCACAAGTCGTTCTCGAAGGCCGACGAGGTCCGCAGCTTCCCGTCGGGCAAGGCGGAGATCCTCAAGATCGGCGGCGCGGAGGTCGGGCGCCTCGTGTTCCAGCCCGGCTGGCGCTGGTCCAAGCACGTGCAGCCGATCGCCGGCACGAAGAGCTGCGAGGCGCCGCACTTCCAGTACCACGTGAGCGGCAAGCTCGCGATCTTGATGGACGACGGGCGCGAGATCATCGCGGGGCCCGGCGACGTCACGTCGCTGCCGAGCGGCCACGACGCGTGGGTCGTCGGCGACGAGCCCGTCGTCGTCGTGGACTGGTACGGCGCGAGCCAGTACGCCAAGAAGGCCTGAGCAGACGGCACTCGGCCCGCGGGCTGCCGCGCGCCCGTGCGCCGTCGGGCGTGCGGGCGCGGCACCGTAGGCGCGCGCGAACCCGGCGCTATCGTGGCGGGATGCGCCCCGGGACCCGCGCGCTGGCTCTCGTCGGCCTGCTCGTCGCAACGTCGGCGGCGCGCGCCGACCTCGACGCGCCCGCATGGCCGCACCGCAAGCCCGCGCGGGCCGGGGTGCACCCTCGGCTGTTCCTCGGCCCCGACGAGGTGGAGGCCGCGCGGCGCAAGGTCAACGCGCCCGGCACGCTCTCGAGCCACCTGTGGGCGCACGCGCTGGCGGCCGCGCCGACGGAGGCGGCCGTCCCCGCGTTCTGGCCCGCGCTGCACGCGACCGCGCCGTTCGCCGCGCTCCTCGCGGCGACGGAGGAGGAGCGCACGCGATGGGGTCGCGTCGCGATCGAGTCCGCGCTCGCGGTCACGCGCTCGCTCGAGCCCCCCTACCCCGAGCCCGAGGAGTGGTGGGGCCGCTACCTCTACCGCTACCTCGCGCTCGCCTACGACGGCGCGTACGCGTCCGCCACGCCCGACGAGCGGGCCGAGCTCGCCGACGAGATGCTGCGCATCGGCGCGTCGATCGGCGGGCCCGAGCGCTCGCCGAACAACCACAGCCTCGTCTTCGGCATCGACCTCGGGCTCATCGCGATGGCCCTCGACGGCGACGTGGCCGAGACGGTGCGCACCGTGGCCGACGAGCCCGTCGTGCGCGCGGGGACGTACGCCGGGGGCGACTGGCTGGCGTTCCGCTCCTCGATCGAGGTGGACCGGGTCGGCGTCGCGCCGGGCGGCGCCGACTTCGCCGCGGGCAAGGACTACGCGGTGCGCTGGTTCCGCGACGACAAGGCCCCGCACCAACAGGGCTTCGGGATCGCGTGGCTGCCCGGCGGGAAGGCGCCGGCCGCGGGCACGACGTACCACGTCTCGTACCGCTTCCAGCCCGACCTCGCCGCCTGGCAGGACGCCGCGCGCGCGGCCGTGCAGCGCAACCTCGACACCGTGTGGAGCGACGGGGCGTCGCTGGCCGGCGTCATGTACGGCGGCTGGACTGCGAGCTGGCTCGTGGACGCCTTCGAGGCGATGCGCCGCAACCTCGACGTGGACTTCGCGCGCCACCCCGACGCACGCGACTTCGTGCGCTGGCTCCCGACCGAGCTCGTCCCCTCCGACGGGCCGTCGCTGCGGGCGCACAACCGCAACGACTCCGGCTACGACCAGATGGACAACCGCGCGCGCTTCGGCGCGCCGCTGGCGTGGGCGTCCACGCGGCTGCGAGACGACCCCGGCCGGCGCGACCTCGCGGCGGCGTGGCTCGCGTCGCGCTCGACGGCGTGGATCGAGTGGGCCGGGCCGCGCGAGGCGCTCTGGGCCCGCGACGACCTCCTGTCGGCGCCCCCCTTCCGCCCCCCCGCGCCCCTCGACCTTCCCCCGTCGGCGTTCTTCCGCGGGCACGGGCTCTCCAACTTCCGCACGGGCGCGTGGGACGGGCCCACGGACGACTGGTCGCTGTTCGCGCTCGTGGGCGGGCCGTTCGTCGGCCCCGAGCACGACCAGACCGACAAGGGCTCGTTCGCCTTCTACGCGTGCGGCGAGGACTTCGTCGTGGACTCGGGCTACGCGCAGGGCGACGCGCGCAGCGACGCGACGGCGGCCCACAGTTACCTCCTGCTCGACGGCAAGGGGCAGCCGGGCCCCTGGGGCACGACCGCGAGCGTGCGCGCGACGTTCCTCTCCGACGCGTTCGACGCGACGCTCGTGGACCTGACGCGCTCGTGGCGCAACGCCAACGGGTGGGGTGCCCCGAAGGACGACCGGCCCGACGCGTGGCCCGTGCGGTCGGCAACGCGGGCCGGCGCGCAGCTCGAGCGGCCGGGGCGGGCGCCGGTCGTCGTGGTGGCCGACGCGCTCGACGTGGACGGCAAGCCGCACGACGTCGAGTGGCTCCTGCACACGCAGGCGGGCAACACGCTGACGGTGGAGGGCGCGCGGGCCTCGATCGTCGGGGCGCGCGGCAAGGGTCGCTGCGACGTGCACCTCGTCGCGGCCGCGCCGCTGACGCTGCGCACCGGCGCCACCGCGGGCGTGGACTTCCCCGAGCACCCCCGCCTGCGCGCGGCCGCCCGCGCGCCCGACCCGGGCTTCCTCGCGGTGCTCGTCCCCGAGCGGGCGGGCGAGGCGTCCCCCGCGCGCGTCGAGACCGACGCGGGGCCCGGGTGGCGCGCCGCGACGGTGCGGACGGGCGACCTCCGCGACGTCGTCGTCGCCGTCACGCCGGGCGCCGTCGGCAAGGCGCTCGGGCTCGAGACCGACGCGCGCCTTGCCGTCGTGCGCACGGTCGACGACGGCACACCGTCGGCGTGGCTCGTGCTCGACGCGACGTTCCTGCGCGCCGGCGCGCGCACCCTCTGGCAAGTCGAGCGGCCCAAGGGGGCGCGCGGCAGCGCGGCGTGGGACGGGACGTCGCTCTCGGCCGAGGGCGCCGACGTCACCGCGCTGCGCGCCGCCGCGACGGCGACGACGCTGCGGCGCGGCGACGTGCGGCTCCCGACGAGCCCGGTGCCGGGCGGTGTGACGTGGAGCGGGCGCCGCCCGCTGCAGGACACCTACCCGCCGGGCGTGCCCGCGCTGGCGGAGGACTTCGCCTCGGGGTGCGCGCCGTGGTTCTCGCAGTGGCCGCTGCAGCGCCCGCGCGGCGTGCGCTGCGTGGAGGGTGCGCTCTGCCTGCCGGGGCTCAAGCACGACTGGGTCTCGTGGACGCGCCGCACGTACACCCCCTTCCGCGCGGACGTGATGACGTGGCCCCGGACGATCTACGGCGACTTCGTGCTGCGTGGCACCGCGACGTTCCTCGCGGTCAAGCCCGGTGCCACGTGGCGCGTGCAGGCGCACGTGGCCGACCGCAGCTACCCCGAGGAGTGGCAGCCCCCCGACCAGGACCTCCTCCAGGTCGAGGTGGACCCCGCGACGGGCGCGATGACGCTGTCGCACCGCCTCGACGGCAAGGACGCGGTGCTCGCCTCGGCCAAGGCCGGGCCCGTCCCGCGGGGCGTCCCCGTGCCCTTCGAGTGGTCCGTGCAGGGCGGCGCGGTGCGGTTATCGTGGGCGGGCTCGCCCCGCCTGCGCCACACGACCAAGGGCGACCTGCTCCCCCGCGCCGGCTACTTCCAGTGGGAGCAGGCCGAAGGGCTCCACGTGCACCTCGACGACCTGCGCGTCACCGTGGACCCGTGAGGGGCTCGACGAGGAGGCGGCGGCAACTGACCGACCGTCGCGCGCTCCGACCGTCGGAGGTCTCGATGCTCCTCGCCGCCGCCACCGACTCCCTCGGCCTGCTGGGCCTGCTCGGGCTCCTGCCGCTGTTCGTGCGCCGCCGCCCGAAGACCTGACGCCCGCCCCCCGACGGGAGTCTGGCGAGCGTCGGGCACGCGCCGGGCCGAAAGGGCCGCCCCGACCTCGTCGGCGCGTGCGCTCGGCGGGCTACGATCGGCGCGTGACGACCGTCCGGTCCCTGTCCGACGCGCGCGAGGTCCCCGCCGAGGGGGACGAGACGCTGCTCGCCGCGCTCGTGCGCGCCGGCGTGGCGGTCGCCCACGCCTGCGGCGGCCACGCGCGCTGCTCGACGTGCCGCGTCCGGGTGGTCGAGGGGCTCGCGCGCTGCTCGCCGCGCACCGAGCCCGAGCGCGCGATCGCCGACCGGCTCGGCCTCGACGAGAGCGTGCGGCTCGCGTGCCAGACCCGCTGCGACGGCGACGTCACGGTGCGCCGGCTCGTGCTCGACCCCGAGGACGGCGAGCTCACGCGCCAGTTCACCGCGCGCCCCCACAAGGGGACGATGGGCCGCGAGGCCCACGTCGCCGTGCTCTTCGCCGACGTCGCGGGCTTCACGTCGCTGTCGGAGCGCCTGCCGGCCTACGACGTCGTCCACGTCCTGCACCGCTGGTTCCACCTCGCCACCACCGAGGTCGAGCGCCACGGCGGCCGCGTGGACAACTACATGGGCGACGGCCTGCTCGCGGTGTTCGGGGCGGACGCGCCCGTGGACCCGCTCGAGCCGGTCCGGGCGGCGCTCGCCCTGCTGCACGCGGCCGACGGGATGGAGGCGTACCTGCGCGCCGCCTACGGCGAGCCCTTCGCCGTGCGCGTCGGCGTGCACGCGGGCGACGTCGTGGTGGGCACGCCGACGCCGTGGCACCGCGAGCGCGACACCGTGATCGGGGACGTGGTCAACTTCGCGAGCCGCATCGAGGCGGCGAACAAAGAGCTCGGCAGCCGCTGCCTCGTCTCCGACGCCGTGCACGCGCCCGTGCGCGACCGCGTGCGCGTCGGACGGCAGGTCGAGCTCCCGATCCGCGGCAAGCAGGGCACCCACGTCCTGCACGAGCTGCTGGGGCTCACCGACGCGTGAAGAGGCCCGCGCGGTCGGGGGACCGCGCGGGCCGGGCGACCGACGACCGTGGGGAGGTCACTCGTCGTCGATCGGGAGGCCGCTCGGCACCGTCGCGGGCTCGACCGCGGAGAGGTCGAGCGCGCCGGCGTCGGTCAGGGTGCGCAGGAACGCGACGAGCTGCGCGACCTCCGCGTCGGAGAGCCGCACGCCGTCGCGCACGATCCCGGTGATCGCGCGGGCCCGGGCGTCCTGCCGGAGCGGGTCGCGGTCCACGAGGTCGCGCAGGAGCGGCGCGAGCTGGCTCGCGTCGTACCCACGCAGGCTCGCCTCCGGGTTGCGGTAGTGCGCGACCGCCGCCTCGAGGGTGGTGTAGGCGCCGTCGTGCATCCACGGCCCCGTGAGCTCGGCGTTGCGCAGCGAGGGCGTGCGGAATCGGTACAGGTCGGCGGCGTCGCCGGTCACGCGCGCGCGCCCGGTGTCCTCCATCGCGAAGTCCACGCCGGGGCCGACCTGGGGGACGCCGATCGCGTGGTGGCGGTTGTCGGTGAACGCCGGGCCGCCGTGGCAGCGCGCGCAGCCCGCGCGCCCGTAGAAGAGCACGCCGCCGCGCTTGGCGTCCTCGGAGATCGCCGTCGGGGCGCCCGCGAGCCAGGCGTCGAAGGCCGCGCCGCGGGTGTCGAAGGACGCGACCTCGAACGCCGCGATCGCGCGCCCCACGTGCCCGACGTGGACGTCGTCCCAGCGGGCGACCTCGGGGTAGGCGAGCGCGAAGAGGCGGCGGTACTCAGCGATGCCGGGGGCGGCGCCGTCGTCGGTGCCGACGAGCCGGTCCACGATGCGCGCCCACGCCGTCCCGTTGTCGGGGGCGTCGGCCACCTCGTTCTGCCCCGGGGTGCCGCGCATCTCCTCGACCGAGACGAGCGGGAAGATCGCCTGGGCCGCGACCGCGGAGGTGAGCTGCGACACGACCGCCGCGGCCGCCGGCGCGGGACCGTTGAGCGACGCCTCGGGGGTCACGAGCGTGCCGTCCTGGCGGCGCAGCACGCGGCCGTCCCAGAACAGGCTGTTGCGCCCGGCGAGGTGGAACAGCGACGGTGCGTTGCGCCCGATCAACGTGCCGTCGGCGAGGAGACGGTCGGGCCCGCCGCCGAAGCCGCCGGTCCCGATCGACACGGAGAGCGCGTCGCCGGTGCCGTGGTCGAGGTCGTGGCAGGTGTAGCAGGAGATGTCGCGGTTCCCCGACAGCTCGCGGTCGAAGAAGAGCATCCGCCCGAGCTCGACGAGGTCGGGGTCCTGCGCCGGCGGCGCGGCCAGCGCGGCCGCGCCGCCCTGCGACGCGAGCGTGCGCAGCTGCGCCTCGAGCGCGGCGTCGAAGGTCGGCGTCGGGACCGGATCGGGCGTGGGCTCGGGAGCGGGGACGGGATCGGGGGTCGGGGTCGGCGTGGGGACCTCGGCGGCCGCGGCGGACGCGCCGCCACCGCCGCAGCCGCTCGCGGGGAACGCGAGCGCGAGCAGGGACAGGATCGCGAAGACGCGCATGGGAGAACCCTCCAGAGCGGACAGGTGTCCTTGCGTACGCGCGACGCCTCGCGCGGAATCGTCATTCCCGCGGCACAGCACGTTTCCCGCACGACTCGACCATGAGAGAAGATCTCATCGAGCGCTCACCGTCATCTCATTCACGCTCGTCCTCGCCCGACGACGGGCGCGGTTCACCCGCGCGGTCGCAGGACCGATGAACGGGGCGTGGCGACCTCGACGACCGCCCCCTCGATGCTCGAACGCCTCCCGACGTGGGCGTGGGCCGTCGCCGCGGTCACGCTCGTCGTGGTCGGCGCGCGCGCCGCGCTGTGGGCCGCACGCGTCGTGCGCGCCCGCGCGCCGGCGCGCTCGCGCCGCGTGGGCGCGGCCGGCGCCGCGCGCGCGGCCGCGGTGCTCGAGCGCGCGGGCTGCCGCATCGTGGCGTGCGAGGTGGTGCGCGAGGGCGTGGTGGAGGTGGACGGGCGTCCCGAGCCGTTCGTGGTCCGCGCCGACTTCGTCGTCGAGCGCCGCGGTCGCCTCTGGGTCGCCGAGGCCAAGGGCGGCCCGGGCTCGACGTCGGTGCACGACCGCGCGACGCGCCGTCAGCTGCTCGAGTACGCGCACGTCTTCGGCGTCGAGGGCGTGCTGCTCGTGGACGGGCGCCGCGGCACGATCCACCTCGTGCGCTTCCCCCGCGCGACGGGAGCCCCGCCCCCCACCGGCTGACCCGCGGCGAGCCCCGGCGCAGGCGGGTGCGCGCCGCGCCCCCGGTCGCGCCGCGCCCGCGCCGGCGGTGCCCTCGCGGGTATGGTGGCGCGGGCCGAAGAGCCCGCCGGAGCCCCCATGGGTCGCATCTTCGAGAAGCGCAAGACCACGATGTTCGCCCGGTGGGACCGGGTGTCGAAGCAGTTCGCGCGGATCGCGAAGGACATCGCGATCGCGGTCAAGCGCGGCAGCCCCGACCCCGAGAGCAACCCGGCGCTGCGACGCGCGATGCTGAACGCGCGCGCGGCGAACATGCCCAAGGACCGCGTCGAGAGCGCGATCCGGCGCGCCTCGGGGCAGGACGCGGTGGACTACCAGGAGATCGTCTACGAGGGCTACGGCCCCCACGGCGTCGCCATCGTGGTCGAGGCCGCCACCGACAACCCCACGCGCACGGTCGCCAACGTGCGCTCGATCTTCAAGTCGCACGGCGGCTCGATGGGCGCGAGCGGCAGCGTGATGTTCTCGTTCCGCCGGATGGGCGTGTTCCGCCTCGACGCCAAGGGGCTCGACGCCGACGCGCTCGAGCTCGACCTGATCGACCACGGCCTCGAGGAGATGCTCGCGGGCAGCGGCGAGAAGGGCGAGGCGCAGTGGGTCGTGCGCTGTGCGTTCGGCGACCTCGGCCGCGTCCAGAAGGCCCTCGAGGAACGCGGCATCCACCCCGTGTCGTCGGGGACGGAGTACGTCGCGACCGCCTCCACCGAGCTGCCCGAGGAGCAGGGCAAGGGGGTCCTCGAGCTCGTGGACGCGCTCGAGCAGGACGACGACGTGCAGCGGGTCTTCCACACGTTGGTCTGAGCGGCCGCCGCGCGCGTCCGCGGGAGGAGGGTGGCATGTCCGACGTCGTCGAGGTGGCGCGGTTCGACAACCCGTTCGAGGCGCACCGCGTCGTCGCGGTGCTCGCCGCCGCCGGCGTGGAGGCCGAGGTGGCCGACGAGCACACCGGCGCGGCGCTCCCCCACATCCTCGCCATCGGCGTCCGCGTCGTCGTGGCGCGCGAGGACGTCGAACGCGCCCGCGCGGCCCTCGCGGAGGACGCCGCCGAGCGGCGCGCGCGCCGCGAGCGCGGCGAGGCCGACGAGGAGGACGACGACGACCTCGACGACGAGGCGTTCGGCGACGACGCCGAGAGCTCGGCGGCGCCCGACGAGGACGAAGCGACCGCGACCGGCCCGTCGCGCGCGTCCGCGGCGGCCCCGACCGAAGGCCGCCGTCCGCTCACCGAGGAGGAAGCCGTCGCGTGGGCGACGCGGACCCGCGCGATCGCGTTCGTCGGCGTCGCCGTCGTGATCCTCGCCGTGGGCGCCCTGTGGCGGACGCTCTCCGTGCCCGACGGCGTGGAGGCCTCTCCCCGCGCCCGCGCGCTGCTGCGCCAGGCCCGGATCGCGACGTGGGGAGGGATCGGCCTCTTCGTGCTGCTGCTGCTCCTCATCGGAGCCGTCGGGCGCCGCTGAGCCCGGCCGCGGTCACGCCGACGAGGCGACCAGAGAAACGACGACCGCCACGGCCTCGGGCGCGACGTCGAGCGCGAGCGAGGTCGCCTCGACCCGTCCCGTCGCGACGAGCGTGCATCCCGGCGCGAGCGCCCACCGGGTCGCGACGCCCGCGACCGCGACCCCGACGGTCCCCGCGACCGCGTGGACGAGGAGGTCGCCCGCGGGGACGACGCGGTGGGCCGCTCCCGCGGCAGCACGGACCACCTCGACCGAGGCCATCGCCCGTCCGCGCCGCGTCATGACGCTGAGGTCGCGCACCGGCCCCGCGACGAGCGCCGCCTGCGTCGGCGCGTCGCCGGCGAACGCGTGCGCGACGAGCGGGACGAGCCTCGTCGGCGTGCCGTCGGCTCCGTGGCGCAGCACGAGGCCCGCGCCCTCGGTGAGCACGAGCACGCGGTCCACGCCCGGCAGCACCGAGAAGGGCCCGTCCTCGACGACGGCCGCCCGCGAGAGCCGCCAGTCCCAGTCGTCGCGCTCGAACGTCGCGCCCGCGGGACCGATCGCGAGCTCCTCGGTGACGCCGCGCCCGTTGCGCCACGGCAGGCGTCGCGCGTCCGACGGCGTGCGGAGGAGGAACGACGCCACGGCGGAGCGCCCCGCGCCCCGTCAGCGAGCCTCGACCCGCTCGAACCGGAACTCGAGCCCGCCCGGCGGCCCGCCCTCGCCCTCGAGCCGGGCGGTCAGCACGTCGGGCTTGCCGGCGGCGCCGGCCTCGCGGCGGTAGCGGACCGTCCTCGGGAACCTGCGGCTCGGCTCGGTGAACGCCGCCTCGGTGCCGCGCACGGCCTCGAGCGGCCACGACTCCGCGCCCGCCGCGTCCTTCTTCCACGGCGTGAGCCCGGGGCCGAAGTGGCGGATCCGCAGCACGATCCCCGCGTCGGTCGCCTCGATCGCCGAGAGCTCGACGAGCTTCGTGACGCCCCCCATGACGGACCGGCTCACCGCGACCATGCCGTCGCCCAGCGGCGGGAGCCAGGTCTCGTCGAAGGTCTCGGCGTCCGACGCGGCGCGCCACGAGCCGGCGAGCCAGGCGAGGTCGGCCAGCGTCGGCTTCGACGGCGGCACGGGCGTCGGCGCGGGCGCGTCCTCCGCCCCGACGAGCGGAGCGAGCGCGGCGGCGAACGCGACCGCGGCGAGCGACCACCAGGGAGTCCGACGCATGGCGCCTCCTCGCGGCGGGCGGGCACGGGTGCGCGCCGCACACACCACGACGTAGGATGCCACGCACCCCGCCGGAGCCCGCGTGACCACGCCGCCCGCCCGATTCCCCGACGCGAGCCCCCGCCGCCAGTGCGGGACCTGCGACCTCTGCTGTCGGCTGCCGTCGATCGACTGGGAGGAGTACCCCGAGCTCGAGAAGGCGCCCGACGTGCCGTGCCGTCACCTCGTCGTGGGGACCGGGTGCCGGATCCACCCCGACCGGCCGATGCACTGCGCGACGTTCCAGTGCCTGTGGCTGATGGGCTTCGGCCCCGACGATCTCAAGCCCGACCGCATCGGCGGCTTCTTCGACGCGACCGACGCCGGCGCGCTGATCCTGCTGACCGACAAGGACCGCCCCGACCCGCGCACGATCCCGGCGGTGGCGACGTTCATCCGCGACTGGACCAAGCGCCGCGGGGCCGAGCTGATCGTGTACCGCGGCGGACGCGAGGTGCCGGCGGACCGGCCCGACGCGCCCCGCGGCAGGCCGCCGGCTCCGCCCCCGCGTGATCGGCGTCCGCCGCCGCGCGACCCGCGCGGCTGACGCGTGACCGCGGCGTGACGGCGCACGCGCAGGTTTCCCCCGTCCGGGCAGGAGGAGCACCGTGCGTGAGATCAGGTCGGTCGTGTCCCTCGTGGGCGTCGCCGCGCTGACCGGCTGCGTGCCCTTCGCGCCCCCGATCCTCGGGCCGCTGCTCCTGCCGCCGTTGCTGCTCGACAGCGCGATCCGCTCCGCGCAGGGCGGCGAGAGCCTCGTCGACGTGTCAGACCTCGTTCGCGCGTCGGGCCGCGACACGCCCACGCTCGCGCGCCACGCCGCCCTCGCGGTCCCGTCGTTGCGCGGCCGCGTCGCCGACCAAGGAGCCACCGCGCTCCGGGTGCGGCCCCGGTGCACCGACGAGGAACGCGCCGCGCTCGAGTCGTGGGTCGCGGCCGAGACCGCGCGCGCGCGCCGCTGACGCCGTGCCGGGGCCGGCCCCGGGACGCGGCCGAATTCGCTGGCGCGGGTCGGCGGCGGCGCGAGCGTGGGGTCGGCGATGGTCGCCACGGCCGTTCGGCCGGGAGGACCCATGTCGCGCGCGCTTGCGTTCGTGAGGACGGTCGGGGTGGCGCTCGGGCTTGCGGTGGCGGCGTGCGGTGACGGTGCGCCGCGCACCCCGTCGGGGACGCCGATCGCCGACCTCGTCGCGGCGGGCAAGGCGCCGGTCGTCGTGCTCGGCGTCCACCGGTCGATGGGGCCGGTGCCGGCGTTCCGGTGCCGGGTCCGCAACCTCTCCGACCGCAAGGTGACCGCGGTCTCGTGGACGACGGTGTTCCGCACGGCCGACGGCAAGCCGCTCGGCACGCCCGTCGAGGGCGGGTACGCGGACTCGATCTCTCCCATCGGGCCCGGCGACGAGATCGAGGGCGCGTTCCCGGCACCCGACGACGCCGCGAGCGAGGCGGTCGTGGTCGTCCGGCGCGTGCTCTACGACGCGCCCAACCCGATGGGCGAGGCGTTCGGCTCGCTCACGATGAAGTGGGACAATCCCGGGCACGACGCCGACGTCGCCGCCGCGGCCGGCAAGCCGTAGCCGGCTCGCGGGCTCGGCGGGCCGGCCCGCGCGTCAGCGCGCGCCCGAGCCCTTCGCCTTCCACGCCGCGAGCACCTCGGCCTCGCGCGCGGGCGAGAGGCCGGGCGCGCGGCCCGTGCCCCACGCGACGTCGCGCCGCGTGTCGCGCAGCCACGCGACCGTGTCGGCGACCGTCTGCGCGACGGGACGGAACGTGAGCCCCTTGCCGATCGCCTTGGCGTTGCGCAGCGGGTTGTTGCCCTCGGGCGGGATCCAGAGCGGGAGGTTGTGCCAGGGGCCCACCTTCTGCTCGGCGAGGAACGCCGCGGGCACCCACGTGAACGTGACGTCGTGGCGCAGCGCGCACTTCGCGCCGTGGAGCAGCTCGGCGAAGGAGAGCGGACCCTCGAAGCCGACGGCGTTGTAGACGCCGGTCGTCTTGTCCTGCGCGACGCGGACGACGAAGCGCCCGAGGTCGCGCACGTCGATGCACTGCGCCCCGTCGGTCCCGTCGCCGGGTGCGAGCACCTCGCCGCCGCGCGCGACGCGCGCCGGCCAGTAGGTGAAGCGGTCGGTGGGATCGCCCGGCCCGACGATGAGCCCGGGACGCACGTGCGCGACGCGGCCCGGCCACGCGGCCTCGGCCGCCTGCTCGCACAGCGCCTTGAGCGGGCCGTAGGTCGCGTCGGTGAGCTTCTCGACGGTCGGGTCGGGGAGCGTCGCGACCGCGCTCGCCTCGTCGATCGGGTCGCGCGACGCGCCCATCGCCGCGTAGACGCTGATCGTCGAGACGAGGGTGTAGTGCCCGACCCCGTCGCCGAGCGCCTCGCGGACGCGCCGCACGTGCGACGGGACGTAGGCCGAGGTGTCGAACACGGCGTCGAACGAGCGGCCCTTCAGCGCCGACACGTCGCCGTTGCGGTCGCCGCGCAGCTTCTCGAGTCCCGGGAACAGGTCCGGGCGCGTCTTGCCGCGGTTGAACAGCGTGACCGTGTGGCCCTGCGCGAGCGCCTCCTCGACGATCTCGGGGCCGAGGAACGACGTCCCGCCGAGCATCAGGATCCGCAGCGGCGTCGCGGCCTTCCCGGGCGCCGCGGGCCCCGCGCCCGGCGCGGGGGCGGGGGCCGGTGCCCCCGGCGCGTCGGCGGCGCGCGCGACGGCCGGGGCGAGCGCGGCCGCGGCCCCCGCGCCCGCGGCGCTCGCGAGCAGCGTGCGTCGGGACAGGACGGCGTCGAGCATGGGCACCTCGGGGCACGCCCGCTCGCTCCGCGGGGCGGGGCGAGGCAGCCTACCCGAGCGACGGCGGGCTACGTCTTCGACCAGAGGCCCGTGCGGTTCCCGGCGGGGTCGCGGACGTACGCGCAGAAGCCGTGGCCGCCGCCGATGTCGGTCTTGCCCTGCAGGGTCTTCGCGCCGTCGGCGGCGAGGGTGCGCAGCGTCGCCTCAAGGTCGTCCACCGCGATCACGAGCGTGGGACCGCCGTCGCTCACCTTCGCGTCGCCGTCGAAGCCTCCGCCGAGCTCGCCGTCCGACGTCTGGAAGAGGACGTAGCCGGGCCCCATCGGCGTCGTCGTCCAGCCGAAGTGCTTGGCGTACCACGCGGCGAGCCGCGCCGGGTCGGGCGCGGGGATCTCGAGATGGCAGACGGGGCACGGTGCGGCCACGGAGCGACCTCCCTCGGGGACGGACGATCGTACGCGGGACCGCCGGTCAGCGGCGCCGCGTGCGCCACGACGAACGCGGCGCGGGCGGGCGGCGGTCCTCCTCGACGGCCTCGGGCTCCTCGTCGCGGGCCGGCGCGGGGAACGAGAGCCCCGGCATCTGCGCGCCCGTCAGCCAGTGCTGTCCGTCGTAGGAGAACTCGGTCTCCGCGACGAGGCGTCCCTCCGCGATCCACGCACGCACGTCGGCGGCCGCGTAGGGCCCGTAGGCCGTCCGTCCGTCCTGGCGCACGTAGTAGCTGAGGCCCGCACCGGCACGCGACGGGGCCGGCGGCACCATCGACGTCGGAGGCGCCGCCGCGGCCGCGGGACGCGTCGTCGCCTCGTCGTCGAGGCGGTAGCCGACCAGCGTCGTCGAGCCGAAGTCCTTGCCCTTCGGAGTCACCGAGGTCGCGATCGGCGCGGGCACCATCGGCGCGGGGGCCGCCGACGACGACGAAGACGGGACCCGCGCGACCGCGGGCGCGTCGGGGACGGCCGAGGGGCGGCCCGTCGGCGCGACGGGCTGGTAGCCGGGCGGGAGCAGCCCGGGCACGTGCTCGGGCGCGAGCCAGTACACGCCGTCCTGGCTGAACAGCATGTAGGGCTGCACGCGCCGTTGCGCGACGTAGCGACGAATGCGCGACATCGCGTACGGCCCCTGCACGTTCGTCCCCTGGCGGATCCAGAGCGACGCCTCCGGGAGCGCGGGCGGGGCCGCGGTCTCGCCGGGCCGCAGCTCCTCGACGTCGGAGGCGGCGCACCACGCGAGCCCGTCGCTCGAGCACTCGGTCTCCGGCGGCAGCCGGCCGTCGCCCAGCCACCCGCGCACGACCTCGGCCCCGTAGGGCCCGTACGCGGTCTGCCCGTCGTGACGGATGTAGTAGGTGCCCACGTCGCCCTCCCTGCGGGCCCGCGACCGACGACGGTCGCCCGCCCGCCCCACCGCCCGCCACGATAGCGAGGACGCCTCCGTTGCGCACCCACCCCGGTCGGCTCGGCGCGGGCGGGGCGCCGTACACTCCGCCGGCCCGGGGCGGCGTGCCCCGTCGGGAGAGCCCCGTGGACGACACCCCGCGACTCCTGCGCGACCTGCTCGAGGCGACGCGCGCCACGAACCGCCTGCTCAAGCTCTCGATCTCGCTGCAGGCGGAAGCGCTCGCGAACGCGACGGCGGCGGCGGCCGGCGCGACGACGACGAACGCGCTCGAGAAGCGCGTGATGGCGTCGGTGCGCCAGATCCGCGCCACGGCCGACCGCGTCGAAGCCGGGCGCGCGCTCCCGCGCTGACCCGGCGCGCCCTCAGCCCGGATTTCCCACGAGCCGACGAGGTCGGGGCCGCGCCGGGCCGTCGGGCGCAAGGAGACGCGCGTCGCGCGAGCGAGCGCCGTGCCGGCGGGGTTTCACCGCCTCGGCGTGTACCGAGAACACGCGGTCGTCGGTGAAACCCCGCGCCCGACGGCCCTGCATCGGCCCCGACCGCGCGTCGCCGCTCGGTCGGTCCACGAAGCCCCTCGTCTTTCGTGGGAAATCCGGGCTCAGAGGTAGGCGAGCGCCTGCCCGAGCGCGGCGGGCACGATCGCCCCCGAGAGGTCGGTGGCGAGCCGTCCGAGGCTGCGCACGCGCTCGGGGTCGGCGAGGATGCCCAGCGCGGCCACCGCGTTCGCGCGCGCGGGGTCGCCCGCGGTGGGGTCGGCGGCGAGCTCGAGCAGCGCGTCCACCGCGGTCGCGCGCCGGAACGCGCCGAGCGCGACGGCGGCCCGTGAGCGCACGAAGTCGGGGTTCTCGCCGCGCAGGTCGGCGACGAGCACCGGCACCACCCGCGGGTCGGACAGGTACCCGAGCGCGCGGGCCGCCTCGCGCCGCACGGGCTCGGGCGAGGACGGGTCGAGCGCGGCGTGCAGCGCGTCGAGCGCGGCCACGTTGCCCTCGCGCAGCAGGCCGATGGCGGTCGCGGCGCGGGCGCGCATCGCGACGTCCACGTCGCGCCGCGCGAGCAGCGTCGCGAGCCGCGGGAAGGACGCGTGGTCGCGGGCGAGCCCGAGCGCGACGATCGCGGCCCCGCGCACCTCCGGGTCGGAGACGCCCTCGAAGGCCGCGACGAGCGCGGGGAGCGCCGTCGCGCGGAACGCCGCGCGCCCGCCGTCCACGTCGGGCGGCGCCGGCGGGCGCAACGCGAACCCGAGCGAGAGCGCGGCCACGCCGCGCAGCGGGCCCGCGCCCGCGTCCACCTGGCGGACGAGCAGCGCCGCCGCCGGCGCGGCGAGCGTCGTGCGGTCGGCGGGGTCGCGCATCGCGTCGGCGCAGAGGCGCCCGAGGGAGAGCAGGGCCAGGCTGACGGTCTCGGGGTTGCCGCCCTCGGCGTGCGCCGCCACCTCGGTCGCGGCGGCCGTGCGGGCCACGGGCGCGAGGCGCGGTCCGGCCGCCGCGAGCGCGACGAGGGCGCCGTGGCGCACCTCGTTGGGCACCGAGCGCGCGCGGACGTGCCCGAGCAGCAGGCCGCTCGCCTCGTCGCCGACGACGCGGGCGAGCGCGACCATCGCGTGCGCCTGCACCGCCGGCACCCGCTCGCGCGACGCGAGGACGCCGTCGGCGGCGAGGCCGCGCAGCGCGGCGAGCGAGGCGGCGTCGAAGCTCGTGCGCGCCTGCAGCCCCAGCGCGACCGCGAGCACGGCCTGCGCCTCGGGGTCGTCGCTCTCCCGCAGGCGCGTGAGCAGCGCGGCGACCACGTCCACGCGCGGCGTGGCCCCGCCGTCGGACGCGCCGGGCTGGTCGCCGAGCAACCCGAGCGCGAGCGCGGCGAGGTGGCGCGCGCGCCGGGTCGCGTTCGTGCGCCCGTCGAACACGTCGAGCAGGCGGGCGCGCACGCGGTCGAGCAGGCGCCCGGGGAACTGGGCCTTGGGGTCGGTGCGGCGCAGGAGTCCCGGGGCGATCGCCGAGGTCTCCTGCACGAGCGCCGGCCGCGTCCCGTCCGTGGCGACGGCGAGGAGGCGCTCGACGTCCTCGGGGTCCGACGTCGCCTTGGCGAGCGCGATCGTGCCCGCGCCGACGAGGTCGGCGTCGAGGCCGAGCTCACCGCGCACGACGCGCCGGAGGAAGGGGACGATGCGCCCCTCGCGCACGACGGTGCGGGCGCGCTCGAGGGCACCCGCGTCCCCCGTCGTCACGGGGGCGAGGCCCTCGCCGTCGGTCAGCGCGTCGAGGTTGGCCTCCCACCACCCACCGGTCGTCGCCCCGGTCGGGGGCGGGAGCCGCGGCACGCCGCCGCCCGGGCCGCGGTACTGGCCGCCGTGTGCGCCCGCCTCACCCGCCCCCCCCGACGACCGTGGCGACGGCGAGGACCCAACGGGCGACGTGGCCACCGGCGGACATGCGTGCTCCCCCCGTCGTCGACGCGGCGACGACGGGACCCGTGCATTCAAACGTCGGTCGCGCGGCGGAGAACCACGCCGTCGTGACACCGGCCGGGCCGGGCCCCCGGGCGCCTCGACGGGAGCCCTCCCCGTAGGATCGGCGGGATGCCCGCCCGCCCCCACCGTCGGCTGGTGCTGACGTTCGCCGCCCTCGTCGGCGCCGTCGCGAGCCCGCGGCGAGAGGCGCCCGCCGACGGACCGGCCCCGCGCACCGTGCGCACCGTGGCCGAGCTCCGTGCGGCCGCCGCCGCCGCGCGGCCGGGCCAGCGGATCCGCCTCGCACCCGGGACGTACGAGGGCGGGATCCACCTCGAGGGGCTGCGCGGGGCCGAGGGGAAGCCGGTGGTCGTCGAGCCGGAGGACCCCAAGCGTCCGCCGGTGGTCCGCGGCGGGGGCTCGGGCCTGCAGCTGTCCTCGGCGTCGTGGGTCGAGGTGCGCGGCCTCGTGCTCGAGGGCGCGCGGGGCAACGGCCTCAACGTGGACGACGCCGGCCGCGGCGACGGGTCGGCGCACCACCTCGTCGTCGCCGACGTCGTCGTGCGCGACGTCGGCCCCGACGGCAACTGCGACGGCATCAAGCTCTCGGGCCTCGAGGACTTCCGCGTCGAGCGCTGCGTCGTCGAGCGTTGGGGCCGCGGCGGGTCGGCGGTGGACATGGTGGGCTGCCGACGCGGCACCATCGAGGGCTCGACCTTCCGCCACGAGCCGGGCACGCAGGGCTCCGGCGTCCAGATGAAGGGCGCGACGCGCGACGTCACGGTGCGCCGCAACCGCTTCGAGCACGCGGGCAGCCGCGCGGTCAACGCCGGCGGGAGCACCGGGCTCGCGTACTTCCGCCCGCCGCTCGACACGTGGAAGGGCGACAAGTGGGAGGCGAAGGACCTCCGCATCGAGGGCAACACCTTCGTCGGCGCCGACACGCCCGTCGCCTTCGTCGGCGTGGACGGCGCGGTGTTCCGCTTCAACACCGTGTGGGTGCCGGGGCGATGGGCGATGCGGATCCTGCAGGAGACCGTCGCCCCGGGCTTCGTGCCCTGCCGCAACGTCGAGGTGAGCGACAACGTCGTCGCGTTCCGCTCCGACCGCTGGTCGGAGGGCGGCGTCAACGTGGGCGGGAACACCGCGCCCGACACGTTCCGCTTCGCGCGCAACGTGTGGTGGTGCGTGGACGCGCCCCCGCGCACGCGCAGCCTCGTCCGCCTCCCCACGCCCGAGCAGGACGGCGTGCACGGCAAGGACCCGCGTTTCGTCGATCCCGAGCAGGGCGACCTCCGCCTGCGCCCCGACAGCCCGGTGCGCCGCGCCGGCGCCGACGCGCTCAAGGACTGACGACGTGCACGCCCCCGCCGACCGCCCCACGCCGCGTTCCGTGCTCGAGCCCGTCGAGGCGCTCCCGGGCGCGTTCGACGCCGGGAGCCTCGCGCGCGGCGCGCCGGGCGTGCCGCGGCGCTTCGTGTGGCGCGGGCGCACCTACGAGGTCGCCGCGCTCCTCGGCGACGACCGCGCGCAGGGCGGCACGCGCCGGCACAACGTCGAGGGCTACGTCCGCGCGCACACCTTCCGCGTGCGCACCACGACCGGCGAGACGATGGTGCTCTCCGGCGCCCGCGGCACCGCACGCGGCACCGCGCGATGGGTGCTGCGCAGCGTCGAGGGCGGCCCCGACGAGGCGGCGCCGACGGCCTGACCCGACGACGACGCGGGCCCCGGGGCGACCGTCGCCCCGGGGCCCGTGCGTGGACGGGACCCGTCACTTCGTGCGCGGGAGCAGCGCGGCGGCCTTCGCCTTCACGTCGCCGAAGCGCTCGTCCCACGTGCCCGCGAGCACGCGGTCGAGCGCCGTGCGCGCGCCCGCCTTGTCGCCGGTCTCGAGCAGTGCGGCGGCGAGCGAGAGCCACCCCTCGGGCTCGTCGGACCGGATGCGCACGACCTGGCGCCAGCGCTCGACGGCGAGGTCGAAGCGCTTCTGCTGCTCGCGCAGCTGCGCGAGCGCGCGGTGCCCGTCGGCCTCGGCGGGCATGGCCTCGACGAGGCTCGTCCGCGCGCGCTCGGCGCCCGCGGCGTCCTGCGCCCGCTCGTAGCGCGACGCGAGGTCGGGGTAGGCGGCGAGGTTCTTCGGCGCCATCCGCAGCGACGCGAGCAGCGCGTCGAGCGCGCCCTGCGCGTCGCCCGCGGTGTCGAGCGCGCGCACGAGCAGCGTGTGCGCCTCGGCGTCGGCCGGGTCGAGGTCGCGCACCGCGGCGAGGTGCTTCGCCGCGAGCGCAGCGCGGCCGCGATCGAGGTAGACCCGCCCCACGGCCTTGCGGATCGCCGGGGCGTCGAGGCCGGACGCGGCGACCTCGGCCTCGTAGCGCGCCACGAAGCCGTCGAGGTCCTTCGCCTCCGCGACGACCTCGCGCAGCCGGTCGAGCGCCTCCTGGCGCTGCTGCGCGGAGCGACCCCACGCGACGACGGCGGCGGAGGCGGCCTTCACCGCCGCGTCGGTGTCGCCGAGCGCCGAGCGGGCGCGGGCGAGGAGCTGGTACCACGAGGAAAGCGTTCCGTCGGGGCCGGACCCGCCGCCCGCCTCGCGGCGCAGGCGCAGCGCGTCCTCGATCCACGCGGCCGCGGCCTTCGGCTGGCCCGCCTCCATCGCGGCGGTGGCGAGCGTGGACGCGAGCCCCGCGTTCCAGCGCTTCGCGTCCTTCCAACGCGTCGCGGCCCCCTCGAGCAGGGCGAGCGCCTCGGCGTCGCGGCCCAGTCCGTGCAGCGCGGCGGAGGCCTTGACGAGGTAGGGCACGGCGTCGGGCGCCTCCTTGACGAGGCGCTCGAGCACGGGCCAGGCGTCGGCGAAGCGGGCGTCCTCGACCAGCCACTGCGCGAGCGTCCACCGCACGGCCACGGGGTCCTTGCCGTGCGCGATCGCCGTGCGCAGCGTCTCGACCGACTCCGCGCGCTGGTCCTGGCCCTGGCGCTGGTAGCCGGCGACCCGCAGCACCACCGTCGGCTCGTCGGCGTGGAGCTCGGCGACCTTCGCCGCGACGGCGCGGAACTCGGCGGTCTTCTCCCGCCAGTACTCCTGCTGGTTGTTCCACCAGAACTCGTTGCCCTCGTTCTCGTCGGTCAGGAGCCAGCGCTCCAGCGCGGCGAGCACGCGAGGCAGCAGCCGGGCCTCGAGGTCGGCGAGCCCCGACCCGCTGCGCCGCCACGTCGCCATCCAGTGGTGGAAGCGCGGCCAGGCCTCCCAGCCGGCGCGCGCGTGCCACGCCGTCTCGCGGTCCATCTCGTCGAGCGCGAGCGTCAGCGCGGGGCGCGGGCCCGCGAGGTCGGCGAGCGTGGAGAGGAGGACCTGGAGGACGTCGAGCCGCTCGGTCGGGTCGCGGCGCACGACGGCCGCACCCTTCTCCGAGACGAACGCCGCGTACCGACGGCCGGCGTCGCCGACCGCCCCCGACTTCGCGGCCGCGCGGAACAGCGCGGCGTGCGCGTTGGCGTGCTGCCCGAGCAGGTACGCCGGACCGCCCGTGAGCAGGCCCTCCCCCTCGGCGGCCGCCGCGGCGAAGAGGTCGCCGCCCTGGCCGAGCGCGGTCGCGCCGCGCTGCTCGAGCGCGCGCGCGTAGACCTCGAAGAGGCGCAGCCGCAGGCGGTCGCGGCGGAGCGAGCGGGACTCGCGCGCGACGTCGTCGCGCAGCCGCGCCTCGGCGGCGCGGAACTTGCGCCGCTCGAGCCACCAGCCGACGAGCGTCGGGTGCGCCTCGCCCGCCGCGGGCGACAGCGTCGTGGGCACGGCGGCGCGGACCGCCGCCAGCAGGCCGTCGAGCCGGTCGATGGCGTCGTCGGGGCGCGCGCGGTCCCAGAGCGCCTGCGCGACCCAGCGCCCCACCGCGAGGCGCTCGAGCGGGTCGCCGCCGGCCCCCGCGAGCAGCGCCTCGAGCTGCACGAGCTGCTCGCGCACGAGGGACGCGGGCCCCGACGTCCCCATCTGCGCGAGCCGACGGGCGAAGAGCACCCGTTCGCCGGGCGCGAACGCGCCCTCGGCCGCCGCCCGGAGCGCGACGAGCGCGCGCTCGGCGTGGACGGGGTCGGCCTTGGGGACCGCGGTGGCGCGCGCCTCGACCTGCACGAGCAGCAGGCGCAGCGCGCGGCGGTCCACGTCGGTCAGGGCCTTGTTCTCGAGGAGCTTGCCGACGCGCGCGACGAGCGCGTCGCAGGTCGCCTCCTCGAACACGCCGCCGACGATGTTCCCCGCGGCCTCGAGATAGCCGTAGACGGCCTCGGGCGAGTGACCGGCCACGCCGTCGGCGAGCGCCTCGAGCAGGCGGAAGTCCTTCGTGGGCGCGTAGAGGTTCGCGACGTGGCCGACGTGGTTCTGCGGCCACGGCGACTTCTGCAGCAGGTGGCGCAGCGCGCGGATCGACTCCGGGTCGAGCTCCTCCGGGACGCCGTCGCCGCGGCGCTGCACGCGCGACGCCGCCTGCCACAGGCCCTGCTGCAGCTGCCACTCCTGCGCGCCCTCGAGCGCACGGTCGAGCGCCTGCTCGCGCCGCGCGTCCTCGCCGAGCACGAGGTACCAGCCGGCGAGCGTCGTCCACGCGTCGGGGGCGAGCTCGCCCGTGGCGGCGGCCGCCTCGAGCGTCGTCGCCGCCGCGCGCAGGTCGCCGCGCTCGGCCTGCACGTAGGCGAGCATCGTGCGCAGGCGCACGTCCACGTCGTCGGGACGGATCCACGAGAGGAGCGTCTGCTCGAGCTCCTCGGGACGGTCGAGCGCGAGGAGCAGGCGCACGAGCTGGCCCCGCGGTCCGGTGACGCGGTCGCCGGCCGCGAGGCGCGCGCGGAAGTAGGCGAGCACGCGGTCGGCGAGGCCCTCGGGGGTCGTGCGCCGGGTCGCCGCGTAGGCGAGGACCACCGCGCAGCGCGCGCCGAGGTGGCGGTCGACCGCCACGTCGCTCGCGGCGGGGACCGCCTCGAGCAGCTCCTTCGCCTCGCCCTCGGTGCGGGCGAGGTCGGAGAGCGTCTCCGCGGCGTAGCCGACGCGCTCGAGCTCGAGCCACGGCCTCAGCACGGCGTCCGCCGTGCCCGCGGCCGCGAGGAAGCGCGCCGCCGTCTCGGTGCGGGCGCGCGCCCGCGCCTCGCGCGTGCGTCGGGCCGCCTCGGCGCGCGTGTCCTTGGCCCGCGCTTCGGCCGGGCCCAACGCCGCCTGGAAGCGGCCCTCGTGGAGCCACGCGGCCAGGCGCCGCGTCGCGTCGGCGGCCACGCCGCGCAGCGCGACGGTCTCGGCGCCCTCGGGCCGCAGCCGAACGAGCAGCCCGAACGCCTCGTCCTCGAGCGCGGTCGAGAACGGGGCGCGCAGGACCGCCTCGAACAGCGCCGCGGCCGCCGCGGGCGCGTCGTCGGCGCCCGCGCGCGCGAGCACCTCGCGCCGGAACGCGAGCAGCGCCTCGACCTCCTTCGGTCCCTGCGGCAGCGTGGCGAGCACGAGCGGGACCAGCCGCGCGGCCGCGTCGCGTTCGGCGGTGGCGCGCCAGCGCGCGAGCAGCGCGTCGCGGAGCGCGGCGCGAGCAGGCTCGTCGGAGCCGTCGAGCGCGAACGGGAGGACGACGGCGAGCCGCTCGAGCGCGATCGCCGCGACCGCACCGGGCGCGAGCAGGTCGGCGCGGAGCGCGTCGCCGACCCGGCGCGCGGCCGCGAGCGGGCGGAAGCGCCAGTCCTGCATCAGCCAGCGCGCGAGGTGGTGGGCTTCCGGGGGCCCGTCCGCGCGCAGGCACCGCAGCGCGAACGCGGCCAGCGGCTCGTGCCACGCCTCGGGCACGCCGCGCAACCACAGGTTCCACCCCTGCCCGGCCGCCGCGTACACCCCCGCGCGGACGCGGGCCGCGGTGACGGGGTCGGCCATCGCCTCGGGCGCGGCGCTCAGCGCCTCGCGCACGATCGCGTCGCCGCCGGCGACGTCGCCGACGAACCAGCGCAGCGCGAGGTCCATCTGCCACGGCGTCTCGTCGGTGGGCTTGGTCGCCACCCACGCCTTCGCGAGCGCGACGAGCCCGGGCAGGTCGCGCTGCTCCCAGAGCCAGCCGGCCCACGTGCCGTGGAGCTGGGCGAGCTCTTCGCGCGTCCACGGGCCCCGCCCCGCGGCGGCGGCGACCTCGCGCAGCGCGCCCTCGAGGTCCTCGCCGTTGCGCAGCGCCGAGGCGAAACCGAGGACGTCCTCCAGGTCGAACGGGCGGTCCGCGGCGAGCGCGCGCCGCACCTCGAGCGCGGCGTCGGGGTCGGAGGCCGACTCGAGCGCCTGCGCGAGGCGGCGACGCCCGTGGACCGACCACAGGTCGGCGTCCTTCGGCGCGCGGGCGAACACGGGGGACAGCGCGCGCTCGAGCGCGAGCCGCTCACGCTCGCCCAGCGCCCCGGCGCGCGACATCGCGACCTCCGCGCGCACGCAGGCGAGCGGGCCCGCGTCGGCGACGACGGCCGCCACGCGCGCGGACGCCGTCTCGGCGTAGACGGTGCCGCGACGGCTCGAGACGAGCCGCGCCAGCCGGACCCCGTCGCGCCCGGGCTTGCCCTCGAGCATCGTCTCGACGGTCGCCCACGCGGTGTCGGCCGCGTCGAAGCGGCCGCGGGCCGTCGCGTCGAGCGCCAGCACGAGGCGCTCGGCGAGCCCGGCGCGCCCGTCGTGGTCGGCCTGCTGGGCCGCGAGCAGCGTGGGCTCCGCCACGCCGAGGAACACGACGTCCTGCGCCGCCTGCGCGGCGCCCGCCAGCGCGGCGTCGAGCGCCGCCGTCGGGACGACCTCGACGGCGACCGTCTGGCGCACGACGACGCGCCCTTCGTCGTCGAGGTGCTCGGTCTTGCGGGCCCACCAGCGGCCCCCGGCCTCGACGAAGTCGCTCCAGCGCGTCTCGGAGGTGACGCGGCCGCCCACGCGCGTGCGCTCGGAGAGGGCCACGTGGCGCTCGACGTCGAGGTCGAGCTCGCGCACGACGCGCGGGTCGCCGCGCGCGCGCAGGACCACCCGGAGCACCGCGCCGTCGCGCGTCGCGGTCGGAGGCTCGAAGTCCGCCGCGCCACGGAGCCAGCCCTCGCCGAGCGAACCGTCCTGCAGCGGGAGCGGCCACAGGCCGCGGTCGAGGTCGCTCGCCGCGCGCTTGCGGCCGAGCCGCGTCGCGTCGTCCACCTCGACCCGCTCGGTCTCGGAGAGCCACCCGGAGGTCGCGGGCGCGCCGAAGCCGTCGCGGGTCGCCCACCACCGGCGCAGCGAGGCGACGACGGTCGTCCGCGTGCGTCCGCGCGCGGTGCCGCGCAGCGGGTGCAGGGCCTCGCGCGTCGCTTCGACGCGGACCGCACCGTCGAGGGCGGCCAGCGCAGGACGGCGATCGAGGGCCTTGAGCGCCTCGACGACCGCCGCGTCCCACGCCGGGTCCTGCGGCGGCTTCGGCGGCTCCACGGCCGCGCCGAGCGCGGGGAAACCCAGCCCGTCGGCGGACAGCGAGCCGCCGCCGTCGTAGACGTTCTCGGTTCGGCCGCGGACGTCGTCGTCGAGGCCGTCGCGGAAGAAGCCGGCCTTGTCCTCTCCCGCCGCGACGAGGCCCCGGTGGGCGCGCCGGGCGTACGAGGCCTTGCCGCCCCCCCGAGCCTCCGACTCGACGAGCTTCTCCGCCTCTTCCATCGGCAGGTCCGCGTCCGCCTCGAACGAGTCGTCCATCGCCGCGTCCTCGGGCGGCGCCCCCGGCTCGGCGGGCGCGGCCGACGGAGCGGGGACCGCCGCCATCGGCGTCGCCGGCAACGAGAAGCCCGAGAGGTCCCCGCCGGGGCTCGCGGCGCCGTCCTCGGCGTCCCACTCGAAGCCGGCCTTCGCCTCGCGGAGGTCGGCGTTCTCCCCGAGGGCGAGGCTCAGGCGCTCGCGGGTCGCGCCGTACGCGCGCTTGGCGACCTCGGCGACCCGCCCGAACGCGACGCCCGCCGTCGGGACCTCGAGGTCGCGCCCCAGACGCCCGATCTCGGCGAGCGCCTGACGGCGCAGCTCGAGGCGCCAGCGACGGGCGGCCGCGCTCTGCTGGCGGGCCACCTCGAGACGGGCACGGTCCCGCGCGTCCGCGAAGAAGCGCTCGGCGTCCCGCATCTTCACGGTCCGCTCGACGCCGTAGCGCTCGCGGTCCTCGTCGCTCTCGAGCACGAGGAACGACGTGTAGGGCGTCATGATCTGGTACTCGCGGCTGAACGCGACGACCTCGGCCTCGGTCTCGGGGCTGCGGCCCTGCGCGAGCAGCACGTCGAGGTGGCTGCGCGCCCACAGCCGCGGCAGGAACGAGTTCCCCTCCTCCGCGGCGGGGAGCGTCAGGGGCGCGGTGAAGCGCACGGGCTTGCCCGCGACCGTCCCCGTGACCACGACCTCGGCCGCCTTCGCCTCCGCGGTCGGGAGGTAGCGCCCGAGCACGACCTGCTGCGAGGTCAGCGGCAGGTTGGGCAGCACCTCGGGGTAGACCTTCGCGGTGGCGACGCCCTTCACCTCGACCCGCGCGTCGCGCAGGCCGGGACGCGCGACCTCGGCGAGCAGCGCCTTCGCCGCCGCCGCGGCGCCGCCGTCGGCGCGCCGCACCGAGCCGCCGCCCACCGACGCGAGCGCGTCGAGCACGCCCTTCTCGTAGGAGGACGACGTCGAGACCGCGTGCACCGTCGCCCCGCTCGCGGCGAGCCGCGCCTTGAGGCGGCCCGCGGTCGCGACGGGGTCCGCGTCGCCCGAGGTGGGCACGCCGTCGCCCACGTAGACGACCTGCGTCTTCGGCCCGACCGACCCGGCGACGGCGTCGAACGCCTTCTCGAGGTCCGTCCACCCGAGCGAGACGCGCGCGTCGAGCGCGGCGAGCGCCGCCGCGACCGAGGCCTCGGTGACGACCGTCGGCTCGGCGACGAGCGGGCGCGGCTCGACGTCGCAGGCGAGCAGACGGAACCGGTCCTTGGCGCCGCACTGCCCGAGCAGGGCGGCGAGGAACGCCGCCTGCGTCGCGCGCGCGGCGGGGTCCATCGAGCCCGACGTGTCCGCGACGAGCACGAGGTCGAGCGGGTCGCCCTCGGGGACGAGGTCGCGCTGCCACCCGCCGGCGGCGGCGTCGGGCGGCGCGACGAGCAGCATGAAGAAGCCGTCCTCGCCGCGCCGGTGCGCGACCGCGGAGACGCCCGGGCCGCGGCCCACGTCCACGGCGACCTCGAAGTCGCGCTCGGGGACGTACTGCTGCGCCGAGAACTCGACGACGGCCTCGTGCTCGGTCTTGCGCAGCGTCACCGCGTGCGTCGGGCTCGACACGTCCCGGATCGGGGCCGCCGAGAGCACGTTCACCGCGATCGAGAGCTCGCGCAGCGGGTGCAGGCGCAGGAGCTCGCTGCGCAGCGCGTAGCGGTAGCGCCACGCCTCGCCCTCGAGCGGGAGCACCTGCGTGTAGCGGATGCGCACGCGCTTCTCGCTGTGCGGGAAGATCGGGAACACGCGCGCCTTGAAGAGGTTGCCGCCCTCCCACTCGAGCAGGCCCGGGTCCTTCTTGCGCCGGAGGATGTCCTCGTAGATCGCGCGGGCGCGCTGCTTCTCGACGAGGTCGGCCTCGACCATCTCGTCGCCGATCCACATCGAGAAGCCCGAGATCGACGCGTCGGCGGGCAGCGGGAAGGAGAACTGGCCCTCGAGCGTCGCGTCGGTCGCGTTGACGAACGACTCCTCGACGGTCGTGCGCGCGATCTGGTCGCGGACCTCGACGGTGACCTTGTGGTAGCCCACCGAGAGCGCGACGTTCTTGCCGTCCACCGTCGCGAGCAGCGAGCCCATCCACTCCTCGCTCGTGCTCGCGCGGTAGCCGACGAGCCAGCGCGGCGCCGCGTCGAGCACGGTCGTGCCGGCGTCGGTGGCGCGCAGCCACAGCGTCCCCTTCGCCTCGCGCGAGAAGCCGCCGGGCCCCTCGACCCGCAGCGCCGCCTGCGCGTCGGCGACGACCTCGGCGTCGCCGCGCAGGAGCCGCAGCACGCCGACCTCCTTCGTCTCGAGCAGCGCCCCCGGCCCCACGACGACGCGGGCGCCCGCGGCGAGCCGCAGGTCGAGCGCGTGGGCGCCGCGCGCCTCGGTGCGCACGACGTCGCCGGGCAGCAGCAGGCCCCGCGCGTCGAGCGGCGTCCAGCGCTCGCGGCCGACGGGCCGGACGTAGGCGACGCCCTGGAGCGAGGTCACGGTGCCCGTGCGGCCGTCGGGCTTGAGGCTCCCGGCGAAGGACGACCGGGGGGCGGGGACCAACGCGGCGACCGACGCGAGCGCAAGCACCCCGAGCCACGAACGCAGCGGGCGGGACATCGACGACCTCCCCGGCCCCGGATCGTCCCGGGCCCGGACCCCATTGGACCCGCGCGGCGATCACGGGTTCATCACCGTCGCGACCCACCCCCCGGGGTCGCGATCGCCCCGGGCCCCGCGCCGGGCCCCCGTCCGTCGCTGGAGCCCCGCTCGGCCGGACGGCGCCCGCGAAGCCGCCGGGCCGGAACGCGACCGACCCGCGCGGTCGTGGTGTCTTGCGGCCCCCCCCTCGACGGAGACCGCTCGTGAACAAGGTCGGCGTGATCGGCACCGGTGTGGTCGGCGACGTGCTCGCCGACGGCTTCCTCGCCCACGGCTGGGAGGTGATGCGCGGGACCCGCGACCCGAAGAAGCTCGCCGGGTGGAAGGGCAAGGCCGGCGCGCGCGCGTCGGTGGGCACGTTCGCCGAGGCGGCGCGGTTCGGGCGCGTCGTCGTGCTCGCGGTGAAGGGGACGGCCGCCGAAGCGTCGGTCGCGCTGATGGGCGCGGAGGCGCTGGCGGGCAAGACGGTGATCGACGCGACGAACCCGATCGAGGACGCGCCGCCCGAGGACGGGGTGCTGCGCTTCTTCACCGGCCCCAACGAGTCGCTGATGGAGCGGCTGCAGCGCGCGGCGCCGAAGGCCCGGTTCGTCAAGGCCTTCTCGTGCGTCGGGAGCGCGTTCATGGTCCACCCCGACTTCGGCGGCGAGAAGCCGACGATGTTCCTGTGCGGCGACGACGCGGCGGCGAAGGCCGACGTGGTCGCGGTGCTCGAGGCCTTCGGCTGGGGGCACGAGGACCTCGGCGGCGTGAAGGCCGCGCGCGCGATCGAGCCGCTGTGCCAGCTGTGGTGCCTGCCGGGCTTCCTGCGCGGGCAGTGGTCGCACGCCTTCCGCCTGCTGAAGAAGTAGGCGGCAGGGCGCGGCGCTCACGTCGCCGCGAGCACGGCGCGGTGCAGCGGGACGGCCTCGACGAGGCCGTCCCGCCACGACGGCGGGGCCCCGACGATCAGCCGGTCGAGGTCGGCGCGCGCGTCGCGCCACAGCGACGGGTCGCCCGTGGCCCGGGCGAGCGCCGCGGCGGCGCGCACCCGCGACGCGACGGCGACGACGTCGCGCCGGGCGCGGAGCGTGACCACGCCCACGACGGCGTCCGCGCCACCGAGCGCCGCGCGGTGCGCCCGCGCGAGCGCGGCGACCTCGTCGGCGCCGCTCTCGTCGGCGGTGCGCGCGGCGTCGTCGAGCAGGCGCGCGGCCGCCGCCTCGTCGCCCGCCTCGGCCCGCGCGACACCGGTCCGCAGCGTCAGCCGTGCGAAGTCGAGACGGAGCCCCGCGCGCTCGGCGTCGCGGGCCAGCGCGGCGTACGCGTCGGCGGCCTCCTCCGCGCGCCCGGCCGCGTCGTGGGTCGCCGCCGCGACCTCGGCGAGCAGCATCGCCTCGCGGCTCGCGCCCGCGCCGCGCACCGACGCCTCGGCGCGCGCGCGCACGGCCTCGGCGGCGTCGGAGCGCCCCGCCCAGGCGAGCAGCACGCCCCACCGCGCGGCCGCCCGCGCGAAGAGCACCGAGCGCCCGATCGACGCCGCGGCGCCCTCGACCTCGGCGAAGGCGGCGTCGGCCTCGGCGAGGCGCCCCAGCGCCATCGCCGTGGCGCCGACGCCGAAGGCGGCGTGGGCCTCGATGTCGGGGAAGCCGCGCTCGCGGCAGGCCGCGCGGACCTGCGCGAACGCCGCGTGGGCCTCGCCCGCACGCCCGAGCGACGTGTCGAGCGAGGCGAGGTTGTTGCGGGAGATGAGCTCGGCGCGCAGCCGCCCCTCGTCGCGGGCCAGCGCCACGAGGCGGTCGAGGTGCAGGCGCGACGCGTCGAGGCGGCCGGAGAGGTAGGCGAGCTTGCCGAGCGCGGTGCGCGCGCTCGTCTCGAGCGACGTATCGCCCAGCGCCTCCGCCTCGCGCGCCGCGTGCTCGAGCGGGGCCCGCGCGCCGGCCGGGTCGCCGCGCTCGAGGCGCACGACGCCGAGGTGGTAGGCCGCGGTGGCCCGGCACCACGCGTCGTCGGTCGTCTCGGCGACCGCGACCGCCTCGTGCGCCACCGCCTCGGCCTCGGGCAGCCGCGACAGGTCGAGCAGCGTCGCCGCGCGCCCCGACAGCGCGGCCGCGCGGTCGCGCGCGGACCCCGCGCGGACCGCCGCGTCCTCGGCGACCGCGAGCACCTCGAGCGCGTCGTGCTGGCGCGCGGCGTCGGCGAGCGCGGCGGCCAGCTGCGACGCGGCGTAGCCGACGAGGGCGAGGTCGCCGGTCGAGCGTGCGAGCGCGAGCCCGCTCTCGAGCGTGGGGACCGACGCCGACGGGTCCTCGAAGGTGAGGTAGGCGACGCCGAGCGCGACGACGGCGCGCGCCTCGACCACCGGCGGGAGCGCCTCGCCGAGGTCGAGCAGCGCGCGCGCCAGCCGCGCGACCTCGCGCGGCGCGCGCCGCTCGGTCGCGTGGCGAAGCGCGGCGTCGGCGAAGGGCACCGCGGCGACCGGCGTACCGCCCTCGAGGTGGTGCGACGCCACGGCGTACGCGCGGGCCCCGAGCGCGTCGTCCCCGGGGCCCGTGGCCGTCGCCACGGCCAGCGCGCCGTGGATCGCGCGGCGCAGGGCCGGCGGGAGGGCGGCGCGGACCGCGTCGCGCACGGCGGCGTGGCGGAACCGGTAGCGCTCGCCGTCGGCGACGAGGAGGCGGTGGTCGCGGTCGAGGCGGTGGAGCCGCTGCAGGCCCGCCAGCGGGCGCTCGCCCGCGGCCTCGCACGCGACGAGGGGGTCGAACGGGTCGCCGGCGCAGGCGGCGACGGCGAGCAGGTGGTGCTCGGGCGCGTCGAGCCCGCGCAGGCGCCGCGCGACGACGCCCCGCAGGCCCGGCGCGGGCGCGGCGTCGGCGCTCGTGCGGGCCGCGCGCGCCGCCTCGAGCAGGAACAGCGGGTTGCCCGCGGCGGCGCGCACGGCCTCGTGCCACGGCGCGGTCGTCGGGCCGCCGCCGACCGCCGCGAGGAAGAGGTCGTGGGCGGCGTCGCGGCCCAGCGGGTCGAGGACGACGACCTCGGTGTGGGCGAGCGCGCGCAGCGCCTCGCCGAGCTCGCCCGACCCGAGCGCGGCGGCCGTGACGACGAGCATCACGGGCTCGGCGCCGACCGCGCGCGCCAGCGCGGCGACGAGGCGCTGCGTCGGCCCGGGCGCGCGGTCGGCGTCCTCGACGACGAGGACGAGCGGCCCCTCGCGCGCGAGCCCGCGCACGAGGAGGCGGTAGGCCGCGTGCAGCGACGGCTCCGGGACGGTCGCGGCCGCCGGCTCCCCGCGCAGCGAGGCCGCGAGCGCGGGCGCGAGGCGACGGCCCTCGTCGAGCCGCACCGCGAGCCGCGCCTCGAGGTCGTCCTCGTCCACGAGCGCGCGCAGCGCGGGCGCGAGCGAAGGCACGGTGCCGTCGCCGTCCTCGGCGGCCGCCACGGCCGCGCGCAGCCCGGCGGCCCCGCGCGCCCGCAGGCGCTCGAGCCACGTGTGCACGAGCCTCGACTTGCCCAGCCCCGCCTCGCCCTCGACGACGACGACGCGCCCGCGCCCTCGGCGGGCGCCCTCGAACGCGTCGTCGAGCCGTGCGAGCTCGGTGTCGCGCCCGACGAACGGCACGCCGCCGTCGCCCGCGCGCCGCGGCGCCGACGGGGCCCGCGCGCGCCACCAGGCCGACGCCTCGCCCTCGCGCAGGATCGTCGCGACGCGCGCGGCGTCGCCGAGGCGGTCCGCGGGCGCGGGCGCGAGCAGCCCTTCGACGACGGCCTCGAAGCAGGGAGAGACGTCGGCGAGCGTGCGCAGCGGGGGCCGCGGCCCGTCGCCCAGCG
Source organism: Planctomycetota bacterium (assembly GCA_020851795.1). Lineage (GTDB taxonomy): Bacteria > Planctomycetota > PLA2 > PLA2 > JAEUHO01 > JAEUHO01. The sequence goes on along the minus strand of JADZCA010000083.1, from coordinate 43,773 downwards.
CCGCCGCCGCGGGCGCGCGCCCGCTGACGAGCTCGGCGAGCAGGCCGCCGAGGGCGTAGAGGTCGGCCTCGGGTCCCACCGTGGCCCCGCGCAGCTGCTCGGGCGCCGCGTAGAGCAGCGTGCCGACGAAGGCGCCGGTGGCCGAGAGACGCGTCGCCTCGTCGCGCAGGAGCGCCAGCCCGAGGTCGGCGAGCCGCACCTCCTCGCGCGCGGTCACGACCACGTTCTCGGGCTTGACGTCGCGGTGCACGAGGCCCGCCGCGTGGACGGCGGCGAGCGCGTCGGCGACCGCCGCGCCGACGACGCGGGCGAAGCGCTCGCCGACGGGCCCGGCCTCCGCGAGCACCGCGCGCAGGTCGCGGCCGTCCACCGCCTCCATCGCGATCCACGGCGTCTCGAGGCCGTCCACGACGGCGCGCCCCGCGTCGAGCGTGCGCACGACGCCCGGGTGGCGCACGCGGCGGCCGGCCTCGGCCTCGCGCAGGAAGCGCGCGACCGTCGCGGGGTCGGAACGCAGGTGCGGGTGCACGACCTTGACCGCGGCGCGCGAGCCGTCGGGGCCGAGCGCCTCGAGGACGCGCCCGGTGGCGCCGCGGCCGAGCTCGCGCACGACGCGGAACGGCCCGACCGTGGCGGGCAGGCCCTCGGGGGCCCCGACGGGCGGCGCGACCGGCGGAGGCGGCGGCTCGGGCGCGGGGCCCGAGACCCGCGACGCCTTGGCGCGCTCGACGAGCGCGAGCACCGGGAACAGGGCGAGGATCCGCTCGGCGTGCGCGGGGTGCGCGCGCGCGACCGCCTCCGGCGGCTCCGCACGCCCCTCGCGCAGCGCGCAGGCCCACGCTTCGGCGAGCCGCGCGAACGCCTCGTCGTCGGCGTCGCTCACGGCGCGGCCGTCCCGTCGAGCGGCCCGCCGCGCAGCGCCGTGCCGAGCCGCTCGAGCGCGCGCACGTAGCGCTTGCTCGCGGCCTCGACCGAGAGGCCGAGCACCTCGGCGACCTCGGCGTTGGTGAGCTCCTCGAAGTGGCGCAGCGCGAGCACCTCGCGGTCGCCCGGCGCCATCGCGTCGAGCGCGGCGCGCAGCCGCGCGCGCGTCTCGGTCCGACCGACGAGCACGCTCGGCGTGGCCGTGGACGCCGCGAGGTGGTCGGCGAGCACGGCGGAGCTGGCCACGGGGTCGGCCGGCGCGTCGCCGGCCACCTCGCGCCGCAGCGAGCGCCGCTGCGCGGTGGCGTGCTGGCGCCACGCCTTGCGCAGGCGCTGGAGCGCGAGGAAGCGCAGCCACACGAACAGCGGCACGCGCGGCGCGGCGACCCACTCGGGCAGGCGCTCGCGGGCCTCCGCCCACGCCTCCGCCACGACGTCGCTCGCGCCGACGCGGGCCGCGAGCGCGGGCGCGAGCCGCACCGCGACCGCGCGCTCGAGGCGGGCGCGGTGGCGCTCGAACGCCTCCGCGAAGCGGCGGTCGCGCTCGGGCCCCGCCTGCGCGAGCGCGAGGGCCTCGGGGTCGGGGGCGGGGGTCGGCTCCACGGAGGGAAGATACCGGTCGGCGTGCGGCGGGGCACCGGCACGAGGCCGGCGCCCCGCCCGGCCCCGTCAGCAGAACATCGGGGCGACGGCCTCGACCTTGGCGCGCGCGGCGGGCGCGAGCCGGCCGAGCGTCTCGAGGAACGCCGGGTGCGTCATCCCCGAGCCGAGGTAGGTCCACCGGGCCGCCTGGTGCTGCGTGGCCATGAAGCGCTCGCGCTGCGCGGGCGTCATCGCGCGGCCCAGGGCCCGCTCGAGGGCGGCCAGGTTGAGCTCGGTCTGCTGGCGCAGGCCGGCGTCGAGGAAGCCGCCGATGCCGAGGTAGCCGTCCACCGCGCGCATCACCTCGTCGCCGGTCATCGTCGCGGCGAGCGCCTCGACCATCATCGTGTCGAGCTTGGCGTGCTGGGCCTCCTCCATCCAGTGGTGGCGGAGCAGGCTCTTGAACATCGGGTCGAGGTCGCCGTCGTCCTTGACGCTCTCGAGGTAGTGGCGCTGCGTCATCCACTCGATGTGCAGGATCGCGAGCGCGACGCTGAGCGGCTCGTGCGACAGCACCTCCTTGGCGATCGCCTCGGCGGGCCCGATCACGTCGCAGCGGTGGCCGAAGCCCTCCTCGAACGCCGCGCGGAAGCGGCGGAACAGGTGGATGTGCTTCGCCTCCTCCGACGCGAAGTTGAGGAACGCGCGCACGCCCTCGTCCTCCATCGACAGGCGCGGGCGCGCGTGGTCGAGGACGAAGGGCAGGATGAACTCCTCGACGACGCCGAAGAGCGCGAGGTAGGTGTGGCCGCCGACCTGGTTCATCGTGCGGCGCTCGGCCGGCGACAGGAAGTCGAGGGCCTCGGTGCGCGCGAGCGACGCGGGCATGAAGGGGCGGCCGAAGTCGAGGCGCTTGTCGCCGCCGACCAGGTCCTCGACGCGCCACTGGACGCGCTCGGACGCCGCGAGGATCGCGGCGTAGGAGTAGGCCGGCATCGTCGCCGGCATGGCGCCCCGCGCGGCGGTCGCCGTCGCGGGGGTGGACATCTCAGGGGTCATGCGCTGGTGCACGGGAGGGTCTCCGGGCGGCGGCCGATCCGCCGCACGAAGGGGGATCTCCCGAGCGACCCCGCGCGTGGACAGGTCGGTCCCCCCGGGGGCCCGGAGCGGGCCCGGGGGCGGCGCCACCCTCCCGCAGCTCGGTGCCAGGCACCGCAGCTCGGTGCCAGGCACCGCGCTGCGGAGGCGAGCCGCTACGGCTTGCGCACGAGGCGCAGCGACTCGACGGCGAACCAGGCGCGGCCCTTGTCGGCGCGCAGCTCGGCGACGAGCTCGACCGACGCCTGCGCCTCGGCCACCTCGAACTCGAAGGACGTCGCCTTGAACGCCCCCGAGCCCGACGCGCCGCCCTTGCGCACCGCCCCCGAGACGCGCAGCCCGGCGCCCGTCCCCTCGGCGTCGCGCCGCGGCACGACACCGGCGACCGCGACCTGCCCCTCGAGCACGTAGCGCCCCTTGGCGAGCACCACGCGCCGGCGCCACGACGCGACCGCGGCCCCCGCGCCCGCGTCGATCCCGTACGCCCGGCGCCCCGCGCGATCCTCCTGCTCGAGCCGCGGCTGGCCGCCCTCGACCACCGGCTTCCAGCCCGCGACGAACGCGCGGCCCTTCTTGTCGAACTCGACGCCGAGCGGGTCCGGGCGCTTGACCTGCTCGCGCAGGCTCTCGGCCCGCGCCACGAGCGCCGCCTCGAGGTCGCGCACGCGCGCGGCCTGCGCCGCCGCCGCGCCCGCCCCCATCGCGTCCACGGCCGGCTTGAGGCGCGCGACCAGCCGCCGCAGCCGCGGGAGCAGGCTCCTCTCGGCGTCGAAGAGCGGCAGCAGCTCCACGAGGCGCTCGCGGTAGCGCTTGCGCCACGCGGGCACGGCCATCACGGCGTCGGCGACCAGCGCGACCGGCGCGTCGAGGATCGGCGCCTCGGGATCCTGGAAGGTCTGGTCCATGCCGTGCGGGAAGAACTCCGCACGCCCGTCCGACTCGCGGAAATGGAGGCGGTAGTTGTTCGCGTTCTGCCCGTAGCCGTCCCAGTGCCCGACCATGCGTTCCATCGCGACGAAGGTGAGGAACGCCTCGACGTCGAGCCGCGCGCCGAGCCGCTTCTCGCGGGCGACGAGGTCGGGCTCGCGGCTCGCGGCCGCCAGCTCGGCGAGGTCGAGGCGGTCCACCTTCCCCTTGCCCTCGTCGCGCTCGAGCGGGGCCTCGACGTCCTGGCAGAAGCCGCCGTCGTAGAGGTTGCCGCCGTCCTTCTCGAAGCGGCGCGAGAGGAAGCGCTTGTCGAACGCCTCCTTGACGACGTAGAGGCCGAGGTCGCGGTCGTTCCACCGGACCCGGGCGTGCGAGACGCGGGCGCACGGGACGCCGGCCGCCGCCATCAGGTCGGCGCAGAGGGCCTCGTGCAGGAGCGACTCGTCCTGCACCGAGTTGTTCAGGTGCCACTTGTCCAGCCCGTGGAACGTCTGCCCCGCGCGCAGCTTGTCCATGTTGAGCGTCAACGCCGGACGCTCGTCCACCGGCCGGAAGGAGCCAGCCGCCCCCTTGAGCTTCACCGCGACGTCGTCGTACGTGGCCTTGCCGTCCTCGACGAGGCGGGCGCGCGCGTACTGGCGCGGCTCGGCGCGAAGGCGCTCGACCTCGCTCTCCGCGAGCGTGAGCACGACGGAGAACGGCCGCGCCTCGGCCCCGAACACCTCGTCGTTCGGGTCGGGGTCGGTGGGGCCGGCGCCCGCCGGCCCGACCACGCCGAGGAGCACGAGCGCGAGCCCGACGAGGCGGAGGACGGCGGCGCGCGCGGGCAGGGGGCGCAAGGCGAGGTCTCCGGCGACGGGCCGACGGCCCGGCGCGAAGGCGCGGGCCCCGCGGTTCTACCGCGCGCACCCTCCGGCACCACCGCCGCGACGCCCGACCCTCCCCGCGCGGGGCCGGGATGCGTACACTCCGCGGCCGCGACGGCCGTCCGCCGCCGAGCCGGGAGGTAGCGCCGTCCGATGCCGCCGACGATCGCCGCGGGCCTCGCTCCGTGCCTCCTCTCCGCCGCCGCGACCGCGAACGGCGCGGACGCCACCGACCTCGGGACGCTGCTCGCGCGCCTCGGGATCGCGTTCGGCCTCGGCGTGGGCGTCGCGGTGCTGCGCGGCGCGCTCCGCCACGCGCCCGTGCGCGACGGCCTCGCGTGGGTCCTCGCGGTGCTCGCGCCGCTGATCTGCCTCGTGGTGCGGGCCATCAGCGACGACCTCGCCAAGGCGTTCGGCCTCGTCGGCATCCTCGCGCTCGTCCGGTTCCGCACGCCGATGCGCGACGCCTCGGACGCGGTGTTCGTGCTGATGTCGGTCGCGGTCGGCGTCGTGGTCGCGTCCAAGCACGACGTGCTCGTGGCGGCATGCGGCGTGGGCACGGTCGGCGCGTGCGCGGTCGTCGCGAGGCTCCTCGTGGACCGGCGCCGCGGCCCGCGCGCGGGCGGCGACCCGACGGAGGTCCGCGTGCGGTGCCGGCCCGACGCGCTGCCGCGGGTCGAGGCGGCGCTCGCCGAGGCGACGGGCGGGTCGGTGCACCTGCGCCGCGTGGACCTGCGCACCGCCCCGGCCGCGTGCGAGGCGCGCTTCTCGGCGGTGCCGCGTCCCGGCTGCTCGGTGGCCGACCTCGTCCGCATCGTCGCCGCCGTCGAGGGCGCCGACGAGGTCGTCGCCCGCGCCGCGGGCGAGTAGGCCGCGGGCGAGCAGGCCTCAGCGGAGGAGCTCCGAACGCCGCTCGGAGAGCGTGTGTCATCGTGGCTGGGGACAGCGATGACGCAGACGCTGCGCGTCGGGTCGCCGAGCCCCACGGGCGGCTCCCGCCGTCGGGGACGTCCCCCTCTCTTCTAGCTCTGGAGGCGGCGGTAGGCGCGGTCGGCGTAGACGAGCGGCCGCGCGTCGTCGCGCGCCGCGGTGGCGACGACCTCGCCCAGCACGAGGACGTGCGTGCCCACGACGTGCAGCGCCGACACGCGGCAGTCCATCCAGGCGGCGGCGTCGGCGAGCACCGGCGTGCCCGTCGCGTGCGTCTCGGTGCGCACGCCCTCGAAGCGGTCCGCGCCCGGGGCGAGCCCGTAGCCCGCGAAGCGCCCCGACACCGCGTCCATGCCCTCGGCGAGGACCGACACCGCGAACGCACCCGAACGTCGCAGGTGCGCGAGCGTCTCGGCCCCCTCGTGCAGAGAAACGACGACGGTGGGCGGCTCCATCGTCACGGAGAAGAACGCGCTGACCGTCATCCCGGCGCGACGCGTGCCGTCCTGCGCGGTGACGACCGTGACCCCGCTCGCCCAACGGCGCATGGTCGCGCGGAACGCGTCGGCGAGCGGGTGCGGCATCGGGGAGGCTCCGTGGGGACGGGCGGCCACGCTACGCGACGGGGCCCCCGCCACGGCGCCGGGACACCGGCGTTCCGCGGCGGCTCGGCGCTCGCGGCGCGGGTATCCTCGCGGCTCCCGGAGGCGGTCCCATGGCGAAGGCGACGAAGCAGGACGCGAAGGTGAAGGCGGCGGAACGGCAGGGGCGCCGGCTCGAGGACGCGGTGCGCCGCGCCAAGCAGCGGCTCGACGCGTGGAGGCAGGCCCAGAAGCCGACGCCGGTCGCCGACTACGTGCTGGCCGGCCCCGACGGGAAGGCGCTGCGTCTCTCCGCGGCCTTCGGCACGAAGCAGGACCTCGTCGTCGTGCACAACATGGGCACGGGCTGCGTGATGTGCACGACGTGGGCCGACGCCTTCGACGGCGTCGTGGACCACCTCGAGGACCGGGCGGCGTTCCTCGTCACGAGCCCCGACCCGGTGCCGGTGCAGCGCGCGTTCGCCAAGGCCCGCGGGTGGCGCTTCCGCATGGCGTCGGCGGCGGGCACGACGTTCTTCCGCGACCTCGGGTTCGAGGACGACGAGGGCCGGCCCTGGCCGGGCGTCACCACGTTCCGCAAGGGCCGCGGCGGCCGGGTCGAGCGCGTGGCGAGCACGTCTTTCGGTCCGGGCGACGGGTTCAGCCCCGTGTTCGAGCTCCTGCCCCTGCTGCACGGCGGCCAGGGCGACTGGTGGCCGCGCTTCGCCTACGGTCGCCGCCACGGGGCGAAGCGGCCCGCGCGCCGATGAGCAGGCGGTGGGCGTCGACGCGCTGGACGGTCGCGGCGGTCCTCTGGACGGCGCTCGCGTGCGCCCCCTTCGCGCCGTTCGTCGCCGTGGGTTTCGTCGTCGCGCTCGCCGTCGGCGCCGACGCGCCGGGCTCCGACGACGCCACGCCGGCGTCCCCGACGGCGGCGGAGCTCCTCGCCGAGGGCCGCCGTCACGTCGACGCGCACCGCTTCGACGACGCGCGCACGACCTTCGCGCGCGCCGCCGCGGCCGCGCGGGCCGAGGGCGACGCGTCGGCGGAGGCGGAGGCGCTCGCACGGCTCGCGGCGGCGAAGGCCGCGACGCCGAAGTGACGCGCGCACAGGAGGGACCGCCCGCATGACCCGCGGCCGCCGGCTCGCCGTGCTCGTCGTCACGCTCGTCGCGGGCGCAGCGGCGGTGCTCGCGGTCCGGTCGCAACGGGACGGCGGTCTCCTCGACGAGCGCGGAGACGACGCACCCGACGGCGGTCCCGCCACGGCGCCCCGGCCCGTCGGTGAGCGGGCGTCGGCGACACCGGACGCGGCGACGCGCGACGTGGAGCTCGGTGCGGCCCCCGCGTCGGCCGGCGGGCTCGGTTCGGGAGACGCCGTGGTGCGCGTGGTGGACGAGGCGGGTGCGCCGCTCGCCGGCGTGGAGCTCGAGTTCCTCCTGTTGCCGAGCACGCCGCCGCCGAGCGGAGCGAGCGAGGGCCGCGGCGAGACCACCGTGACGAGCGACGCGGCCGGCGTCGCGCGACGGAGAGGCCCCCGCGACGCGGTGTTCCTCGTCCGACCGCGCGGCTCCGGGCGCGGGTGGCACGCGGCGCGGGTCGGTGGCGACGCGACGGAGCTGCGCTGGCGGAGGACGACGCGCGCCCGCGTGCGCGTCGTGACGGCGGACGGAGCGCCGGTCCGCGGCGCGCGGGTCGTCTTCGCGGCGGGCCGGGCGCGCACCGCCGAGGAGTTGGAGGGCCGTCGGGTCTCGTACGAGTCCGACGACGGGCCCGACGACGTCCTCGTCTCGGCGAGGACCGGCGAGGACGGCGTCGCCGTGGTCCAAGCGCCGCTCGCCGCACCGCGCGGCCGCCTGCGGGTGACGCCGCCCTACGCGAGCCTCGTCCCGGTGGCGCGCGACACGTGGGCGCCCGCCGACACGGAGGTCGTCCTCGCGCCGGCGCTGCGCGTCGCGGGGGTCGTGCGCACGCCGGCCGGCGAAGCGCTCGGCGACGGCGAAGTGCGCTGGCGCGCGGCCGACGGTCGCGAGGGGACCGTGCGCGTGGAGTACGACGGCACGTTCGAGGTCGTCGGCGTGCCCGCGGGGCCCGTGGCGCTCGCGCTGCACCTCGACGACGTGCCGGGCACGGAGGACCGCGTGCGCGCAACCGTCGCAGCGGGCACGGAGGACGCCGTCCTCGTCGCCGCGCTCGGGGCGGGTCTCGTGGTCCGGGTCGCGGGATGGCCGCGCGAGCCCGGCGGCGCCGCGTTCCTCACGCCCGAGGACGGCGGCGGCGGGCCCCCGATCCGCGCCGAGGTGGACCTCGAGGGGACGGCGCGCTTCGTGGGCCTCGACCCGTCGCGCACCTACCGTCTCCTCGTGCCCGCGGGCGAGGTCCGGGGGCTCGCAAGCGAGACCGACGCGGGCCCCGTGCACCGGGGCGTGGACCGCGGCGGGCTCAAGGCGGGCGAGGAGCCGGTCGAGGTGACGCTCGCGCCGCTGCGGACGGTGGCGTTCACCGTCCAGCTGCCGGGGCCCGTCGCGCTCCCGTCGCGCCCGGGCGTGCGCGTGTTCGCGTGGCACGTCGAGGTCCGCGTCGCGCAGCCCGGTGCGGCGGCGACGGGCGGCCGCTGGATCGAGGTCGCCCGCGACGCGTCGCCCGCGATGCCGCTCGTCGCGCCGGTCGCGGGCGTCGTCGCGGGGGCGCTGCGCTACCGCGTGCTCGTCACCGCCGACCTGCTCCTCGAGAACGGCGACGACGCGCAGGTCTACGCCACCGGGGAAGGCACCTTCGCGGCCGACGCGACGGCCGTCGAGGTGTCGCTGCGCGCGATCGAGCTCACGGGGGCGCAGCGCGACGCCTTCTGGACACCCCCCACCGGCCGATAGCCGCAGCGCGGAGCCGAGCGCGGTGCCAGGCACCGCACTGGGGTGCCTGGCCCCGCGCCGCTACTGCAGCGACGTCCACCGCTCGTAGGCGGCCTCGATCTCGCGCTCGACCTCGGCGAGGCGCGCCTGCGTCGCCGCGGCGCGGTCGGCGGGGCCCGTCCAGAAGCCGGGGTCCTCCATCGTGGCGTGGAGCGTGCGCTGCTCGTCCTCGAGCGCCGCGATCTTCTTCTCGACGCGCTCGACCTCGCGACGGTCGCGCACCGCGGCGCGGTGGTCCGCGGCCGTGCGGGCCGGCGCCGCGGGCTTCTCGGTCGCCGTCGGGGCCGCCGGCGCCGACGCGGCCGCGACCCGCTCCCACTCGCTCCACCCGCCGACCACCTCGCGCGCGCCGCCGCGGCCGTCGAGCACGAGGAGGCTCGTCACGGTCTCGTCGAGGAAGTCGCGGTCGTGGCTGACCACGACCACCGTGCCCGGGTAGGCGAGCACGGCGTCCTCGAGCACCTGCATCGTCTCCGCATCGAGGTCGTTGGTCGGTTCGTCGAGCACGAGCAGGTTGCTCGGCTTGGCGAAGAGCCGGGCGAGGAGGAGACGCGCCCGCTCGCCGCCCGACAGGTGCTTGACCGGCTGGCGGGCGCGGTCGGCCTCGAAGAGGAAGTCGGCGAGGTAGGAGAAGACGTGGCGGCGGCGCCCGTCGAGGTCGATCTGGTCGGCGCCGTCGGCGACCGAGTCCACGACCGAGCGCTCGGGGTCGAGCGCGGCGTTGAGCGGGTCGAACCAGATCGGGCGCAGGTTCGTGCCGAGCCGCACCGAGCCCGCGAGCGGCGCGAGGTCGCCGAGCAGCGTGCGCACGAGCGTCGTCTTGCCGCTGCCGTTGCGGCCGACGACGCCGAGGCGGTCGCCGCGCATCACGACGAGGTCGAGCCCCGCGACGACCGCACGGGTCCCGTGGCCCGCCGAGAGCCCGCGGGCCTCGACCACGAGCCGCCCCGAGCGCTCGGCGTCCGCGATCGAGAGCCTCACCTGGCCGGTCGCGTCGCGTCGGTCGCGCCGCTCGCGGCGCAGCCGCTCGAGCGCCTCGACGCGCGACTGGTTGCGGTTGCGCTGGGCCTTGAGGCCCTTGCGCACCCACACCTCCTCCTTGGCGAGGAGCTTGTCGGCCTGCACGTTGCGGTGCGCCTCGTCGGCCTCCCGCTCCTCCTTGCGCCGGAGGTAGTTCGCCCAGTCGCCGGGCCACGAGGTGAGCCGACCGCGGTCGAGCTCGACGATGCGCGTGGCGAGCCGCCGCAGGAACGCGCGGTCGTGGGTGACGAAGAGCGTGGCCCCTCGGCGCTCGAGCAGGTGCGCCTCGAGCCACTGGATCGCGGGGACGTCGAGGTGGTTGGTCGGCTCGTCGAGCAGCAGCACGTCGGGGTCGGCGGCGAGCGCCCGCGCGAGCAGCACGCGGCGCGACAGCCCGGCGGAGAGCTTGCCGACGTCGGCGGCGGGGTCGAGCGCGAGCCCCTCGTAGAGCCGGTCCACGCGGGCGCGGCTGCGCCACGGGGGCTCGCCGGCGGGCACCGCCGCCTCGACGACCTCGCGCACCGTCCCGACGAGGCCGCGCGGCACCTCCTGCGCGAGCCGTGCGACGGTGACCCCCTGGCGCGCGACCACCTCACCGTCGTCGGGCGCGAGGTCGCCCGCGAGCACGCTCATCAGCGTCGTCTTGCCCGACGCGTTGCGCCCCAGGAGCCCGATGCGCTCGCCCTCGTCCACCGACAGCGACACGCCGTCGAGCACGGGGGGCGGCGCGCCGTGGGTGACGCGCACTTGGACGAGGCTGGTCAGCGCCATCCCGCGACGATAGCCGGGCGCGTGCCCGGCGCCCTCAGAGCAGCTGCGACAAGAGCGTGCTCGCCGGGACGACGACGGGCCCGCGCGGCCGTTCGAAGGCGTCGGCACGCTCGAAGGGGAGCTCGAGCACCACCTGGAACGCGTGCGGGGCGCCCAGCTGCGCCTGGAAGCGCCCGAGGGCGGGGGACAGGGCGTCGTCGGCGTGCTTGGCCTCGACGAGGAACCACGGGCGGCCGTCCCGGACGACGACGAAGTCCACCTCGCGCCGGTCCTTGTCCCGAAGGTACCCGAGCTGGAAGCTGCCCAGCCCGAGGTCGGACAGGCCCTCGACGGTCTTGAGGAGGTGGCACGCGACGAACGTCTCCGCCCGCGCGCCGGGGTCCGCGATGCCGGACCAGTCGCGCAGGTACCACTTCGGCTCCTTGCGCAGGGACCTCGCGACGTTGCGGAACCACGGGCGGACGAGGAACCCGAGGTGGAACGCGACGAGCACGTCCACCCACCGGCGAGCGGTGTCCACCGACACCTGCACCTCGCGCGCGAGGTGGCTGTAGACGAGCTGCGAAGCCGACCGCTCCTCGAGCAGGCGGGCGAACGTGTCGAGCCGTGCGATGTCCTCGACGCTCGCGAGGTCGCGCAGGTCCCCGCGGACGAGCTGTTCGCGGCGCAGCGCCCCCCACCGTCGGGTGAACCGGCGGTCTCGCGCGACGAAGGGCTCCGGATACCCGCCGTGCTCGACGAGCGCCTCGAGGTCCGCGCGGTCCGGCGCACGCGGAGCTCGGACCAGCCGTTCGCCGGGGAGCTCCCGGTCCTCCAGCTCACCCACCGTGAACGGGTGCATGCGGTAGGGGAGGTACCGCCCCATCAGGCTGTCCCCGCCCCGGCGCGCGACGTCGAGTCGGGAGCTGGCCGTGACCAGCAGCCGCAGGTCGGCGCCGTGCGTGTCGAACAGCCCCTTGAGGAGCGCCCGCCACCGCGCGTACTTGTGCAGCTCGTCGAGCGTGAGCACCGGCGTGCGCTCGCGCAGCACGCCCGTGCCGGCGGCCGCGGCGATCGCCGCCGGGCCCGCGAGCAGCACCCGGCGGTGGTCGTCGTCGTCCCAGCTGAGGTACGCGGAGGACCGCGCTCGACAGGTCGTGGTCTTCCCCACCTGCCGCGGCCCCGTCACGAACGCCATCTGGCGGCGACGGGCCACGTGGTCGGCGAGCACGCGGTCGTAGAGCCGGGGGCGGAGCGCCATGCCGACCATTGTACGACGCATCGTAGGATGGTCGCGACCAATCTACGACGCACCGCATCGCGGTCGGGCGAAGCCGGCGGCCGGGACGAGGCTCGCCCGCCGAATTCACGAGCCGACGAGGTCGGGGCGGCGTCTCGCGCCCGGGCGGCGCGCTGACCCCGACGGCTCGGGCCCCCGCGGACGGATCGCGGGCTCAAGTTCCGCAGGCCGTTTGGTCGATCACGGACCGGTGGCATGCAGGGTGGGCAGCCGCCAGCGGGAGGACTCCATGTCCCGAACGGGGTTGCGGGCCGCGCGGGTCGCGGCGTGGTGTGCGGCGGGGCTGTTCGCGGCGTGCGGCGGCGGCGGAGCGGGCGGGGGCGGCGCGGCGACCGCGCCGACGACCGGCCAGCTCGAGGTGCGCATGCACGACCGCCCCAGCGAGGGCGTCGAGCACGTCTACGTGACGATCGAGCGCGTGGAGGTGCTGCGCGAAGTGGACGGCGCGGAGGTGAAGTCCACCCTCTCGTCGCAGCCCGGCCAGTACGACCTGCTCGAGCTCCAGCACGGCGTCGAGGCCGTGCTCGGGCAGGGGCAGTTCGAGCCGGGCCTCTACCACTGGATCCGGCTCGTCGTCGCACGCGACTCCAAGCGCGACATGGCGCGCAAGCCCGCCGACACGCTCAAGAACTACGTCGTCGCGTCGGGCGTCCCCCATCCGCTGGTCGTGCCCAGCGGCGAGAACACCGGCATCAAGCTCGGCCACGACTTCACGATCGAGGCCGGGCAGACGACGGTGCTCACGCTCGACTTCGACGTGCGCCAGTCGGTGCAGCGCTGCGGGCGCAACCACGTCTACCGGCTGAAGCCCCGCATCCGCGTCGTCCCGACGACGCCGGGCGGCTCCGACGACGGGATCGTCGGCAGCGTGACGACGACCGACGGGACCGGCCTGCCCTCGGGCACGGTCGTGTCCGCGCAGCAGGCGGGCGTCGAGGTCGCCTCCGCGACCGTGGACGGCACCGGCGGCTACCACGTCGCCGGGCTCGCCGACGGCACCTACGACCTCGTGGCGATCGCCCCGGGCTACGCGTACGGCAAGGAGCTCGGCGTCGTCGTCAGCGGCGGCGCGGCGGCGGGCAACCACGACTTCGCGCTGGCCCCCACGGGGACCGGCGCGGTGTACGGCGTGGTGACGCCGGCCGGCGAGAACCTGACGGTGCGCCTCTACACCGACGGGCTCCTCGTCGCCACGGTCGGCGGCGACCCGAGCACCGGCGAGTACGTCTTCGACGCGGTCCCGCCCGGCGACTACACGGTGGTCGCCACGGACGGCGTCTCGAGCGCGTCCGGCACGGTGACGGCGGTCGCGGCCTCGGCCGTGCCGCTCGACCTGTCGCTGTGACGTCCGCGGGCCGGCGCGGGCGCCCACCGCGCCCGCGCCGGCTCGTCAGCGGGCGACGACGGCGGGGTCGAGGTCCACGCCGACCGGGCAGTGGTCGCTGCCGAGCACCGTGGGCTGGTGCCACGCGCCGCGCAGGAACGGCACCACGTTGGGCGAGCCGAGCACGTAGTCGATGCGCCACCCGACGTTGCGCTGGCGCGCGCCCTGACGCTGCGACCACCACGAGTAGTGGCCCGGGCCGGGCTCGAAGCGCCGGAAGGTGTCCACCCACCCGGCCCGCAGCCACCGGTCGAGCTCCTCGCGCTCCGCGGGCGTGAAGCCGCTGGTGGCGACGTTCTCCTTCGGGCGCGCGAGGTCGATCTCGCGGTGGGCCGTGTTGAAGTCCCCCATCACGAGCACGCGGGCCCCGCCGCGCCGCAGGCGCTCCACGCGCTCGAACACCGCGCGGTAGAAGTCGAGCTTGTAGGGGATGCGGCTGTGGTCGCGGTTCGGGCCGTTGCCGTTGGGGAAGTAGCCGTTGACGACGACGAGGCGGCCGAAGCGCGCCACCTGCAGGCGCCCCTCACGGTCGAAGCGGGCCTCGGACAGCGACGTCTCGACGTCGTCGGGCTCGCGCCGCGAGAAGAGGCCGACGCCGCTGTAGCCGGCCTGCTCGGCCGCGACGACGTGGCGGTGCCACCCCGCGAGCGCCGCGAGCGTCGGCGGCAGCTGCGCCTCGCGCGCGCGCACCTCCTGCACGCCGACGACGTCGGCGCCCGCGCCCGCGAGCCACCTCGAGAACCCCTTGCCCTCGCAGGCGCGGATCCCGTTGACGTTCCAGGTGACGACGCGCACGCGGCCCGGCCTACTTGAGCGCGGTGTGGATGCGGTGGACGTCGTCGTAGTCGTCGAGCGCCTCGAGGAACTCCTCGACCTCGGCGCGCTGCTCGGGCGGGAGCTCCATCGGCTCCTTGGGGACGTAGCCGACCTCCGAGGCCGTGACCGACCACCCCGCGTCGCGCAGGGTCTTCGTGACCGCGTCGAGGTCGCCGCGCTCGGTGAAGAAGCGGCCCCCGCTGTGGCCCTCGGGGACGTGCTCGAGGGGCTCGACGTTCTGCGCGCCCGCCTCGATCGCGACGGTCTCGAGGTCGAGCCCGCCCTTGGCGTGCGTCGCCTCGACGATGCCGACGTGGTCGAAGAGGAACGACACCTTCGCGCCGAGCTGGCCCTTGCGGAACAGGACCCGGATGTCGGGCGCGAGGCGGTTGCGGTTGTCGGTCATGCACTCGACGAGCACCGGCACGTGGTGCGGCGCGAAGCCCTCGAAGGTGACCGACTCGAGGTCCACCTTCTCCCCGAGCAGCCCGGCCCCCTTCTTGATCGCGCGGTCGATGTTGTCGTTGGGGACCGACTGCTTGCGGGCGGCCTCCACCGCGACGTGGAGCCGGGGGTTCATGTCCGGGTCGGGCACCCCGAGCTTCGCGGCGATCGTGACCTCGCGCAGGAGCTTCGAGGAGATCTTGGCGCGCTTGCCGGCGTTGATCTCACGCTTCTTCTGCAGCCACTGGCGGCCCATCGACGGCCCTCGCGTCCGCCCCCGGGGCGGCGGGAGCGGAACGATACCGCCGGACCGACGCCCGCGGCACGGTTGCCGCCGTCGCGCAAGGACCGCACGACCGCCGCCCGCGGTTGCTTGCAGAGCGCAACGAACCCCGGTCGCCCCCCCCAGCGCGGTGCCACAGCGCGGTGCCAGGCACCGCATTGCGGTGCCTGGCCCCGCGCTGCGGTGTCGCACGGCCGGCGCCGGTATCCTCCCGCGGCCCCCGGAGCCCCCCCGCGATGAGCCCCGCGACCGCCGCCGACGACCAGGCCCGCTTCGACGCGCTCCAGCGCAAGCTCGTCCCGCTCTGGACGTCGATCCGCGCGCTCAACCAGGACGAGCAGACGATCGTCGTCGTCCCCTCGCTCGACACGGACGCGGACCTCGACGCGACCGAGCTGCAGGCCTACGAGGAGCGCTTCCTGTTCCTGCTGCTGCTGCTCCGCCAGCCGCGCGCACGGCTCGTCTACGTCACGGGGCAGGCGATCCACCCGAGCATCGTGGACTACTACCTCGACCTGATGCCCGGCGTCATCTCGAGCCACGCGCGCCGCCGCCTCTTCCTCGTCTCGCCCCTCGACGGCTCGACGACGCCGCTCGCGCAGAAGCTGCTCGCGCGCCCGCGCCTGCTCGAGCGGATCCGCGGGCTCGTGCCCAACCCCGACCGCGCGCACCTCGTGCCGTTCTCGACGACCTGGGCCGACCGCGAGATCGCGATGGCGCTCGGCATCCCGATGTACGGCTGCGACCCGCGCCTGCTGCCGTGGGGCACCAAGACCGGCTCGCGGCGCCTCTTCCGCGAGGAGGGCGTCCCGCACCCCGCCGGGCGCGAGGACCTCGCCGACGAGGACGCGCTCGTCGAGGCGATCGTCGCGATGCGGCGCGACCGCCCGGCCACGAAGAAGGTGGTCGTCAAGCTCAACCTCGGCGTCTCGGGCGGCGGCAACGCGAACCTCTCGCTCGCCGGCCTGCCCCCGTCGGGCAGCCGCGACGAGCGCGACGCGGTGCGCCGCGCGCTGCCGGGCATGAAGTTCGAGTCGCCCGCGCTCGACTGGCCGCGCTTCCTCGAGAAGCTCGCCGACCAGCACGGCATCGTCGAGGAGCGCATCGAGGCCGACGAGATCCGCAGCCCCAGCGTGCAGCTGCGCGTGACCCCGCTGGGCGACGTCGAGCTGCTCTCGACGCACGACCAGCTCCTCGGCGGGGCGAGCGGCCAGAGCTACCTCGGCTGCCGTTTCCCCGCCGACCCCGCCTACGCGGCGCTCATCAGCCGCGAGGCGCTCAAGGTCGGCCGCCGGCTCGGGCGCGAGGGCGTGCTCGGGCGCTTCGCGCTCGACTTCGTCGTCTCGCGCCCCCGCGGCGGCGGCTGGTCGGTGCACGGCATCGAGCTCAACCTGCGCAAGGGCGGCACGACGCACCCGTTCCTGACGCTGCAGTTCCTCACCGACGGCGCCTACGACGCCGAGTCGTGCGAGTTCACGGCGCCCAACGGGCGGCACAAGTACTTCGTCGCCTCCGATCACGTCGAGTCGCCCGCCTACCGCGTGCTCACGCCCGACGACCTCTTCGACCTCGCGCTGCGCCACGGGCTGCACTTCGACCAGACGCGCCTGACGGGGATCGTCTTCCACATGATGAGCGCGCTGCCCGCCCGCGGGCGCACCGGACTCACCGCCGTGGCCGACAGCCCCGAGGAGGCCGACCGCCTCTACCGCCGCTTCCTCGAGGTGCTCGACGCGGAGACGCGGCCCGCCGGCGGCTGACGGGCGCCCGACGCGGGGCCCGGGGCGACCGCGGCCCCGCCGCGACGACCGCGCGCCTTGCGGCGGCTCCGCGGCCCCTGCTACCGTCCGACGACCGTGCGCGCCCTCCCGTCCTCCCGCCGCTGTGCGCCCCTGCTCCTGTGGGCGGCGCTCGCCACCGGGACCGCCACGGGCCCCGCGCCGTGCGCCCGGGCCGACGGCGTGGACGCCGTCGAGGCGAGCTACCGGGCGTCGCTCAAGCGCCCGTCGCTCTACAAGCGCATGCAGGGCCGCGTCCTCCTCGCGCGCACCGGCGAGCTGCGCGCGCTGGGCATGCTCGTGGACGACTACGTCAAGGCGGAGGAGCCCAAGGACGTCGTCCGCGCGCTGATCGCGACGCTGGCCGCGGAGAACCTCGCGGGGCAGGCGGAGATGCGCGGCGTGTGGGCCCGCTGGCGCGAGCGGGCGCGCGAGCCCGGCGACGCGTGGCTGTGGTACCGCTCGATGCCGGTGGACCGCGTGCTCGGGGGCGACGCGGCCGTCGTCGCGGCCAAGGACGCCGCCCTGCCGACGGCCTTGCGCGCGGCGGCGCTGCGCGCGCTCGGCTCGATCTCGGACCCGGACGCGCCCGGCGTCGTCGCCGCGGTGCTCGACGCGCTGCCGACGGCCGAGCCGGCGCGGGGCGCGTTGCTCGAGGCCTGCGCCGCCTCGGCGACCGGGTGGTCGGCGGGGCTCAAGGACGAGGCGACGCGCGCGGTGGTCGAGCGGATCGCGCGCACGCTCGACGACGCCGCGCTCTCCGTGGACACCAAGGACGTCGTCGCGCGCGCGCTGGCGCGCCTGTTCGGCACCGACACGCTCGGGCCCGGCGCGGCACCGTGGCTGCGCGAGCTCTCGGCCGCGGCCGTGCGCGAGGACGGCGCGGAGCGACCGGAGGTGCAGTACGCACCCGGCCCGTTCTTCGGCCTGCGCGCGACGGGCCGCCGCGTCGTCTACGTGATCGACGCGTCGGACTCGATGCTCGAGCCGCTCAAGGAGGGCGAGCTGAAGAAGCTGCGCGTCGTGACGCCCTCCGACGACCGGCCGGCCGACCCCAAGAAGCCTAAGAAGGACCTCCCCGAGCCGCTGCCGTGGCAGCGGATCAAGAACCGCTTCGACGCCGCGCGCGAGGTGCTCAAGCTCGCGGTGCGGTCGCTCCCCCCCGACAAGTTCGTCTGCGTGGTGCTGTTCGGCGACGACGCCAAGCCGCTCGTCGCGACGCCCCACCTCGTCCCCGCCGACCCCAAGACGGTCGCCGCGGTCGCCGCCGAGCTCGACCGCATCAAGCCGTCGCCCGCGCCGGGCGACAAGGCGCGCCCCTACGGCAGCCTGCGCGGGGCGACCAACCTCCACGGCGGGCTGCGGCTCGCGTTCCGCGTCACGACCGCGGGCAAGCTCGGGCCCGGCGAGTACGTGGACCTCTCGCGCACCGGCTGCGACGCGGTCTACCTGCTGTCGGACGGCAACCCGACCACCGACGACTTCCGCAAGGTGGACAAGCGCGACGAGGAGCAGGCCGTCAAGGACCGCGAGAGCATGACGCCGATCGCCCCGCCGCCCGAGCTCACGTTCCAGGGCCCGTACGGCGCGCGGACCTTCGAGAACTTCGACTTCCTCACCGACGACGTGCGCCGCCTCAACCTCCTGCGGCAGGCCGAGATCCACTGCGTGGCGCTCGGCGACGTGGACGACTCGCTGCTCGCCGGGCTCGCCGAGATCGGCGGCGGCCAGTTCCGTCGCCTCGGCGACTAGCCCGCCGAATTCACGAGCCGACGAGGTCGGCGCTGCGCTTCTCGTGAATTCGGCGGGCTCATGGGCGGAGGCGAACGGGCCACCGGCGCCGTCCGCGGGCCGCGGTGGCCCAGCCGAAGCGCCGGAGCGGAGGACCACCGGGGCGGGCGTCGCGCCGAGGTCGGGGCGCGGTACGCTCCGCGGCCCCGAAGGAGCGACGCGATGAAGCCCTGGAGCGCCCCGCTGGCCGGACGGTTCGAGGAGCACACGATCGAGAGCCGCGCGCTGGTCGGGAACCGGCTCGGCGACCCGACGTCGCGCCCGCTGTGGGTCTACGTCCCGCCCGGCTACGACCGCGAGCCCGCGCGGCGCCTCCCGACGCTCTACGCGATCCAGGGCCTGACGGGCCAGCTCGACATGTGGCGCAACCGCTCGGCGCTGCGCCCGACCGCGCTCGAGCTCGTGGACGCGCTCTTCTCGCGCGCGGACGTGCCGCCGTGCCTCGTCGTCTTCGTGGACTGCTGGACGTCGCTCGGCGGGAGCCAGTTCCTCGACTCGCCCGCGACCGGCCGCTACCACACCTACCTCTGCGACGAGGTCGTCCCGTGGGTGGACGCCCGCTACCGCACGCTCGCCGACCGCGCGCACCGCGGCATCGCGGGCAAGTCGAGCGGCGGGTACGGCGCCCTCGTGACCCCCATGCTGCGCCCCGACCTGTTCGGCGGGCTCGCCTCGCACGCGGGCGACGCGCTGTTCGAGGTGTCGTACTGGCCCGACGTGCGCGAGGCCGTGCGCGCGCTGCGCGACGAGCACGGCGGCTCCTACGCCCGCTTCTGGGAGGACCTGCGCCGCCGGCCCGCGCTCTCGAAGAAGTCCGACCTCGTCCTGCTCAACGTCTGGTGCATGGCCGCGTGCTACTCGGCCGACCCGGACGGCACGGTGCAGCTGCCCTTCGACCCCGAGACCTGCCGGATGCGCGACGACGTGTGGGCCCGCTGGCTCGCGTGGGACCCGGTCCGCATGGTGCCCCGCCACGCGCAGGCGCTGCGCTCGATGCGCGCGATCTGGGTGGACGCGGGCAAGCGCGACGAGTGGTACCTCGACCTCGGCGCGGAGGCGGTCCGCAGGGCGCTGCGCGAGGCCGGCGTCACCGACGTCGCCTACGAGCTGTTCGACGCCGGTCACGGGGCGATCGAGTACCGCTACCCGCTCGCGCTCGAGTTCCTCGCCCGGCGGCTCTCGCCGTGACCGCGCCGGCCCCGCGCACGGTCGGCGTCGTCCTCTTCCCCGGCGTCGAGCGGCTCGACTTCGCGGGGCCCGCCGAGGTCTTCGTCGCGGCTTCCCGCTCGCGCCGGCGGCGGGGGCGGACGTAGACTCCTCCCGCCGTGCGGGCCGCCGCCCTCCTCCTCGCCACGCTCCCCTTCCTCGTGGCGGCCGGGGTCGAGGCCGCCGCGGGCCCCGCCCCGACGCTCGCGTGGAGGCTCGCGCCCTCCGACGTCGCCGTCTACGACGTGACGCCCGTGTCGTGGAAGGAGGGCAAGGAGGCACGCGGCGCCGCGGCCGTGCGGACGGTGTACGGCCACGACCTGCGCGACGGCGGCCAGTACGTCCCGGTGACGCCCGCGCGCGCCGACCTCCCCGCCGTCCTCGCGCTGCGGCTGCCCGCGTCGGGCGACGCGACCTCGGTCGAGCTGCGCCTGCTCCCCCGCGACGCGCCGCCGACGACCGCGAAGGGCAAGGTCGCGGCGCGGGCGCGCGACGACGGGCTGCTCGAGGTCGAGACCTCGTGGACGTTCTCCTCGGCCCCCCCCACCGAGCGCGGCACCGCGTCGCTGTGGGTGCGGGGCGGCACCGCGCACACGGTGCTCGCCTTCGACCGCGCGCGCGAGGTGGTCGTCTCGTCGCGCGTGACGCTCGAGTACGAGACGCGCCCCGCGTCGGCCAAGGACGGGAAGCCCGCCACCGTGTCGGGCACGTGGGACCTCGTGCTGCGCGAGGTGCGGCGCACGCGCTACGAGGGGTTCCAGGCGCACGTGGACGCGGCCATCGACCGCGGCGTCGCGTGGCTGCGGACGCAGAGCGAGCCGTCGGGGGCGTTCAAGCCGCGGGGCGAGGACGCGTTCGGCCCGACGGCGCTCGCGATCCTCACGCTGGTCGAGTGCGGCGTCCCGCGCGAGGACCCGCTCGTCGAGAAGGCGATGGGGTGGCTGTGCCTGCAGCCCGCGCCCACCTCCACCTACCACCGTGCGCTCGCCCTCGTCGCGCTCGAGCGCGCCTACACCCCCGCGTCGGAGGAGGCGCTGCTCGCCACCGGCCGGCAGAAGGGCCGCATCCGCGCGCTCCCACCGGAGCGGCGCGACTTCTGCCGCCGGGTCGGCGACGCGCTGCTGGCCGACGTCGCGTCACCGGGGTCGTGGGGCTACCCGTCGGCGGCCAACGCGCTGCTGCAGTTCGACTCGTCGAACACGCAGTACGGCGCGCTCGGGATGCGCGCGATGGCGCGGCTCGGCTTCGAGGTGCCCGACACGATGTGGATCGGGCTCGTGCGCCACGTCCAGGTCTGCCGCGAGCGCAAGGCGCCGCGCGGCGTGCTGCGGCTCCGCCGCGAGGGCGAGCGCGACCCCGCGCCGGGCGAGACCGTGGCGGGCGCCACGGCCGCCGGCGAGAAGGTGCCCGAGGTCGCGGGCTTCTCGTACTCGACGCGCGACCCCGAGCCCACGGCGTCGATGACGCTCGCCGGCATCGCGTGCCTCGAGCTCGCTCGCCACGAGCTGTCGTCGCGGGGCAGCCGCAAGTGGACGCCGCCGGTCGCCGACGAGGTGGCGGCGTGGATCCTCGGCGGCTGGGCGTGGCTCGACCGGCACTGGGGCGTGGACCGCAACGCCGAGCACCCCCACGGGTCGTGGCACCTCTACTTCCTCTACAGCCTCGAGCGCGCGGGCGTGTTCTCGCGGGTGCGCACGGTGGGCGACAAGGACTGGTACTTCGAGGGCGCGGTGCGGCTGCTGCTGCAGCAGGAGAAGGAAGGCTCCTGGGACGCGGTGGACGAGCAGCGGCTCGTCGCGACGTGCTTCGCGCTGCTCTTCCTCAAGCGCGCGACGCCGCCGCTCACCCACGACGAGCCCACCGTCGCGCCGAAGTGACGGCGGCGGTTTCGCGTGACCCCGCGAGGATGTCGCGCGAGTTCCCGAGGGGCGTCGCACGACGCACCCGTGCACCGGGGTCGTCCCCCCGGAGCACACCCGTCCTTGGTACCTTCCCCATGAGCCGTTCCTCCCTGGCCCCGAGCGCCGCACCCATGCCGGACCGCACCTTCACTGCCGTCGTCGAGAAGGAGGAAGGGGGCTGGGTCGCCCTCTGCCCCGAGCTCGACGTGGCGAGCCAGGGCGACTCCGTGCAGTCGGCCCTCGACAACCTCCGCGAGGCCGTCGCGCTGTTCCTCGAGTGCGCCGACCCCCTCGAGGTGACGCGGCGGACGCGCACCGACGTCTTCGTCACGCGCTTCGACGTCCCCGGTGGGTAGGCTCCGCGTCCTCTCGGGACGCGAGGTCGTCGAGATCCTCGCCACCCTGGGATTCGAGGTCGTGCGGCGCCGCGGGAGCCACGTCGTCGTCCAGCGGCGCACCGCGGACGGGACCACGACGGTCCCCGTCCCAGACCACCGCGAGCTGCGCGTCGGCACGTTGCTCGCCGTGATCCGTCAGAGCGGCGCGCCGCGCGCACGATTCGAGGCGTGACGCCCCCGCCCGACGACCGCGGGTCCGCCGCGCGGGGCGGCGCGTCAGCCGCGTGGAGGCGGGGCGGGGGCGTCCTCCACGGGCCGCAGCGACGCGAGCGGCCCGATGGCCGCGAGCTGCGGCCACCGCCGCGCGACGACCGCCACGACCGCGAGCGTGCCGATCCCGCCGACGACCACCGAGCCCACGGGCCCCGCGAGCGACGCGACGGCGCCGCTCTCGAACGCGCCGAGCTCGTTGGACATCCCCACGAAGACGAACTTCACCGCCGCGACGCGGCCCCGCATCGCGTCGGGCGTGATCATCTGCTCGAGGGTCTGGCGGATCACGACGCTGACCGCGTCGAACACGCCCGTCAGCACGAGGCAGGCGAGCGAGAGCGCGAACGAGCGCGACAGCCCGAACCCCACCGTCGCGACGCCGAACCCGGCGACCGCCGCGAGCAGGAGCCGCCCCGGCCGTCGCCACGGGGCCGCGCGCGCGACGTGCAGCGACATCGCGAGCGCGCCGAGCCCCGGTGCGGCGCGCAGCCACCCGAGCCCCGTCGCGCCGACGTGGAGCACGTCCTCGGCGAAGACGGGCAGCAGCGCCGTGGCCCCGCCGAGCAGCACCGCGAACAGGTCGAGGGTGATCGCCGCGAGGTAGACCGGGCTGCGCCGCACGAACGAGAGGCCGGCCAGCACGCCGCCCCCGCCGCCGTCGCCGCGCCTCCTCGCCGCGGGCCGCGGCGGCACCGCGAGCAGGCACAGCAGGAACGCGCCCTGGCCGACGACGGCGAGCAGGTACGCGGCGCGGGCGTCCCCCGTGGCGTCGATGAGCGCCCCCGCCGCGACGGGCCCCGCCACCGAGGCGACCTGGAACGCCGCCGACGACCACGCGCTCGCGTGGGCGAACTGCAGCGGGTCGAGCCGCTCGGGGAGGATCGTGCCGATCGACGGCGCCGCGAAGGCGCGCGAGACCCCGACGAGCGCGAGGCACCCCCACGTCCACCCGGGCGGCGAGGCGGGGTCCACCGTGCGGAGCAGCCCGACGGCGGCCGCCACCAGCAGCAGCGACGAGCCCGCGGCGACGCGCCGGCGCGGCACGCGGTCGGCCAGGTTGCCCGCCGGCACGAACAGCAGCAGCACGGGCACGAACTCGACCAGCCCGACGAGCCCGAGCTGCCACTCCTCGCCGGTGCGCTGCCACAGCTGCCACGTCACGGCGGTCTGCAGCGCCTGCGAGCCGACGACCGCGAAGATGCGCCCCATCACGAAGGTCCGCACCCACGGGATGCGGATCGCGGGGACGGGGGCGACGTCGGGCACGGGGGAAGACGGTAGCGCCGTCGGCGCCACGGGCCCCGCTCCGTCACACGGGGCCGGCGGCCGGACCGCGCCGCCGACGCAGCGCGCGCCACCAGCGGTGCCACGTCGAAGCGTGGCGGCGGGCGCGACGGGCCTCGCGCGCGACCGCGCGCCGCACGAGCGCGGCCTCGGCGGGACGGCCCGCCGCGTCGAGCGCGGCCGCGAGGTCGGCGGCGTAGCCGGTCACGTCCTCGTAGGCCGGCCGGTAGGCCGCCAGCTCCTCGCGCGTGGGCGCGCCGGGCAGCGTCGTCGCGCGCGGGAGGCGGCCGAGCGCGAGGAGGCCGAGCCGCGTGCGCAGGCACTTCTCGCAGCGGCCGCAGTTCGCGCGGCCGTCGGGCGGGGGCACGTCGTGGTGCAGGCACACCTGCAGGGCGTCGAGCGCCTCGTCCCACGCCGCGACGTCGCGCAGCTTGTCCATCCGCGCGCGCCCGGGCTCGCCGTGCACGATCGCGACCGCCCCGCTCGACCAGCACGGGTCGAGCGCGGGGTGCGAGGCGTGCGGGGGCATCGCACCCCGCACGCCGCCCGAGGCGACCGCGACGTCGGTCCACCGCGACGGCAGCGCGTGCGCGACCGCGGCGAGCGCGGCACCGAAGCCGAGGTCGCGCCACGCGGCCCACGACGGGTGGAACGTGCGCAGGTTGGTGCGGACGGCGACGAGGCCGAGCGACGTCGTGCGCGCGAGGCGCTCGAGCCGCGCCCGCTGCGCCTGGAACGCCCGCAGACGCGCGGGGTGCGGCGCGTCGCCCTCGAGGTCGAAGGAGCCCAGCCCGAAGACGAAGACGCCGTCCTCGAACGCGCCCGGCGCGCCGACGGCGACGTCGAGGCGGTTGCGACGCAGCAGCGAGAGGCTGTCCACGCCGCCGGAGAGGAATAGCGCCGACCGACGCCCGCGGCGCGGGGCCCGGGGCGCCGTCGAGGCGGCCTCGAGCGCGAGCGGCGCGAGCCGAGCGTCCCACGCGCGCAGCTGCGCGACGGCCCGCCGGGCGCCCTCGAGAGCGACCGGGTCCACCGTCGCCTCGAGCGCGAGGCGACGCTCGCCCGCCGCCAGCGCGACCGGCGCGAGCGCCACGAGGAACGCCTCGGGCGCGGCCTCGAGGTCGGCGGCGGGCGCGCCGTCGGTGTCGATCCACGGCGTGACGTCGGGCCGTCGGGCGTCCTCCCAGACGACGCGCGCGCAGGCGCGCCGCGCCTCGCCGCACGCCTCGACGCGGAGCTCGCTCACGCGCACGGGCGCCCTCCGCTCACCGGCCGCGGAGCCGCCGCCACGCGCGGTACCACCAGCGGCCGCGACGGCGCGACCGCCGGTGCGCCGCGGCGGCCTTGCGGGCGACGACGACGGCGAGGTCGTGGCGGCCCGCGCGCGCGAGCGCGTCGGCGAGGTCCCGCGCGAGCGCCGCCTGCAGCGGCCCGGAGGGGCGGAACGCCTCGGCCTGCTCGACCGTGACGGACCCTCCGCCGAGCGACGCGGGGAGCGGCGCCACGCCGAGCGCGGCGAGCCCCAGCCGCGTGCGCAGGCACTTCTCGCAGCGGCCGCAGTTCGCGCGGCCGTCGGGCGGGAGGTCGTGGAGGAGGCAGACGTGGAGCGCCTCGAGGCCGTCGCGCCACGCCGCGAGCCGCGCGAGCTTCTCCTCGCGCGGCGTGAACGGCTCGCCCACGAGCACCTCGACCGCGCCGCTCGACCAGCAGGGGTCGAGCAGCGGGTGCGACCCGTGCGGGGGCGCCGACGGTCCCAGCCCGCTCGACGCGTAGCCGACCTCGGTGAGGCGGCGCGGGAAGAGGTGCGCGGCGGCGAGCATCCCGGCGCCGAAGCCCACGCCCACCGACATCGCGTGGTCGGGGTGGAGGCGCCGGGCGTTCGTGCGCACGACGAGCGGGTCGAGCCCCTGCGCCCGCGCGAACGCGCGCAGCCGGGCGTGCGTCGCCTCGAAGGCCGCGAGCCGCTCGGGCCGCGGCGCGTCGGTCGTCGGGTCCACGTCGGCCTCGTGCCAGCCGAACAGGAGGACGCCGTCGGCGAACGAGGCGGGGTGGTCGAGCGGGTGCGCGAGACGGTTGGCGCGCAACAGCGACAGGCTGTCCACGCCGCCGGACAGGAACACCGCCGCCCGTCGGGGCAGGCGCGGACGCAGGGCGTCGCGCCCGCCGGCGGGCTCGACCGGCACCGGGACGCAACGGGGCCACCACGTCGAAAGGACGCGCATCGCGTCGCGCACCCCCTCGACCAGCCGCGGGCACACCGGGGCCTCGACGACGACGCGAGGCTCGCCCACCCACACCGCGGTCGGGGCGACCGCGACGAGGAACGCCTCGGCGCGCGCGTCCGCGTCGGCGGCGAGGTCGCCCCCGACGTCGAACCACACGCGCTCGGGGCCGCGCCACGGGCCCTCCCAGCGCACACGCGCCTCGAACCGGCGGCCCGCCGGGACGTCGCGTGCGCGGGGAGCCTCGACGATCACGGCCCGATGCTACGCAACCGGCGTCGCCGGCTTCCAAGATGCCGAGGCGGCGGATAGGGTGGCCGACCGTGCGTCCGTTGCCTCCCACGCAGCGACCTGCGGTCCATCGAGGGCCGCGCCGGTGACGGCCGAGGAGACGATCGACGCCTCCGTCGGAGGCCCCGCGGCGGTCGCGGCGATGCGCGAGCGCGCGCTCGCCGCCCTGCGCGGCGCGCTCGGGGAGGACCTCGGGCGGCCGTACGCGCTCGTGGACTTCCCGCGCCACAGCAACATCGGGGACTCCGCGATCTGGCTCGGCACCCTCGCGTGCCTCGAGGCCGTCGGCGCCCCTCCGCCCGCGTGGACCTGCGACGACCGCACCTTCCGCGCGGACGAGCTCGCGCGCGCGGTCCCCGACGGACCGGTCCTCATCCTCGGCGGCGGCAACTTCGGCGACCTCCACCCCCGCCACGAAGCCCTCCGCGAGCAGGTCGTCGCGACGTTCCCCGACCGCCGGGTCGTGCAGCTGCCGCAGACGATCCACTTCGACGAGCCCGCGCCCCTCGCCCGCGCCCGCCGCGTCCTGTCGGCCCACCGCCACCTGCACGTGCTCGTGCGCGACGCGCAGAGCCTCGCGAGGGCGCGCGACCAGCTCGGCCTCGACGCGCACCTCGCGCCCGACCTCGCCGTGGGCCTCCCGGCGCGACCGGCGACGGGCGCGCGCGTCCCCCGCGTGCTGTGGCTCGCGCGCGGCGACGAGTGGAGCCTGCACGAGGCGCCCGAGGCGTCCGACGACGTCGAGGTCGGCGACTGGCCCGACGAGGGCTACCCGTGGGGCCGACGGCGCGTCCGCCTCCTGGGCGGGCTCGTGCGCGCCGGGCTCGGGCGCGTGCTCCCCGTGCGCCGCGCGCTGATGGCGTCGTACGAGCCGCTCGCCCGCTGGCGCCTCGCGCGCGGGCTCGCGACCGTGTCCCGCACCGCGGTGGTCGTGACGGACCGGCTCCACGGACATCTCCTCTGCCTCCTGGCGGGGACGCCGCACGTGCTGCTCGACGACGCCACCGGGAAGGTCGCCGCGTACCACGAAGCGTGGTCGCGCGGCACGCCGGGCGTCGTCCTCGCGCGCAACACCGCCGACGCGCTGCGCGCGGCGCGCGCGATGCTCGCCCAGGTCGCGCGGTGACGAGGACCGCGCGAGTCCGCGTGGACGCGCCTCGGCGCACCGGCGACGTCGTCGAGTGCGCCGCGGAGGTGCGCTGGCCGTTCCGCGCCTCGCTGTTCTTCCACGGGCGGCAGCGCCAGCGGCTCTGGATCCGGCTGCCGGTGGACGCGGGCCCCGACCCCGTCGCCGTCGGCGACGCGTTCCTGCTCTCGACGGTGTTCGGCGCGATGCGGCTCTGCGACCGGCTCCACGTCCACGGCACCGTGAGCGAAGACCTGCTCGTCCACCTGGCCGAGCTCGGGCGGCTGTGGCACGAACGGGCCCCCGACCGGTACCGGCCCGCCGCCCTCTCGGCCGACGCGGTGAGGCCGCCGGTCGCCGCCACGGGCCCCTCGGTCCTGACGTTCTCCGGCGGGCTCGACTCGGCGTACTCGCTGTGGAAGCACGCGGGCCCGCGCCGCGACCCGACGCAGCCGACGCTGTCGGCGTGCGTGATGGTGGGCGGGTTCGACTGCCCGGTGCAGGAGCGCGACGCCTTCGACGCGGCGTTCCGGCGCGCCCAGTCGATGCCGGGCAGCCTCGGCGTCCCGCTGCTGCGGGCGGAGACCAACGTCCGGGTCGTCAAGCAGTACTGGAGCCACAGCGTCACCGCGTCGATCGCGGCGGTGCTCGGGCTGCGCCGCGCGTCGCACGGCCGGGGCCTCGTGGGCGTGGGCTTCACGCCGGAGGAGGCGCGGCGCTGGTGGCCGCAGGACGAGACCGACCCGCCGCTCGTCTCGACGGCCGCGTTCCCGTTGGTCGCCGACGGCTGGGAAGCCGACCGCTTCCAGAAGGCCGACGCGGTCGCGACGTGGCCCGAGGCGCTGCAGACGCTGCGCGTGTGCTTCCGCCCCGGCTCGTGGACGGCGAACTGCGGCGACTGCTTCAAGTGCTGGGTCGTCGCGTTCTTCCTCCAGATCGCGACCGGCCGGCCCGCCCCGTGCTTCCCGCGCGAGGTCGGCCTCGTCGAGGCGGAGCAGATGATCGCGTGCGGCAACCCCAACCTCGACCTGCGCCTCGGCCAGATCCTGCGCCACGCGAAGGCGCGCGGCGTGGACGCCCCGTGGGTCGGCGCGATCGAGCGGGCCCTCGCCGGGCGGGCGGCGCCACCGACAGGAGCCCACGCACCGACACCGTGAGGCGCTCATTCGAGGCGCCCCCCATC
Organism: Planctomycetota bacterium; assembly: GCA_020851795.1. Lineage (GTDB taxonomy): Bacteria > Planctomycetota > PLA2 > PLA2 > JAEUHO01 > JAEUHO01. Next base: position 15,563 of record JADZCA010000083.1, on the reverse strand, counting down.
GCAGGTCCCGCTCGCGGCGCCCGGCTCGCGGGTAGGCTCGTCGCGTGGCCGCCGCCGCGCCCCCCGACCGTTCGCTGCGCTACCGCGCGGTGCGCGCGTTCGCGCGCCTGCTCCTGCGCAGCGAGTACCGCCGCGTCGAGGTCGTCGGCGCCGAGCACGTGCCGGCACAGGGCGCGGTGCTCCTCGTCGCCAACCACCACGCGAGCCTCGTGGACAGCCTCGCGATCCTCGTGGGCTCGCCGCGCGTCGCGGGCCCCATGGCGAAGGCGCCCCTGTGGCGGATGCGCGTGCTCGCGCCGTTCCTCGACGCGGTGGGCGCCGTGCCCGTGTACCGCCCGCAGGACGCGGCGGAGAACGAGGGGCGCGGCGCGCGCGCCAACCTCGAGACCTTCGCCGAGTGCATCCGCCGGCTCCGTGACGGCCGCGCCGTCGCGCTGTTCCCCGAGGGGATGAGCCGCCCTTCTCCGCGGCTGCTCCCGCTGCGCACCGGCGCCGCGCGCATCGCGCTCGACGCCGAGGTCCCCGTCGCCGTCGTCCCCATCGGCATCGCCATCGAGCCCCCGCGCGCGACGCGGGGCACGCTGCTGGTCCGCTTCGGCGCGCCGCTGCTCGTGGACGGGCGCACCGAGCCGGCCCCGCGGCGGGCCGCGATCACCTCGGTGACGCGCCGCACCGAGGAGGCGATCCGCGCGCTGCTCGCCGAGGCCACGTCGCTCGAGGACGTCGAGCTGCTCCGCGTCGGGGCCGCGGTGGTCGCCGCCGAGCGCGGCGTGCCGGCCGCGTCGCTCGAGGCGCGCCACGCGCTCGTGCAGCGGCTCGCCGCCGGCTTCGACGCGCTGGGCCGCGCCGACCCCGCCGAGCGGGACGCGCTGCGCGCCGACGCCGCGGCGTTCGCGCGCCGCCTCGACCTCGTGGGCGTGCCGCTCGAGCTCGTCGACGCGCGCTTCTCGACCGCGCGCGTCGCGCGCGTCGTCGGCTCGACGCTCGCCCGCGCGGCGATCGTCGGCCCGCTCGCGCTCGCGGCGGCGGTCGTGACGGCGCCGCCCCGGGTCGCCGCCGACCTCGTCGCGCTCCGCGCCGGGCACGGCGCCGAGGACGTCGTCTCCTTCGGCCGCATGCTCTCGCGCACCGTGTTCCTCGCCGCGTGGGCGCTGCTGCTCGCGGTCGTGCTCGCGGTCGCCGTCGCGCCGTGGGCGGGTCTCGCCGCGCTCGCGGCGGTGCCCGCGTCCTTCGCGCTGCACGTCGCGTGGCGCGACGCGCGCGTGCGCACGCTGCAGCGGGTGCGCTCGTTCTTCCTGCTCGCCGGCGGGCGGCTTCGCGACGACCTCCGCGCCGAGCGTCGCGCGCTCGCCGACCGCATCGAGCGCGCCCGCGCCCGCGTCGAGGACGCGACGGCGGCGCCCCGCTGACGGCGCCGGTGGCCGCCTCCGCCTCCGTCCTCCGGGAGCCCGTCCCGGGCGCGAGCCTCCCCGCCCGATCGTGACCGAGACGGCCTCCTACCGCGCGACGCGCCGGTGGCGGTAGGGCGTCTCGAGGATCATCGCGCCGAGCGCGGTGGCGAAGACGCGGCCGCCGGTCTGCCGCTCGTAGGCGGCGACCGGGTCCCACGAGCCTCGGGCGCAGCCGTCGGTGCGCTGGTGCGGGACCAGCGCGGCCTTCGCGCGCGCGAACCAGCCGGCCCACGCGTCCCCGCCCGCCTGGAAGGTCGCCATCGACCCGTACCACCACTCGTAGAAGGACAGGTGCCCCACCTGCACGCGCCGCCGCCCCTGCCCGGGCACCTCGACGTCCTTCCACGAGATCGCCCACGTCGGCCGCAGCCGCGCGGCGAGCGCGAGGTGCGCCCTCTGTCGCGGCCCGTCGGCGCCGGCGACCAGCCACGCGCGCACCGCCGCCGCCGCGAGCCCGTTGGCCGCCGTGGGCGTGTAGCCGTACGCGCGCCCGTCGGCGAGGTAGGCGAGCCGCCCCTCGTCGGCCTCGAGCGTGTCGAGCCAGCGACCGACGCCGTCGGCGAGCCCGTCGGGCCACGGCGCGCCGACGTCGCGGGCCGCGACGAGCGCCGGCACCACGAGCGCCGCGTACGGCACGTCGGAGCCGCGGCGGAACCCCGCGGCGTACGTCCACCCGCCGTCGGCTTGCCGCGCCGCGACGAGCCGCTTCGCCCCCGCGAGCGCGGCGTCGCGCCGACGGCCGCGCCCCTCCATCGCCTCGGCCTCGGCGAGGGCCTGCGTGCCGAGCGCGAGCGACCATGCGTCGTCGGGCGCCGCGCAGCGCGCGAGCGCGCGCTCGACCACGGCGCCGTGGCGGTCGCCCTCGACCCAGGGCCCGTGGCCCGCGCCGAGGAAGGCCAGCGTCGCGAGCGCGGTGATCGCCGCGTCGAACGGGCACGGGACGTCCTCGCCGTGCTGGCCACGACCCACGCCATCGCAGCGCGCCGCGCCCGCCGCGCAGCGCGCGGGGAAGCCGTCCGCGTCCCACCCGCCTTCCTCGGCCTCGTGCCGCGCGAGCCAGTCGAGGGCGGCCTCGACGGCCCGCTCGCTCGCGGCGTCGCCGCCGTGCTGCGTGAGCGCCGCCGCGCGCGCGGGCCCGGTGCGCGGGCCGACGAAGCGCGGCGCGAGAGCCGGCGCCGGCACGGGCGCGGGCGCGTCGGCGGGGAGCGCGGGGCGCGCGGGGAGCGCCGCCCCCGCGACGAGCACGACGGCGGCGAGCGTGCGCGGCCCCATGTCGCCATCGTAGGCTCGCCCGCGTCCGGACGCGTGCCCGCGTGCTCGCCCACGACGGTCCACCGCGACGCGAGGCCGCGGGCGTAGGCTCTGGCGCGTCGCGGTCGGGGCGACGGAGCGGGCCCCGGGGCGGCGGAGGGCACGCCATGCGCGTCGGGCTCGCGGTCGCGGCGGTCTCGTGGGTGGGGCTCTCGCTCGGCACCGTCCAGGCGGCGGACGCGCCCGCGACGCCCGCGGCGGCGCCGGACCCGTTCTGGACGGCGGAGGAGCTCGCGCGCATCGACCGGGGCCTCGAGGTGCTCAACCTCGACCGCAAGGACCTCGGCTTTTCCAAACGTCCCCTCGACGACCCGTTCCGGCTCGACGTCGTCAACCGCGTCCTCGACGACCCGCTCTCGATCGGCGGCGAGGCGCAGCGGTGGGACGACGTCGCCCGGGCCGGTGACGTCGCGGCCCTCGTGGACCGCGCGCGGGCCGCCTGCGGCGGGGCCGGGGCCGGGGAACACCTCTCGCCCGTCGTCGAGCTCGACGCCCCGACGATCCCCGAGGGCGTCCGCCGCGCGCTCGCGGCGACGCTGGGGCGGATGACCGCCGTCGCCGCGGAGGTCGGCGAGACCCGCGGCGCGCTCGGCCCGCAGGCCGAAGCGGTCGTGCGCAAGGCGCTGCGCTCGCAGGTCGAGAAGCCGCAGGAGCCGCCGCCCGGCGACGACCTCGCCGACGACGCGTTCCTCGCCGCGATCGCGCCGGTGCGGCGCTCGTGCGTCCCGCGCGGGACCGACCTCCTCGTGGACGCGGTGCGTGCCCTCGTGCGTGCGCTGCGGGAGGCGGTGCCGACGTCGGACGTGGTCGTCCCCGACCCGCTCGTCGTGCCGAAGGGCGGCCTGCGCCTCTCGACGAGCGCCGGGACCGTCGTCCTCACCGGGCGCGGCGAGGACGTGCACGAGGAGGGCGACGACGTCGTCCTCGTGATCGACCTGGGCGGCGACGACACGTGGCGGCGCGGCGCGTCCGCCCACGCGGGGCGGCCCGTGAGCGTGTGCATCGACCTCGCCGGCGACGACCGCTACGTCGGGCGGCGCGACCGCTCGTTCGGCGCGGCGCTCGGCGGCGTCGCGGTGCAGTGGGACGGGGGCGGGAACGACCTCTACGACGCGGGCCACGCGTCGCTCGGGGCCGCGGTGCTCGGCGCGGCCGTGCTGGTGGACGAGGGCGGCGACGACGTGTACCGCTCGATGGACTTCGGCCAGGGGGCGGGCGCCTTCGGCGTCGGCGTGCTGCTCGACGTCGCGGGCAACGACCTGCGCCACGTGGACCTGTTCGGGCAGGGCTTCGCGTCCACCGCCGGCTGCGGGGTGCTCGCCGACCTCGACGGCCACGACGTCTACGACGCGGGCGGGGCCCACTCCGACGCGCCGCTCCACCGCGACCGCACGATGTCGCTGTCGCAGGGCTTCTCGATCGGGATGCGCCCCGACGCCTCGGGCGGCGTCGGCGTGCTGGTGGACGCCAAGGGCAACGACCGCTACACCGCCGACATCTACGGGCAGGGCGCGTCGTACTGGTTCTCGCTGGGCCTGCTGGTGGACGACGACGGCAACGACGCGTACGTGCTCGGCCACTACGGGCAGGGCGCGGGCATCCACCTCTCCGCGGGGATGCTGCTCGACCGCGCGGGGCAGGACTGCTACTTCGACGAGTACGGCGTCGGCATCGGCGGCGCCCACGACTTCGCGGTCGGCGTGCTCGTGGACCGCGGGGGCGACGACCACTACGTCGGGTCGGGCGGCAGCCAGGGCGGCGCGCTGACGAACTCGGTCGCGATCCTCTACGACGCGGCGGGCGACGACGAGTACACCGCCGCGCGCCCCGGCGCGTCGCACGGGGCGGCGACGCCCGCCCGCGACACCGGCGGCATCGGGCTCCTGCTCGACGCGGGCGGCAAGGACGTCTACTCGGAGAGCGCGCGCGACGGCGCGGTGTGGACGTCGGGGACGGTGGGCGCCGGTCTCGACGACCCCACGGCCCCCGCGGCGACCAAGGACGACCCGATGGGCGCGGCGATCACCGAGGCGCAGGCGCGCGCCCGCGTGGACGAGGAGGGCACGGTCGCCGGCCCCGACGGGCGCCGCACCGACGACCTCGACAAGCTGTGGGCGATCGCGATCCGCTGGCAGGTCGGCGACGAGCGCGTCATCGGCCCGATCGCGCGCGAGCGGCTGGTCGCGCTGGGCGCGCCGACGCTCGAGCGCATGATGGCGCGGCTCGGGAGCAAGGACGGCCTCGAGATCGAGGCGGTGCAGGCGCTGCTCCCGCGCTTTTCGCGCGAGACGGTCGTGGCGCGGCTCGTCGAGGCGACGACGAGCAAGGACGTGGCGGTGCGGCGCACGGCGCTGCGCCTGCTCGGCACGCTCTCGGCGACGGAGGCGGAGGCCGCCGTCGTCGCCGCGCTGGCCGACGCCGACGTGCGCGTGCAGGCGCTGCGCGCGCTGGCGGCGATGAAGTCGGCGCCGCCCGCCGTGCTCGAGGTGCTCCGCTCCGGCAAGGAGCTCGAGGCGGTGGCGGCGGCTGCGTGCCTCGGGGCGGCCGGCGGGACGACGTCGCTCGACGCGCTCGTCGCCGCGCTGGCGCCGACGACGCCGTTCCTCGGGCGGCTCGCCGCCGAGGCGCAGCTCTCGGCCCGCGGCGACGCGGCCGTCGAGCCGCTCGCGCGCGCGGCGGCCGACGCGTCGTCGGTGCGCGTGCGACGCACGGCGCTGCGCGCGCTGGGCGCGACGAAGGCGGCGGCCGCGGCGCCGGCGCTCGCGGCCGCGACGCGCGACGCCGACCCGTGGGTGCGCTTCGAGGCGCGGCTCGCCGGCGCCGCCCTCGTGCGGGCGCTCGGCGACGCCGCGCCGGCCGCGCTCGTCACCGCGCTCGCCGAGGCGAAGGCGAAGGAGGAGGACCCGCTCGGGAAGCGACTCCGGTAGGAGCCCGTCGGGGGCGCGGGCCGCCGGGGCCCGCGCCCCCGACGGGCTCCGAAAGGGCGGAGGCAGAGGGGCTCGCCTCGCGGCTCCGCGCGACGTCGCCCGCGTCGGCGAACCGAACCGCAGGAGAAGCCGCACGCGGGCCCCGCTTGCGCGGCAGGCCGCGCGGGCGTATGGTTGGCGTCGGCGCGCGGAGAACGCGCCGAACCTTCCAGGGGAACTGCACCATGCGACGCACGATGCGCGCGCCCGGCTGGGCGCTCACCGCGATCTTCCTCTCGGCCTGCTCCGGCGGCACGTCCGGGCACGGCGACGACGGCGGCGGCGGTCCGCCGCCCCCGCCCGCGCCTGTCCCCGCGCTCGTCAGCGCGGCCGCCGAGCCCGCCCTCCCGGCCGGCATCGACGCCGTCCCCGCACGGCAGACGACGCCGATGCGCCTGACGGGGACCGACCTCCCGACCGTGGCCGACGCGGCGCTCGTCACCGTGCGGCTCGTGGCCGACGCGCCCGTCTTCGCGGGCGGGACGACGTCGTCCACCGAAGTCGCGGCCACCGCGACGTCGGCGACGTCGGTGGACTTCCTCGCACCCGCGGTCGCGCTCGACGGCCTCGACGCGTCGCTGGTGGACGTCCGCGTGGCGTTCCCGACCGTCGTCCTCGCGCTCGACGACGCGTTCTCCTACCGCGCGCCGGCGCTGGCCGCGGTCAGCACGACGGGCGCGGGCGTGGTCGGCGCGTCGGGCGTGCTCAACCCCGACCTCGCGCCGGCCGGCGCGGCGCCGATCCACGTGTTCGCCCGCGGCGGCGGCGACCCGTTCGTCCTCAACCCGGCGGCCGGCCGCACGTTCGGGCCGGTCCCCGCCCCCGCCGCCGGCACGCACGGCGGCGTCGTGGAGGTGGAGTTCCGCACCGAGGGCGACGCCGTCTGGCCGGGCGGCCACGACACGGTCGTGGTCCCGGGCGAGCTCGTCTCGAACGGGACGTGGTGGGAGGTGCGCGGCACGTCGCCCGCCGACCGCCTCGGCGCGACCCCCGACCCCGCACCGCTCGACGCGACCGTCACGGTGATCTTCGAGGACGGCTCGCGCCAGACGGTGCCGGCCTCGCCGGCGGGCGTCGGCGCCCGGTTCGTGCGCACGCAGCAGCGCCTCTTCGCGCCCGTGGCGGGCGTGGTCCGCGCGTTCGGGCAGGACCCCGCGACCTCCGGCGTGACGTCGCCGGTGGACGGCAGCGCGTGCGGCGCCGGGCCTTGCGCGGTGGACGCCGAACGCAACCGGCTCTACGTCGCCGACGGCACGACGATCGACGTGTTCGACACGGCCCGCACGATGGGCGCGTCCGCGACGCCCGACGCGGGCGTGGAGGCGCTCGACGCGGGCGCCACGAGCCCGACGGCCATCACGCTCCCGGGCGGCGCGGTGCGCTCGCTCGCCCTCGACGCCGCGACCGGCCAGCTGTGGGCCGTCAACGACCTCGGGGTCCACGTCGTGGACCCGCGCAACCCGACGGCGGCGGTGACCACGATCGCCGTGCCGCCGGGCTACGGCTCGACCACGCACGCGGACCGCATCCTGCCCAACACGCCCGACGGCGAGATGGTCGTCTCGCTGTGGGACGGCTCGGGGCCCGGCGTCGAGGCCCTCATGGTGCTCGACACTGCGGCGCGGGCGGTCGTCTCGGTCGTCCGCGTGCCGGCGATGACCGCGCAACGGGCGACGATCGCGCCCAACGGGACGAACCTCGGCAGCTCGGTGCAGCAGGTCTACAACACCGGCGGCGCGAACGGGTCGGCGGCGCAGTCCGTGGCGACCGGCCGCATCTCGAACTCGCTCCCGGCGACGACGGGTGCGGAGTGGAACCGCGAGTTCGCCGTGCAGCCGAGCGCGGGCGGCGGCGGGCGCGCGTACCTGCTCTTCGACAACCTCGGCGCGAACCAAGGCACGCTGATCGCGGTCAACGCGACGAACGGGTTCACGGTCCCGTACGACGGGAACGCCTCGTTCGGCAGCGGCGTCGGCCTGTCGATCCCGAGCGACTGGCTCGTGACGGTGGACTTCGCGACCGGCGCGACGAACGTGCCGGACTCGGCGTTCGGCGGCGCGATCCCGCTCGGCGCCGGCGCGCTGCTCGGCCCGGCCGACGGCCAGCGCGGCGCGGTCGCGTGGGACCCCGCGCGCGGGCTCGTGCTCGTGCACGCCGCGGCGACGGGCGGCCCCGAGGGCTTCACGTTCGTCAACACCGCGTCGTCGCTCCCGCCCGGGTTCGGCGCGCCGTCGGGCCCGCCCTACACGGCCGGGACGTTCATCGCCAACGGTGCGGCGCTCGTCGCGATGATCGACGCCACGCTGTCGGCCAACACGACGGTCAACACGCCGTCGGGGGCGACCTCGGCGTTCGTGCCCAGCCAGGACGGCCTGCGCGTCTTCTCGCCCTCGGGGGGCGTCTCGCAGACGTACGCCACGATCGCGGGCGTCGGCGGGTTCTTCTCACCGGCGACCGGCGTGGTCGCGTTCGCGGCGATGGGGCCGGCGCGCGGCAGCGCGCAGCGCACGGCGACGGCGATCGCCGCCGACGGGGTCGGCGGGAGCGGCGACGGCGCGTGGTACGTCGCCGGGGCGCCGCTCGACGGCGACCTGACGGAGGCGACGCTCGTCGGGACCACGGTCTCGCAGACGACGTCCGCCGGCGTGCTGCCCGCGCCGGGTCCGGCGACGGGCCGATTCGTGGCGACGTCGCCGTAGGCTCGGTTTCGGAACCCTCCCTGCTGCGTCCGCACGGACCGGGTTGCGGCGAGGCGTCCTCGGCGCGCGCGGGGCCGTCCGAGACCTGCGACTCGACGGGGGACCGACCCCGTCGCCGCCGCCGCGAGGGCCCCCTCGCGGCGGCGGCCGTTTCCGGGGGGGCTCCGGCGCGAACGGGACGTTCGACCCCGACGGGTCCCCTCCGCGGGGGTACGCTACGACGCTTGCGGTCCGTTTTCCCCCTCGCACCCTGGAGACCCGATCCGATGAAGCGCTCGCTGCTCTCGATCGCCGCCGTGGTCACGGCCGGCGTGCTCGCCTTCGCCTCGATCGCCCGCGCGGGCGACCCCGCCCCCGCCGGCGACGCCGCCAAGCCCGCCGCCGAGGCCGGCAAGGCCGACGCCCCCAAGGCGGAGACGCCCAAGGCCGAGGCGCCCAGGCCCGAGACGAAGACCCCCTCGCCCATCCACACGATGATGGGCTGGCTCTCGAAGCAGGTGGCGCCGGGCCTCGAGAACCCGTGCCCGTCGAAGGCCGAGGGCGAGAAGGCGTGGCGCGCGTGGTTCGCCGGCGGCAAGGACGTGCCGGCCGCGGCGCTGCGCGACGCGATGGTCGCCGACGGGTGGACCGCCGACCGCTTCGTCTCGTACTTCCAGGCGATGGCGAAGGCCGCCTGCCACGGCGAGTGCGAGGACGGCGACTGCGACGAGGGCGAGTGCCACGGCAAGTGCGAGGGCTGCAAGGAGTGCCCGAGCAAGTCGGGCGCGGCCGCCGACGGCGCGGCGGGCAAGAAGGACGGCTGCTGCGAGGGCAGCGGCCAGCGCGCCGACGGCAAGCCCTGCTGCGGCAAGTGCAAGGAGGGCGCGAAGAAGGACGGCGAGTGCGGCTCGTGCCCCGGCGCCAAGAAGGACGCGCCCGAGAAGCCCGCCGAGACGCCCGCGAAGCCCTGACCTGCGCCGCGACCCCGGTCGCCCTCGCGAGCCCGCGCCCCCCGGCGCGGGCTCGCTTCATGAACGCACGCCCCACGAGGCGGCCGCTTCCACCGAACGGCGCGCGTCCGCCGAACCGGCCTACCGCGCGGCGTCGGCGAGGATCGCGGTGAGCGTGGCCTCGACCTCGCACGCGACGGCGGCCAGCTCGGGCGTGCTCGCCACCATCGTGATCATCGCGCTCGGCTTGATCGTGGTGAGGCGTACGCCCCCCGCCGGCGTCTCGTAGGCCGAGAACGAATGTCAGAATCAGCCCGGCTCCCGGCCGTGGCGAAATCGCGGCGCGCCCCGCGGCGTCGCGTAGGCAGAGGGCGACGATCCCGGAGGTGACCATGGCGGTCCGCGCGCGCAGGGTGCTCGGGGGGCTCGTGCTGCTCGCCGTCGTCGGAGGGATCGTCGCGTGGGCGACCGGCGCGTTCTCGCACGCGCAACGGGTCGCGCCCGGCGTCGCCGCGGAGCCGGCGAGCCTTCCGGAGCCGCCGCGGCGGACGACCGCGGCGCGCGTGTCGCTGCCGCTCGTCGAGGAGGCGGTGGGCACGGTGCGGTCGGCCACCGTCGTCGCGGTCTCGGCGCAGGTCTCCGCGCAGGTGCTCGACGTCAAGAAGCGGCCCGGCGCGCCGGTGTCGAAGGGCGACCCGCTCGTCGTGCTCGACGACCGCGAGCTGCTGGCGCGCAAGGCCCAGGCGGCGCAGGCCGTCGAGGCCGCGGCCGCCGCGCGGCGGCGCGCCGAGCAGGCGAAGGCGCAGGGCGAGGCGCGCCTGCGCCAGGCCACGCTGCGCAACGAGCGCATGAAGACGCTCGTGGCGTCCAAGACGGTCACGCCCGAGGTCGCGGAGGCCGCGGAGGCGGACTGGCTCTCCGCGAAGGCGTCCGTCGCCGACGCCGAGGCCGCGATCGCGGCCGCCGACGCCCAGCGCGAGCAGGCGGCGCAGGTCGTCGCCGAGGCGGAGATCGCGCTCTCCCACGCGAAGATCGCGTCGCCCGTGGACGGCGTCGTCTCGGAGCGGTCCGTCGAGCCCGGCGACCTCGCGTGGCCGGGGCGCACGTTGCTCGTGGTGCTCGACCCGAAGGCCCAGCGCCTCGAGGCCCGCGTGCGCGAGTCGCTCATCGCCCGCGTGTCGAAGGACCAGGCGCTCGAAGTGGTGGTCCCCGCGGCCGACGCGGCGGCCACCGGGCGCGTCGCCGAGATCGTCCCGAGCGCCGACCCGCTCTCGCGCACCTTCACCGTGCGCGTGGACTTCGGCCCCGTCGCCGGCGTGCACGCCGGGATGTTCGGCCGTCTGCGGGTGCCCGCGGGCTCGCGCGAGGCCGTCGTCGTGCCGCGCGCGGCGGTGACGCGCGTCGGGCAGCTCGAGTCGGTGGTGGTGCTCGAGGGGACGCGCTGGCTGCGGCGCCTCGTGACCACGGGCCCCGCGGCCGGCGCCGACGGCGTCGAGGTGCTCTCCGGCCTCGTCGGCGGCGAGACGGTCGGGCTCGGGGCGGAGGCGGGCCGATGAGCGCCCCGACGGCGGGCGCGGGCGAGGGGCTGATGCGCCGCCTCGTCCGGGTGTTCCTGACGGGCCCCCTCTCCCCGCTCTTCCTCGTGGTCGCGGCGGCGTGCGGGGTGCTCGCGGTCCTCGTGACGCCGCGCGAGGAGGAGCCGCAGATCGTCGTGCCCACGGCGGACGTGCTCGTCAGCTTCCCCGGCGCGTCCGCCGAGGAGGTCGAGCACCTCGTGGCGACCCCGCTCGAGAAGCTGCTCTGGCAGGTCGAGGGCGTCGAGCACGTCTACTCGGTGTCGCGCCGCGACGGCGCGGTGGTCACGGTGCGCTTCCTCGTCGGGACCGACCGCGAGCGCGCCCTCGTCCGCCTGCAGAGCCGCATCGACGCGCACCGCGACGAGGCGCCGCCGGGCGTGGCGGGCTGGGTCCTGCGCCCCGTCGAGATCGACGACGTCCCCGTGGTGGCGCTGACGCTGTGGTCACCGACCGCCGACGACGCGGCGGTGCGCCGCGCGGCCGAGGAGCTGGCGGCCCGCCTCGACGCGGCCCCCGACCTCTCGCGCACGACGATCCACGGCGGCCCGCGGCGCGAGGTGCGCGTCGAGCTCGACGCCGAGGCGATGGCCGGGCACGGGCTCTCGCCGCTCGCCGTCGCGGCGGCGGTGCGCGCCGCCGACGCCTCGGTGGCCGCGGGCGGCTTCGACCGGGACGACCGGCGCACGCCGGTCACCGCGGGACCGTTCGTCCGCGACCGCCGCGACGTCGCCGAGCTCGTCGTGGGCGCCCACGACGACCGTCCGGTGGCGCTGCGCGACGTCGCGAAGATCGTGGACGGCCCGGAGGAGCGGACGTCGGTCACGCGGCTGGTCTTCGGGCCCGCGGCCGCCGCGGCCGAGGGCGTCGCGGCCGGCGCGACGTTCCCCGCGGTCACCGTCGCGCTCGCCAAGAAGAAGGGCACGAACGCCGTCGCCGTCGCCGAGGAGGTGCTCGCGCGGGCGCGGGCGCTCGCGCGCGACGTGCTGCCCTCCGACGTCCGCCTGCGCGTGACGCGCGACACCGGCGCCACGGCCGACGAGAAGGTGGACGAGCTGCTGCTGCACCTCGCGCTCGCCATCGTCACCGTCGTCGGGCTCGTCGCGTTCTCGCTGGGCTGGCGCGAAGGGCTCATCGTCGCGCTCGCGGTGCCCGTCACGTTCGCGCTGACCCTGGCGGTCAACCTGCTCGCGGGCTTCAGCGTCAACCGCGTGACGCTCTTCGCGCTGGTGCTCTCCCTCGGCCTCGTCTGCGACGACCCGATCGTGGACGTCGAGAACGTGCACCGCCACTTCGCGCGCCGCCGGCTGCCGCCGCTCGAGGCCGTGCTCGAGGCGGTCAACGAGGTGCGCCCGCCGGTCATCGTCGCGACGCTCGCGGTGATCCTCTCGTTCCTCCCGATGTTCTTCATCACCGGGATGATGGGCCCGTACATGCGCCCGATGGCGCTCAACGTGCCGGTCGCGATGGCGACCAGCCTGCTCGTCGCGTTCACCGTCACGCCGTGGATGTCGTACCTCCTGCTGCGCTCGACCTACGGCCGCGGGCACGGCCACGACGAGGGCGCCCCGGGGCTCGCCGAGCGCGCCTACCGCGGCCTCGTCGGCCTCTTCCTCGACCGCCGGGCGCCGCGCCTCGCGCTCTACCTCACGATGCTGGCGCTGCTCGTCGGCGCGGGCGCGATCGTGGCGGCGGGCAAGGTCCCGCTCAAGATGCTGCCCTACGACAACAAGAGCGAGCTGCAGGTGGTGCTCGACCTGCCCGAGGGGAGCACGCTCGAGGCGACCGACCGGTGCGTGCGCGACGTCGAGCGCTTCCTCGCGACGGTGCCCGAGGTGACCGACGTCACGTCGTTCGTGGGCGAGCCGAGCCCGATCGACTTCAACGGCCTCGTGCGCCGCTACGAGATGCGCCGCGCCCCGCACCTCGCCGACCTGCGCGTCAACCTCGTCGGCAAGCACGCGCGCCAGCAGCAGAGCCACGAGATCGCGCTGCGCCTGCGCCCCGGCCTCGAGGCCGTCGCCGCGCGCCACGGCGCGGCGCTCAAGGTCGTCGAGACGCCGCCGGGCCCGCCCGTGCTCGCGACGCTGGTCGCCGAGGTCCGCGGGCCCGCCGAACGGACGTGGGACGAGCTCGTCGCGGGGGCCGACGAGGTCGCGCGGCGCCTCGCCGCCGAGCCGGGCGTCGTGGACGTGGACACGATGACGGAGTCGCGCCACCGCCGCCTCGACTTCGAGGTGGACAAGGAGAAGGCGTCGCTGCACGGCGTCTCGACGACCGAGGTCGTGCGCACGCTGCGGCTCGCGCTCGCGGGCGAGACCCCCGCCACGGTGCACGTGCGGACCGAGCGGGCCCCGCTCTCGCTCCGCCTCGTGCTGCCGCGCGAGCGCCGCAGCGGCCCCGAGGAGCTCTCGCGCGTGCGCGTGCAGGGCGCGGGCGGGGTGCTCGTCCCGCTGGCCGAGATCGGCCGCTTCGTCGAGCGCGACGAGGACGCGCCCGTCTACCACAAGGACCTCGAGCGCACGGTGTTCGTGCTCGGCGAGGTCGCCGGGCGCCCGCCCGTCGAGGCGGTGACGTCGATGGAGCGCTCGCTCGCCGCGCGCCCGCTCGCCGGCGGCGTGACGGCCGCGTGGGCGGGCGAGGGCGAGTGGAAGGTGACGGTGGACGTGTTCCGCGACCTCGGGCTCGCCTTCCTCGGGGCCCTGCTCGCGATCTACGTGCTGCTCGTGGTCGAGACGCGCTCGTTCGCCATGCCCGGCCTCGTCATGCTCGCGATCCCGCTCGGCGCGATCGGCATCTTCCCCGGCTTCTGGCTGCTCAACCGCGTGGCCGGCTCGACGGTGGGCGGGCACGAGAACCCGGTCTGGTTCACGGCGACGGGCATGATCGGGATGATCGCGTTGGCCGGCATCGTGGTCCGCAACTCGATCATCCTCGTGGACTTCGTGCGCCACCGCCGCGCCGAGGGCGTGCCGCTGCGCGACGCCGTGCTCGAGAGCGGCGCCAAGCGCTTCCGCCCCATCCTGCTGACCGCGGGTGCGGCGATGCTCGGCGCGTGGCCCATCACGCTCGACCCGATCTTCTCGGGGCTCGCCTGGAGCCTCATCTTCGGGATCGTCGCGTCGACGGCCTTCACGCTCGTCGTCGTCCCCGTCGTCTACCACGGCCTCGAGCGCCGCAAGGCCGCCGGTGGCGGGGCGGCGAGCTGAGGCGCGGCGTCCCCGGGACTTCGCGGGACGTCGGCGCCGGGCTCAGGCGAAGACCAGAGGCCCCGAGACGACGTCGAGCCGGCGGGCGAAGTGGAGGCACGTGGGAGGCTCGAGGAAGGGCCACCCGAGCGAGAGGCCCATCGTGTTGGGCCCGAAGTCGGCGTCGGCGCGCTGCAGCGGCCACGGGACGTGCTCGATGTCCACGCGGCCGACCCGGCCCGCGGGGTCGGCCGCGTAGAGCGCGTAGCGTTCCGTCAGCCAGTGGTCGAGGTCGCCGGGCCGCGAGGCGTACGGCGCCGACGTCGGCCGGTAGCGGACGGAGAGCGCGGCAGGCGGCGCGCCGCGGTGCGTGCGCACGCTCTCGTAGGCGATCCCGTCGCCGTCGGGCCGGCACGCCATCGCGGCGTCGAAGTAGGGCAGGTGGAAGAAGCGGCGCGCCGTCCGCACCGCGAGCGCGTTCGCCGCGTCGAGGCTGAAGAACCACACGCCCGGCCGGCCGCGGTGCACGACGTAGGTGCGGACGTTGAGCTCTTCGAAGGCGTGCACGCCCGGGAGGGGCGGCAGCCACGTCGGCCCGACGCGCGTCATGCGGAACGGGACCACGGCGACGTAGGCCTCGCCCCCGTACAGGTCGAGGTCGAGGGCCGACGGCACGAGCCGGCGCACGCCCTCGACGGGCACGCGCCAGTGCGCGAAGAGCAGGTCGTGCCACGACATCCGCATCGTCGAGAGGCTGGGACGCACGGGAGACCTCCGCACGCGGACCGTCGGGTGTCCTCGGGCGGATCGTAGCCCGCCGCGTCGGCGGGCGGCCCGGCGCGCCGGGCCGCGCCCGGCCCGCCGGCGACGGTCGGACCGCGCGGGCGCGGGCGTGACCGACCCCGCGGCACGGGCGAGGATGGGTGCATGGCCCGCCGCACCCTCGTCCTCGCCGCCGTGCTCGGTGGCCTCGCCGTCCTCACCGGCGCGTTCGGCGCGCACGGGCTGCGCGAGCGCCTCTCGCCCGAGGCGCTGGCGTGGTGGAAGACGGCCGTCGAGTACCACCTCGCGCACGCGCTCGCGCTGCTCGGCACCGGGCTCCTCGCCGAGCGGGCCCCGTCGCGCGCGCTCGCCGTCGCCGCCGTCGCGTTCGCCGTCGGCGTGCTCCTCTTCTCCGGCAGCCTGTACGCGCTCGCGTGGACGGGCGTGCGGGCCCTCGGCGCCGTCACGCCGTTCGGCGGGCTCGCGTTCCTCGGGGGCTGGGGCGCGCTCGCCGTCGCGGCCGCACGACGCCGGCCGGCCTAGCCCGCCGAATTCACGAGCCGACGAGGTCGGGGCTGCGTCTTGCGCCCGGGCGTGACGCAGGGCCCGTCGGCGATTCGATGGGTGTCGCCACGCGTCGTCCGCTCCTCGGCGTGGTGCCAGAACACGCTGTCGTCGCGTCC